>NZ_JAMBIZ010000010.1 GCF_025291715.1 Metasolibacillus sp.
GGCTAACCTCTACTTCTGTCTTCGGGGTTCGGGACTTGCACCCTATAGTTCATGCGCATGCTGGGCGCACATGAAAAGGACAAGCCTATTTAAGACTTGTCCTTTTTCATCGTCTGCTCATGCTGCAACAGCCATTCCTTTCTCCATAAACCACCAGCATAGCCTGTTAATGTGCCGTTAGAGCCGATAATGCGGTGACATGGCACAATGATGCTGAGCTTATTTTTTCCATTAGCACTGCCAACAGCACGAACCGCCTTGTCATAGCCAGTCGCTACCGCAATATCTTTATAAGAAACTGTTTGTGCATAGGGAACATCCGTTAAAGCGCCCCACACTCTTTTTTGAAAATCAGTTCCTTCAAAGTAATATGGGACAGTGAATTCTTGGCGCTCCCCTTTAAAATATTCATCTAGCTGGTTATAGCATTCCGATAAAACTGGTGGCACTTCATCCTCTACTATGTTTTCCTTTTCCACAAATACTATTGAAAAGATTGCCTGTGCTGTTCCTACGATTTCAAGTGTGCCAAGTGGGGATTTATAGTATAATTTATATTTTTTCTCCATATAATGACCTCCAAAGGTAAAAGGTTGCGTATGCCTGCCAGTCTTGCCAATTCACTGCATAGCTTTCAATTTCGTCGATTGTGGGCTTATTCTCCAAATTTAGTATAACCTTTAGTGCATTATGCAAGCCGACATCGGTTATTGGAAAGGCGGAGCGTTGATGTAAGCAGCGCATCATCACATAATTTGCTGTCCATGCACCAATCCCTCTAATCGCTGTTAAAGATTTCTCCATATGTTGCTCTTGTAGTAACTGCTTCTTCGAAAGCTTACCATTCATTATTTCCTGTGCAATATGAATGATATATTCTGCCTTTCTTGTAGTAAATTGAAGCGACTTTAAGTCATCTACATTTAATGTCGCAATTTTTTCAACTTGAGGAAACTGCCAAAATGACTCTCCCTCAAACATAACACATTCTCCAAATTGCTCAATTAATCGCTTTTTTAATGTGTAGGCAAATGTTAAATTAATTTGCTGTCCACTAATCGCCCAAACAAATGCTTCAAACAAATCAGGGATGCAAACAATTCGCAAGCCTTTATATTTTTCAATAAGTGGCTGTAATATTTGATTCTGCCTAGCCACTTCATAAAACTCCTGCAAATTTTGCTCCAAATCAAACCATTCCCAAATATACTGTGCGATTTTCTCACGCTTAGTAGCTGGAGGGATTTCCATAAGAAACTCTGATTTTATACAGCAATTAACCCACTCTACTTTACATAAAACACCATGTATTAGCTTGTATACCACCTGACCTTTTATGCGATGTAGTACCTCTAAATCAGAGCGATTTAAATAAATCAAGCATTCATCAAAGCTAAATTCTTTAGGAGGCACTATTTCGATATAAGCCTGATAGTCATTCCACTGCATATTGAAGCCCTCTTCTGTACTCACTAGGTGAGCAATTTTTTAAGTTACGGAATACTTTATAGAAATTAGACGGGCTATGAAAGCCTACCTCATAACATATCTCCAAATTTGTTAGCTTTGTGCTATTCAAAAGATATGCCGCTTTATCAATGCGTATTTTCTCCAAATAGCTGCGTGGTGTTTCCTCAGTTTCCTGTTTAAATAAACGATCTAAATAATATGGACTTAACCCAATTTGCTCTGCTATATCGCTCAGTGTTATGGACTCCTTATAATGGTTCACTAAAAATGCAATAACTTTCCTGACAACCGCATCATGTGGCGAATGCTCAACTTCAGGCTGGCATCTTTTACAAGGGCGAAAGCCTGCCGCCTCCACTGTCTTTCTGTCATCATAAAAGGCTACATTGACCTTTTTCGGCTTCCTTGATTTACAAGAAGGGCGACAATAAATTTTCGTCGTTTTAACTGCTGTGAAAAACAGACCATCGTATTTATAGTCACAAGCGATAATTTTTTCCCACATCTCTTCAAATGTAAGATTAAGCTTCATGCAATCCACCGCCTTTATAGCATTTATTTTAACAAAAAACTATGCATCCTTTCGTCCTTATTCTTGTGGTTATGGTCGTTATTGATATTTATTTTTTAGGTTGTCACTCCCCACTCCACCTACTACCATTAAAATTAAAGGTAGGAAATTCATTATAAATTTCGGGATGCCCTCTAGCATTAAAATATTTGTATCAAAGAAATAATTAGAGCCCATAATCGCTAATTTTGCGACTAATAAAAACGCTCCTAATAAAAAGATGCTATCAAAAAAGCCTTTCCACTTTGGATATGCTAGCTGTTTGCTATCTTGGATTACTTTCTCTTTCAATTCCTCGTCACTCCTTAATAATTCATCAATGGTAATACCAAATAAATCACTTAATTCGATAATCACTTCGATGCTTGGATAGTTTTTGCCTGTTTCCCATTTTGAAACAGACTGTCTACTCACATGAATTTTCTCTGCAAGCTCAGCCTGTGACCATCCTTTTTTCTCCCGTTCCTGCTTTAAGCGTTCACTAAAAATCATGCTCTCTCATCGCCCTTCCTTACATTTTCAGTATTCAAAAAGTACGACCAAAAGTAAAGCTAGTTCTAGGCGCATCAAGGTGCAACCTGTAGTTGCTTTGCGAAAAAACCTGCAAGGACGAGTCCTTACAGGTTTTATCATCAGTTTATTGCACTTAAATATAAATCCAACGAAGCTTCGACCTCAGAGGCTACTAGCATAATAAAGTCTTGGTAATCCTTCATTACATGAGATTTATCTAGAGCATTATAATATGCCAAACGATTTTCAACCTTTATCACAATTGGTGGGTAGCCATTTTTCATTAGTTCTAAATTTAATAATAGCCTTGAAGTGCGACCATTCCCATCAATAAATGGATGAATCCCTACAAAAATGACATGTAGCATTGCACCTCTTGCGATAGGATGCAACTGCTGTGCCTCCGTTTCATACCATGTTATGAGTGCATTCATTTGCTCTTGAATTTTAAACGGCGCTGGTGGTGTATGCGTTGCACCTGAAATAAATACTTGTTGATCACGATAAACATCTGCATACTTATCATTAATTCCTTTTAATACAAGATGATGTAAATTTTTGATTTGCCATTGTGAAAATGGCTCCTCTTTTTGTACAACTTCTTCTACATAACGGATTGCATCTCGATGGTTAATAACCTCTAAATGCTCACGTAATGTCCTCCCTCCTACTGTAATACCTTCAAGCACTACTTTTGTTTCATTAATTGTTAAGGTGTTGCCCTCAATTGCATTTGAATTATACGTCCATTCTAAAAATAGCTTTTCTCGCAAGCTTTGCACTGTATATTTTGGTAAAGGCCGCTTTGCATCTAAAACAGCCTTCTTTTTATCTATTTGTTGAAACATGCATTCACCACCTTCTTCATTACTTATTATTCCATCATATCACCAAAAACAAACCGCAGGAAACCAAATAGGCTCCTGCGGCTTATTTATTTAAAGCGCTCTGGGAAGTCCGTCATAATAACCTCTACGCCTGCTTCTACTAATTGCTTGTATTCGTCTTCCGCATTTACTGTATAAATGCGCAGTGGATAGCCAGCCCTCTTTGCAGCTTCACCATATGCTGACAAGGCGTATGGTGCTTCGCAATGAATAGCATTTGCACCAATTTCCTTAGCAATCCAAAGTGCATTTTCTGGCGTACCTAAAACTAAGTAACCCATCTCAATCTCTGCATTTTGCATGCGCACACGCTGTAAGCTAAATGGATTGAAGGAAGAAATAATAATGCGCTCCTGCAAATCGTAATCTTCAATTAAAGATAGCACCTTTTCTTCAAGTCCTACATACTGAATTTGGTCGTTTTTTAGCTCAATATTTAAACGTAAATGATTGCCTTCCTCTTGCATCCAAGCGAGCACTGTATCTAGTGTCATTAAGCGCTGTCCTGCAAATTTTGAAGAAAACCAACTCCCCGCATCCAATTCCTCTAGCTCAGCTAATGTAAAATCCTTTACGAAGCCTTGGCCATTTGTTGTGCGATCAACTTTTTCGTCATGAATAATCACGACTTCTCCATCCTTTGTCAATTGAACATCTAATTCAATGCCATCAACACCACTGCGCAATGCTTCTTCAAAAGCCAGCATCGTATTTTCAGGAAATTGACCGCTTGCACCTCGATGTGCAAAAATTGCGGGTTTACTCATATTGAACGCCCCTTTTACTTTTTTCGATTCGCTAATTCAAGTGCTTGATTTGTTTCCTGTACCGCTTTGTTCAACGCCTCTTCAGGCTTTGCTCCTTGGTATAAGCTTTCCATTGCATTTACTACTTTTTGTCGTGCCTCTGGGAATACAGAAATTAATGCACCCTGTGTTGCAGCTGTTGGTTTTGTAGCAGCTAATTGATCTACAGTCACTTTTAATTGCGGGTATTTTTCCCATTCCGTTTTTACAATGTCTTCATTATATGCATCCGTATTAATCGCAAAATAGCCTGTGTTTACGTGCCATTGTGCTTGTACCTCTGCTGATGTTAAGTATTTCATAAACTCCCAAGCTGCTTTTTGTTGCTCCTCTGCAATACCGTTTGCCATCCATAATGAAGCACCACCGATAATAACACCTTCCCATTCAGTGCCTTCTGGAACAGGTAAATAGCCTGCGCCTACTTCGAATGGTGATTGTTCAACCATGCCTCGCACCCCTGCTGATGAATCCAGATACATTGCAATTTTACCTGATTGGAAGGCTGCACGCATATCGTCCCAGTTTTGCCCTGTGTTATAGAATGTGCCTTCATTATACATCTCGCTAATTAAATTAAATACTTTTTGACCTTCTGGACTATTAAATACTGCCTCTGTTGCATTGCCTTTACGTCCATTTTCCTCGTTTACAAATAAACCGCCTTGTGCTGCAATTAACTCTTCAATAAACCAGCCATAGTTTAACACTGAGAAGCCGTATTGCTCATCTGTTGTTAATGCTTTTGCAGCTACTCTTAATTCCTCATATGTTTTTGGTGGGTTTTCTGGATCTAAGCCCGCTTCTTTAAATGCATCTTTATTATAAATTAAAATCGGTGTAGATGAGTTAAATGGCATTGAATATTGTACGCCATCTACCGCATAGTAATTCGTAATATTTTTTTCCCATTTGCTCGTATCATAGTTTTCAGCATCAATAAATTTTTGAACAGGCTCGATTTTCCCCGTATCAATCATATACTTTGTGCCAACTTCAAATGTTTGCATAACTGTTGGTGCATCCTTTGTGCCTGCAACTGTATTAAATTTCGTAATCGCCTCTTCATACGTTCCTTGGAAAATTGGTTTTACGACGATTTCTGCCTGTGATGCATTGAAATTATCTACTAATGTATTCACCACTTTTTCTAAATCACCGCTCATTGCATGCCAAAATACTACTTCTGTTTTGCCATCTACCTTTGGTGCTTCTACGTTTTTCTCACCCTGTGCTTCCTCTTTATCTCCACATGCTGCTAGTACAACCGCAAAAACCGTTAATACCATAAATAAAAATAACTTTTTCATTTTCATAAACACTCCTTTTATTTTACAGCGCCTCGCATAAGGCCTTCCTGCAATCGTTTTTGTCCTAAAAATAGAAGAATCAATGTTGGCAAAATAACCATAACAACACCTGCCATCACGACGCCCCATTCAGTTGCTATTTCCTGTGTTTGCATTTGCTTTAAGCCAATTTGCACTGTGCGCATTTTTTCGTCATTTGTCACAAGCAATGGCCATAAGTACATATTCCATGCAGATAAAAAGCAGTAAATTGCTAATGTTACGAGGCTTGTTTTAGAAACAGGTAAAACAACCTTCACTAAAAATTGCCATCTACTAACACCCGCTACTTGTGTTGCCTCATACATTTCTAAAGGAATCGTTTTAAACTGCTGACGCAATAAAAATGTGCCGAATGCCATTGCGAAAAATGGTACAGATAAGCCTAAATATGTATCTGTCCAGCCTAATGCACGAATCGTTTGGAAGTTTGGAACCATCGTTGCCTCCCAAGGGATCATCATTGTCGAAATGAACACCATAAACAATAAATTTCTGCCTTTAAATTGAATAAACGTAAAGGCGAAAGCTCCTAGGCAACAGAACAGCACTTGTCCAAGCATAATTAGCGTCGATACAACAAGGCTATTCAATAAATAGCGCATGAGTGGTACTTTTTGCACCGCATTGATATAGTTGGTCATTTCAAAGCTACTCGGAATGATTTTCCCTTGCAGCACCTCTCCCCCTTGCATAAAGCTAATAAAGAAGGCATACAAAACGGGGAAAAACATAATGAATGCTGAAGCAATTAGCAGCACATATAGTACAATCTTTTTCCAAATGCTCATTGATAATGCACCCTCTTTTCTCCCCATTTAAATTGCAGGATTGTGACAATTAGGATAAAGGCAAATAATAAAACCGCCTGTGCACTCGCTGAGCCAATATTGAAATTGACAAAGGCATCCTTATAAATGGAGTAAACAATTACATTTGTAGATTCCATTGGTCCACCCTTTGTTAAAATATCGATCTGTCCAAACGTTTGAAACGAGTTAATTAATGAAACGGTCACGATAAATAGCAGCGTTGGTGATAATAAAGGTAGCGTAATTTTATGCAATGTGTAAAAATCACTAACCCCTGCAATTTTCCCGCTTTCATATAAGTGCGTATCAATATTGTGCAAGCCTCCAAGTAAAATCATGAAGCTAAAGCCTGTGTTCATCCAAATTGTTGAAATTGCTACCGCCATTAAAGCCGTATCAGGATTCAATAGCCATTGCATTTCTGAAAAGCCTAGCGTTTTCATAATTAAATTGCCAATACCTACCGCTGGATTATAGATAAATAGCCAGATTACAGAGGAAGCAGCAACACTCATTCCCATTGTTGAGGAGAAAATTGTGCGGAAAAAGCCGATTCCCTTTAATTTCTGATTCGCTAATAATGCCAGAAATAACGCCAATACTATGCCTGCTGGTACTGTATATAAAACGAATAAAAAGGTTGCCTTCATGCTCGTTCTAAAGGACTCTGATTGCAGTAAATTGCTATAATGCTCCAAGCCTACAAATAGCTCTGCATTGCCTTGTGCGTCTGTTAAAAAGAAGCTTAAATAAATTGTTTTTAGCATTGGGTAAAACAAAAATACAGTAAACAATAAAATAGATGGCAAAAGATACAGCATGCCTTCAATAAAGCTTGGTATACCTTTTCTAGCCTTCACCTTCTTTGCAACACCTTGCTCCTTTGCTGCAATCATACAGTAACCTCCATTGAGGCAAGTAGCTCTGTGGCTTCAATGCGCTTTTCTGTTGCGAAATCAAACAAATGCAAATGCGCTGTATCGACTTTAAATGGAATCTGTTCACCTGCTTGGAAATTCCATTGTCCTGCCCATTTAGCAATCCACTGTTCACCGTTTAGTGAGAACATAATTAATGTTTCTGTACCAAGTATTTCAACATGCTCCACTTTGCCAAGAAATGAGGGCTTGTCACTTCCTGCTGGCGCAATATGCTCTGGTCGAACACCAACATAAACTTTATTATTCGCTATTGCTAAAGTAGATAGCTGCCATTCATCCGTTATTTGTAATACTTGTTGATTGAGTGTTGCCTCTATCATATTCATTGGTGGTGAGCCAATAAATGTTGCAACAAACTTATTTTCAGGATGATTATAAACGTGTAATGGATCTCCGATTTGTTGAATATCGCCGCCATTTAACACCATCATACGGTCAGCCATCGTCATCGCCTCAATTTGGTCATGTGTAACATAAATCATCGTCATACCTAATCGACGTTGAATTTGCCTTACCTCTGAACGCATTTTTGAGCGTAGCTTGGCATCTAAATTCGATAATGGCTCATCCATTAAACAGATCGGTGCCTGAGAGGCAATCGCACGACCAAGTGCCACACGCTGTCTTTGTCCTCCTGATAGCTCGCGTGGCTTACGCTCTAATAAATCCTGTAAGCCTAATAGCTGCGCTGCATCCATACAACGCTTCTTTTGCTCTTCCTTTGAAATCTTTTTAACATGCAGTCCAAATGTAATATTTTGTGCAACCGTCATATGTGGAAATAGGGCATAATTTTGAAACACCATCGAAATATTGCGTTCATCCGGCCTTTTATATGTCGCTTCCTGCCCATTCATCATTAACATTCCATCTGTTACCTGCTCTAAACCAGCAATAATTCGTAGCAGCGTACTTTTCCCACAGCCTGAAGGACCAACGATAGCAAAAAATTCGCCTTCCTTCACCGTAAAGTCCATATTTTTTAACACGGTCGCTTCCGCATTGTATGCCTTTTTCAAATCCTGTACTTCAATGGCATTCATGTAAATCCTCCTTCGTGACATTCCTGCTCTATCATAGAGGATGGATGTAAAGGGCAAATAAAGCGTGTGTAAAGGAATATGAGGATTTTGTAAACAAAAAAGGAGCGTCCCAAAATGACTTTTCGGACGCCCTCTTCATTGTAAGAGGTTATTCTGTAAGATTTGTGGTATCTCTTTGATTCGCATATCCTTCCCTAAAAATAGCAGCCAATTGCTAATTTCTTCGACTTCCTCCTCAATGGTTACATCAATAAAAGCCTGCAAAATGGCTTCTGTTTGAAAAGCGTTTGTAAATGCTAATGTAAATTTTAATGGATGATATTTTTTGAATTGGGCAATTGCCTTTGGACCTAATTCAAGAACAAGGTTGATTTCCTCTTGCTGGTGAAGCAATTTCTTCTTATTTATTTTCTTTTTCGGTATGAGAGCTGCTATATCCTTAAGATGGTCAACAGGAAAAATGCGTTTTCGTTCTTCTTCTAAATCAAAGCCTTCAATATAAATACTAGATAAAATGGAAATTCAATACATTTTAGCTAGTCTTTATTAATTATTCAGATGTCGACCTTATATTTTCACCAATTGCAACGCCCTTTTAACCTCCTGAGCATCTTTTGCTAATACGCTCTTCACATTCGGTCCGAACCACTCCAATGATGCATCTACCTCGGAAATGGAGCGTGCTGCTGCTAAAAATTCATCATAATCTACCGCGCCTTCGAATAATGGAACCATACCTTCTCTAGACCCCGCCGCTGCATAAACGTTGTTTGGAGAAAAAACATCAAGCTGTGCACGTGAGGCGATATTTTTAAAATGGAAATGTGAGATATGCGGATGAAGTTGTTTCAGGGCGAAAATAGGGTTTATCTCTGACTCCCATATATGCAAAACATCAAAGTTTACTCTTAGGCTTGGATGATTCGTTTCTTCAAGTAACTGCATCGTTGAAGGTAGATTATCTGTCAATGTATTTGGATGCGTTTCAACAAGTAAATCTTGTCCTTTTGATTCAAGGTAATCACAGAGTATTCTAAGTCTGGAAATAAGCTCGTGTCTTTCTTCCTTACTTGTGTCTGCACTACCCTTTTTACCTACAAATGTACGAATCTTCTTCGTCCCCCAGTGGGTTGCAAGCGAGGATAATCTTTCTGTTTCAGCCATCATCTCAGCAATAGGTGCCTCTAATGGCAAGTAGTCACTAAGCATGCTCGTTTCCAAATCGTAAGAACGTAGCCAATCGGCTCCATAATGCGGCTCATCTGCTAAATTCTTTGCATGAGCACCCCACAGCTCAATTCCTTGAAAGCCTTGAGTTTTTGCAAAATGAGCTAATTGATCAATCGAGTAGAGATGGTGTCGAAATGAGATTGTACAGATCGATAGTTTCATATGATGACCTCTTCCTTGTTCTGTAATGTTAACCATGCTTGAAAACATTCTTGTAGTCCTTGCTTAATCTTGAACTCAAGGAGATTTTGTTCCTCCAACTTCGCAAAAATATCTTCTGCCACTGCTAAATCCTGTGTCATTGCAAGCTTCATCGCGCGATACTGGATTGTCGTATAACCATTTACTAGGCGCTCAATTTCATTACACCATGCCTCAAAGCCTGTCTCCTCACGTCCAAGAGCCTCCCAAAAGAATGCAAATGCATGTTCATATGCATATTTTCTAATGGCTAAAACGGGCAGCTGTTTTAATGCATTTGGAAGCTTTACTATATTTTCTTGTCCCTCAATATGCATTTTAATGATGTCAGTAACTGCTTCTATCATTGGATTACTATGAAGCTTTATACATGTATTAAAATAAGCTTCAACCGTTTCTGTAGTTGGGGCAATAACTCTCTCAGCGTCAAAGTAATAGCCACCTTTAACAGTTGGCTCTTGAATAGCCGCTAAAATTCGATCCTTTGGTAAAACGCCCTCCCAGCGGAAATCAGGGTCATACATAAACCACTCCGCATCATTTTCTGTCGTTTCTAGCATGACATAATGCGGAAATGGGCGTTGATGAAATTTATTTTCTCGCTCTGGAAGCATTGATAAATCTAGCATGACCATCACATGCTGAGATGCTGTTTTATTCTCTAATAGGTCAAGTAATCGATTTACATTTTGCTCTTTTGATTGCTCTTCGTCATACCATTGGTAAAGCTTGATTCCATAGAGCATTTCATACCAGGTTTTGAAGAAATGATGCTCAATTCGATCTGAGTGATATGTTAGCACTCCATTTTCCAGCACATCAAAATCTGCGTCCCATACCCCAAAATAGTAAGGTCTATGGTCCACGCCTTGCGTTTTCTTAATCACTTCACAAACACAGCTTACAAAACAATGAACTTTTATCATTTTTTCCTCCGATTATGCTACCTTTTGTAATTTTTCTAAAAAGCTAACTAACGTTCCTACTGTTTTGAAATCTTTAGGGACGAGTATCTCATCAGGAATGGAAATCCCAAGGTCTAGCTCTATATGAAGAATCAGCTGAAGAACCATAATTGAATCCATATACAAATCTTCATTTAATCGAGCATCCTCATGAAAGGAGCTCAGAGTCGGTAGCTCTAATGAATTTTTCATAATTGTATAGATGCCCTCGATTAATTGTTGTCTTGTCATACTAATATGCCTCCAAGCTGTTTCCTACTTATTTTCCCATTTGGTAGCTTTTCGATTTCATGAACAAATGTAAACTCCATCGGAATTTGATGTGGCGCTAGGAATTGCTGACACCATTCTCTAAGTTCGTTTTCCTCAATTGGCTCAATCGCTACATATTGTACACAAACTCGCTCTCCTGCTAGACTGTTTTGCTTCTTATATACAACGGCTTCGATCACCTTTGGGTAATCCATTAAGACGTTTTCAACCTCTTGTGGATAGACATTCAAGCCTGCGACATTAATTGTGTCATCCATCCTTGCTAGAAAAGAAAGAACATTGTTTTCTATATAGCCAAGATCCTTTGTATAAATTGTTTGTGTAGACGATTCAATAATGATTTCACTTGGTGTTTGTTTATCCCCTGCTGTCACCTTCAAATGAGACAGAGGGTAACCCATTTCTTGCGCAGCTTCCACATTAGGATGAATCGCAACACATCCAGACTCAGAGCACCCATACTGCTGTAATACTTGATTAGATTTCTCTCTTAATGATGTCAGCCAATTTTGTGGCATGACAGTTCCTGACGTCATCACACGATCAAATTGTTGATTAACAGGTAATAACTGGCTTAATGTATAAAGTAATGCTGGTGCTGCATAGAGTATATGCTTAGGATGCTCTTTCAGCTTCTTCAACACATATTTAGGATTACTATTCGTAATAATAACTGGTATTGCACCTCTTCTTATACAAGCCAAAACACCACAAATAAGCCCATAAGAATGTGTGACGGGACAAGCAACAATCGAATGGGTCATGGAATCTACAGGTAATGCCTTCACATAGCTTGCAATCTCCTCTTCTACTGAACTCCACGTTCGTTCAATACATTTAGGGGCTCCTGTCGTACCTGAGCTCATTTGAACTAATACTCCCTCTTGATTATTAAAGTGATTTGATAGTTCAATAAAACAATTGATTGATCGGAATAATAAAAGATGACTACCTGCCGAAGAAGCGAAACGTATAGCCCCCTCCTTTGGCGTCGCTACATGGATTGGGACAACTGAGCCACCCTTTTGACGAATATATAAACAAAGGGTTATATATTGGAAAGTATCATCTGTACAAATAGCTATTCTAAGGTTATTACACTCTTTTAACTGAGGTAAGCTATCATATATTTCATATTGATTCTCAATATCCTCTATCGTATAAAATTGATCATTAACATAAAACATCCTCGTTCCTCCTTGTATCCACTTGTGCCAATGTATTGCTAACAATATGTCGAAAATTACCTTCCTCTTGATTTTGAAGTTTCTTTGCTAGCAAAGATTCAACATGAATATGGTTATGCGTATGTTGAAGCTGGTCATTTCTTGCGCCTAGTGCTGGGAATCGTTTAAAGTGCTTGTCTATCCCATTCTTCACCTGACGCCAAAAGCTTATTTCTTCAAAGCCATAGTGCTCCTCTAATAAATAAGACAGCTCGCTCAAATGGAACACGAATAATGTATCCATTGCTAGCTCTCGTAAAGCCTCTACAGAGGACATCCAATAGTAACGATCGACAGGTGCATCTTGAAAGCGTTCATGTATCGCTGCAAAGTCTGGAACAAGGCTTTTGTCTACAATAAATTCTTCATTATATTCAATACTGTCATGGAAATCTCTTAGTACAACACGAGTAGGCCAGCCATTTTCATGTAATAAAATCACATTTTGTGCATGAGCCTCTACAGCAATTCCGTGTGCCACAAGCAAGTGCCAAACAGGAATAACACTCACTTCAATCAAGCGCTTTAACCACTCCTCTGTTCCATATCGGAGTAACCAGTCCGCTATAAATGGACGTCCATCTTTCTCTAACATCATGAGCGCATTAAACGGTACAGCTCCCTCTCCTTCCTTCATATATAGGCGCACGCTTTCTCTCCATATTGAGCCAAGCTGCCCTTCTAGCTTTGCACTATGCCTTTTTACATCTGGCTCAAAAATAACCCCTGCATATTCTGCAAGCACAACTAGAGAAGCTTCATTTTGTAAATAATCATCCGAATGAATCACCTGTTTAAGCCATTCTGAAATATAAGGAGCAGCACAAACAGCATGTGTATGCAATTTTCGTAGCGAGGAAGTATTCACCATATTCATAGAGCATTTTAAATGTGCTTTTTGAGGATTTGAGCAATTCCATAACACTCGCACCGATTGAGTTGCACGATAATAATCTCCCTCCACATCTAAAGGAATTAAATCTTTTTGCTCAATTAATTCAGCAAGCTCGTCCTTCATGTTATGCCATTGCCAAGGATGAATTGGTAAAAACGTATATTCCTCATATGTTCCATCCGATAGCGTAAGCTTGGTAAGTAGTGTATCCCACATTAAATGCCCTAGCTCTCTTTGCCAAAAGCTTTCTTCCACTTCAAGTACAGCGATTCGCATATAGCTCCTTCTCACCGCAGCCCATTGAAGGGGGAATTTTTGCTTTGCTTCAGGTCCATAATTTTTATGATCATCAATTGTAAAACCAGTTCGTGATTTAAAACATGGGTGGTATGGATGTCCTTCAATAATTTCAGATTCTAATTCTTCGTAGCTTGAACTTCTTCTTGATATGGGCATTTGAAGATGCTGCTCGTTCCATTCGCACAGCTTCCTTGTTAGATGAAGCTCTTTCAATAATCGAGCTTTATCGTGAGGAGCTGCAACTAGCTCATTTACCAAATCTTCAAGCGTTGCCTCTAACAACGTTTCATCTTTTCCTACTAGAAAAATACGTTCTTCCTTTATGCGGATACGGTCAAATGCCGTTCTCCTTCCTTCACAACGATAGGTGCAATTCTTTCCGATCAGCGTAAAATGTGCCGTCCATTGATCTATTTGAGTTTCTTCATATTC
Source organism: Metasolibacillus sp. (assembly GCF_025291715.1). Lineage (GTDB taxonomy): Bacteria > Bacillota > Bacilli > Bacillales_A > Planococcaceae > Metasolibacillus > Metasolibacillus louembei. The sequence goes on from NZ_JAMBIZ010000010.1 coordinate 13,915, forward strand.
AATCAGCCCTTCAAAAATCATTGCTTCCACAAGCTGTCGCCTTATACGCAGTTCTGTTTTTTTAGAAAGTTGTTGCATATTCCGCCTCCTCATAATGCAAAACAAATGGATTTGGAATTTTCGTATATACTGCTTGTTCAAGCTCGGCCTCTAATTCATCTACATCATGGAATCTTGTTAATAAATTTGCTTTAAATGCGAGTTTTTCTTGTTTTAGAATATTACGAACAAATTCCTTGCCGAGACCTGCAAACTCCTTTTCCAACAATTGCAGCTGATTCATAGACCACTTCAAAAGAACCTTTTCATTAATGAGCTGATCTTCTCCAAAGCGAGCAATAAGAGGGAACAATTGATTCATAAACAAATAATAGGTAAATCGATCATGAATAAGGGTATCCTCGTAAAACAGCTCCTCTGTTTCATATAAAGTAGGCTCTATTGCAAGAAGCCGCTTCTTATATTTTTTTGATAAATAATATCCTTGATTATCTCGATAATAATAAGTCGTTGGATAATCTGAAGAAATGTCTAACACACTATTTTGTTGATGGGCTTCAAGAGCAATTCCATACTCATCGTATAGCCTTAACGCTGGCTCAATAGCACATTTCCAATAGGCTTCAAACCAATCTAAGCTTACGCTTTCTACTGAACGACATTCTGATTGAGAAATTTTTAAAATAAGCTGATATAACTTCGATTTTTCACTTTGTAGAGGCTCTTGTACAAGAGCTGCAAGCATACAAATTCCTTCATCCTTTCCTTGAGGAAATTCATTTGAACGAAAAATAACCTCAAATCCTGATTCCTCCTGGTTAGGAAATTCTACAGTTATATAGGCTGGGTCATCAATCATTCGAAAAGATGAATACTTCTGTAAGAAATCAATCTTATTCATTAATTGGGCCATCACAATTCCAGCTTTTAGCTCATGTTTGCGATTTACTCTCAATGAATTGGTTATTTTCACAGGGATTGAAAACTTATACATCATTTCTTCATTTGCGCTATATACCGTTCTTATTGAAGAGGTGGCTGTATAAAAAGCTCCCATTGCACCTTCATATTTTATTAACCCTTCAGCTAGCGCTTTTTTTACATATTGTTGCTGTAAAAGCCACTGTGCTTGGAGCGGATGCATTGGAATAAGATAATCCTTCTTTGACATCACAAAATCTGGGTATAATTTTGTAATGGACTGGGAAATGAGCTCACTCGCACTTTTTTCTAAAATGGAGGACTCCTTCACCATCTGACGGTCAACATGAAAATAGTGAAGCTGAAATGAGCCTTGTAGCTCTGGAGCAAAATTCGTTTGTTGCCAATTTGCCATCCCTTGCCTGCTTTTAGGTGTTGGATGGAGCCAATGTCCAAATACGAGGGATTGCTCTGCTTCAATAAACGTAGCAATCATCCTGTCTTCCTTCTTATCCTCCAAGCTCTTTTCAATATAATTTGCCATCGTTTGGTAGCTTTCCATTAGCCGAAAAATAAGTTCGTCAAAATGAGAATAAAGTCCGCTACACCCATTTGCCTTAGCCATTAAGTGTAGCTCTTGGATAAGTATGATTAGTATCGTTAATCTATCTTCCACAAACCATTTTTGTTGTTGCGTACAATACTTCAACGCAATACCAAACCTATGTCTGCCAACAAGAGATTTGTATTCTACACCGAATGCAAAGCGGCTATTTTGCATCGGAAGCTCAAGCTCTAGCATATGTGCCTCTGTAATCAATGGAGTCAATGGCTGCTCTTTTATCCACTTCTCCCTCCTAACTAAATGTCCACTGTTTACTTCTCGTATATAACAATTTATAAATGCCTGAAATGTTGCGTTTTCTGCAATCTGTTTAGCAGTTTGTTGCATGTAATTTACCACCCTTTCAAAGAGCTTACTGTTACAAATCGATAATGATTATCATTCTCCACTAAAAATAAAGGAGCTATCCAGAAAGCAGGAAATACTCCTAAGTAACGAAAAATCTAAGTCCCTCTTATTTTAAAAGTAAAGACCTGATCTACAATGTTTTCAACTTTATTAAGGAAATAAATTGCTGATCAATCATACTCCTTCCTACTTTAATTAAGGGTACTAGTAGATTATTTGAAATTATAAATATATTGATAATGATAATCATTATCAATAACAATTACATATTACATTAATTGGGTAAATTGGTCAACTACAAATTGAAATTTCAAATAGAAAATCATTCGTTGTTAGAAATATCAAGATAACAGGAAACAATTTTGTAGTGAATATATTCGCTGTTAATGGGAAACAATTGAAAGGATATGTTACCTATTTATTAATGAGGTTTTTCATAGCTAGTATATGCAGAGGTTTTAATATTTGAAATTCTCCTTTTTTGTTTTTATAATAAGTCAGTTGTTTGTTTATCAATTATGTCCAATTTTTTCGAGCTTGCTCAAAATGCACCTCTTTAAAATCTGCGACATCCACTGGAGACTTAGGACAACAAGATATTGGTCACTCAGTCGTGGCGTTCTTAGACTGAGTTCTACTTTCTCGGCAGGGAGTTTGGCCCTCTCTCTAATCAAAGGAGCCTTTCAGCATCTATTCCCCCTATAGCAGTGGGGATTTCTGTATCTGCTGAGTCAAGTTAAACAGGAGGTTACATGTGCACTACATTATTTCTATTTTAGGTATTTTTGTTGTATTGTTTTTGGCTTGGTTGGCAAGTGCCAATCGAAAAGAAATAAAATTCAAACCAATTATTACGATGATTGTTATTCAAGTTGTTTTATCGTTGTTGCTGTTAAATACAGAGTTTGGATTAATCGTTATTAGAGGGATAGCCGCTATTTTTGGTACGTTGCTTGAGTATGCAAACGAAGGGGTTTCCTTTGTATTTGGGGGCTTAGCAAACGAGGGACAATCCCCATTCTTTTTAAATGTATTACTACCAATTGTATTTATTTCTGCGTTAATTGGAATTCTTCAGCACTTAAAAATCTTGCCATTCCTTATGAAGGGCATTGGATTACTGCTAAGTAAAGTAAATGGCATGGGGAAGCTTGAATCTTATAATGCCGTTGCTTCATTAATGGTTGGACAATCCGAGGTTTTCATCACATTAAAGAAACAGCTCGGTCTACTTTCAAATCAACGCTTATATACTTTATGTGCTTCCGCAATGTCCACAGTATCAATGTCTATAGTTGGAGCTTATATGACGATGCTAGAACCAAAATATATTGTCACTGCTTTAGTTTTAAATTTATTTGGTGGCTTCATTATAGCGAGCATCATTAATCCATACACAATTGATCCAAGCGAGGATATTTTAGAAATCCAGGAGAATGAAAAGCAGTCCTTTTTTGAAATGCTTGGCGAATATATTCTTGATGGCTTTAAGGTCGCTGTTATCGTAGGGGCTATGCTGATTGGCTTTATAGCATTAATGGCTGGATTCAACCATGTATTTGAGCTATTATTTAATATCTCGTTCCAGACGATATTAGGCTATTTATTTGCTCCAATTGCATTGATTATGGGGATTCCTCTCTCAGAAGCAGTTAATGCAGGTGCCATTATGGCAACAAAGCTGTTAACGAATGAGTTTGTAGCAATGCTAGATTTATCTGGGGGCAATTTTCACTTTAGCGAACGAACAACAGGTATTCTTTCTGTCTTCCTCGTTTCCTTCGCTAACTTTTCTTCTATTGGTATTATTGTTGGAGCTGTCAAAAGCCTCAATGAAAAGCAAGGGAATGTTGTCGCACGCTTTGGCTTAAAGCTTTTATACGGTGCTACACTCGTCAGCATTCTTTCAAGTATTATTGTCAGTCTTATTTTATAAGCAAAAAAACCATTAAAACGCTTTAATTGGCGTTTTTAATGGTTTTTTAGTGAAAACTATTCAGCTGGAAATTTCGGTAAATAAATCATCGCTTTAAATAAATCACCATCTACTCGCACTAGGAATTTACCGTGCTGAAGATGAACAAGACTTTCAGCAATGGACAACCCTAATCCACTTCCTTGACTTGATCTAGATTCATCTCCTCTTGTAAAGCGTTCCATTAGCTCATCAGCTGAAATATTCAGTTCATATGCTGAAATATTTTTAAATGTTACAAGTAATTCATTCCCTAAATCTTCAACATCAATATACACCCTTGATGCAGGCTGTGCATATTTAAAAATATTCGAGAATAGGTTTTCGATGGCGCGCCATAACAGCTTTCCATCAGCCTTGGCATATACCTTTTCATTTGGGAGGGCTAGCTTAACATCCAATGCAGATGCTTCAATTTTTTCAGCCATTTCTCCAATTCCTTGTGTTAGTAATGAGACGATATCAATCCGCTCTAACTGAACAGGCATGCTACCGCTTGAAGCTTTCGCCGCTTCAAATAAATCATCTGTTAACTGCTTAAGCCTTTTTGATTTTTGATCTAACACATCTACATATTCAGCAATGCGCTCAGGGTCATTTTCTATTTTTAATAAATCGACATACGTAATAATGGATGTTAAAGGTGTTCGAATATCGTGTGAAACATTGGTAATAAGCTCTGTTTTTAAACGCTCACTCTTGATCTCACTATCCACTGACTTTTTTAAGCCATCTGTAATACTATTAATATTCCCTGCAAGCTGGCTAAATTCACCTTTCCCATCCAAAATGGTAAATCTCGTGCAGACATTGCGAGAGAATACGATATTACGCCTTCTGCATTAGATCGTTGGATTAAAAATCACAAAGAAACTGGTTCTTTCGCTGCCAAAGATAATCGAACAGAAGAAGAAAATGAGCTGGCTAGATTACGTAAAGAAAACCAACGACTATTGATGGAGAATGATATTTTAAAGCAAGCAGCGCTGATCATGGGACGAAAATAGATGTGATTCGAAATAACGCTCACAAATATTCAGTATCAGCAATGTGTGACGTCCTTAAACTGCCACCGAGCACGTATTATTATCATGCCGATCTATCTGGCAAACGTGCGAAAAAGACAGAAGATACAATGATTTCTAAGGAAATTGCCCGTATTTTTAAAGAAAGCCGCAATAATTATGGAACACGTAAAATCAAGAAAGAATTAGCCAAATTATCTGTACCCAAACACGTTTCACGTCGTCGCATTGGCCGCCTAATGAATGAACTAGGGCTGGTGTCAAACTATACAGTGGCGCAATTTAAGCCACATAAATCAAGCTGTAACGAAGCACCCGTAAAAAATGAACTGCAGCGTCAATTCAAACAGGACGAACAATTAGCGGTTATTGTCAGTGATTTAACATACGTCCGTGTCGGAAAAAAATGGCACTATGTATGCTTGTTTGTCGACCTTTTTAACCGTGAAATTATCGGTCATAGTACGGGCGCAAATAAAACTGCAGAGCTTGTGTATCAAGCGATTGCGAGCATCCAAGCAAATTTAAATGATGTCAAAATGTTTCACACGGACCGAGGAAAAGAGTTTGATAATAAACTAATTTCAGAGGCTCTTGAAACATTCGGTATCCAGCGCTCACTGAGCATGAAAGGATGCCCTTATGATAATGCCGTGGCTGAAGCAACGTTTAAGGTATTTAAAACAGAATTCGCTAACGGAGCTCATTTCTCTTCCCTTGAACAGCTCGCTCTTGAACTTGACGATTATGTTCATTGGTTCAACAACATTCGCATTCACGGAACACTAGGCTATTTAACACCTGTGGAATTCAAGCTACAGCCCCTATAATTTTTGTCCAGTTTAGTGTTGACAGTCCATTTTCATAAAGCTTCACTAACTGCAGTTTAAATTCGGGTGTAAATGTTCGACGTTGACGTGTCATAATAGCACGCTCCCTTATAAGTATAGTCTAAGTTTACTAGCCCTTATTTTATCTGTCCAACTTAGTGTAGCCTATCCAAAGGATTATCCTCGTGACTAATCTCAATAGCTCCAAGATATTGAATATTGCCCTCTACATAGCCCTCCTCATATGCCTCTCTTAGAAATGCTTGCTCTGGCCTTTCTTCTTTTTCAATGTGCCCACCTGGAATATTAAATCCTCTTCCTTCTACATTTACCAATAAGACATTGCCTTTATAAAAGCAATAGCCATGAACACTTGTAACCTTTTTAATATCTAGAATTTTATGAGGTAGCCAAGTCAGCTTGACTCTATGTCCACCCCAATTAACATGTATTTGATTTGTCACCTGTCCCCATTCCTTTATAATAGTGAGTTTTTGTAAAATCTATTTTAAAATCCTGATTTCACTATCAATTTAAACAATTTGATTAATTCTTCCTTTTATAACTTTAGGCAGATTGCAAGTTCCATCTAAATATCCTCTTAATGATAGTATTATCGGTTCACTATTCTCACCAATACCAATTATGATGCTTAAATCTTTTGGTAAATAAACAACTGTATGCAGCGTTCCGAAATACTCTTTGTAGTATTTGTAAAACAAAGGGGAATCTCCATCATTAAAATGATGATATGCAGCTATTGGTGAAAGCTTCTTTGTTAATAGACTATTTATATACGCCTTACGCTTTACTGATTCTTGTATCTCTTTCCTATTTTTTTCTCGTAACGCTTGTGAATCAAAATGATTTGTACAGATTAGCGGATTTCCGAAGCTGACAAATTGCTTCTGAGGAGAAGCTTCCACCAACACGCCTTTTCCACTTTGGTCTGTAATCGAATAATTGTAGCAAAACCCATGAGGAATAGTAGAAATTAAGTCAATTGCCTCTTCTATGCATGCACACTGATTCAACAACAGTCTCACTATTGTCGTCGCAATAAACCCTTCTTCTTTATCCTCATTATTTACAAAGTGCAATCCGACAACAAGCCCTTTTTCATTCATACCATCAAGCCTTCCAATCATTTGCTGGCTAAACCCAACACTTGCATATCCATCGATTGGATGAGAAAAAACGAGCCTTGCATCATACAGCTCTGGGCTAAAATCATAATTCCGTACATAATAGTCGTCATTTATAAAGGCGGTGCATCCCATTGATGGAAAGGATATATCATAACCGCTATAAAGTCTTATTACTGTATCTAGCTCCATATTTAATCCATTTGCTAAACCTCTAAGTTCTTCTAAAAGATTCGGCGAAATAGCCTTTAGTATCTCCTTCGCCTTCTTCACATTTGAATTAGAGCTCAACGTCTCAAGCAAACTAAGCTGTGTCGATTTAATTTCCTCACTTTGCTTTAAACCCTGCTCGAAATAACTGCCCTGTAATTCGACTACTCTTATCGTCAATTCTTCCATTTGTCATTCTCCTCTTCTTTCAATTTGAGTGACAGGCATTAACAACTCCAACTCGGTAAAATTCTCACCGTAGTACCTTTCTAGTGTGGGTGCTATTGGTGTCCACTTATGTTCGAGTGCATAGGACATTAGTTTATTGTAACTATTTTGGATTTTAGATAGTGGCTCATTAAAAGGCATTGCGATACAGATGCATTTAGGCATGTTTTCTATTAAAGCAATTTCTGTTAAATCATTTATTTTTAAGTCAGTCGGAACGCCAAAGCCAATTTGGGCTTTAATAAAATCTTTACCAGATAAATATTTCAAGTAACAATTTTTAAATGGAATATTTAACTTTTGCAATTCACCTCTTCTTTTCGAAAAATGTCCTTTAAATTCCCCCGTTTTAGATTCGGCAGTAAACCAAATAATTTGCTCTGCATTTTTTTCTATTAAATAAATTTCCTTACTTATAGAGTCACTTTCTAGGTAGCGTAAACTCACCGTTAAAAGGTCTCGTGTCTTTTTTACGTTGTAAATCCAATTTTCCATCATTTCCTGTCGTCTTGTCTCTTCGTTTTCCAATAAATAAATTTGAATATCTTTTATAGGTATTCCAGCTAAGCGTAAGCTTGAGATTAACTTCACTGTTGCAATTTGGTCATCAGAATATAAGCGATAGCCATTTGTACTTCTTCCCCAAGGAAAAAGTAAATTTTTCTGCTCATAATACCTTAGTGCACTTTTAGAAATGCCCGTTCTTTCGGAAAAGTCCTGTATATTCATAAGCTGAGTCATACCATCCCCCCAATCTTATGTTAAACCTTAAAGTAACTTGAATGTAAAGAAATCCTTTTCAAAATAAAATGACTTATCTATATAGGAAATATATAATTTTTGTCGAATTGAGTACTTTATAGCATTGATATATGGAGGCATAAATATGTTACTTTACAATTGATTCATCTTCCTAATTTCACAATTTAATTCAGGGGATGATAATCGTGATATATAAAAATAATCTTGAAGGCATTTCTCACGAGATGTTAGAAGGCTTTTTTGTAGACTGGCCCAATCCGCCAAGTACAGAAACTCATTTAAACATATTAAATAATAGTAATAAAATAGTCATTGCAATAGATACTACTACCAATAAAGCTGTTGGATTCATTACGGCAATTAGTGATGGCGTTATTTCTGCCTATATTCCACTTCTCGAAGTTTTACCAGCATATAAAAATAAAGGTATTGGTAAGGAATTAGTTCAAAGAATGCTTCAAGAGCTTGATGATATTTATATGATTGATTTATGCTGCAACGAAAATCTAATTCCCTACTATAAAAAATTTGGGATGATGACTGCAACAGGCATGGTAAAAAGAAATTATACGATGCAGTCAGGGAAAATTTAATATTCGCCAAATCAAACCACTTAAAACGCTGTTAATTAAACGTTTTAGGTGGTTTTTTATAAGGCTCTCAGAGAACCTTATTTTTTTCAATTCATATGATATAAGAAGACATATTTGCACTCGTTTAACCGCTTCTTACCATTCGAAAACAAATAAAGAAGGTGGTCATAATTCAATATTCTAAGTACCTAGATTCTTTATCTAAGCTCGGTATTGAGGGAGCACATCCCGGTGGTATTAATCTAACAAAGGCAATATTCAAGAGGGAGAATATTAGCAGAAACTCACACATTCTAGATATAGGCTGCGGTACTGGTCAAACTGCTGCCTATTTAGCTCGCAAATATGGCGCAAAAGTAACCGGCATAGATATTCATCCAACAATGGTTGCAAGATCCGAAAGAAGAATGCAAAAACATCGCTTACCAGTAAAAATAATCCAAGCCTCAGCAGAAAAAATCCCGTTACCAGATAATCATTTTGATTTTATTATTTCTGAATCTGTTCTTTCTTTTGTAAATAAACCTAGAGCCCTTACAGAAATCTTTCGCTTATTAAAAAATAGAGGTCGCTTCATTGCAATTGAACAGACAATTAACCAGCGACTCAAGGAAAAAGAGGAACATGAAATCAAACAATTTTATGGATTTGATTCCCTTACTATGAAAAAAGATTGGGTGACACTACTGAAACAGGCAGGCTTTGAACATATTCGTATACAAAAAAACACTTCTATCCATTCAGTGCCTGATCTCCATTATTCAAATGATATGGAGCCTGAGCTTTACGAGATTATGGAAAAACATTTTGATATCCTATCCAGGTATGAAGAAAAATTGGGCTATAGAATTTATTCCTGTACAAAATAAATTGAGCTTTTTAACTAAAAATAAAGCCACTTATAAAAGTTGGTATTTTAACGTTTTAAGTGGCTTTTCAAAAACTACTTTTAGCTTAACGGATTTATCAATGAAAAATGCGCTACTACTCACACATTTTCAAAATTCATATTTCCTAAATTGTGTTCTGAGGGTTTCGTCATACGGTATCCACTCCGCATCGGTCCATAAAGACATTTTTACGAGTTCTGATAGCTTATTTACAGCTTGTTCTGGGCTCGTTAGGCTAATTAAGTCTTCAAAATCCTTATTACGGATATCCCATACTTTCCGCAAGTAGTCATCATTAAGACATTCCTCTTGAAGTTGTTCATATTCATCCCTCGTCCACTGCTCACAAAAAATTCTTTCAGCTTGAATGTTCCCGTTCTCGAAAAACGACAACTCAAACACTTCCTCATTCATGTATCCGGCGGTCATCACTGGCTGCTCAATATGCTCAGATAATATTTTGCCAATCTTCTTCACTGTACCCCATACAAAATAATCGTGGAGTACACTGATCCAGTTCTCGTTGCTTTTGCTCACATACATCACAGCCTTAATCTCTTGAGCCCTATTATTTGACATACCTAATACTTTGGCGTGCTCTCTTAATACTTCAACAGTCTTCTCAAGGTCTTTCGATTTAATATGCAAATTGGCAAATGATCTTCCCACGAGATGTCCTCCTCTGATTGCTGTATATACTTTATAGTTTTCTCTATTATAGTAAGTACTTTGTCTTGAGCCTACTTACTTTTAGCCTAAATTTTCGAAGTCATCTATACCAGAAAGCATTTGCTTGTTTCAGTGTATCCAATGTAAGGAAATTACATTGGGTGCCATCTAGGATTTTTGCTAAAATGCATTCACCCTCCTTTTTTGACGAACTTCATCTTACATTTGGCATATTCGTCTATTCCCAGTTTATTCAAGATTATATGTTTACCTTTACAAGATTCTCAGCTAGATAGATAATGTGGTTTTTCATAATTCAATTAAAAGCATTAAATCATTTTACATACATACAGTATGTATGTTAAAGTGAATTCATAAATATAGGAGGTGGTTTTTCCAATGAAAGCAAATAGTTTTTATCCTGTTATTTTGACAAATAAGATTGAGGAGAGTTCAAAATTTTACACCGACTTTTTTGGATTTGATATCGTATATAAAGCGGATTGGTACGTTAGTTTAAGAAAATCCAGTAGTAGCTTCCCTTTTGAATTGGCTCTTCTAGATGCGTCACACCCAACAGTTCCACACACTTATCAAAAATTAGTGCAAGGTTTAATTTTGAACTTTGAAGTGGAGGATGTAGATAATGAGTATCGTAGACTCATCATTGCAGAAAAACTACCACTAGAACTTGATATTCGTGACGAGGTTTTTGGGCAGCGACACTTCATAACAAGTGACCCGAATGGAGTTCTCATTGATGTTATAAAAGTCATTCCCCCTTCCCAAGAGGAAAGTACTCAATACGTGGAGGATGTATGGGAGGAAAACTGATAAATAAAAATAAAGCACTGAAGGATTACTTTGGTTTGGAATTGGCTCACCGTCTCTCTAGTCTTATTGAACCTAATTTCCCAAGTTTCCCATCAGATTTATTTATTCAATCTGTTGCTAGCCAAATCGAACCTTTAGCTTTAAAAGGAAGAGTTGCTGTCATATCTGATGAATTAAAAAATGCTCTTCCAAGTGACTATTCAGAGGCATTAAATATTCTTTTAAAAATTTTAGGTCCAGAAAATGAAACAGAGCAAGGAATGTTTACGAATGGATATTTTTTAATGCCTGTAGCCCATTTTGTGGAAAAATACGGTTTACAGCATTTTGATATTTCTATGAATGCTTTATATGAAATTACTAAGCGACATACATCAGAATACGCTATACGACCTTATTTGCAGTGCTATCCAGATAAATGTTTAGCATATTTAAACAACTGGCTATATGATACAAACCCTCATGTTCGCCGTCTAGTTAGCGAGGGTACACGTCCACGTCTTCCTTGGGCAAAGCGCATACATGCAATTAAAGGAAATCCAATTAATAATCTAGATTTATTAGCTCCATTATTGAAAGATCCTTCTCATTATGTAAGAAAATCAGTAGCTAACCATTTGAACGACCTAACAAAGGACTATAAAGATGCTACACTTGATTGGCTTCACCAATTAAGGCAAAAGGATGACATCATTAATTGGATTATCCGCAAGGGATTACGCTCCCTATCAAATTCAAAAGATCCAGATGCTCTAGAGTTATTGGCATCATTATAAGTAAGGAGAAGCATTTTTCATGAAAAGAAGTAAAGAAGAAAGTTACGAAACAATTAGCAAGCTCAAGGGAATCGCTAGAAAGCATTTTGCCGAGCATGGCTATGCAGCTACTGTATTGGATGAAATAGTTGAGGAAGCTAACTTGACAAGAGGAGCAATCTACCACCATTTTGGGAGTAAAAAAGGGCTCTTTCTCGCTGTACTAGAATCAATACAGAGCGAGGTGGCTGAAAAGGTTGAATCTGAGGCAGCTAAAAGTGAGGATTTATGGGATCAGCTAATTCTTGGATGCCATGCCTTTGTTACTGCAGCTGTCGAAGAAAAAAACAAGCAAATCCTGCTGATAGATGGACCTGCCGTATTAGGGTGGGAAACTTGGCGGAGCATGGATGAAAAAGGCTCTATGCGACTATTATATGAACAGCTTGAAATGATGCAGCATCAAGGATACTTTGAATCGATATCCATTAAAGCATTGACACATATCCTATCAGGTGCGCTGAATGAGTCTGTTTTATGGATTGCACAAATGCCGAATGTGGCTGAATCGATCGAGGAAACCTTCAAAATCATTTCTCTGTTGTTGGATAGATTTAAATCTTAAAATGGAACGCTGTGCTGGTGTATTATTGCCAGCGCACGTTTTTCATAAAAAAACTTTTGTTAACTGAGAAAATCAGATAAATATTGTATGAGACTTTAAATCATTTAGTTGTCCAACTTTAAAGAGTCCCCTTTGTTGAATTGATATTGAACCAACATATAGATTAATGGAATAAGGAACACCAAAAGCAGGGAAATAAGAGAGCTGTATGTAATATATAATTAAAGGGTTTCTGAAAATACCACAGAACGGTAAGGAGTTGAAGCTATGAAATTATTGCTAACATCAGCAGGAATCAATAACAAAAGCATACACGACGCACTAGTTGACATGTTGGACAAGCCAATCTGCGAGTCCAATGCCCTGTGCATCCCTACTGCAATGTACGGACACCCATGGGTAGGTCCTGGCATCAAAACCTGGGAATTCATCAGCGGAAATTCCGAGAATCCCATGGTCAACCTTGGGTGGAAGTCTGTTGGCGTGCTGGAGCTCACAGCACTGCCAAGCATCGACGAAGATCGCTGGTTGCCGCAGGTTCGGGAGACGGACGTACTGCTAGTGTCAGGCGGCGATGCCCTCTACCTAAGCTACTGGATGAGGCAATCTGGGCTTGCAGACCTTTTACCATCATTGAAAGCTGTCTATGTAGGAATGAGTGCTGGGAGCATGGCGATGGCACCTAACATTGGGGAATACTTCGTTGGCTGGACTCCACCTGACGGTAGTGATAAAACGCTGGGACTGGTCAATTTCTCAATCTTTCCACACCTAGATCACGCGATGTTGCCAGGAAACACCATGGCTGCGGCAGAGAGATGGGCCGCCGGAATGAAATGTTCAGCATATGCGATGGATGATCAAACTGCCATCAAAGTGAGTGACGGCGCGGTAGAAGTTATCTCTGAAGGGCATTGGAAACTGTTTTCACCCTGATATTACGTTGTTGCTAAACATATTGCGAGCACTTAACTTAGGACACTCCACATTATACGAGGTTGTTATCCAAACCTTTAAGCAAGTAGAGGCTAGCCATGATTTGTCTAGCTGGCCTCTCACACCAGGATCCGTATACGGCCATTCAAAAGCTTTATGATTTATCAATTATAATGACGAGACTCTTTAGGCTAGCAGTCCACAGTGAACTTTTATCACCTAGCTGTCGGACATACCTAGCATACAAAAATGGTCAAACAGAAATATCTGGTTGACCTTATAATACAAATTAGCGGGGAGTGTAGAAGCTGGCTCAATATAAATGCCAAAGCTTCTATAATTTATCCTACAATATACTGATGGGACTGAATTATATTCTATTTTTTCACCAAAATAAATTAAGATATTCAAGTATATATCCGAAATAGCATTTCAAGTATGTTATGAAATGCTATTTTACTAACGGTGAGCGATAATTAAATACTCATTATTTTTTATAAGCTGAATATATGCAAGTTTTTATACATAATTTAGAATTTTGATTTTTTACTTTTTATATAAAAAACCGCACTTACTTATGATAAGGTTCTCCGCGATGTAGCTAAGTGCGGTTATTTAACTAACGTTTATAATAAAGAAAAGAAGTACATATTTAATATGGATATCTATTTACTCTAGCACTTTCATATAAATCAAAATAACTTTATTTGCTCTGTACTTGATAACTTACTTTTATTTTCATCAACAAGTTTATATCCCATTGATTGATAAGCCTTCAACCTTTTCTCAAACATTCTCTGCAGCATTGGCTCTTTTCGGTCAACATAATCATATACCTTTACTACTGATTTATTTTCATCTACCCGATGCAACCTACCAACATACTGCTGCAATGTTCCTTTCCATGATAAAGGCATCACTAAAAATAATGTATCTAAACTTGCATGGTCAAAACCTTCTCCTATATATTTTCCTGTTGCGATAATGAGCCGCTCTTCATTCGCATTTAAATTTTGCAATGCATTTAATTTCTCCAATTGCTCCTTAGACTTCATACCGCCCGTTAACACAATCAAATTTTTTACGAAGTTTCTAAACATACCTTCTAAAATTTTCACATGCTCTACTCTTTCAGTCAAAATCAATGGGGTAGCTCCGTTATCTAAAGCTTGTAACACATCATCAAAAATTAATCGATTGCGAACATCATCTTGTATTAGTGCTTTATAAACGTCCTGAATTTTTTTAGAATCATTTGTTGTATTATCTTTAAATTGCGTATAACGAGGATATAGAAGATGCTCAAATGAATGTACTTTTGAATAGGATTTAGCTGTAACTCTATGGCAAATTGAACCTAATTGCATCGTCATAATTGAATGTAAACCATCTTTTCTAGTAGGAGTAGCCGTTAAACCGCAAATATATTTAGCTTATACTTTTTTCATTACTTTTTCAAAGCTTACTGCTGAAATATGATGACACTCATCCACAATAACCTGACCATAGTTTTTCACTTCATCCTTTATTTCTCCACGATAATTTAAGCTTTGAATTGTGGCTATATCAATATTAAATGTTTGCTTATTTTTCCCTCCACTAATGTGACCTATTAATGTATCTTTATCTAAAAAAACATTAAGACGTTCTTTCCATTGTTCAATTAATTGTTTCCGATGAACAATAATTAATGTATTCACCTTTCTTTGCGCTATCAGTGATGCAGCTACAACCGTTTTACCAAAACCTGTTGTGGCCGATAAAATTCCTATTGGACGTTCCAAAAGCTTTTCTACCGCTACTTGTTGTTCTGGCGTTAAATTCCCTTTGAAGTTAGATGTAATTGTTTCACCTAATTGTGTTTGATCGTCAAATAAAGCCGTAATTCCTCTGCCCTCTAATACCTTTATTAACGCTTCCTTGCATCCGCGAGGGATAATAATAAAGTCAGTAGTTTCCTCATGACAATTTATATTTTTAGGTATACTATGCGTACTTAAGCGTCTAGCCTGTGCCTTGAAAAATTCAGGATTCTTTATTGAGGATAACTTTAAAATCTCATGCATTATTTGCGAAGGAATTTCATGCTTATTTAAATATAGTCCGTTTTTTTCGATGATTGTAATAGCTAATGGAAGCTTATCTACATCGTTATCCTTCACTTCTTTCACTTGTATAATCTGCTTCGGCTGAGAAGTTGCCCATAGTATTTTTTTGATTGCATTTAAATCTAATTTACGAACTTTTTCTAAATATCCCCATTGATCTTCATAAGCATTAAAATTTTCATCTACAAATACACTATTCAACTGTATTCGAGGACCTCTTTGTAAAGGAAGTGCGATTAAATTTCCGAATCCTCCCTTTGGTAAAGTATCTTGATTTGGAAATAGACGATCATAGGAATCCATTCCGATTTCATATCGATTAGAGAGCGTTTCTGATAAAATAAAATGCCCCAATTGTCGAGCTACTTTTGCTGAAATGGGCTCACTAAAAAACAGCCACACATGTCCTCCATTTCCAGATCTCGAACGTTCAATACTAACAGGTACATCAAGTTGTTGACATGTATCTACAAATGCTTGAATATCTTTTTGCCAATCACGTTTATCAAAATCTACTGCTAAAAACCAACACGTTTCATCTTTTAACAATGGGTATAGACCGATAGTAATCTCTCCTGAAAGATGCCGATAAATCGTTTCATCGCTAAGAGGTATTAGTTTTCTAACCTGACATTGCGAACATTTTATATTTGGCTTCTGACATAACGGAGGCTGCCACTCTAACGAACAGGCAGGTGTATAGCCTGATTTATTATTTTTAGACTGCCATCGAACAGCATAAACATCGTCTCTTCCGCGGAATAAACTTTTAAAAATCTGCACTCTTTTTTGAAGGATTTTTTCTTTCAATTGTTCGTTATGATTAGCTCGCTTAACTGGCTCTACTATTTTATTTGGTTCAACTTGCTTTTGTTTAAGCAATCCCCTCAAATGTGCATTTTCTTTTTTTAAATGTTCGATTTCTAAAAGGGCTTGATGGAGTTGTTGTTCAATATTCATCAAATTGTGCCTTTCCGTTTTTTTAAAACTCAATTTTTATTCCGATTCATCTAAATTCATTATAATTTTTTGCACCAGATTTTTGTATCCTTAAATTAAACTCAAAATTAGAAAAAGTAAAAAATAACCAATTATTTCGCTATCAAAATATCTCAACAAATTAACGTATCATTAATTTAAATTTAGCGTATAAATAGCGTATTTAAATTATAAATTAGCATACGAATAGCGTATAATTAACGTACGTTATTATATTCTATTTGAGGTGATTCATCTGTACACACCAAAATTTATTTACACGCAAGCTATTGTAAAAGATTTAATGTCAATTGAACGTTCTCGATCTATCGTAGAACTAATGCCTATTCCGGCACATATTGAAAGTGACTTAAAAGAACAAGCTAAATTAAAAGCAACCCATTACTCAACACGAATTGAAGGGAATACTTTAGATTTAGAACAGGTTGCACGTGTAGTTAAACAAAAGAAGGACGATTTAAGAATACCTGTCGAGGAAGAAGTACGAAATTATTGGGAAGCCCTTTCGTTTTTAACACAAGAAAAAAATAAAAATACACCCATAACTGAAGATTTTATTAAAAAGTTACACTCCATCATTGTTAAACATGGCTCAGGTAGAAAGTCTTCTAAAAGTAATTACCGTGGACCAATGCCTCCAGGAGTACTATTTGCTGTTTTCGATAATCAAACAAGACAACCCGATTATATTCCTCCAGAATACTCTGATGTCCCTGCGTTAATGAAATCTTTTGTTAAATGGATACAGTCAGAAAACGAAATGCCTGTTCCGATTAAAGCTGCAATTGTTACTTATCAACTACTAACGATTCATCCTTTTGAAGATGGTAATGGACGTACCGCACGAGCTTTAGCATCTTATGTTTTATCAACAACTAATTATGATGTGAAAGGCTTCCATTCTATTGAAGAATATTATGTTGAAGATTTACAAGGCTACTACAAACATTTACAAATGGGCTTACCCGCTCTTTATTATGATGGGCGTGAAAATCCAAAAAATTTAGCTCCATGGATTGAGTATTTCCTTAGAACAATGGCACTTGCCTATGAAAAAGTTGCTAATCTATCTATCCAATTTGCTACCTCCACTACAGATCAGCGTATCTTATCGTTAGAGCCAAAAGAAAAAACGTTACTTCGCTATTTAATTGAAAGCAATAGACCTGTTAAACCAAAAGAAATTGCTGAACTGTTCCAAGTGAAACCAATAACGATTACAAAATGGGCTAATACTTGGTTAGAAAGAAATATAATTGAAGGGGCTAGTGGAAATCAGCGTATCACATCGTATAGAATTGGTAAAAATTATAAAGATTTAACTTTGAATGATTTAGGTTATAAAGAAGACTAAATAAAATCACGCCAAACATTATCAAATAAATGTTTGGCGTGGCAATATTGATCACTAATTCTTATCTCACTTCTTTAGCTTTCTTCTAGAATATGTTACGCCCTCCCGTAATCTATCTGCAAATTTCTATTTACTATCTAACAAAAACAAACCACCAACTACAATAAATCTACTGTAATCGATGGTTTATTAAAAACCGCACTTACTTATGATAAGGTTCTCCGTAATGTAGCTAAGTGCGGTTTTTTTATATTGTAATTTATATATTAGTAAAACTAGAATTCAAGAAACTTGTGAGTGCTGAAATTTTATCTTCTACACTTTTTTGATAATCACTAATTCCACTTTGAGTCAACGGTGCTTTCTCTTTGATTAGCTCCTTTTCTCTTTTCTTTCGTAAATCCCTTTTATTCACTTTTTCAAGTAGTCTAAATTTTAATTTTACATCTGAGTCTCTGATTGTCTCTTCAGTAAAACCAAAATATTTTGGATCTTTATTTAACTCATATAAATGTGATGCACATCGTACTAAAACAAAAACTGATTCACCTATATAAAGAACCCTAGATTCATCATTTTTATATACACTAATCTCATAAATTCCTGCACCTATCGCTGGGATTAAATCTCTTTGAAAAAATTGAATAGTAATATTCATATTTGATTCTTTCAATTGCATCCCCCCTTTTAATAGTTGTTCTTGATAATATAGCTAAGTGCAGTTTTAATTATTTTACTCTAGGGAACCCTGCACAACCTGATGTATTTGATCGACCATTTCATCTAAAGTATGTTTGCTTGTATTAATGGCATATTTATCAACAATATAAGGGTTATACTGCCTAACTTCTTCTACTGTAACTTCATGCCAAATCGGGAGAATTACAACTCGCTTTTCATTGATTTCTCTATTTAAAAAACTTTTGAATTCATATTGTGACCAACCGCTTTCAATAAAGTTCTTGGATAAGAAAATTACAACAAACCTCAAATTTAATATCCCCATATTCATCATATCCGTTTGACTCTGTCCTATTTTGAAAACTTTGACATCTTCAAAAACTTTCAATCCTTTATTACTAAGCTTCTCCGATAACTCCGAAACAAAAATCTCTTTATCGAGGCTCGAATGTGACAAGAATACATCAAACTCTATTATTTCTTTTTCTTTAACTGAATGCTTAATATCTAATGAAAGTTCATTTAATTTTTTCGACATCTCAGAATAACTATTTAAATACTCTACATTTGTACTCGTTTGTGATTCCATTGATTTTAGCATGGTTTTAAATTGCTTTTCCTGCTCTTTTGCCAGCCGACCTTTATACCTGTTCATGCCTTCAGTATTTTTGCGTATCTGTTCAACAATCAATGTAATATCTTTGTCTTGTTTCAATAAATCTTTATTATATTTCCCCATTTTTTGAATATCCATTTTTGTTTTATTTCTTTTATTTGAAAGTTTTATAAGCTTGTCCGCTTGTGAGTCCCTTTTCTTTCTAGCGTCTGTCAATTTCTTTTTAAGTTGAATATCTTTGTCTGTAAGCCTTTTTAAGTTAGTTTCATTTATCCCCATAAATACACCCTCTTAAATATAATGCGGTACATAAAAGCAAACATTAATTCCTATTTTACGACATCGGGAGATATTTTTCAATTTTCTATCATTTCTTTTTTAGGAATACCTGACACTAAACTAGTAACTAACCTACCTCCCATTCCTAAAGCAAAAGAGAATAGCTTCAATTAGCCATTCCCTCTAATTTCTTAACTTATAAACAATGTATAGTACAATTAAAATCATTCACCTACTAAGCTCAGCTAGAACTTTTCAGCTAATTATTGTACCTCTAATCCTGTAATATAAAACTCGCCATCTATTAATTCAACGGTATATTGGCTAATTTGTTCAGTATCGCTAAAACCTTTTTCTGGATTATCTACTGTGTAATATTCTGCTACATTTACTTCATACTTCTTGTCCGATAGTTGCTCTACTGCTGCTACATTGTAATCAACTAAGTCCAAAACGATTCCTTTTGATTTTAGTGACCGCATATAACGCTCTTGCTCTGAATAAAATGCGGTCGAAGAATAAACATAATAACCTAGTGACGTAGTATCTCCATCCACATAGGCTTGTAAATAATACGTTATTAAGTAGCCTATCTGATCTCTAGCTGATTCAGTCGTGTTATTCGCTCCTGGAACAGGAATACTATCTAAGTCGCTTTGGCTTATTACATCTGATGAGCTATCTTCACCCTCTGCAACGTCTGTTTGTTTAGCCGATGGTTCAGCTTCCTTTGCTTCTTCTGCTTGTGGATTTACTTTATCCTCATACATTAATTTTAATGCTGCCTCAGCATCTTGATTAAAGGCTTCACTATCGTTGGATTGAACCTTATAAACACTAATGATATCGTCATCTACATACACTAATAGTTTGAACTCAGGTTCTTTACTATTT
Source organism: Metasolibacillus sp. (assembly GCF_025291715.1). Lineage (GTDB taxonomy): Bacteria > Bacillota > Bacilli > Bacillales_A > Planococcaceae > Metasolibacillus > Metasolibacillus louembei. The sequence goes on from NZ_JAMBIZ010000010.1 coordinate 34,217, forward strand.
TCTGATACAGCAAGAATATGTGCTTTTTCTGAATAATTAACTGGATATTCCGCTTGCGTATGAACTAAATCTGTTGCTAAACCTATATCTGACCAAACTGTTTGTTCATTTAGCAAATCCATGACTTCCTTTAACGAATGTTCTGTACCATCTACTTTATATTTTTGTATCCGCTCAATGCGATTTTTTGATTCTTCATCATAATACAGCTCGGTTCCATCCACATTCATAAAATCAGCAATCTGCATTAATATATCATCTTCTGACATACCGTCTGCTCTCCATGCTTCTACTAGAGCAGCAGCAGGTCCATCTAGTTGGTCTAAATTATATTCTGTTTGACCTTTTACAACCTGCTCATGGTCATTTTCAGCCTCTATATTAGATTTATCATCTGGGTTATAGGTATATCTAAATACATCTATTACGAGACCTACAATTATTAGCGGTATTAAAAACTTATTCGCCTTTTTACTTATGGGCTTTAATGCTACATTTACAAAAACAACAAGAATAATCGCTGCAAAAGTAAATGAAATCATACCTAGTGCAATTATAAAAAATGCACCTGCTAAAAATCCTTTGAATCCATATCCTAATATAGCAAATCCTATACCTATAGCCACTCCTATAAATATTAAGAAATACATATATAGCTGACCAAATAGCTCTACCATTCTTATCCTCCCATTTACAACTCTATTTACTTGTAGCTTGCTTTCTTTTTTAAAATCTTCCTGATCCAACTATAAGAATAGTCATATTTTCTTGCTAGCTCTTTTGCATTCGTACCATCGTATTCCTTCATTATCTGCTCATGTAAGTATTCCTCAGATAATAGGCGCTTCGGAAAGGTTACATATTGTCCCGCAAAATAATCATGTATTCGAAGTGTGTTTTTATATCCGATTAGTTCCACAAATTCTTTGTATGCTCCATTGAAACAAGAGCTGTCTAGTGTACTATTATCCACGACTATCCCCCCTATTTTTTATTTTCAATATGCCATTTCTTCATTCGATAATCATTTCTATTATCGAATGGACTATCCTAACTAAAATCCACTTTTAGCGGTGTCATATGGCTACTAAAACAGAAAAAGGAGTTGAAGAAGTGTCCTCTGACACCTCTCCAACTCCTAATTTCAATTCTTGCAGCACATCGTTATTTAACATGATTTGGATACTTTCAATCTTGCGTGTTTCTCCAATGGTAATCTGGTGAATCAACAAATGTAACAGTCGTTTACGTTGCTCTCTCGTAAGAGAGTTCTTGAATGCCTTATCAAAATTCTCAAATATAGCTTTCACCTGTTCAGACGTTATTTTTGTAATCGTTGCCCCTCTTAGCTGCTCCTTCAATGGCTCAATAGCACTTTTCGCATCATTCACCTGCTGTTCAATCGTTTGCGATTTCTCGATATATTCATCTTTCGTAATCAATTCATCCATATACGCTTCCCACGTTTTTTCTAACTTCCGTTTCAACAATACTAATTCATTTTCATAATGGTCATGCTCTTTTTGAATAGGCTCGTACATGGATGATTGTTTATCGTTAATGCCTATCACTAATTCGTTAATTAATTGCTCATTGTGGAGTAACTCCGCAATTTTATTCAGAACATAGGGATCGGCATAATCTGTTCGTACCCCGTTGGAACGACAAACGTTCGTTCCTTTATTTTTCCATGCGCCACATACATAGTATTCTAGCACTCTTTTTTCACCCGACTTTGTACGGTTTGTTGTCCGACCTACAACCATTCCTGCGCCACATTGCGGACATCGCATAATGCCTGTTAACGGAAACTCACCGTCATGAATTCGATTAGGCTTACATGTACGTTCCTTATAAACCTTTTGAGCAATTTGCCATGTTTCTTCAGAAATAATTGCTTCATGACACCCTTGTACAATGACGGGGTCAGGATTAATATTATTTCGTCTTTTTTCATTCCAATCTCTGCGCACATTATATCGAATATAACCAGCATAGACAGGGTTCGTTACAATTGTCTTTATGGCATTGAGAGAAAATGTTTTGTTCTTCTTTGTACGATAGCCAGCTCGGTTAATAGAATTTGCAATAGCTTTATATCCCTGCCCCGTTGTGTACATGTGAAAAATGGTACGAATAATATGGGCTTCACGCTCATTTATTACAAGAGCTGTGTTTTTCCGTTTTTTATTTTCCCCGTCTACTTCAAGCACATCATAACCAAGAATGTGACCGCCATTCCATTTGCCTTCTTTAGCACGAGCAATCATGCCCATTTTTACATTTTCAGCGATATTATTTCGCTCATATTCTGCAATGGCAGCCATCATTTGAAATTGAAGCTTACCTGTTGGTGTTTCTGTTTCATACTTTTCAGTGTACGAACGAAATGCAATGTTTTTACTATTAAACTTCTCCACCATATTCATTAAGTCCACACTTTTACGAGCTAGTCGATTCATTTTCCAAACGAAAACAACATCAAACTTTTTTTCATCCGCATCTGTTAATAAACGTTGAACTGCTGGACGAGCAGTGATATTTTTCCCACTAATCCCACGGTCGATATATTCATCATAAATGCTATAACCCTCTCGCTCACAATATTCCCTTAATACTCGGATTTGCTCGTCTATACTATAGCCTTCTTCTGCCTGTTCGGTCGTAGATACACGAGCATAAATTGCTACCTGTTTACTTGTCATCTCCTTGCTCCTCCCTTCCCTGTAGCATGTATTGCTCACACATTTCAGCGAGTATGAGAATGAGTTCCTTGGATTCCTGTTCCATAATATCCCTCCATCTAATATCATTCACGGTTATAATATCTATTTATAGTCGCATTCGTTAGCGGGTAAAGAATAGTAAGGGCTAAATTGCCCCTACTAACTTTTGAATATTCCTTCTCGTTAACATTTATTTAAGCCAATGACTTCAATCTCATTTTTATTACCAAAACATAATGTATTGAATTCAGGTGAAAAATTGAGTGCTTCATTCGGTAATCCTTAAATACATTCGGCTGGATCATCTAATAAAAAGCCATCTTGCAACACAAACGAGAAAAATGGTGATTCATTTTGCTCTAAAAAAGAAACAAACTCAAGAATTAATTGTACATATTGCTTCTGGCTTGTGACTACTTGATGGTCATTGGCATACCAAACAACCTCCCAGCCATAACCATTATCAACAAATAAGTGATGTGGTCGCACAGGTAATTGCGATAAGTGATTCAATACATACTCCAGCTCTTTTGATGCTTCTGGTAAATATAAATGTGTATTGAAAGTAACATAAGCCGCTAAACGATATAAGGAATGCTCGCCATCGTGATGGTCTTCTCGCATATCCGCATCATATATCAAATGAAGTGCCGTATCTGTATGGTCAGTTGTATTTGTAAAATTCATCATTCATTCTCCTTTTGTGTATCAGCTAGATTTGCTGTTTAATTAATTTTCCCGTAAACCCGTAATTTGTTGAGGCAATTTCTTTTTGGTTTACCTGTCAAAACTCGGGTTTACGGGTTAAATATTTTTACTCATCGTTTGATGTCAATATCGTAGCCTCGGGTACTTTGAAACTATAAGTAACAATCTTGCTACCACCAGCAGTAGGTATACGTTTATAATTTCGATCTCGCTCACGTAAATAAAATGGAGCATCCTTTAAGCTTTCTTCGACTACCTTGATATTTGTTGCAAACGGTTGAATTAATTTCTCGAAAGCTTGAAGGTAGTATGATACCTCATAATAGCCTCTACGCTTGCTAATCTTTCCCTTGCATTCACCTATTGGGTGAGATTTACCGAAAATAAAACTATTAAATGTTACTGGTACATCCTTTAATACAGCATCATAAACAGTTTTAGCTATATTTCTTTCATTTGCGAGAGCAGATTCTACGTTATTAATTAACTTAAATACCTCTTTAAGATTAAACTTTAACTGAAGTGGCTCTTGAGCTAACTCTAATCCGGTTAATATCGCTGCATATCGTTGAATAACTCGGTCACTATACTCGGATTTTGGGAGGGTCTTTTTAAATTTTTTCATCCACTTTTTATAAGTAATAGGGATGACTGACCAATTTTTCGCCAATTTGCGAGCAAAGCGAATGCCTGCACCACCGTAATTATTAGCTATGACGCTTTTTATGGTATCCGCTTGTGCTGCGGAATCCGTCCACTGTATATCAGCAAATTCCTGCATTCGGACATATAAGCCACCATTTTTATTCGTATTTTCCAATACACTACTTTCACCTGTTGTAATAAGAGTAGTTGCCCACTCACTCTTCGCAGCAAGGTCACCTGTTTTAGTTGATCGTTCCTTGTCACCGCCTTCCGCAAGGCGATAGATAACATTTGTAAAATCTTTAATTTCAGACATGGAAGTTTCGTCTAACAACAAAGCTACACCATTATTTTTGCCTAACCTTTTCATCATAGCATTTGCAGTAGCATTCCAGCTTTGAAACAGTCCTTTTTCACCTTTGGTAGGACGACCCCAAACAGAAACAGCTAACGCCCCTGCTGTGGTTTTGCCTGTAGTTGAACGACCAACTAAATGAAAAATAGCAGTATCAACTGATTCACCTGTCCGTTTCAAATAACCAATGATAATTGATGAAAGACCTAACCCTAAAGCAAGTGTCAAATTAGGTGAAGGAATCACTTGCTTTTTGACCATCCTCTGCCATTCACCTAAACTTCCCTCTACAGCTACATTGAAATCGCAGTTTTGTTGATCCCATTTCAATGCCTGTTTCTCAGTAGCAATTGGTCTACATAAACCAAAAACAATCTGATCCTTATGAATCATTGAAGACGTTGGTAAAAAACCAATGTGCGTATATGTTTTCCTAGAAGTAAGCGTTTGATATTGCTCAATCAAGTATTCATTCAATATCGATTTATGAGCTTGCTGAACTAAGAAGCCAAATTGACTGAGCAATCTGATTTTCTTCTCTTCAAACTCTTCTGTTGTAAAGATTTCACATTGTAAATTACCATTTATAGCAAACGCTAATACAATAAAACCTTTACCGTCCTTTACCTCTTGGCGACGTTCATCCACATACATGACATCTGACAATTTTTGATGGTCATAGTTAAAAACACCTTGTTTTGTTACATACACATCAGCGTATTTAATGGTTTGACCAGCCTTTAATTCTTCCCACATCATCTCTCACCTCCTTATTCAATTGATTTTTTACTACTATTTATTAGTAGTAATTGATAATGACTAAAACTGTAGATTGAGACACGCTTCTTCCACTGAACGAAACTAGGAATGACGGTTTGGGCAACAAAAAAAGCCCAAACATAACAACAGCTAAATTGACCTAATAAAAGGCAATAGCTATTTGTTATGCTTAGGCTTTCTGATACAATCCCTTAACTCGATTGTAGGGCAGTGAAAAGTCAGCATGCGCGTGACATATTGTCGGCAGAGGCTTCCTGTGCATATCATCTTATCTAGTGATTATTCGTTAAAAAAGTAGCTTATTCATACTACAATTCATCATCTGTTCCAACGTTAGTTGGTATTTACAATATATAATAGCAATAATGATTTTTCAATCTAAAAAATCTAAAAACCTTTTATTCTAAGCAACCATATAACTATACCGAACAATATAAATTATATTAAAATATCTTTATTTTATATTTGTTTGGCTAAAGCCCAGTACGTCCTATCGGTAGAAAAGATTGCTATTTTTCCAATAGTCTATTTACTATACAGTTAATAGTAAATATTGTGTCTAAATTGTGAACGTTGATTATTTATACCCTATTACGATTCCCACATAAACCTGAGAAAAAATATTGCTTTCTACTGTAAATTTTACGGGTTTACGGGTTTACGGGTTTTGGTTAACTTAAATGAGCAAAAAAGTCTCCTCTGTACAAAAAAATAACTAGCAGTAAATGAATCTACTGCTAGTTACATAATTATTTATTCTCGTTGATAATCTCTCTTGCTACCTCAGTTGCTACAGCTACTACAACCGCTCCGATTACTTTATCCCACATTTCATAACACCTCCTCCACTATTGAAATAACGGATTGCTTACTAAACTTCCAATTCAACTGGCACATGGTGAATAAACCACTTTACATATTTGGCATATGCCAGCTCTTCATTATCAACGCTTTTTATATTGAATCCTCCTGTTCAGATTGCTTTACTACTTCATCATTTTTTAGCAATACCTCATAATTTTCTATGTTCCCTGTTTCAACAACAATTAGCGTGTAGTAATCACCTTTTTCATCTGTATAATTCGCACTTTCACAAATTATTGGGTCTGCTAAATGTGCAATAACGTGTATTGGCACTAGTCGCTCGTCTATTTCCTCATGCATCAACCAAACGGTTTCATAGCCGATTTCATGAAGCTCAATTACTTTTCCTAACTCCTCTTCCAGTATCTCGATTAATCGTTTAACTGCAATCATTCGTAACAACCTCCTATTCTCTTTAAAATAAAAAGCCCTAACATCCCTTTCAGATGTTAGAGCCTATTTGTCATTTAAAATTTTATTCATTTTCAAAATATCCACTCTCTTTCATTGAAACATAGCTATCATCACCCAGCACAATATGGTCAAGCATTTCCACCCCAACAATTAAACCAGCCTCAATTAAACGCTTTGTAACATCAATGTCCTCTGGACTTGGTGTCGGGTTTTATCAAGAGTAAATTACTAAAAATCCATTAACATCAATGTTTTTACTTTAAGAACATATATTTAACGTGTTAAATCAAATGAAAAAATACAATGTAATTATTAGATGACAATTGATTACGGTCAGAAGAATGTACCACAAATAAAAAAACTAATTCCTTTTTATTTTATCGAGGAATTAAGCTTTTGACCTGCAACAATCACGCCCAATTTCGGAATATCTATAATATGATTTCGATCTTAAATTATCTACTTTAACTGACGCTACCTGCTCGTTAAAGAAGACCTATTTAAAAAAGTTTATACTGCACCTGCCTTTATTATGTAAGTAAAAGTAGTAAAGCTTTAAATTGGTTTTCAAAAAAGTAGGGTTGATTATTTCTTTTTCATCAATTATTATTGTGTTATTATCACAATATGAGAAAGGAGGCAAAAAGTAATGGGAATTGATTTCATTAATGTCGAGTTTAGAAAGCATGTAAAAGTTTCAGGGGATTTAGGTACAACGGGATCAGTATGTCCTTTTTCACAAAAACAAAAAATGGAAACACTACCGGAAAACTTTTTGCCTCCTTTTATATAATGGGCAAAAATTTATGAATCTATTGCATTTGTAAAAATGCATACGAATGATTAGGCACCGGTTGTTAAACTGGTGCCTTTTTTTTGTTTGATCAGTTCAGTTAGTTTGGAGAACCGAATCTTTAATCATGCTGTAGAAATATGGTGAGTTCGTTGATTTGGTTTTACAATGTAAATAGATATGAGGTGAGGTTTATGGTGAAAGCAGTGGATTTAGCCTCCTAAAATCACAATATATTTTAGGAGGAAATAAAATGAAAAAGGATAGTAAATCTAAAGAAATGATTCAATCTGAAAAAAGGGGTTCTACTAGGCTTTTAATGATGGTACTCTCCCTATCTGTACTTGTAGGTGCAATTACGGCTGATTTAGTCAATCCCGTACTTCCACTAATAAGCAAAGATTTAGAAGCTTCGAAATCTCAAGTGAGTTGGATAGTTAGTGGTATTGCACTTGTTCTTGCGATTGGAGTTCCGATTTATGGTCGAATCTCAGACTTTTTTGAGTTACGAAAGCTATATATCTTTGCCATTATGATTCTGGCAAGTGGTAGTCTTTTATGTGCAATTGCCCCGAACCTCCCATTGTTGGTTTTGGGAAGAATGGTTCAGGGTGCTGGGATGTCCGCAATTCCAGTTCTATCAGTCATTGCAATTTCGAAGGTTTTCCCACAAGGAAAACGTGGGGGAGCTTTGGGAATTATCGCAGGAAGTATTGGTGTTGGAACTGCTGCTGGTCCAATATTTGGTGGAGTAGTTGGTCAATATTTAGGGTGGAATGCCTTGTTTTGGTTCACATTTTTGTTAGCCATTATGATTGTTATTGGTGCCTACTACGCGTTACCGACAATTAAACCGGCAGAATCCGTAGGAAGCAATAAGAACTTTGATTTCATTGGTGGTTTATTCCTCGGCCTCACAGTAGGATTACTCCTTTTTGGCATCACTCAAGGAGAAACTTCTGGTTTTTCTTCGTTCTCATCGTTAACTAGCCTAATTGGTTCTGTTGTAGCTTTGGTGGGATTTATTTGGAGAATTGTTACCGCAGAAAATCCATTTGTACCACCTGTCCTGTTCAATAACAAGGATTATGTCAATACGGTCATAATTGCATTTTTTTCGATGTTTGCTTATTTCGCTGTTCTTGTGTTCGTCCCATTACTAGTCATTGAGGTGAATGGACTCTCTTCTGGACAGGCTGGAATGATATTGTTGCCAGGTGGTGTGGCTGTTGCAATCTTATCTCCCTTCGTTGGCCGTCTTTCTGATCGATTTGGGGATAAACGTCTGATAATTACTGGGATGACTCTGATGGGGCTGTCTACCTTATTCTTGTCCACCTATGCATCTGGTGCTTCACCTCTGTTAGTTTCCGTGGGGGTCCTCGGAGTAGGGATTGCTTTTGCATTCACGAATTCTCCCGCAAATAACGCCGCAGTAAGTGCACTCGATGCAGACAAGGTTGGTGTCGGAATGGGGATTTTCCAAGGTGCTTTGTACCTTGGAGCAGGAACTGGAGCAGGTATGATTGGAGCATTATTATCCGCTCGACGTGATGCTACTGAGCCGATAAATCCATTATATATATTGGACGCTATGTCCTACTCAGATGCGTTCCTTGCAGCTACAGGGGCAATACTCATTGCCTTAATAGCTGGATTAGGTTTAAAAAAGCGTGGGTAATAACTTAGTTATGTAAAGATTAGTTATTGTTTAGTTCATCTTCTATAGTTTAAGCTGTAAATAAATAGCTTAGGAATCACGCAAATTTGAATTTCTTAGAATAGAATACTTTTAAGTAACTCAACTTTCGTACACTGTTTTATTGGTGCGAAAGTTGAGTATGTTAAGGATGAAACAATGAAAACATTGGTGATCGTTTCTCACCCAGATATGCCAAATTCTCGAATCAATAAAGTTTGGGTAGAAAAAGCAGCGTCTTATTCAAACGAAATTACCATTCATGATCTTTATAGAGAGTATCCTGATTTTATTATAAATGTAAAAAGAGAGCAGGAATTAGTTGAAAATCATGATAATATTATTTTTCAATTTCCATTATATTGGTATAGTTCTCCTTCATTATTAAAAAAATGGATCGATGAAGTGATTATATATGGATGGGCTTACGGATCAAAGGGTAAAAGAATATTTTATAATCGAAAATTAGGATTAGCTATATCAGCTGGCGTAAAAAAAGGTGAATTTACAAGTATGGGTAAAAACAAGCATACATTAAGATAAAGTCCGTATAATTGTGTAAAAGTAAAAAGGCCATATAACAGTCCTTTTACGGTACAATGTTTTTAACGACAAAAACATACCCAGGAGGACTTTTACATGACCCAAGTACATTTTACACTGAAAAGCGAAGAGATTCAAAGCATTATTGAATATTCTGTAAAGGATGACGTTTCTAAAAATATTTTAACAACGGTATTTAATCAACTAATGGAAAATCAACGAACAGAATATATTCAAGCAAAAGAATATGAACGAACAGAAAACCGACAAAGTCAACGAAATGGCTATTATGAGCGCAGCTTTACGACACGTGTAGGCACGCTAGAATTAAAAGTACCCAGAACACGTGATGGCCATTTTTCACCCACAGTGTTTGAACGTTATCAACGAAACGAAAAAGCCCTCATGGCTTCAATGTTGGAAATGTATGTATCAGGCGTTTCAACTCGTAAAGTATCAAAAATTGTGGAAGAACTTTGTGGTAAATCCGTCTCTAAGTCCTTCGTTTCTAGCTTAACAGAACAGCTAGAACCTATGGTTAACGAGTGGCAGAATCGTTTATTATCAGAAAAAAATTATCCTTACTTAATGACCGATGTACTCTATATAAAAGTACGAGAAGAAAATCGAGTACTCTCAAAAAGCTGTCATATAGCGATTGGAATAACCAAAGATGGCGACCGTGAAATTATCGGCTTCATGATTCAAAGTGGCGAAAGCGAAGAGACCTGGACAACATTTTTTGAATACCTAAAAGAACGCGGTTTACAAGGTACGGAACTCGTTATTTCTGATGCGCACAAAGGATTAGTCTCTGCCATTAGAAAATCCTTCACCAACGTAAGTTGGCAAAGATGCCAAGTTCACTTCCTAAGAAATATCTTTACCACCATTCCTAAAAAAAATTCAAAATCTTTCAGAGAAGCTGTTAAAGGAATTTTTAAGTTCACAGATATTAACTTAGCGCGTGAGGCTAAAAATCGATTGATTCATGATTATATCGATCAACCAAAATATTCAAAAGCTTGCGCATCATTGGATGATGGATTCGAAGACGCCTTTCAATATACCGTACAAGGAAATTCCCACAATCGACTAAAGAGTACCAATCTAATTGAACGACTGAATCAAGAAGTACGCAGAAGAGAAAAGATTATTCGCATCTTCCCCAATCAAACATCAGCCAATCGCTTAATTGGAGCCGTTCTTATGGACCTACATGATGAATGGATTTATTCTTCAAGAAAATACATCAATTTTGATAAGTAGAAATGGTAAAAACATTGTATAGCATTTTACACAGGAGTCTGGACTTGACTCACTTCCTTTATTATTTTTCATTTTTTTAAACTATTTAATACTAATGTCTTTTATAATAGCTTTTCATATATTATATAATCAATCTTTATAAGTCCTTTTATAAATTTCTTTTCTACCATTTTCGATAAATTCCTGTTTAATATTTTTAATTCCATAAACAATAGTTTCAATAGGATAATATTCTTCAACTATATCTTGATATTCTTTTGCTTTCTCAATATCTATATTTCCATACATTCTTAATATATCTTCTCCAAAATTTGTTCCTATTTCTTCTTCACTATCTTCAAGTAAGTATATAAAATCACAATATTCATCTATAATTCCAGAATCTCCAAAATCAATTATTCCAGTTAATCTATTATTGCCATCTAACAATAGATGATTACAACTAAAATCATTATGGCATAAACACTTTTTACCCTCAAAAACTGTTGTTGCATTTAGTCTTTCCATAAAACTTTCTATATAATCTTTTTCTATATCAGTTAAATCATTATAAATAGTTTCACGCAACAATATATACTCTTCTAATACATTTTGTTTATTATCAATAGTACATTCACTAATATCTGTATAATCTAAACCGTGCATTTGTCTTAAAAAACTGGCAATATCTCGTTTTAACAAATTTTGTTCTTCTTCTGACATAGTAGAATAAATTTCTGGTGTTAAAAAAGTTCCTTTAATTTCTTTATAACCTAGTATAGATAATTCATCACTAATATACGAATATTCAATATTAGGAATTTTTACATTAGTTTCTAAATTTGTATTTAAAAAATTATATATTGCTTTTTCTTTTGCATAACCTTTTTTCTTATTAGTACTAAATTTTGTTTTAAAAATGTATTCATTATTAACTAAATATGCCACACTATCATAACCACTACCGATTATTTCAATACTATCTACTTTGAAATTATCAAAGTAATGCTCAATTAAATATTTCATTGCCTTAACATTTGTGGCATTATCATCATATCTATATTCCATTAAATAACAATCTTCTTTTTTGCCCTCGTGTAATTCATGTTCTGGCAAATCTTCAATAATTCTAAAACCAGATTTTTGGTATGCCCTTATTGCTCTTGGATTATTTTTATGAGGGTCTAAAATAACTGCATTAGCATTTCTTTCTTTTTTCAAAAATTCAAAAATCAATTTAATATATCTTGTACCAATTCCTTTACTCCAATAATTTGGCTCTCCTATAAATTGATCCATACCATAGACTATCTCATCAGTTTTTGGATAATGATAATCAGTATATAACTCATCATACATTTTATATATTTGTCCATATCCAATAGGAACATTGTTATATTCAATAATTACTCTAAAAACTTCATCTTCCCAAGGCTCTGTATAATGTTTTTTTAATGATTCTAATGTATATTTTTTATCTCTACCACCATAAAATTCTAATACTCTTTCATCAGTTAACCATTTTAACATCAAAGGAAAATCATCATCTATTAAAGTTCTTATACATATTTCATTTTCAACTATATTCATTTATTTATCACCTTTTTCATAATCATATACATATACTATTTCATCTTTATAATCATTTTTACCACCTAATTTTTCATATACATGGCAAGCTCTAGGATTACCTTTATCAGTTATTAAAAACATTTCAGAACAACCAATCTCTTTAGAATATTCCTTAATAAAAGATAATAATTTTGAACCATAACCTTTGTCTTGATAGTTAGGTAACATTCCTATTGAGTGTAAATAAAACATTGTTTTTCCATCAGGTCTTAAAAGGGTTCTGTTGCAAAGTTTTAAATAAAGAATAAAATCCCTTACGGTATCTATGATTTAAGCTGGGATTCCCAATAATACCTTGATTTCAGTACAGACCGAAAACCCGAAGAGAGTGCCTTCTTTTCGGGTTTTCTTATATAATCCTCGGATGGCTTCCATGCCTTTAATCGTTGTAGAGGCAGTGCGTAAACTTCGATAGAATTTATTGCGTCTCTTTACTGGACGATGGTCTTGTTCAATCAAATTATTCAGGTATTTAATGGTACGATGTTCTGTCCCTTGATAAAAGCCGTATTCTTTTAGTTTCTTAAAGGCACTTGTAATAGAGGGGGCTTTATCTGTGACTACAACCTTCGGTTCATCAAACTGCTTCACTAACCGCTTAAGAAAAGCATAGGCTGCTTGTGTGTCCCGTTTTTTACGTAACCAAATATCCAAGGTTAAACCATCTGCATCGATGGCTCGATACAAATAATGCCATTTTCCTTTAATTTTGATGTACGTTTCATCCATTTTCCATGAATAAAAGGATTTTTTATTTTTCTTTTTCCAAATTTGATAGAGTAGTTTGCCATATTCTTGCACCCAACGATAAATCGTCGTATGAGAAACGTTAATGCCACGATCATATAAGATTTCTTGAACTTCACGATAGCTAAGGTTATAACGAAGATAGTAGCCCACGGCTACAATAATCACATCCTGCTGAAATTGCTTTCCTTTAAAATGATTCATCGTCATTCCTCCTGCTATCTTTTTCTATTATTCTACCTTATTTGATAGTAGATTTAAAACTTTGCAACAGAACCAAATAGCTTAATAACGCCTGCTAATTTTAACGCTTTAAGTTGTCTGTCTAACTTTTGACCTTTGCTACTCACTCGTGCATAACCTATTTTACTCATGGTTTTAGAACGAACTCCTTCTCTATGTCTTTTTAAATGATTTTTCAGTATGAATCGACCATAGTAATCAAATTTAGAAGTCCATATTTTCTTTTAATCGATAAACTACCCATTACATTCATCTGAAATTGCCTTAGAATCATCCTCTGAGATCTCAAATTTTAGATTTTGTTATTGAACAACTCTATTGAACACTTACAAACCTTATTATATCAAAGACTAATTTCTGTTCAATAGAGTGTACTCTATTGATACAATAGTAGAAGGCTGATAGAATCAGTGTTATGGGTGTCTCATAAGACTTGTCTCAAAAACGAGGTGATATTTTGCGGAAAATTGGTTATATACGTGTCAGTTCGGCTAGCCAAAATCCTTCAAGGCAATTTCAGCAATTGAACGAAATCGGAATGGATATTATTTTTGAAGAAAAAGTTTCCGGATCAACAAAGGATCGTGAGCAACTTCAAAAAATGTTAGAGGATTTACAGAAAGGTGACATTATTTATGTTACAGACTTAACTCGGATTACTCGAAGTACGCAGGATTTATTTGAATTGATTGATATAATACGAAGTAAAAAAGCAAGTTTAAAATCAATCAAGGATACATGGCTAGATTTATCAGAAGATAATCCATACAGCCAATTCTTAATTACAGTTATGGCTGGGGTAAATCAGTTAGAACGAGATCTTATACGTATGCGACAGCGTGAAGGGATTGATTTGGCTAAGAAAGAAGGGAAATTTAAAGGTAGGTTAAAGAAATATCATAAAAATCATGCAGGAATGAATTATGCAGTAAAGCTATATAGAGAAGGAAAAATGACTGTAAATCAAATTTGTGAAATTACAAATGTGTCAAGAGCATCGCTATATAGGAAGCTATTAGAAATAGACAATTAATGAAGAAGAGCTATTTTAAAGTTTTTTTGATTTATCCGCATTATAAAATAAATTAGTTTCTTTCAAAGGGAGTTAAGAAAATGATCATTTCATTAATTGCTGCAATTTCAAGTAATTACGTAATCGGCAAAGATAAGGATATACCATGGAAGATTCCTGGTGAACAGGTTCGATTTAAGGATTTAACTATGGGTAAATCAGTAATTATGGGTAGAAAGACATTTGAATCTATTGGTCAGCCACTGCCGAACAGAAAGACAATTATTATCTCAAAATCTAAAGATATTAATTATAATAATTGCCTGACTGTAGAATCGTTAGAGAGGGCTTTTAATTTACTACAACAAGAAGATGAAATTTTTATTGCAGGTGGTGGAGAAATATATAAGGAATCGTTACCATTTGCCGATAGAATATATTTAACTATTATCGAAAAGGAATATGAAGGTAATATCTTTTTTCCAATGTTTAATAAAGATGAGTTTGAAATCACCTATCAACAAAAAGTAGAAGGGTTTATACCCTATACATATTTTACATACGAAAGAAAAAATAAAGGAGAGCAAATCAAATGAATATTATAAACGTATTAGATAAGGGCTATGTTCGCCTTGTAAATCATATGGGTTCAGATTTAACTGTAGTAAACTCTGCAAGAGTTTCTTATGCAAAAGAATCGAAAGAACTGAACGATAAAGATGTTAAGTTAATTAAATTTCTTGCTAGAGAAGGCCATACTTCTCCATTTAGACATGTAATCGCACAATATGAAGTGTATGCACCACTAATGGTGGCCAGACAATGGTGGAAGTATGTCATTGGTTCCTCTCATCAAGAGGGTACAGGAGATAGTTTTGATGCCTGGAATGAATCAAGTCGAAGATATATTACAGAAGAGCCTACATTTTATATTCCCTCAAGTAAAGAATGGAGAAGTAAACCCAAAAATTCTAAGCAAGGTAGTGGTGAAATAGTTACGTTGGAAATTGGTGATAAATACACCAGGGATCTTATGGCATATGTTGACGAAGGAATAGCCAAATATGAATCAGCTCTAGAAGATGGAATATGTCCAGAACAAGCGAGACTATTCCTTCCTGCTTATGGAATGTATGTACGTTGGTACTGGACGGCATCCTTACAGTCAGTTTGTCATTTTTTAAATCAAAGATTAGAACATGATGCTCAAAAGGAAATCCAAGACTATGCAAAGGCTATTCTTGAATTAAGTAAACCATTATATCCAAATGCTATAGACGAGCTTATGAAAAATATATAATGAATGTGCTAAAAAGCTCAAATTCTATTTTGCTAAGAATTTGGGCTTTTTATATTTGGATATCCTTAACGTTGTAAATCCGCATTTTCCTGACGCTACCCCTTAATGAACAGAGTAATATTGAAAATAAGTTGTTTTCTGCTTTATCTCGACAGCGGCTTATAATGTCTTCAAGTGTAGCTATAGATGGAAAAATAATTCTTTTTCGAGTTAAGAAATCAATTGTTTTTTTCATTAGATAGATAGAGTCATCATTTTCTAAAGCTAGTTCAATTAAATATTCTATTAACTGTTTTTGTGTATTAGCACTACCGAATCGATGATAGTTGAATACTTCTAAGATCTCGTTGAAGTGATTTGCACGTGTATTTCTATGATCATATGAATTTAAATCAATTGCATCAAGATGGAGCTGTCGACTCACATAAGAAGTTAGTCTGGTTGATTTAATCGGCCAATTACTTAAAGAACACCCAGGATACCGGGCCAAACAAAGTTGTATCGCAAATCCTAGTTTATTGACCTTTCCACGGTGTTGATTAATAACCTCCAGATCATAATCAGAAAAACTAAAATACGCTTTAAAATCCTCTTCTGATAAGTGGTTGTGTTTTGCAAGAGAAAAGTGCAGAGAATTGCAACGAAAAATACAGAGTGTTGCCACCCAATATTCCCCCTATTTTCTCGACAATGCGTTTGTTAAACGGAAGCTCTGGCCCGTGTACGAAATAATATGGGCATGGTGAATCAAACGATCCACCAGAGCTGCCGTTAAACGCGAATCCGAGAAAATGCGGTTCCACTGACTAAATTCTAAATTTGATGTGATAATCAAGCTCTTTTGTTCATAGAACTCTGAAATAATTTGAAACAGTAATTCTGCTCCTTCTTTGCCAAAAGGCAAATAACCCATTTCATCTAAAATCATTAAATCAACTTTTTCTAATTTACTTCTAAACTGCTTCATTTTCCCCGCATGCAGGGCTTGCTCTAATTCCTCAACTAAATGTGAAACGCGATAAAAACGGACTTCAAATCCACGCTCGCAAGCCTTTCTACCAAGTGCTGAAGCTAAATGTGTTTTACCTGTGCCAGGTGCGCCAACTAAAATGACATTCTCTTTTCTCCGAATGAAATCTAGCTGCTCTAATTCTTCCTTTGTTAAATGGTTCGGTAGACAAATGTCTTTATGCCACTGATAGCTTTCAAGCGTCTTCGTATCAATAAAACGTGCCTGTTTCAAATTACGTGCTATTTTGGCTTGCTCTCTGCCTAACTGTTCTTTTAATAAAATTTGATAAATATATTCTTCCGGCTCCGTAAAAGGTACTTCTTTAATCGATTCTGCCACATGTGCCAATCTCAATTGCTTACAGAGTGTTAAAATCGCTTCATTCATGATTCAACGCCTCCGTTCCTTTTGGCGATAAGGCGTCATATTCTGTCCAATTTACACCGTAAGGGTGTTCTACTTCCTCAGCCTCACGGCCAATATAATCATAGAAATTTTGGTCGATGTCATTCATATCATGTGTAAGTAAAAGTGTCAGTAATTCATTGATTCGTTGCTTTCTTAACGCAAGTGAAGGGACGGTTAAATATTCCTTAATGCGCGTTGGTAAATAATTCGCATAACGCGAATGCCCTACAACACGTGGCTTTTTCAACCAATCTTTTAAGATTTCCTTCCATGGAATAAAACGACGTTTTCTCATATAAGGACGTGCGTCAGATAATAAAATTTCACCGTCATTTGTAATGACTTTAAACGAATCCCAATAGGTCACACAAGAGAGTTGGACGTAGTTCCTTGCTCTTGGCACATGAATCAAATGCCCATCAAGCTTGAACTCGTTATATTTATTAAATTTGATGAGGAATTGCTTAAATACCGGATAAGATTCTTCAGGTAATTTGATTAATTGCTTTTGCTCGTGCTGCCATAACTCATCAATCAGCACTTCTTTTTTATAATGAATTCGTTGGCGATCATTGATTAATTGTTGTTCTAATTGAGCTGTTAAATCCTCAAGGTCCTTTATGACCGGCGGTAGGCTAAAAAAGTTATAACGAACATAACCGACTTTACCTTCTACATGACCTTTTTCATTCCCTTTGCGTGGATTACATACTTGCACTTTAAACCCGTAATATTGCTGGAAATGTCGAAAGGCTTCCGTTAATTCTGCTTCTGAATCGCCTTTTCTTACTTTCTTCACCGCAGGTGTTAAGTTATCAATTCGAATGCTCAAAGGAACACCACCAGCCTGTTTAAATAAAAGTTGAAGTCCACCTAAAAAGCATTCTAAATTTTCACTTGGCAGTGGTACCGCAAATGCTGTATTACTTGCTGGAAACGACATGACTAATGCATGTACATCCAGTATTTCTCCATCTTGAACAGCCTCCATTATACCGAAGTCTACCTGCGCTTCTCCTTCTGGATGTTCTAAACGTTCATGTCCTTTATCTGCCTCATCTTCTTGTGCTACTTTCCATTCTTGTATAAAATTACACACCGTTCTGTAAGAACCTTTGAATCCTTCTTTTACTAGGTCCTCAAATATTTTTTTGTTTTTACGGCGCAACTTTTTCTTGAGCTTTAAATCCTCTTCTAACCAATCAATTACGATTTCTCCCCATTTTTCATCGTACATCATGCCTTTTTTCAAATGGATTTTCTCTTGAGGGAGCTGATCCTCATCCCCGTATTTCTTGGCGGTGCGCCAATTAACCTGCATAGTTTTTGCGATTTCAGTAATCGATAATCCTTTTTCATTTCGTAATGTTTTGATACAATTAACTTCAGACATTGCTAGCATCCTTTCTTACCTCCCTGTTTCGGCTTCGACACCTAAAACAGTAGAGGGACTTGGGGTGGCTGGCAAGTCTTTTTTTTATGCACAAAAATAGTGCAGGACTCTGTACAAATTCTTTGCACTAGTCTGCACTTTTATTTTGCAATAAACAATGGTCTACAGAAAGAAGTTGTTCACGCTGTGAAGTAGTTAAAATTCTTTTCATAGCCATATCTTAAGCATTCCTTTTATTGAGGTAACGGTAAAAGGTTGTTTTGCTTAATTTAGAGGCATCAAGAATTTGACGAATAGAATACTCTTTGCTGTCATACATTTTTAAAGCTAAATCAATTGATAGCTTACCTTTACTTGGACGGCCCCCTTTTTTTCCTCGGACTCTGGCTGCCTTAAGACCAGAGTTAGTTCGTTCAATAATAATATCCCGTTCCAGTTCTGCTAAACTAGCCATAACTCGGAAAAAGAATCTTCCCATAGACGTTGAAGTATCTACGTTATCTTGAATAGATATAAAATTGACACTAAGTTCTTCAAATAATTCAGAAAGTTCAATCAAATGTTTAGTTGATCGTGAAATTCGATCTAACTTGTAAATGACAACAGAATCTCCTTCACGTAGTAGGTTGATCATTTCTTCTAATTGCGGTCGGTCTTTTTTCGCACCAGTTACTTTTTCTTGAAATAATTTATCAATTCCATAATGAGTAAGTGCATCAATTTGTAAACTAAGATTTTGATCATCCGTACTCACTCGAGCATAGCCAAAAATCATAAAAAAACCTCCTTAATTTTATAATTTAAATGTACCATAACTCATTAAGTATAACTATATAGGAACTATGAAAAAGGAACGGATTTTGGTACTTGATTTACTTAAAAAACATTTAGAAAAAGCAGGAAAATGAAAAGGTACCATAAACGGTCGTTTATGGTACCATTCAAATTTATCCTTATTGTACAAAATAACAGCGAAATTTTTAAATCTATTCCTTATCGATACAAATTCCCCGTAGGCGCTAGGGACCTCTTTAGCTCCTTGGAAGCTGTCAGTAGTATACCTAATAATTTATCTACATTCCCTTTAGTAACGTGTAACTTTCCAAATTTACAAAAGCGACTCATAGAATTATTTCCTCCCGTTAAATAATAGATAACTATTAAAAATAGACAATACTTGCTCATAAGTAACGGTACTTAAATTGTTTACTTTGGCGTGTTTCATTGCTTGATGAAACTGATTTTTAGTAAACAGTTGACGATATTCTCGATTGACCCATTTTGAAACAAAGTACGTATATAGCTTCCAATATTTATCTGGAACATCTGTGGTATGGCGGGTAAGTTTTATTAAGACACTGTTTACTTTTGGTTTAGGATGAAAGCATTCCGCTGGCAGCTTAAGCAATTGCTGAATCGAGACTTGAGTGTGCAAGAGCAACCCTAGTGTTCGGTGAATATCCAAGGTACGCTTGTAGAATCCTTCTTCAACAATCAGATAGATGTCAGACGCATGGCTTTCAAAAACCACTTTTTTAATAATTTGTGTGCTTAAATGGTAAGGAATATTCCCAACAATTTTATACCTCTGTTTGTTAGGGAATTGAAACTGTAGAATATCTTGGTGAATTAAAGTGACACGAATGTTCAGTTTTAATTTTTCTGACGATAAGTTGAATAGATGACTGTCTAATTCAATAGACGTTACCTGTTTACTTATTTTAGCCAGTTTCGTCGTTAAATGCCCTTTACCTGTTCCAATTTCGTAAACGGTATCGGTTTCTTTTAAATTCAATTGTTTTATTATTTGGTTGAGTACTTTTTCACTCGTTAAAAAGTTTTGAGAATATTTTATATTTTTGTTCATGTAATCACTCCTGAAGTGATTACATCTATAAATAAATACAGAAGTTAAACGATTTGTTTGTAATTTTAGTTATCTGTTTAAAAAGTCATAAGATTAGTCACTGGTAGGAATTAATCTAACGTATTTATTTATCTGCGTAATCACTGTTTTTAGTCTGTTTCAATAACAGTAGATGTTTTATCTACATTACGCATTTGGAATACCAACATGACGAATCCCTCCTTCTTAATTACAAATTTTTAGCATCTAATTTAACTTCAATTCCTATTATACAAAATTTTAAGATAATGCACTATCAACACACTCTTAAGTTTGCTTCTAAGTCTTATTTCCATAACTTTAGGGTTAACCATACGCAAGACCAATCACTCTCGGACAATACTCATGATTTTAATGATAAAATCCATGTTAAACCCATAGATAAGAAATACACCTGCAATAACCGTTACCTGTTTGTGCCAATTTAAAAATGCACCACTTTTTTATAATTAAAACGGTTGAAAACTGTACCACTAATAACTCACAATAGAGAGATGTCACCGTCAAGTTAAATGTACAAAATAACAGCGAAATTTTTAAATCTATTTCTTATCGATACAAATTTCTCGTAGGCGCTCGGGACCCCTTATTAAAGAAAGGCGTCCGATTATTGAAGTAAAAAACTTAATCAAAATGGACTCTTTGTTACTTTTCTCATTTTAAATTAAATCAAAAAATAATTATTCTCCTTTTATACCCTAGTCATCTCTTCATATCTCTTCTTTATCTTTTCAATTTTTCTAGGATTTGTTTCATTTTCCATAAGAAGTTTTGCTTGACTTAACTGGATTTGTTCAATTTCCTGTTGGAGCTGTTCAATATTTGCATCCGTTTTATTCTTGAATTCCTCTAGATTTCCACGATAACCTTGTAGCTTTTTATTATCAATGATGAATAGTTCCGTACTCAGTTCATTAATGAACGCCTCATCATGGCTGGCAAATATTATTGTTCCTTCATATTCTTTTAATACACTTTTTACGACTTCAATTGATGGTAAATCCAAATAGTTTGTAGGTTCATCTAAAATAAGCAAATTATAATCTGATACAATCAACTTTGCAAAAGATAACCTAATTTTTTCGCCACCGCTTAATACTGCAACCTTTTTATCAAAATCCTCAATCGTAAACAGTAAATTCATTAATACTGTATAAACAGTATGATTTTCTTGTACACTGTCAGACAAGACAGACTCCAGTAAAGTTTTATCTGGCTGCAAATTTTCAAACTCTTGGTACAGATAACCAATTTTTAATTTCGGTACAGCATAGATCCCTTCATACTTATTTCTGATTAAAGAAAAAAGAGTAGATTTACCACTTCCATTATCCCCCAATACAGCAACTTTTTGTTTGTTTCGGATTTCAAAAGAGGCATGATTAAAAATCAAATGATTATCATATCCAAAAGTTACTTCTTCACCACGAATTAATATTTTATTTTTCGGGGGATTTGTTAGCTCAAAATTAATTCGAATATTTGCCTGTTCTTCGACTTGTTCTTTTACATCTAACTGCTCTATTCGTGATTGCACGGCTTTTGCTTGCTTTGCTATTGCTTTTTGTCGCCCTCCAAAAGACTTGTAAGTAGATATGAAACTTCTAGCTCTAATTTCAGAATTACTCATATTCCTTGGCTTATCTGTTATCGCTTCAGCTTGCCTTTTTTTCTGCAAATAAGCTTCCTCTAGTTGCTTTTTCTTTGCTTGATAATTTTCATATTCTCTTTTCTCAGTGTGAATTTGATGTTCCTTCTGCTGTTTATATGCAGTATAATTCCCGTCAAAACAGTTAATGGTATTGTTGTCAATCTCAATAATTCGATTACACAATTCATCTAATAAATTTGTATCGTGGCTAATAATCATCATTGTGTTATATTTTCCTAAATTTCGCTTTAGCAATTGAATCCCTTTAGTATCTAAATTCGCTGTTGGTTCATCTAGTAAAAGTATTGAACTACTCTTAGAAAAAGTCTCAGCTAAACGTAAACGAGTTTTTTCCCCACCACTGAACCAACCTTCAGATATTGTTGAGCTGGAGCGAAATTCTTTCAATTGCCAAGAATCTACTGATTCGTGGTATTGACCGAATTGTTTATAATAAGAGATATCTCCCTTAACCTCAACATTTCCCTTGTCAGGAGCTATATCATTGTTAATGATCTCCAACAACGTCGTTTTTCCACTTCCGTTTAACCCGACTACACCAATAATATCGTTCTTAAAAACAGTTAATTTATCAAAAGTAAAAAGAAGCTTGCCTCCAAAATATTTTTCTATTCCTCTCATTTTTATCAATTCCATACAATCGCCTCCCTTTCTAGCGATTAAGTTAATAAACATATTAAATCATTAATTAGTTTTTGTAGTTTAGAGAGTTTATTTCTTAGGGTTTCTATTCCTCAATTATTCCGTATCCTTCTGGTGCAGGAATCCCATGTTCCGAAGAACGACTGACTGATTCCCACTCTTTCCATGTAAATATACGTTTTTCTGCATTTTCAACAGCTAAATCATATACAAGGCTTCCCAGAACTAATCGGAGAGGCGGATTCTCACTATTAACCAGTTTCATTATAGCTTCGGCGGCTAACTTAGGATCACTATCCACCGATTCGTTTGAATATTGTTGGGCCAACTTTTCACGTAATGAATCATACTCTTTTTTCTGTGTAGTAAAACTCATTTTTAAGTATAGATTCGTCCAGTAACCTCCAGGTTCTACGATAGATACTTTTATACCAAAATGTGCAGCTTCTTGTGCTAAAGCCTCGCTAAATCCTTCTAAAGCAAATTTACTAGCGCTATAGATTCCCGACATTGGACCACTAATCAGTCCACCAATACTAGATATCTGGATAATATGACCTGATTCTTGTGCCCGCAAGTACGGCATAACAGCTTGACTTACCCATACTGTACCGAAGAAATTAGTTTCCATTTGGCTTCTAACTTCATCTTCACTAAATTCTTCAATCATTCCCATTACCATATTCCCTGCATTGTTAATGACAATATCGAGTCTTCCAAAATGTTTAATGGCAGTTTCCACTGTAGTCGAAACAGCACTTCTATCAGTAACATCAAGACTTAAAGGAAGTAACATTCCTTCAAACTGGCATTTTAACTCATTCAGTTTTTCAATATTTCTAGCAACACCAACAACCTTCTCTCCTGACTCCAATGCTTTTTTTGTGAATTCGTATCCTAGTCCACTGCTTGCACCTGTAATAAACCACACACGTGTATTTTCATTGTTATTAAATGTCATAAATAATCTCCTCCATTAATCATGTAATATTGGTATCATTCAATACCAATTTAAAACAAACAAAATAAAGAGCACAGGCAATCTGCCTATGCTCTAAATATAGAAATATAAAATTTCAACAGGATTAATCCGATTGTTGGTATCACAAATAAGCCATCAAATTCATTGATGTACCCTTTTCTACGAAGTGTCATGGGAGATCTCCCTTTAAAATAAAAAAGAGGAAGATTCCTCTCCCCCTTTTTACTATAACCGTATAATAAAGGTTTCCTATAAGAAGACAGATTTATCCTAATACTCTGAGCATAAGCAGAGCCTTTGAACGTATTAAACTAACGGTTCAAAGTTAGGATATCAATCATTAAGAAGCCTCCATTCATCATAAGTTAGTTCAAGTATAACATATGGGCCTGATTTGTCAAATATCAATCTGTACTCTTTCACTAACCTGCCACGTTAGTGTAAGTACATTTGTTCACAATCCCAATTGAATCATCTAGGAATAGGTGATTACTTTCCTCAACAATCTGGTCTTTTCTGGAATAACACCGACGGTGTTATTAATCAAAATTTATTTTAAAACCTACACTAAGCTGAAGATATTACATAACTTCTATATAAAATTAAGAAAACCATCATAAAAATATACAAAAAAGCTAAAACAACTTGCCATATAATTTTTGAACTTGATCTTTTAATTGCTTATTCTCTTCTTCTAATGCCTTAATACGAGTTTTTAAGGTCTTTACTAATACATCCTCAGATCGGATACTTTTACTTTGTTTACGGGGTATTAATTCACTAATCTGCTGTCCTCTTAATCTTTCTATTCTAGTCCTAATGTCTTCTTGTTTATAAAGCCATGACTTTGAAACATTTGCTTTTTGTGCAACCGTATTAAAATTAATTTTCTCATTTTTTAGTGCCATTTCTGAAATAGCCTTTTCAACTCTAATTCTTGTTTTTTCCGATTTCTCTTTTGATAGTTTAATTATGGCAGTTGTGTTATTTTTTCGTGTCATCCTAATTAGTCTCCTTCAACGAGTGAATAATCTGTTCTAGCCTGTTTTTAACACGTTCATTAGTTTCAACCTGACGCTGCCATTGGTTCTGTTTAGCTCTATCTAATAACTGTTTAGTACGTTCTAAGTGTTCTTCATGTTCATTTAGAAACTGTTTGCTTGTACAGAAATTTGTACAATCTAAACAAGCATTTGCGTGAGGACAAGGTCCGGCAATTACCGGTAAACGGCAATAACCATTAGGAAGTGCTTGTGCATTGATATTCTTTTTAAACCATTGAAGATCTGTATTATCAACTTCACTCTCTTCTTCATTTATTTCTAGAATGCTACCGTTGTTTGTCACTAAGGTTTCCTTGAATTTCGCAAATTCTTTCTTTAGGGTCTCATCAAAAATATACGCATATCTCGCTGTCATTTCCGGGGATTCATGACCTAAGAATTTTTGCACAATATGCTGAGGTACCCCATTGTTTATCATTCTAGTACCAACTGTATGCCGAAAAGCATGAGCATGAAATCGAAAAATTTCTCCCTTGTTATCCGTTATTTTTTCTTTATAAGCTAATTCATTTAATTTAACTCTAAAGGTATCCTGCTTCAATGGAGAGCCATCTTTTCGTGGAAATACATATTCACATTCATTTTCCATTTCATCAGCCACTCTTTGCTCTTGAACTAGTATTAATGCTGCAATCTCTTTAGAAATAGGGATGATATGTTCTTTTTTCATTTTCCACTGATAATATTTCAGAAAACAATCCCCTTCTTTGTCTGTTATAACACTTCCTTTTTTTAATGTACAAAGCTCACTGATACGCATTCCACACTCTTGTAATACCATAACCATTGTGGCTATATAAGGTTCCAATTTATCTAATTTCTCGTTTAATTGTTCAAGCACATGTTCATCAATATAACGCGGTTGTGCCTTCGGCACTTTAGGATAATCTTCTCGGAAAATTAGTGTTTTAGAAGGAGAATCTTCCCAGTCAAATCTTGTAATGGTAGAGAAAAAAACTTCTAAATTAGATATTCTTCCAGTTACGGTTCTAGGGCTTAAACCCATTAAATTAATTTCAATTAAATAAGGTTCAACTTCTTTTCTAGTTAATTGCTTTATCCTTCGTATGTTCTTATCATTTTTGTTAATAAAATTGAAGAATTCTCTTAGTCTCGACGCTACATCACTTACGTGGGAAAAACTATGTGTATTTAACATTAACTTACAATAACGCTTAGATACTTCTTTAAAATAATCATTTTCAAAGCCCTTAAAATTGATTATATATTCGTAAGATGTTGGATTTACTTTATCTTCCGGTAATGAAAGATTTCTTCGATTCCAAACATCTTTATCCCACTCTTCTCCATCGAAATAGAAATCCTCATAGAATTCCATAAACTGTTTAAGATTAGTAACATAATAAGAGTTCGCAAGAACAGGAATTTTCTGTTGATTAATATCAAGTTTATAATTTGTAATTGTTGTTCTTACTCCCTGTTCTGTTAAATAAGTTCGATATTCCATCAAAGCTTTTTCTATGGGAACTTCAGTTATAGACATAATGCCAGGGTATTTTAAATTTAAAAAACCTAACATTCGGCTTATCACCGTTCCTTTTCTAATCCAAACAGATTTTGCATTCCAAGTTCCATTATTTAAGTGAACATAATAAAAGTATTTTAATTCAGTTCTTAACCATATATTTTCAACTTTATCGAAATTCACCCATCGATTTCTTAATGTTGGATTTTTACTTAACTCAACCGCACTAGGATGTGGACAGATTCTTATATCCCATCTATCAGCTGCCCAAAACCCTTTTAACACACTATTCATATCTGCTATTTTTTCACTAATGGCTGTACTAGTAATGAGCTTCCGATTAGTTGCTACGCTTGGTAATTTCATTAGTATGTTCTCTCCCTTGTAGATACTTTTTATATTCATTTTTCATATCTTGATCGGAAAGATGAACATATGTATCAATTGTTGTTTGTACATGTGCATGGCCTAATCTCTTCTGTACATAAGCTGCATCCCAACCACTTCTAATCAGCTCAGTGGCGTGTGTATGACGTAACATATGGGCAGTGAAAGTAATCCCTGTCCGTTTTACTAAGCGCCTTATAAGGTCCAATACGCTTTGATACTTTAGGGGATGACCAAAATAAGTATTTTTAAGATTAATAAATATATAATCATGCTCTAATTCTTCCCCGTACTCATGAACTAAGTAATCGGTATATAAGCCCATTAATTCCTTGCTAACATCAATTGTCCGTTCTTTTTTTAGCTTAATATAAGCACCGTTTTCATTGTGATCTCTCGGTGTGATATGAATCCTGTTATCCCATGTAGAAATATCTTCGATACGGAGGGATAACACCTCACCTATTCGAAGGCCACCCTCATACATAAGCATAATAAGTAACTTATCTCGTTTTGTATAACATGCATCTAATATCACTTTAACTTGCTCATGCTCTAATGCTTTTACTAGTTTCTTTTTGACTCTGAGCTTCAAGACATTTTTTTTATAAGATTTGCCTTTATTTATATGATGAAGAAACCCTTTAAAACTTCGTCCCCTTGCCTCTTTAGACATATCTATGGCTATAAAATTTTCTGTCCGATTTAAATACTCTAAGAAACTAATTACAGCATTAAGTATGGAATTAACTGATGTTTCTTCTCTTTTAGCCTTTTTTGGTTTTAAATCTATTACTTTTACATCCCCTGTTGGATTTCTTAACCATCCTACAAAATTCGCTAATTCCTCAAATTTTAAATCATCTAATTCAATCCCTCGTTGACCCATAAATTCATAGAACAGTTTAAGATGATAACTATATGTTTTAATCGTATTTGGAGCTTTCCCCGTATTATCCAAGTACTTTATAAATCTCTTAACTGGTTCTACCACTTCAAAGTTCTTATCTAGCAATATGTATAATGGATATGATTTGTCCTCCACCAATACCTTCTGAACCTTCATTTCTCCACCACCATCGAATACTTTAACTACTATAAATATTACCTCTATATATTTAATAGTTATAGTTCTAAAATAAAAAAATCCTAAACTTTGAATACTTAGAGTACTCTAGTTTAGGATACTATGTTTAATGGATCACCTGATGGATGTGAATGACATATCAAAATCGAATTTGAGTTTGACAAAATTGCAGTTTTCATGACCTCACGTGGATGTACGATACTGGTATTTAGGCTGCCAATGTGGACCGTAGAAATGTTTGTAGGTTGATTCTTCGTATCGAGACATGCTACGACAAAGTGCTCACGATCAACCTCTCTAAGTACTCTTTGAACAATTCGTAGCTGTCTTGTGGGCTTCGAACTTTTCTTAGTTTGTAGAGCATACTTGCTTCTTTGACCAACTTTACTGACATGATGTTTACCCGTTTTGCTACTATCATAAAAATTACCTCCTTGAAATTCAATATCAAGGAGATAATATATATTTAAAATCGAATTCATTTCGTTTTAATTATTTAAGCCGTCTTTAAATTAATAATATGATTATGCCTTAATTCTTTCGATTATGTGTTAAAACGCAAAAGTCTCAGTTTCATTTTTGATAAGGAAACTTTCATAGCTGTTGGAAACTTTCAGAGATAGAATATTCATTAAACTTCGTTGTGGAATACTCAAGTATCAATCCATCTTTATACACAAATTGATGTATTAAATCTATTTCTCCATTTAAAACCTTTGGAAGATAGTGCTTTATATTAGATACTACACCTTTATTTTCAAAGTCTAATATCCAATCAATATTTTTCCAATCCAGTATTCCTTCAAGAGTAGAAAGTGGCGTTTGAACATCCGATCTATCAGGAATTTCTGATAAATAGACATACATCCCTCCGTCACCATTGTTACTTTTCCATACCACATTACCCACATATAAAGGATTATTCAATATTATTCCAGTCTCTTCATATGTTTCTCTTATTATTGATTCTAGGTGCGATTCACTTCCCTCAATTTTCCCCCCTACCCCATTCCACATACCCATATTAGGCTTCTTATTTCTATTTAACAGTAATATTTCTTTATCTTTTTTTATAAAACAAATAGTATAATTTAACATTTTTAACTCCTAAATCATTTATAATTATATAAGACTTTTCTGATATTTCTTCTTCATATATCATTAACCCATAATAGCTACTTTATTTCAAATATAACAAAATAAACATACAAACGCACTTCTCAAAAACACATTTGTACACGAGATAAATACAATCTTTTTTATTTTGCATTATAAAATTATAGTGTTATGATTTATTCAGAGTATTACAAAGAACTCATTTGGAGGTATTTTATGTCGAAAAAAGTTAATTGGTATGTATCTTGTTCTCCTAGAAGCCCTGAAAAGATTCAACCCGAATTAAAGGTGCTAACAAATTTTGAAAATTCAATGTGGAGAGGGAAAGCTGGACATCAAGCTCAAGAACTATTTGCAAGAGCATTAGCAGAATTACCTGAATTTCTAGGTTCTACCTATGAAAAAGAAGCTTCTTTTTCTGCTCGAGACAGAGTTGCTCCAATGAAAACTTATGGTTTTGTGTACACTGCTAAAGATGGAACTATTAAAGTTACTAAAGCAGGGAAAATGCTAGCAGAAGAACGTCGTCCTAAAGATGTATTTTTAAAACAATTAGCAAAGTGGCAGTATCCTTCCTTTCAACATAAAGGTAGTGGTTACCCTGAAGCGGATTGGGAATTGAACCCCTTTATTTTTGTGCTTCGCTTACTAAAAAAAGTTGAGAATTTAAGTAAAATGGATATTGCAATATTTTGCTTGACTGTCACTAATAACAAACAATTGGATGGCGTTGCAAATGAAATTCAAAACTTCAGAAACCACTTAAAAACTATTTCTGGAGAAAACGCTCGTCTGCAATTTGTTGATGATTATTTTTACAATAAATTTTCAAAAGTCTATAGCTCTGCTACTACAATTCGTGAAGGAAAATCTAAAGATAAAGTCCGAGTAAAAATGCAAAATGCTGTCGATGTTGCCGATGCTACTACTCGATACTTTCGTTATACTGGATTATTCGTTGCACGTGGAAATAAGTTAGTATTAAATCCAGAAAAATTGGATTTAATTAATGAATTAATTAGTTTAGCTACTATAAATCCAAATTATAAAGACGTCGAAGTATTTCATGAATATTACGGTAACCCTAGTCTTCCAAAATTATCATTTGAAACTCAAGAGGCTCTTTATCAGAAAGCTCTTAAGTATTTCGAACAAAACAATCGAATTGCACATGTAATTTCTTCGGTATTCCCAAATGTTGAAACAGAAATTATACAGCAAAAAAAGCTATTTTCTAATATCTCTCTAAATTCAACTATAGAAGAATTAAAAGATATTATTTACTACCTTCACGAACTTCAGATTGAATTACGTGTTAAAGAAAAACAAATAGAATACCAAAATCCAGAAAATATCGATTATATTACAGATCTATTAAATGTTTACTTTGAAAAAAATAATGTTATTACAAATCATATGAAGGATAAATTCCTTGCTAACAAGAATACGGTCTTTGAATGGTTAGTTTGGAACGGCTTTATTATATTAGGTGACGCTCTTGAATATAAAAATAATTTCATTATTGATGAAGAGCTATCGCCTGTAACCCACGCTGCTGGAAATCAGGCTGATATGGAAATTATTTATGAAGATTTTATTGTGCTAGGAGAAGTTACTACTTCTAGTGGTGCTACTCAATTCAATATGGAAGCGGAACCTATTACTCGTCATTACCGTAATAAACAAAGCGAATTGAGAGAAAAAGGAGTTAATAAAGAGTTATATTGTCTTTTTATTGCCCCAACTTTAAATGATAATACCTTTAATCACTTTGCTGACTATAATGACACACTAGGTACAAAAATTCTTCCACTTTCGCTCGAACAATATTTAAATCTACTTAAGTTTCAAAGAAATTTAAAATTAACAGGTGTATCTTTAAAGTCATGTGATTTACAAAATTTATTCGAAAATCTACTTAATTCGTTGCAGTCTAATTCTTCAAATGGAGTAAAAGCAATGAAAGAAGGCATTCAGGAGGCTCTTGATGAGTGGCAAACAAAATTCAACTCAGCTAATTGAGATTTTAAATTACTTCGATAATATAATGAATCGAGAAACAATTAACACGGCTAACTATTTTGAATGGAATACTTTTAAAGTATTTGAAAACATGGAATCTTACAACGTAATTCAACCTAATTTTAAATTGGATTCAGCTGGGTATCCTTTAGGTAATGCTAAAAGTGGAGTAGAAGATGTATTAATCGAATTTGAGGATTTTTCAATTTTAATTGAATGCTCTTTACGTACTGGAGCAAGCCAATTAGATTTTGAAGCAGACTCGGTTGTAAGACATCTAAAAACATATCTTACTAATAATCATGATAAAGAGGCTTTCACTTTATTTATTGCCCCGTCTATTGATTTAGAATTTACCATGATGATTAGTAAGAACAAAACAACATTTCCTGTTCTTCCATTAACAATAGAACAATTTAAAAAACTCGTAACTAATGTCTCTAAATTTGATTACCCAAACAGTTTACACGCTGCTATTAAAGAGCTTATACGGTTAGATCTAGATCATCATTCTGCTGAAGAATGGCTACTTTTCATAAACTCTAATATTTAAAATAAAAAGAGCAATCTTACAATTATAACGTAAGATTGCTCATGATTTAAAATAACAGTAATTGTGCTACTTTTTCCTTTTTTGGAACCGGTACTTCGTAATTCTGTATTATATAGTGTACTGCATCATTTTTGAAACGATTTCTAATATTTACTGAATAATTTTTATCATATTCTTCGACAATATAGCCCTTATATAACCTAGTTGTTAGATTTGTTTTACTAATTACCATAAGTGCTTTACATTTAAGATTTTTAAAATTTTCAGCTAATCTCTCGTGCTCTTTCTCATCAAAGTCGCCTGTAAACACTTCATTACCATAGTCACTAAATACACAATCGTACGGTGGATCAAGGAACATAAAATCTCGTTCAGTAGCTTTTTCAAATACTTTTTCATAATCCCCATTAAGAATGGTAGCATTTTGAAATAATTTGTGATGCTTTTCTGTAACTAGGTCTGTATTTAAATTCTTATATCTACCAAATGGAACATTAAATTCTCCTTTACGATTAAATCTAATCATTCCACTATATGCTGTTTTATTAATGAAAAAGTAAACAGTTCCCGGTAACCATTTTCCAGAAGGATAATTGTATTCTTGACGGATTTCATAAAATAATTCTTCATTTTTATTAGGTATTTTTTCCTCTGGAAACATACTCTTCTTCAATTCATACTCTTCTTGATTTTTTTCATATATATTTTGAAGCACTTTTAACTCTTCTTTTAATTGAAGATAATTATTTTTTAAATCATAATAAAATTGGTAAAGATTTTTATTAATATCATTAACTATAGCCTTCTCTGGCTCCAAATGGAAAAATACTGCACCTCCACCAAAGAAAGGTTCCAAATAAGTATCAAATTCTACTGGAATATACTTCTCAAAAAGAGGTATTTCTGAACGCTTGCCACCACGGTATTTAATTACTGGTTTCAATACTTTCCCTCCCGTTTTCTTATATTTTAACACACTCCGAAAACAGAACAAGAGTTCCTTTCTAATGTACCTCTTTAATATTACCACACTTTTTAAGTGCTATCACAAGAGCAGATTATATAAAATAAAAATAGTTACTTTATACTAAAAACCGCACTTACTTATGATAAGGTTCTCCCTTAATAATCCTAAAACTCCGATAAATCTGCTCCACCAGCACTAGCTTCATCAGCTGATGTGGTAATGTCATTTTGCCAAAGCATAGCTTTTCATCTGCACGTTTCAGCACATCCGCATGCAAGCCGAGTGAGCCGCCAATTACAAAGGCAACCTTGCTTTTCCCGTATGTCATTAATGCATCTAAATCCGTGGCCATTTCCTCACTTGTTTTCATTTTGCCATCCAATGCAAGGGCAATGACATGGGCATTGTCTTGAATTTTGGCTAGAATGCGTTCGCCTTCCTTTTTTTTGACGAGCTCCATTTCGGCGTCGGATAGCTGCTCGGGGGCTTTTTCGTCGGGGACTTCGAGAAAATCGATTTTGGCGTAGCTGCCTAGACGTTTGGCGTATTCGTCGATACCCATTTTTAAGTATTTTTCTTTTAGCTTGCCTACGGAAATGATTGTTATATTCACAGCTTATCCACCTTTACAATTCATTTACAAACATCTTATCCACAGAAGTTATCCACATATCAACATAAGGATTCAATATATTGTGTAAAGTTATTTACTTGATACAATATATGCAGCTTGCTCTTCGCAGTAATCACACTTTGTGGATAACTTTTCGTCATTCGATAGTTTATCCATAATTGGGAAGTCTTCTTGCTCTGCTACAAACATGTCTAATGCGTGATCTATATGCATTTCGCAACTAAATTTTTTCATTTTTCTTAACCTCCAATAATCTGAAATTTCCACAAACTTATACACATTCTCCACAATGTTATCCACAATCTATTGTAACAAAGAAAAAACAAGTAGGAAAGAACGCTCTTTCTTTCCTACTTGCTGTGAATGAATATGTTATTAGTTATCCACAATTATAATGTTGCGCTATTGTTTAATGTTAATTGTAATTCGACAATTTTTCCTTGGCGATATACTTTTAATGCTAATGTATCGCCTACCTCTTTTTCATTATATAAATGCTTACGAAGGTCGATGGAATTTTCGATTTTTTTGCCATCCATTTCAACAATCACATCATATTGCTGCACACCTGCCGCTTCTGCTGCTGAACCCTGCACCACATCTGTGACAACGACACCTGTTGTAATTTCTTGTGGGATTTTTAATGTTTGTTGTTGGTAGAAGGCTGGTACATCTGTTAAATCAAGTAGCGATACGCCCATTGTTGGTCTTTTTACTTCGCCATGCTGCTCTAATTCCTCAATAATTGGAATTGCTGAGTTAATCGGAATCGAGAAGCCTAAGCCTTCAACACGTGATTCTGCAATTTTCATGGAGTTAATACCAACTAATTCACCAGCAATATTGATTAAAGCACCACCGCTGTTACCTGGGTTGATAGCTGCATCTGTTTGCAGCACCTCTGTTTGCCAATCCTCTTGACCATCATTGTTTAAATCGACTGGCACTGAGCGATCTTTCCCTGATACGATACCTTTTGTTACAGAGCCATAAAATTCTAAGCCTAATGGATTACCAATTGCGATGACTGTTTCACCTTGCTTTAATGCATCAGAGTCACCGAATTTGGCTGTTGTTTTAACGTTTTTGCTGTCGATTGCGATGACTGCTAAATCCGTCCAAATGTCGCTGCCTACTAATTGAGCTTCCTCTTTCGTGCCATCTGCTAGTGTGACTTCTAATTGCTTGGCACCATCAATTACATGGTGATTCGTTACGATATATGCGTTATCTTCATCAATTTTATAAATGACACCTGAGCCACTTCCAGCTTCCTGTGAAGAAACGGATTGATTCCAGAAGTTCGATACCTCTTGGATATTTGTAATACCTACAACTGCATCAGACACTTGCTCTACAGCCGATATTGTGTCTGAGGACACCTCTGTTACACTTTGCTGAATTGTTGAACTATGATTTGTGTTTGTTTCTGAGCCTGACTGTTCTGTACCTGGCAGCTGCCCTACAAGAGATGGTAGCAATAGCCATACAAGAAGTGCACCGATAATAATACCTGACAGGCCACTCATAAAGTAGCCTACTTTGCTACCGCCTTTATTTTTGCGCTCTCGCTTTTTTTGCATTTCTAGCTCTTCACGTTGTAAACGCTCTTGTAATGGCGTTAATTGTTGTTGTTCTGTGTTATGCTCATCAAAATTTGTCATATGAATCGTCCTTTCGTTCATTTGTTATTATTAGCATACACATCAAACATTAAAATTAGATGAAAATTAATTAAATCTGCAATAAAAAATAGGCGATATGGAAAATTGGTTTCCATATCGCCTATTTTATACTGTTACTAAGCGCGTTGGCTCCTCCGCATCTGTATCATGTAGATGCACGAATTCACCTGTAATAATACCGCATGATTGCAATGTTTGTGCAACACTCATGCGTGCCAAATCTTTCATGTTATTATCCTTGCTCAAATGGGATAAATAAATTTGAGTAGGCTTATCAAAAATAACCTCACTCATTGCAACGGCAGCGTCTTCATTTGATACATGCCCAACATCACTTAAAATGCGGCGTTTTGTACTCCATGGATAGTGTCCCATTTGGAGCATACCGATATCATGATTGCTCTCAAAAACGAAAGCATCTGCTCCGCGAATATGGCCTTTCATACGGTCGCTCACATAGCCTGTATCTGTAATAACAGCTAGCTTGCGTCCTTCTTCATGAAAAACGTAAAACATCGGGTCTGCTGCATCATGAGACACCGCAAAGGATTGAATATCCATTGAGCCAAAGGATTTCATTGCCTCCATCTCAAAATGAAAGCGTAAATCTGTTGGAATGTTGCCGATATTCCCTTCCATCGCCAGCCAAGTTTTCTCATTTGCATAAATCGGCACATTATATTTTCGAGCAACAACGCCCAAGCCTTTAATATGATCGCTGTGCTCATGTGTCACTAAAATGCCTGAAAGCTTTTTCATATCTCGATCAATTTTAGCGAAAAGCTGCTCCATCTTTTTTCCGCTTAAACCGACGTCTATTAAAAAGGCATGTTCATCATTTTCGACATAGACTGCATTGCCTGTACTTCCACTAGCTAAAACACTAAATCGCATCGCCAAAACTCCTTACTCTTCTTCTTCCTCTACTGCCTTTACATCAAGCTGCATATCTACTACTTTTCCTTCCACTGCATTGACGAAATACTCCTCAATCGTGCCTTCAGGTGTTTGAACACGCACTTCCCATGTTGGTGCAAATACTTGCGTTTGCGTAAATTGGAACAACGTGGAGTAGCCTAGCTCCATGCGTATAACATGCGAATCTGGTTTAATTAAATTACGTGCATACAATACTTGAATAATTTGAATCGGTGGCAATAGATTTTTTTTCTTCTCTAATTCTTCTAACTGCTCAAGCATCGTTTGCTCATACTGATAAACTTCACCCTGCTCTGTAAAGTAAACTTTCACAAGACCTTTTAATGAGTAATA
This sequence comes from Metasolibacillus sp., assembly GCF_025291715.1. Taxonomy (GTDB): domain Bacteria; phylum Bacillota; class Bacilli; order Bacillales_A; family Planococcaceae; genus Metasolibacillus; species Metasolibacillus louembei. The sequence goes on from NZ_JAMBIZ010000010.1 coordinate 70,214, forward strand.
GAAGGTGCGGTCTTGTACACGTTGAAAATAAATAGCAACTTGCTCTTCTTCATCAATCTCCCATAATGTATAAGAAGCACCTTCACTTACATGCTGCTGTATAAACTCTTGAAAGCCTGTTGCTTCCATGTTACGTAGCTTTATAGGCTTTTGCAATGTCACGATAAGCGTATCAGCATCCTCTACACGATACATTGCATTTATACCTTGCGATGCATTTGGTAAATCAAATAGTTTAACCTTGCCAGATATATAAGGAGCCTTTTCTATAGTAGGTAAATCAGAGTACGTAATATTATCATCTTTCAATTTCGCCTCGATATTTTTTTCCCCTAAAACCTCTACGTTTTGATTTTCGGTATAGCTATTTACGTACTGTGAATAGAGGAAAATATTCAATACTAAAAAGACAAAAATGAATATAGATTTTGTTTTATTCCAATCCATATTCAACACCTCCTACCTGCTCTGAAGTGAGGCGCTCCCAGCCATTTTCCGTCAGCATAAACCAGTTGGGCTCTAGCGTAATTAATTCTGCATTCGCATCATGCTCCAAATAATAACCGATGACTAAATCATTTATATCATTTATATTTGTTTTTAAGTTTGATTGAATTTGCTCAATCACTCGAGGTCCTGATGCTAACTCTTTTGCCGCCTTATCATCAGGAAGATTCATATCGAATACATAGTACGGTCTGCGATAACGGAAAATACGATTATCTCCCCACGTTGTCGAAATACGAGTGAAGGTCGTATCGCTATATACAGGAAGATCCTCAAAAAACATCTGATAGTCAATAATATGCTTTTGATAATTCATTGCAGCCAAGCGATAATCCTCTGTAATACCACCATGCTCATTTAAAAAGTCCATGCTATCCTTCATAAGAATGGATGGAGCAATCGGTGAAAGGCTTTCAGCTGGTGGATAAACGTAATGGATGGATTGATTTTGCATATCTAGCCTCATTAATGACATGCCATCTGTATACCTTTCGGATTGTGTGCTTTCAATATTGCGTTGCACAATATTAGGATCTGTAAATAATATTCTTTTCAACAGCTCTGTGGAAATCGTCCCAACAGAATACGTATAGGGAACAACTTCTGTTGGATTCATTAAAACATACAATGATTTTGTACCAGGACGTTCGATTTCCATATAATTATCAAATTTCGCTGCTTGATCGATAAAATTGCGCTTAAAGCTCGTTTTATTATCTACCTTCACAACGGAACGATATAATGTACGATTATCCGAGTTAATAAATAAAAATTGTAGCTGGCTTGTTGTTGATAAGTAACTCCAATCAATCACAATGCGATCAAATGTCGTTTCCGGAATGTCTTTAGTATTATGGAATGGCAACATTGCTGCAAATGTAGGTATTGGGACATCTGCCTGGAAAAATAGCGTCATGCGATTCGGCATACGTAGCATTTCATTAACCTTATCATCCGATAAATTATGATTGATCAATGTTAGGTCATTTGCCTCCATCTCTGAAAGCTCATCCATCAATGTATCAATCACTGCACTTGATATAGTGCCTGTGAAGTTTTCCTCTCCTTTAAAAAGCAGACGATAGGGCTTCACAACTCGATTCAATGCTTTTTGTTCTCCAAGTGCAACATGCTCAACCTGTATATCCTCAATCGTTTGATACTTTGGCTTATAGTTCCATGTTAAAAAAGTTAGTGTCATGCTGAGTGCTACTAGAAGGAATAGGATGATAGATTTTATATGCTCAATATACTTCATTCCCACTCCTCCTCTTCATTCAGTTCACATGGCAATGTGAAGAAGATTGTTGTTCCTTTTCCTTCCTCACTTTCTGCCCAAATTTTCCCTCCATGTGCTGCGATCATATCCTTTGCTATGGCAAGCCCTAAGCCTGTACCACCCATCGAACGAGCACGTGCGCGATCAACACGATAGAAGCGTTCAAAAATACGTGTTAAATTTTCCTTTGGAATACCCATTCCATCATCGGAAATCATCACTGTCAGCATATTATCATTACTTGTAAAGCCAAAGCGAATATTGCCACCATCTGGTGAATATTTCAATGCATTCGAAATAATATTATCGATTACTTGCGTTAACTTATCTGTGTCAATTTCTACAAAATAGCTCGTTTTTGGCAATAAACGCACAAACGTAACATTTTGCGATTTCGACATTTCAAAGCGGTCGATAATACGGTTTAAAAACTTATTAAACTCTACAAATTCCTTATTTAAATCATAGTCCTGACTGTCCATTCTAGAGAGCTGTAGCAAATCATTAACAAGACGAATCATACGCTCTGTCTCTGTTTGCGTCACATTTAAAAATGTTGGTGCAATATTTTCATCACGCCATGCCCCATCCGCAAGTGCCTCTAAGTAGCTTCGCATTGTCGTTAATGGTGTACGTAGCTCATGGGAAACATTCGATACGAACTCACGACGCTCCATATCGATTTTTTCTTGTTCTGTAATGTCATGTAATACCGTAATTAATCCGTTAACGAAGCCTGTTTCCTTTTGAATAACCGAAAAATTAGCGCGCAAAATATAAGGGGCTTCCTGTGTGCTGAAATTTAAATTCAGCGGCTCCTTCATATGAATTAAATCCTCAAAGCTATAATTTTGGTCTAAGCCGAGCGCTGAGGCAATTGGTCGATTCATCATTGCCTCTCGTGTCACATGCAATAAGTTCAATGCAGGCTCATTAATTAAAATAACCTTCCCTTTACGGTCTGTTGCAATAACTCCATCTGTCATATTGCTAAGCACCGTTGCTAGCTTGCGGCGCTCCGCCTCCGTTGTAGACTGTGCCTCCTGCAAACGATTAGTTAAATGGTTAAAGGCTATAGCTAGCTGACCGATTTCGTCCGTTCCATAAACACGTACTTTGCGTGAGAAATTGCCCTTTGCCATCGCTTGTGCTTGTCTACGCATATCGGAAATTGGTCTTGTAATCGTTCGAGCTATTAAAATTCCAAGTATAATTGTAATAATTAATGACATGGCCGTTCCAACAGCGAAAATACGGTTAATTTCACCCATCTGCTCAAATACTTTTTCAATATTTGATTCAATATAAATAATACCGATTACTTCTCCATCTGGTCCTACTGTATCTAATACTGGCTTAGCCAACACCCACATGCGTTTATTCGTATTATTATCATAATAAATCGTATCAATTAATGCTTCAGCAGCCATCGCTTTGCGTACAAGCTCATCTGTTGAGCGCTGGCCAACAATTGATTGATTGTTGCTTTCTGATGTTGCAAGAATTCTGCTGCGATGGTCAATTACACGAATTTCTTTAATATCGCGTGATGAAATATCGCCACTTGAAAATTCACCTAATAAAGAGCTTAAGCTTTCCTCTAATTGTGGTGATGTATCATTCCGTTCACGTAAAATCTCTTCACGAATACTATACTGCACAAGATCAATCCGTTGGAAAATTGATTCTTGAAAGCTCGTTTTTAAATTTTGCTCTAGCTCTCTTGAAAAGTACAGCCCAATAATTTGTAGGGCGATAATAATCAGCAAAATATAAATGAGCACAAGCTTCACATGAATAGATTTAAAAAAGCCAACTTTTTGCATAGTAATTACTCCTGTTCAGGATTTCGTAAATAGTACCCCACACCTCGTCGTGTCACAATCCATGTAGGATGGCTTGGATTATCTTCAATTTTTTCACGCAATCGACGTATCGTCACGTCCACTGTTCGTACATCACCAAAATAATCATAGCCCCACACCGTTTGCAATAAATGCTCGCGCGTCATCACTTGTCCGATATGCTTCGCTAAATAATGTAGCAATTCAAATTCGCGATGCGTCAATTCAATGGCTTCATCACGTTTTAATACTAAATAAGCATCTGGCTGGATCGTCAAGGAACCAACAACGATATCATTCGTTTCCTCTACAACTTCCTCGACTTGTGCGACCACATTGAGACGACGCATATTCGCTTTTACACGAGCAATTAATTCTCTTGTGCTAAATGGCTTCGTCACATAATCATCCGCACCCATCTCAAGCCCAAGCACCTTATCAATTTCCGAGCCTTTCGCAGTTAGCATAATAATAGGGAAATTATATTTTTTACGTATTTCACGACATACTTCCATGCCATCTCGCTTTGGCAGCATAATATCTAAAAGCATTAAATCAGGCTGCTCTTCTTCAACCTTTTGCAATGCTTCATCACCATCATACGCACAAATTACACGATAGCCTTCTTTAATTAAATTAAATTGCAAAATATCTGCAATCGGCTTTTCATCATCCACAACTAAAATCGTCTTTTCCATCTATATCTTCCTCTCATTTGTCAAATATTCATCTATCTATAACAGTTTTAATATTTAAAGTCATATAGTAAGAAGGCTCTTTAAAAAACCCCCTCATTTTACTGTACCATGCTTTGCGTTTTCGCGCATTAAACAGATATTTCATTTTCAATATTACCCTTATTTTATTTCCCGAGAAATAATAAAGGCTGTTTAGAAGCATACAAAATGTATGATATTCTAAACAGCCTTCGATGTTTAATTAAGTTATTTTATATATTCGCAATAATACAAGAAGATACTTTTATTTTTTATTACTCCATTTAGCATCTTTTTTCATCAAGTAACTTCTAACTATTGAAATTGTGAGTGTTATGCTACCTAATAATAATATGGGTGTTGTTGGTACTTTTGTATAAACTAATCCTTCATATACTACCCACAATATTAAAAATACCATAAAAATCATTAGTGTAATTCTTGCAGCTTCACTATTATACTTTTGATAGTTAGTGTCATTCAATTTTTTAGCATCTTTTTTCGGCATGTTATTCATATTTACCCCCTGCCCCTTTTCGGCTAAAAAACAAACATTGATTTATAGAGGCTTCTTTATTATTAAACATTATTTATATTGAATTCTCTAAATCTACTTATTGATATATTCAAACTTATTTGATTATGAATAGATTTGAATGCATATAAAAAATCGAAGTAACAATATGCTATCTCAATTTTTTATATCTTTAATTTACTATTCTTAATATGGTTTTGACTGCCACCACCAATTACCTTTATCTACCAATTGTATATTCATTGATAAATTCCCTAATTTACCTTCAGTACGTAAATCTTGATAACGATATTTATATTGCTTTGATACGCCACCATAACCTGTATCAAACATATCCTTTGTTCTATATAATTTAAATGTAAATTTACCATTTAAAGGCATAGAAGCAAAAGTAAGACCCATACCAATTACTGAAAGCCAATCTGCAACTTTAGCTTGAATCAATATTGCTGGTATTGCTATTCCAGCTAAGTTAGCAATAGCTATAACACCAGCAATTACCCCTACAATAGCCCCAATAGTTCCTACCACATCTGAAAATGCCATATCTCTAGTCACAACATATACTGGAGTATCATCAGGTGAGGCAAATGTAGAAAAACCAGAATTCAAAAACTCATCGGAATTATAAATCAATTCAGGCTCAATATATTCATTAAATTCAATATTTATTACTCTATTATTCATCATAGCAATATTAGTATCTTTATTATAAATAAAAATATTTTCTTCAGTACCATTTGTTATTGTTTCCACTCTTACACCATTATCAGTATAGTTAATATCCACATCAATAATAGCATCAGATACCTCTAGACTAAATTTATTGGAATTCTCCGTTATTAGGGAATTCGCTATTTTAACCTGTGTATTATTCATCATATTTCTTTCAGAAGCAAAAGTTTTCGCAGGATTAACCACACTCAATGGACCTGTAATAAATAAAGTTGCTCCTATTAGACTTGCCAACACTTTTTTTGATAATTTCATATTTACACCACTGTGCTTATATGTAAGATTACCTTAATCTTATACTGATTTTATATATAAGTAAATATTTAAAATTATTTATATATTTTTTATTTTATAAATTAATAATTATCAAAAAATATCACATGCGATTCTACATCTCAAAAGAATTTAGAGTAAAAAGAATAATTTTTCGGATGTTTTTCTATAGCTAAATATATTGAGGGAATATGGAATTACTATAGAATCTCAAGTAAGGTGCTGAGCAGTTTTATTCTGTTCAATTCAAGTTAAATGTAATGATTAGACGTAACAGTATTCAAATGTGTAAACAATGGAAAACTGTATTTAAGCTTTATTATGGAGATAATCATTGGGTTTAGTCTATCGGAACACCCAACGCTTGAGTTCATGGTTAATTCACTTAAACAAACACACTACATCATTTCTGAGCATGTATAATATGGAACAACGATTCATTCCGATTAAGGTTGACACTATCAACAGAAGATTCCCAAAGCAAGTCTCATAAAGCAACATATCCAGACAATGTAATCATGAGGAGCATTTTATCTTACTCAAGCAAGAAATGTATTATGATGAGGAAATATTCTCCTATGAAGCATTAAAAAAAGATAATTGAGAAATATATTGGTTACTATAATAATGATTAAGTTAAATAAAAATTGGCTGGCATGAGCCCAGTAAAATACCGAACATATGCCAGCCAATTAGTTACATGATAAAAACCTAACTTTAAGAGGATAATATCATGTTACTATGCCTGAAAGCTTTATATTATTTTAAATACGACAACGGATTAACAACCGCTCCGTTTTCATGCACTTCAAAATGTAAATGTGTCCCTGTTGAATTACCTGTTGAACCCATAATACCAAGTGCTGAGCCTTGTGCAACAACTTGTCCAACTGTTACATCGATTTGTGAAAGATGTGCGTAAACTGTTTCATAGCCATTGTTATGGTTAACAACGATTTTATTACCATATGTACCGTCCCAGCCTGTAAATGTTACGACACCATTGTCTGCTGCTTTAATTGTATAGTTTGAAGGACGTGCAATATCAATACCTCGGTGGAATTCGCCCCAACGGCTTCCCATATGGCTTGAAATATAGCCGCCATTCGTTGGCCATGCAAATGAGCCTGTTCCACGTGATGGAATGACTTTCGTACCGACAACAACAATACGACTTGAAGGCTCTGAAATAATATTTTCTTCTTTGACAGCTCGCTCTGTACGCTTGCCATTTTCAGTTGTAATTAAGTAAGTGACTTCCTTCTTGCCGTCTGCCCCTTCTTGTTTTACGACCTTTTCTCCTTTAAGCATCGTTTCATCTTCTTCAACCATTTTCGCATGGTCAATTGCTTCAACTTTAAACTTTTCTTCCACTACCTTTACTGTAATGAAAGGTTTATTTACTGTTACATTTAACTCTTGACCAATTTGTAAAACTGTTGATGTATCGATTCCTGGATTAAGCTCCATTAACTCTTCAATTGTTAAGTCATGTGCATGTGCAATTGAGCCTAACACATCACCAGATTGAATCGCATATTTTTGTTGCTCTAGCATACCTGTTTGTAAAAACTGAACAGCTTCATCAACGCTTAAAATTTCATTTGGCAATGCCTTTGTTGCCTCGCCATTAACTTCTGCTGATAATGAAATATCTACAATGCGTGTTTCATCATCCTGTAAAACGGGTAATTGAGCAGTAGCTGGTTGAGTAAGCGATGCTAGCTCATCTTCAGTTACATACTGTAGCTTTAATTGCTTTAACACTTCATTCAGTGCGTCTTCGTTCTCGACATAAGCTATTGTCTCACCATTCACCTTTAATGAATGGGCATCTGCTTCAATAACTAAGGCAGCCTCTAGCTTTGTTAATGTTTCAGTATCATTTGCACTTGCTTCAAAAACTTGCTCTGGAATAATTTCAACATTTGAATGTGCGTCTACTGCTAGTCCAGCGTATTTTTCACTCGCCTGTTGCTCCTTTTGTGCAAGTAATTGTTCTACTGCCTCTGGATTTGAAACAGCACCTATGTAGCTATTGTTTGCATATATATGATAAATTTCCCCGAAAGTAGCGTTGGCCTCAGCTTCTTTAATAAAGGCAAAAGGCACGACTAATGTAGAACATAGTAAAACAGTAGCTGCTACTTGTTTTATTTTTGTTGTTGGCTGTTTTAATAGGCTATCTAGCTGTCGATGAGCATCTTTTGCTATATTCCATTTCGAACTCATTGTAAAGCCCCTTCCAAAATTTGTCCTATAGACATATAGGACTATTTTCAGTGTAAAATCACACTTTTACAATGTACCATATTTTTTAGTTCAATTGAACTGTTTTGCTATTTTGTAATGAAACTGTATTATTTCAAAAAGATTTGTTACATTCTGATTTTATCATAGAAAAAAAGATTATATTGCACCTTTAAGAGAGATGCCAATACCGCTATATCTGGCTTTTCCCCCTACATAGAACATGTTTAATCATACAATTTACTAGTACTTTATTAATGTCATTTATACTCAAAATTTTCCTATTCTATACATAAAAAAACTATGATTCGTTATAAAAGGCTAGCGAATCATAGTTTTTTCATTTCATCTATTCCCAAATATTTGCTACAATATTTGTTTGCTCACGTGCTGGGCCTACGGAGAATGTCATTAAATTGATACCTGTTAATTCAAGAATTCGCTCGATATAGCGACGAGCGTTTTCTGGTAGCTCCTCCAATGTGCGCACGGCTGTAATATCCTCTGCCCAACCTGGTAGCTCCTCATAAATTGGCTTACACTGCTCAATAATATGTAGGTTTGCAGGGTATTCTGTAATGATTTCACCGTTGTAATCATAGGCCGTACAAATTTTCACTGTTTCTAAGCCAGATAATACGTCAATTGAGTTCAATGCTAGGTCTGTAATTCCACTAACGCGACGAGAGTGACGGACAACTACAGAATCAAACCAGCCTACGCGACGTGGGCGGCCTGTTGTTGTACCATACTCACGACCTACATCGCGAATTCGTTGACCGATTTCATCATGTAGCTCTGTTGGGAATGGGCCGTCCCCAACACGAGAAGTATAAGCTTTACATACACCTACAACACGTGATACGTAGTTAGGACCTACACCAGCACCAATTGCTACACCACCAGCTACTGGATTGGAAGATGTCACGTATGGATATGTGCCTTGATCGACATCAAGCATAACGCCCTGTGCCCCTTCAAATAGCACTTTCCCACCTTCATCAAGCACATCATTTAAAATTTTTGATGTATCTGTTACATATTGTGCCAATTGTTGACCGTATGCGAAATATTCCTCGAAAATATCTTCAAAGCTTACGCCATCTACTTCATAAAACTTTTCAAACAAACGATTTTTTAGCGCTACATTGTCACGTAGCTTTTGCTCAAAAATTTCCTTATCTAATAAATCCGCCATACGAATGCCGATACGTGCAATTTTATCTTGATAGCAAGGACCAATTCCTTTAGCTGTCGTACCTATTTTTTGGTCTCCACGACTTTCTTCCTCCACAATATCTTGGCGGATATGGTACGGTAAAATAACATGTGCGCGATTCGAAATACGCAAATTTGATGTGTCAATGCCACGTGCCTGTAAGCCCTGCAATTCTGTTACTAGTGACTTTGGATTAACAACTAAGCCGTTGCCGATAACAGATGTTTTTTCCTTATAAAAAATACCTGAAGGAATCAAATGCAGCTTATATGTTTCGCCTGCAATTTTAATTGTATGTCCCGCGTTATCTCCACCTGCAAAGCGTGCGATAATGTCCGCCTGCTTCGATAGAAAATCGGTAATTTTCCCTTTACCTTCGTCTCCCCACTGTGTTCCCACAACTACTACTGATGTCATGCTACGAGCACCTCCGACAGACGTTTTATTTACGTCCCTTATTATAAGCAGAATAATTGTAGCAGTATTTGCTAGTTAATGTCAAACAAAAACACGAACGCTATCACAATATTAAACTGTGATCGTTCGTGTTTAGTGCTATCATTTACCATTTTTAGTATTCTGGTGGTGCTTCATATTGCGACCAATCTACATTAAGGAATTTATTGAATTCCTTTTTAAAGGCAAGTGTAACAGTTCCTGTTGGACCATTACGTTGCTTTGCAATAATGATTTCAATCATATTTTTACTTTCAGACTCACGGTCATAGTAATCATCGCGATATAAGAATGCAACGATATCGGCATCTTGCTCAATCGAACCAGACTCACGCAAGTCACTCATCATCGGACGCTTATCTTGACGCTGCTCTACACCACGCGATAGCTGTGATAACGCAATAACTGGCACCTTTAATTCACGTGCAAGCCCCTTTAAAGAACGAGAAATTTCCGATACCTCTTGTTGACGGTTTTCTCCAGGACGTCCACTACCTTGAATAAGCTGTAAATAATCGATTAAAATCATGCCTAGCCCATGCTCCTGCGCTAATCGACGGCACTTTGCACGAATTTCATTAATTCGTACCCCCGGCGTATCATCAATAAAAATGCCTGAGCTTGAAAGGCTCCCCATCGCCATTGTTAGCTTGCCCCAATCCTCTGCTGACAATGCACCTGTACGTAAAGCTTGAGCATCAATATTGCCCTCGGCACAGAGCATACGCATTACAAGCTGATCTGCCCCCATCTCCAATGAGAAGATAGCGACATTTTCACGTGCCTGAACTGCTACGCTTTGTGCAACATTTAAAGCAAAGGCTGTTTTCCCCACAGATGGACGAGCTGCTACGATAATTAAGTCATTGCGTTGAAAGCCTGCTGTAATATTATCTAGGTCACGGAAGCCTGTCGGAATCCCTGTAACATCACCTTGTCTTGATTGTAGCTTCTCAATATTATCAAAAGTATCAACGAGAACATCTTTCACATGCTTGAAGTCACCAGCGTTTTTACGGTTGGCTACCTCCATCATTTTTTTCTCGGCTTCTGATAATAATGCCTCTACTTCATCTTCACGTGTATAGCCATCCTGCACAATTTTCGTTGCAACACTAATTAAGCGGCGTAGTAACGCCTTTTCTTCTACAATCTTTGCATAGTGTGCAATATTAGCAGCAGTTGGGACCGCGTTCGCTAGCTCAGAAATATACGATAGACCACCGACATCCTCTAGCTCTTTTTTTACGGAAAGCTCCTCTGTAACAGTAACGACATCTATTGCTTTTCCTTGGTCGCTTAATGTGAGCATCGTTTGGAAAATAATTTGATGTGCGCGACGATAAAAATCTTCCGGTATTAAAATTTCGGATGCTGTAATCAGTGCCTGTGGCTCAAGAAATATCGCACCAATAACCGATTGCTCTGCTTCATGATTATGCGGCGGCACGCGGTCTATCATAGAGTCATTCATCTATATGCTCCCCTTATTCAGCAATAACATGTACTTTTAATGTAGCCTTTACTTCTTGATGAAGTTTTACTGGTACATTTGTATAACCTAAAGAACGAATACCGTCGTTGCACTCCATTTTACGTTTATCAATTTTAATGCCATGTATTTTTTGTAACTCATCTGCAATTTGCTTTGTTGAGACAGAGCCGAATAAGCGGCCGCCCTCTCCTGATTTTGCTTTAACCGTTACTTCTAATGCTTCAATTTTGTCTTTTAAATCTTTAGCTGCTTGTAGCTCAGCTGCTGCATTTTTCTCTTCTAGCTTTTTTTGTCCTTCCAGCTGGCTTAATGCTTGATTATTCGCTTCCACTGCATAGCCATTTTTAATTAAAAAGTTTTGCGCATAACCATCTGCTACATTTTTAATTTCACCTTTTTTACCTTTTCCTTTAACATCCTTTAAAAATACAACTTTCATTATTCATTACTCCCTTCAATTACTTGTGCAATTGCATCAATTAAATATTTTTTTGCTTCATCTATTGAATGTGCCTCTACTTGTGCTGCTGCATTTGTTAAATGCCCACCGCCGCCAAGTTTTTCCATTACAAGCTGGACATTTGTTTCACCTAACGATCTTGCGCTAATGCCGATTAAACCATCTGCTCGATGTGCAATCACAAATGATGCAGATACGTCCTTCATCGTTAATAAAATATCAGCTGTTTGTGCGATAATAACTGAATCATAATTGCGCCTATCTTCTCCATGCGCAATCGCAATTCCTGGAAAAGCAAATTCAACCGTTTGTACGATTTTCGAGCGCTCAATATACGTATCAACATCCTCTTTTAATAGTTGTTGTACTAATATTGTATCAGCACCATGTGTCCTTAAGTATGAGGCTGCTTCAAATGTACGTGCACCTGTACGTAATGTAAAGCTTTTCGTATCAACGATAATGCCCGATAGTAACGCCGTTGCCTCTAATGGCGTTATTTTTTCACTTTTTGGCTGATATTCTAGCAGCTCTGTTACAAGCTCGGCTGTTGAAGATGCATACGGCTCCATATAAACAAGTGTCGGATTCGTCACAAATTCCTCACCTCGACGATGATGGTCAATGACAACAATTTTATCAATCTTATTAAACAAACGGTCATCAATCGTCATGCTTGGCTTATGTGTATCAACAATGATTAATAGTGATTTGGGTGTCATTTTTGATAATGCTTCCTCTGGTGAAATAAAGCGTTGATAAAAGTCAGACTTCCCTTTAATTTCATTCATCAGCCTTTGTACGCTACCATGTAAATCATCAAAATTAACGACGATATAGCCATCTACTTTATTCATTTGTGCCATTTTTCGAACACCGATAGCTGCACCAATAGCATCCATATCAGGCTGTTTATGTCCCATTACAAATACTTGATCGCTTTCTTGTATTAAATCTCTTAACGCATGGGAAATAACACGCGCCCTTACGCGAGTACGCTTTTCAACAGGATTTGTTTTTCCTCCATAAAAGCGCAATTTTCCGCTCGGCTGCTTAATCGCGACTTGATCTCCACCACGCCCTAATACTAAATCTAAGCTAGATTGAGCCAGCTCACCAAGCTCAACTAATGAGGACGAGCCTGCCCCAACGCCGATACTCAAGGTTAGCGACATATTCTTTTGCAAAGTGCGTTCTCTTATCGTATCTAAAATTTCGAATTTCTTTAACTCAAGCTCAGCTAAAATGGATTCATTTAACACAGCTAAAAAGCGATCTGAGGACACACGCTTCACGTAAATTCCATAATGTGCAGCCCATTCATTAACAATAGATGTAACCATCGTATTCGTTAAACTGCGCGTTTGGTCATCCATTGCCTGTGTCAGCTCATCGTAATTATCAATAAATAATACTGCCAAGACGGTACGATCAGCAAAATACTGTGTTTCAATTTCTACTTGCTCCGTCACATCAAAGAAATATAATAGCTTTTCTGTTTCCTTGTAGTACGTTCGATATTTACGCTCACCAATCGTGACAGTCAGCTCTCGCTTTTCCTCTGGATGCATGACGCTATATAAATCCTCTGAAATCGTAAACAGCTCTTCTCCAATGAGGGAATCTTTTTCTAAAATATTCAAAATAAATGGATTAGCCCATTCAATATTGTAGTCTTTATTAATTAAGATAATCCCTATTGGCAATTCTAAAAAGGCTTCTTCTCCAACTTTTTTCATCCGAAAAGAAAGCTTTTCAATATGCTTTTCTGTTTCAGCATACGCTATTTGCTCCATTTTCCAAACGTAAAATAATCCGCCAATCGCTACTAGCACATAGCCAATCGCAATCCATATATTCCATAAAAATAAGAAGATAGCCGCCACTAGCAATAACAAAGATATCAGAAAAAGCGGATAGCGAATTAATCTCTTTCTAAACATATCCATCGTAACAGCTCCTTATTTTTTATGGATTTTACCCTTTACATATTCACGCATATTAAAGCCTAAATCAATAATACCGAGCAAAATGATAAATGAGTAAAGCGGTATTGCAATAATGACAACTAAGCCCTTTAAAAAGCTTGGCGATTTGTATTCATCTAATAAGAAGAAGATAAATGATAAACCTTGTAATGTTAAAAGCAACCATAAAACAACTGAGGCGTTAAGTATAATGATATATAAAAATGTACCTACTTCTGGACGTACAAACATGCTAATAGATAGTACGATTAAGTAATACCATAGCACAGCTCTTGGCAAGCGCATCATTTTAAATGGTGCAAATTTTGGTACATCGATTTTGAAACGCTTTAATAATGGTAAGTTAATCGATATCAATACAAACGCTAAAAGAAAGGCAGATATAATAATTGTAGATGGTAATGCAGCCTCCATTAGTCGGAACGCTTCATCTAAGCTTTCTCGTGTAACAGGTTGTTGCAACGGAAACTGCTCCGCCATTTTAATCGATTGCTCATAACTTGTTTTAGCAATTTCTTGACTAATCTTCACAAAATCTAAATTAAAAAATTTCGCAAGCGCTATATACAAAATTGAAAATGTAAATAACAATGCCAAACCTGTGGACATGAACAAATAAATTTTACTTTTCTTATTGCGTATTGCATCACCTATGACTAAACCTGCTACCGCAAACACTATCGATGTCAGTAACATAATAATACCACCATAGATAAATGTAATGCTGCTTGCAATTATCGCAACAACAATCGCATTTGCTCGATCATATGTTGCTGCAAGCCATGCAATCGGCAACAGCGCAAATCCCATTGCCACAATACTTACTAATGGTACATAAAAAGTGATAAGCATAATAATTGTAAACAGAACAATTACAACACTACTGTGTACTAATTTTCTTGTTTGATTATTCGGCATGAAGAACCTTCCTTTTATCATTTAAAACTTTTGCAAATATGGAAGTCAAAATGCTACGTTTTAGCACCTTACTTTCTCATTATTCTATTGTATCATTTTTTTATGCTACAAACAAAGTACAAAAGCGAACACATGATTGGTCTAACAAAAAATATTGACTGAACATTCTAACTTATATATACTAAACAGAAATGTCAAAGTCCATGATTAGAAGTAGTAAAATAAGAGGTTCTTTCAGAGAATTGCTGGTTGGTGCGAAGCAATAAGAAAGCCTATTTGAACTCGTCTAGGAGATTTTATACAGAAACAAAAGTATGTATGAACGGCAGCTACCGTTATAGTATAAAGTGGGTTAACAATTAACCAAGTAGAGTGGAACCGCGAAAAACTTCGTCTCTTTTTGAGGGAGGGCACTGAAAAAGTCGATTTGTCACAAGTTTTGTGATATAAATCGACTTTTTTAATGGTTAAATTGAATAAAGAAGCAAGATTTGTATTGTAAAAAAATGATTGTTTCTAGTTTTTCAATGCCCTTTTTTTGAGGCGAGGTTTTTTTATTTTTATATAGAGGGGGTAGCATCACATACCCATCAAGCTAAGCACATCAATACCCCCAAAATGAAAAAAACGTTATTCTTTCTTTAACAGCAGTAGTTTACAAGAAAGGATGGCGTTTTTGATGAATCGAATCCTATCCAATGAACTGAATCTTTTCGCACAAGAGTTACATGTGTGTTTATCCCCAGCAGTGCTACAGAATATCGCTAAACGCGTTGGCTTTGTCAAACGCAAAAGTAAATATCAAGCCAATGAACTCATTGCCCTTTGTGTCTGGTTGAGTCAGGAGGTTGGGAGCACATCCCTTATCCAATTATCTAGTCGGTTAGAGGCTTCGACGGGCGTATCGATGAGCGCAGAAGGCTTGAATCAACGCTTTAATCAGGCAGCCGTTGCTTATCTTCGAGAGGTCTTTCGCACGCTGCTTGCACAAAAGCTCTGTGCGAATCAATCACTCCCCCGACACCTTGATGTCTCGGTTTAAGCGAATCCGTATTTTAGATGCGACCGTCTTTCAATTGCCAGATGCGTTCGCTCGTGAGTATCAAGGATCGGGTGGCAGTAGTAACACGGCGGGTGTAAAAATCCAATTGGAATACGACTTACTCAGTGGTCAATTTCTGAACGTACATGTTGGACCAGGAAAAAACAATGATAAAACGTACGGAACCATCTGTCTTCAAACGGTCGAGGCTGGCGATGTATGCCTGCGCGATCTTGGCTACTTCGATTTAGGCGACTTACAGGTCATTCATGAGAAAAAGGCGTACTATATCTCACGGCTGAAGCTCAATACACGGATTTATCTCAAGAACCCTGCGCCAGAAACCTTCAAAAATGGGACGTTGAAAAAACAAACGGAATACATCCAGCTCAATATGGCCCAACTAATGGCGAATCTTTCACCTGGTGAAACGATTGAAATACAGAAGGCGTATATTGGTCAAAAACAAAAGCTACCAGCACGTGTCATCATCCATCGCTTAACCGACGACCAAACGCAAACACGCTTGAAAAACCAAGCCATTCGTGAAAAGAAGAAGGGCATTGTCATGAAGGAGAAAAGTAAACGCTTAATGGGCATGAACGTCTACATCACGAACACATCACCTAAAGAAGTCCCAACGAAGGACGTACATGCCCTGTATTCATTGCGCTGGCAGATCGAGATTTTATTTAAAACATGGAAGTCATTTTTTGAAATCGATGCCTGTAAAACAATCAAAAAAGAACGCCTCGAGTGTCATTTATATGGACAGCTCATTGGCATTCTTCTCTGTTCTTCAACAATGTTTCAAATGCGACAGCTCCTGCTCGAAAAGAAAAAGCAGGAGCTGAGCGAATACAAAGCGATTTATATGATTAAAGATTATTTTCCATTATTCTTTCAAGCGATCGCAGTTGGCACAGAAGAACTGGTAAAAATTCTGCATCGCTTGTATCAGCTACTCTCAAAGAACGGTCGTAAGTGTCATCGAGCTAAAAAGATGACGGTTTTTGATATTTTAGGCGTTGTGTATGAAACGACGGTGAAGCCTAGACAAGCTGCCTAGCGAAAAAAACGCTTTTTTCGAGGCTTATTTGGCATGCTTGTTTTTCGTCCATTGGTTAGTTATCAGAAAGAAACGATTCGAATCTAGCTAGTTACGTTGTTAGCTTGATGGGTATGTGACGGGACCCCTAATTGAAAAACATCTTTCTAAAGACTCTAAGAAGATTGATTCATAGTAAAAGAAAATTTGGAATAAAACAAACGAAGTAAGCTTCTGATAACGAGAAACTCCCTTCACTTGTTTTATTCCATCCACTGATTATCCACCAATATAAGACATGCCAATTTTTTTTCGGGATTTGGCTGTTTCTTCCGTTCGTTCATCTGAGTAACGGTCACGACGTTTTGTCCACACGGCTACTAATTCATCATAGAGCTCGTCGTCCGTCAATTCGCTTCTTACAAGCGCACGAACATCAAAACCTTCCGTTGCAAACAAACACGTATAAAATTTTCCATCCGACGAGAGCCTTGCACGCGTGCAGGAAGAACAGAAAGACTCAGACACCGATGTAATAAAGCCAATCTGACCTGAACCATCCCGGAAACGATAACGCTTGGCCACCTCGCCAAAATACGCTTCTTCAGCTGGTACTAGGTCAAAGTGTTCCTCAAGTTGCATTAAAATTTCCTTTTTCGTCACGACCTTTTCAAAACTCCATTTATTATCGGTTCCCACATCCATGAATTCAATAAAGCGAAGCGTAACCCCTCGCTCTTTGAAATACGCTGTCATTGGAACGAGATGTCTATCATTGATTCCTTTTTGAACGACCATATTTACCTTCACTTCAAAACCAATCTCCGTGGCCAAATCAATATTCTTTAAAATATGAGAAGGGGCTATACCACGTCCGTTCAATTGGCCAAACGTGTCGGAATCTAATGAATCCAAACTGATATTCAAACGGCGAAGACCCGCATCATATAAATCGTGCGCTTTTTTGCCAAGAAGCAGCCCATTTGTCGTAAGTCCCATGTCTTCGATACCAGGAATCGTGAAAAGTTGGCGAATCAGCTCAGGAAGTCCTTGCCTCATTAAAGGCTCACCACCTGTAAGACGAATCTTTTTCACGCCCATCTTGGCGAACTGTTCTGTCACGCGTTTGATCTCTTCAAAGCTTAACAATTCTTGCTTAGGCAGAAACACATAATCATCGCCAAAAACTTCTTTCGGCATGCAATACGAACATCTGAAATTACAGCGGTCCGTTACAGAAATTCGCAGGTCACGTATCGGTCTGTTCCAGTAATCTTGTACAGGCGACCTCATTACGGCTGCCCCCTTTCTATGTCTGCCGGATGATTGATGTTGGAAAACGTGGCTTCATCACGGCTGATTTTTTGTCCGGGAATCCAGTTGACTTGCACCTGATCGAATAGAGACATGACACGCAAGTTTCCCTGCTCCAGTTGACGCAACAACAATTCTTTCATTTGATAGTTCCATACACTGACGAGTGGTAGTTGGGTATCTTTAAGTTGCACAGCACTGACTGTTACATTCGGTGACGCATGTATCAGTAACTGCTCTACTGCTTCCGCAGACATATAAGGCATATCACATGGCAACACGATATAACGCTCTGCTTGATAGGCTTCCATCACCGTATAGATTCCTGCTAGAGGGCCATGACCTTGGAAAGGCGACGCATCCGTGATTTTTACTTCATGCTGCTTAAAACGGCGAATAAGTTCAGGACGTGTACTGATGACGATTTCGTCGCAAAATGGGGTCATCGCATTAAATACATACGAATAATAATACGTACCGTTTTTTTCAGCGAAAGCCTTGGGAGAACCAAAGCGTCTCGATTCACCCCCTGCCAGTAAAATACCTACCGTCTTCATCATCCTCCACTCACTGGCGGAATGAGGGCAATGACATCTCCAGACTCGATAACATCTTCAAGCATTGCATATTCTTCGTTCACAGCTAAACGCACTCCTTCTTGAGGGATTGTTGCATATTCAGTTGTTAGCCATGCCCATACCTCACTCACTGATTTGCCGGCAAAATTGTGTTCATCCCGCGCTTTTCCCGTCCACTCTTTCGCACCTGCAAAATACAAGATCTCATTCAATTACATTCACCTCTGGTTTCTGTCGTTGATCTCCAACCCATTCTTCGCCGTTTTCCCACACTTCTTTTTTCCAGATTGGCACCATCTCTTTGATTCGTTCAATGGCATATTCATTGGCTTCATAGGCAATTCTTCGGTGTGGAGACGATACTGCAATGGCGACTGCCACATCTCCGATTTCTAGTTTTCCTATTCGGTGGGCAATGGCCACGCGAGTCTCCGGCCATTTCTCTGTGATTTCATCTCCAATTTCAGCAAGCTTTTTCTCCGCCATTGGAACATACGCTTCGTAAGCTAAATAGACGGTTCGAATCCCTTTTGTCCATTCACGTACGTGCCCTGTAAATACGGTTACGGCCCCTGCTTCTGGGCGTAACACGAAATCTGCATACTTTTGCGGTTCGAGTGGTTGATCTACGATTTCAAATGCCTTCATGACTTCTCCTCCAGGTAATCCACAAACCATTCATCTAATTCATCTTGTAACGATTCTATTTCTACATATTTTTTAATCTGTGTCAGTTTGTTTAGTTCCGAACGTTCTTTTTCATTTCTTAGCAGGACCACTTTTGGGTAATTCAATTGTTTAAAACCTTCAATTAAAATTAGGTGGGGTTCCGAGAAAAGGGTAAGTTCGAGTAACGTTTCAAACGAGTGATTTTCACTATTCAGTTTGAAGCTGAATGGCTCCACCTCCGCTAACGATAGATGCGTCTGGTCCTTCAGCTAAAAACTGCATACTGTCCGTCCCCGCATCTGGTGTAGCGAGAGGTTCGGCATGCCCATGATGCTTAATGACCGCGACGCGTTGACCCCGTGATTTTGCGAGTTTCACCCACCGTTTCACAAGCGTGGTCTTTCCGCTTTTCTTATACCCTACCACTTGTAAAATCCTCACAGTGTCCATTCTGCCACCCCGTCTTCTTGCCCGAGTATCAACACATCCACTTCCATACCTTCAGCATAGCCGCGACTTCCTCCTGGAAGAACGATCAGCGCATTGCCCCGAGCAATCGCCGCTACGGCATTCGATTTATTAAATCCTGCTGGTGTAACCGTGTGACCGTTATACGACGCCCGAATAAAACGAGTAAATGGATTGGCTTTTGAAAAATCTTCACCAAGCACGGCTTTTGTATGAGGCAAATAGAGCATTCTCGCTCCTTGCATTTTCCGAAGTGCAGGTCTTACGAAGAGTTCAAATCCAGTAAAGCAGGCAGAAGGATTGCCTGACAGTCCAAACAATAGCTTACCTTTCGCATACGCAACTGTCGTGACGCTTCCTGGTCTCATGGCCACTTTATTAAACAGCACTTCAGCCTCAAGTTCTTTATAAATGGCGGGCATAAAATCAAAATCACCGACAGATACACCACCCGTTGTAATCAGCACATCGTGTTCGTCGAGCGCTTGGCGAACTTCTTGTTTATTGCGTTCTAGGTCGTCAACCGTAAAGCGGTACATATGATAAGGAACTCCCATTCGCTTCAGTTGAGCGGCAATCATGGGGCCATTGCTGTTACGAATTTTCCCCGGAGCAAGAGGTTCGCTTACATCTATGAGCTCAGACCCTGTCACAAGAATTCCAACAGACGGCAGCTTGGCGACCTTTACAGTTGCATGACCAAATGTAGCGAGTAGAGCCACCGTCCCAGGATTAATAAAGGTGCCCGTTTCAAGTACTGGCTCACCTTCTTTGACATCTTCACCTTGCAGAGATACATTTTCGTATCGATCAAACGGCTTTCGAATAGTGAATGTATCATCATCTTCGACGGTCTGCTCAAACATAACAACTGCGTCTGCTCCTTCAGGAAGAGGAGCTCCCGTCATAATACGAACTGCTTCATGTCTTCCCAGTACTTTAGCTGAAACTGTACCTGCACCAATATGGTCGACAAGCTTAAACAGGACTCGGTGATTGCCAGACGCTCCTTTAGTATCCTCTGAGCGAATGGCAAATCCATCATAAGGAGACCGATCAAAAGGGGGAACAAAATGAGTGGCGACAATATTTTGACGCAAAATCCGTCCGTAACTTTCTTCAAGAGGGATGGTTTCTGTTGTCAGAAGTGTCACGCGGTCCAGCACACGTTTGACAGCTTGTCCTACTAGAATAGGTTGTCGTTTTTCAAGCATAAAAATCCTCCTATCCCCTTATATGTCTTGCGAACCCTGCATGTTATACTCGACATACAATCGCAAGGAAAGGGTGATCATGATGTCTGAACTTACACATTTTAACGACCAAGGACGCGCCCATATGGTCGATGTAACGGATAAAACAGAAACACAACGTATGGCAATAGCCCAATCTTCTATCATTATTAACCAGGAAATTTACCAGCAAATCAAAGATGGGACCAATAAAAAAGGTGACGTTCTGGCTGTCGCTCAGATTGCAGCTGTGATGGCAGCGAAGAATACAGCCCAAATCATTCCAATGTGTCACCCGCTATTGCTTGGAGGTGTGAATGCTGAATTTAACTGGGTGATAGATGAAGAAAACCATTACTATCAGATCAATATCAAGGTTACTGTCAAAGTAACAGGACCAACGGGTGTGGAAATGGAAGCACTCACTGCCGCTTCAGCTGCAGCGCTAACCATTTACGATATGTGCAAAGCAGCTAGTAAGGACATGGTGATAGGTCCTACATTCCTGCTTACAAAAACCGGTGGTAAGTCTGGTGATTATACACGTGACTGTTGATGTTTAGTCAGTTCAAAATAAATATGTGGGAGTTCGGGCAGAATCAATTTCGTCATCGCCAGACGAATGGCTGCTCGGGAACCGGGCAATAAAAACACGACTTTGTCTCCGATGGTTCCTCCCGAAGCGCGGCTGATCATCGCTTTAGATCCCACATCCTCTACGTAACTTAAATAGCGAAACAGTTCACCGAAGCCTTCGATTTTCTTCTCATAAAGCGGATCTACTGCTTCAATGGTGACGTCACGTCTTGAGATCCCAGTTCCGCCCGTTATTAAAATGGTATGAATGGCATCTGAGTTTAGCCACTCGTTTAACTGATGCTGAATTTCAGAAGCTGTATCTCGGACGATTGTATAAGATGAAACCGTCAGACCAGCACTCTCAACGAGTTCGCGAATCAATAGGCCGCCAGTATCCGTTTCTACTGTACGTGTATCACTTACAGTAAGTATGGCTACATGTATAGATGTAAATGTTTGAAATACTTCTGACATCTTATTTCCTCCTATCCAAACAATTGATGATATATTTTCTTTCCTTCAGCAGCCGTCTTGGCTCCGTGAATTAACAAACGCCCATCTGTAAATACAATGATTCGTCGGTCGAATGCATGCAGTTCCGCGAAGTAAGGTGTTCGTTTCAAACTGGTCTGTAGTTTACATGCTACCTGCTCCACATGGTCAAGAGTAAGGGGACGTTTTAAGTCTGGTAAAATCTGTACCGCATTACGCCCACAGAGTACTGCAGGCTCTTGTGATGAATCTTGTAAAGCAGGATAGATTGGGTTGTCACCGCATGTCGGACATTCGGCTCGTTTTAGTCTGCTAATCCCTATATCCATTGTTGTAGACTCCCATAAATCAAAATAATGCACTTTTTTACGCATGTGATGATGATTGTCACTCAGCCACTTCAATGCTTCCATCCCCTGAAGAGCAGCTGTCGTCTGAACAGCAGGTGCTAAAACTCCAACAGTATCGCACGTCTGGTTAAGAGATGGTAGTGCTGGCAATAGACATCTGAAGCATGCAGATGCTCTTGGAATAAACGGAAAAACAACTCCAGAACTCCCTACACATGCTCCGTAAATCCACGGAATGCGATATTTGAGAGCTGCATCGTTTATCAGTAAACGAGTCTCGAAATTATCTGTAGCATCTAGCAGCAGGTCACACTTCTGAGCTAACTGTTCGAGTAAGAATCCGTCGGCATTTTGTAAGTAAGTGACAAGCTTCATGTCAGTTCGAATCATCTTTAATCGTTTTTCAGCCGCAATAACTTTTGGTACCATGTCAATAGCGTCTTGTTCTGTAAATAGTTGTTGGCGCTGGAGATTAGAAAACTCTACGTAGTCACGATCGACTAGGTAAAGTTGTCCGATTCCTGCGCGTGTCAAAGTTTCCGCAAGTGCAGTACCTAAAGCACCACACCCAATGATGCCGACAGTAGATTCTTGGATGTGTCTTTGTCCGAGTTCGCCCACGGGACGAAACAATATTTGTCTTGAATAACGTTCATCCACTTGAGACAACTCCTTTTATGACTGTTTTAACCGTTCTTCTGTTATATCAGAGAATGTACCTACGTAACGAGTGATGTCACCAGTCGAGTCTTTTACCGCACTAATAGTCAGCCACTGCAGATACTCTGTTCCATTCTTTCGTTTATTCCAAATTTCTCCTTGCCACATACCTCGCTCACCAATTTGTTGCCACATCTTTTGATAGAATTCGGGAGGTTGTTTACCAGACTTTAAAATATTGGGGTTTTGACCCACAACTTCATCTTGCTCAAAACCTGTCAAACGAGTGAAAGCAGGATTCACTGAATTGATTTTACCTGACACGTCCGTCACCAGAATACCTTGAGCTGTAGAATTAAACACTTCTGCAGCAAGTTCTAAGCGGTTTTGGAAATACATCCAAACGACAAGCACAAGGCTAGCAAGTGCTACTTGAGAGAGTAACATAAAGCCGATGGAATACTGACCTGTAATCGCATAGATTGAAGCAAGCATAATCGGTGGGAAGAAACCTCCTAGGCCTCCCATCATCGATACAATACCATTTACAATTCCAGCTTGTTTATTGAAGTATAGAGGCACTAGTTTAAATACGACTCCGTTTCCAATACCTGCAATGAAAGCTATCGCCAAACTCCCAATTGTATACAAGCCAATCGACGGTGAGAAGGCAAGGACGATAGCGGCAATCGTATATACAGCAAATGTACCCATTAGTAAAATGAGAGGTTGTAATTTATCAGCAAGCCATCCACCAACTGGACGCATGAATGTGGCTACTGCAATAAATCCTGCTGTCCGCATCCCTGCATCTACTTTTTCAAGATCAAAGTTGTTTACTAGGAAGTTTGGTAAATAAATAGTGAAAGCAACGAACGAACCAAAGGTAATAAAGTAAAACAGAGAAAAATACCAGAGCTTTTCGTTTTTGTATACGCCTTTGATCTGTTCGACGATTGATGTTTTAACTTTTGGTTCATGACGGTCACCTAACACAAAGTTGAGTGCTGCAAATATTAGCAACAGAATTAAATACAACTTAACTGTAGCAGACCAGCCAATTTGTGTTGCAATAATCGGAGCTGAAAATGTAGTAATGGCTGTTCCAATGTTCCCTGCTCCATAAATCCCGTTCACAAGACCATGTTTTTCCTTTGGATAATACTTAGGAAGGGATGTTACCCCTACAGAGAACACTGCGCCCCCAATACCGAGGAATAATCCCCCTATAATCAGGTCCGTGAAAGAAGAAGCTTCACTGATATAAAAAACCGGAAATAAGAGTAATAGGAAACTAACTAGGAAGATGATGCGTGCTCCGAAAATATTGGCATAGTAGCCTAGGGGAATACGCAATATAGAACCGAGCACTACCGGCACAGCGGTCACGACAGCGAGCCTTTCTGTCGGTATCGCAATGTCTTCTGTGATGAATGGAATGAGTGAGGAGATAATGACCCACACCATGAAACCAACAATCAGGTTCATCGTTTGAAGTGGCAATTGAAATTTTTTAATCATACAAATTCACCTTTTCCCTACACATTTTGTCGTACTTGATATCTTCATTGTAGCGGTGAGTAGGGGTGATTTTAATAAGGGAGTACCCTCACCTTAGTACAGGAATCCCTATAAAAATAGCCTCTGGTATGGCAATACTTTTGGACAACTTTTATAAGGGTGCCCTTAAAGCATATGGGGTGTACAAGTTGCTTGACATGGAGCCTCTATGGGCATGACTCTTTGCGCCAGAAAGCCAGCTATATCAGGCTGGCTTAGCCAAACGAGGCTATCATGCCCATTGCTCCACGTAAAGCTCTTCTTCGTTGATAGGCTTGGGTATTGTCCTTTATACCTCATAAAAAGTGTCCAACTAAATGTAGCCTATCCACTCTCAATGCTTATAGGCAAGAGGCTTTATTATTTATGTAATTAGATATTTCATTTTTTCGGCTAGTTCATCGAGATCAGTGGCCTTTATTTGTTTTTCAGCCATAGGGAACAGCACGGTCTCTTCTTTTACAAAGTGTACCGTCAATACTTCAAAAGCTTCTCCAGCGTCGCGTGCCACAGTGCGAATTTGCTCGCTGTCCATTTGATCAATACTGCCACGTGTATGGTGGAAAAAGTGACCAATATATGCCTCTATTTCTTGATGTTCTTCTTGTATGCCGACAATAGGACCTTGCTCAAACCCGATGTATTCTCCAAGCTTCGGAAATAAAAAGTTTTCCTCTTTATCTGTGTGGTTTTTAAACGGCTCAATAAATTCATACAGCTTCTGCCTTAGCGTCTTGAGTTGTAGGCGTGCATCTTCAATGGGAAGCTCCCACTCTTCAAGTTCCCGAACAATCGCATGCCACTCCTCCATCAAATAGCGAAGGTAGCGATGCTCATTTTCTAAGATGCGTAGAGCTGGCTCTTTAAATGTTAATGTGTGGACTTCAGCCATAGCAATCCATCCTTTCTGCTCAAAAGTTCAGCAACTTCTTTTTCAATGCATATTCGACCAGCTCAGGGCGACTTTTCAGATTCAATTTTTCCATAATCTTTGCTTTATGTGCTTCCACGGTCTTCACTGAGATATATAACTTCGCAGCAATTTCTTTATTACCGTACCCTTTTGCGATAAGAGGTAATATTTCAAGTTCACGCTTCGATAACAGTTCAAATGGATCCTGCTCATCTGACTTGGCATGCGGATTCATCAATTCACGCACAAGAGAAGTGGCGAGTTGTGGCTGAATATATGTGCCTCCGTTAAAGACCGTACGAATGGCAAACAGCAGTTCATCATCTGGTGCATTTTTCAGCATGTATCCGGAAGCACCGTTTTTCAATACATGAAACAGGTATTCTTCGTCGTCATGCATGGTTAAGATGAGAATTTTGACGTCAGGATAATCTTCTTTCACTTTACCCGTCGTAACCAGTCCACTTTCACCGGGCGGCATACTCAGATCTAGTAGCAAGACGTCAGGCTGGTGTTTCGCGACAAGCTGATAGGCTTCAATTCCATCGGCTGCGAGACCTACAACTTCCATATCCTGCTGATAGTTGAGGATCATCGAAAAACCGCTTCGGACGATGGCGTGGTCATCGGCTATTACTATTTTCATTCACTTACTCCTCTCCTTTCAGGGGTATGGACAATTGGATCCATGTGCCTTTACCGGGCGTAGACCTAATATGGAGAGAGCCTTCAATGAGTTCCGCTCGTTCTTTCATACCGAAGAGACCTAAACCCGTGCCCTTCGGCTGGTCCTTCTGGTTGAATCCAACCCCCTCGTCTTGAACTTCAAGTATTACATGACGATTTTCTTCACGTAAAACGACTTGTACTTCATCGACTCCAGCGTACTTGATGGCATTCATGACCGCTTCTTGGCATACACGGTAACATACTGTTTCAACAGATGTATGATAACGTGACTTCCCAATCTTCGCTTCAAATTCAACAAATACACCATACGTTTGTTCCACACGTTTGAAGTGAGAACGGAATGCGGCTTCAAGTCCCAAATCATCGAGTGCGGAAGGTCTCAGTTCGACAGATAATGATCGAATCTCCTCAAGTAATCGCGACAATGTAGATTGGGTCTCTTGCACCTTTGATAACACTTTCTCATCACTAGAAATATATTTCATCGTGCGAAGGTCAATGACCGCACTCAGCAGTTCTTGAGCAATCCCATCATGTAATTCTCTTGAAATCCGTTTCCGTTCTTTTTCTTGTGCTTCTAACACGTGACGCATCAGCATGTTTTGATTTAAACGTTTTTGTGTTTCGAGTTGTGTAGAGAGATCCCGTAACATAAATACGCGGATCCCCTGTTCTTGATCGATAGTATGGAATGTAGCGGCATACGGGATGACACCTTTCCCTTTAGTATCTAAATACACTTGAAAAGATGAGAAATCACCAGCATCTTTATCGTTTAAATAACAATGCAAGCAACTTTGTAATTCCTGATCACTTGTATATCCTTTGCAGGTACCGCACATCGCCTGATCGACACCTGCTTTCAATTTTTCCAGCACATCTACATTCAAAATTTTTTCTGCTGCAGGATTTAGCGCAAGGGCTTTTCCCTCTCTATCGAAGAAAAACATAGCTTCTGTACTGTTCTTATACAAGTTCTGTAACAACGAATCTAGATTCACTGTATATAATGATTTCAAATCAGCATCAGCTCGTTTCCATCAATGGTATGAAATGTGTGTTTTGCTAACAATTGTAACTGATTGAGTTGTTCTTGTGTAAACTTCTTAGGTTCACGGTATCCCCCAAGAAGCACACCAACGACGCGTCCGTTATGCCAAACCGGTACGGCGCCTAAACTTTCTAAGTGCTCAAGTGATACAATTGGAAAATCGCATAACTGATCAGCCGTACTAAATAAATGAACGTCGGATACTAGGAGAGGTTTACCAATCTTAAATACCATTCCCGCAATTCCTTTTCCTGAACGTAACACAATCTTTCGCAATCGATTGGTCTTGTTACCGGCCAAGTATTGCCATTTCAAGACGCACTGATTTTGTTCATTTTCCACTAAGGCGAGGGCAGTCAAATCAAATCCTTCCGTTTGGTGGATACATTCCACCGTTGCTTGTATTTTTGTATCCATCTTTGTTCTCTCCTATACGAATTGATAAAGAGGAGAGCCCCCCTCTTTATCAATTCGTTCGCTTATGTCGTCTATATAGAATATAACTTCTTCCTACGTAATTCAATGGAACGCTCCAGACGTGAACTAAGCGTGTAAATGGCCAAAAAGCAAAAATCGCAAATCCAGTTAAGACGTGCATTTTAAATGACAAAGGTGCAGCAGCCATTAAAGAAGGCATAGGATTGAAAATAAATAGGTTACGGAACCACACGGAAATTGTTTCCCGGTAGTCGAATTCAGGTTGAATGGCATTGGTCACAACTGTTGCGTACATACCCATAAATACGATGAATAATAACAAAGAGTTTACAGCTAAATCAGAAAATGAACTGAGTCTGCGAACATTTTTTAATGTGAATCGACGGAATGTCAAAATTAACATACCGAGGAGAGTCATAAAACCGAAGAACCCCCCAATATAGACGGCTCCTATGTGATATAAATGGTCGTTTACACCCAGCGCATGCATCCATTCTTTTGGAATAGCCAGTCCCCCGACATGGCCGAAAAACACTGGAATAATACCTAGATGAAACAATAGACTTCCAATCATCAATTGTTTCTTTTCAATAAACTCACTTGATTTCGCCGTCCAGTGAAACTGATCCACACGATACCGATAAATATGACCAAAAATGAAAATTGCGATGCATAGATACGGAAATACGACCCACAGCAGCTGATTAACCCATTCCATTGACTGGCGCCTCCTTATCTATACAGGCTTTCATTGTTTCACGTAGCCCCTTGATCAAATGGAAATAAGGGCTTTTTCTTTTTTCGAGCGATTTCACCAGGTGATACGTCCCGTCTTCTAGAACCGCCATCAGAATACGGAAACTATCTTCCGCTCGGGGGTCACCTTTCCATTCTGCTATATATAAAAATTCGCAAATGAGGGGTAAAAAATCGGACAGCTCATTTTCTGGCATGTCCAGCCCAAACATTTCATACATCACCTTGAGCTTCGCCAACATCTGTCCACGTTCTTTTGCATCTTCAAACTTGAAGAAGGTCATAAACAAGGTACTTTCTTTATCAAAATCAAAAGTATCGGTGTACATCTCCTGAATTTCTTCGAGACTGAATTCGTGCATCAATTGCCAGTACGTATTGACGTGCGAATAGGCAGGGTGAGAGGAGTCAAAAGACTCCTCGATTGCCGACGGATGAAAATCAAGTTTCTCAGGGTACATCAGGTGGTGGGAAAAGAACCCGAATGACTCTTTATATAGGTACAATTTATCCGTGTTAATCACGCCAGATCCCCCCGTAGAAGTTCTCTTCGTAGATTTCTTTTCCTGTTTTTGTTGCTGTCCCGCTCTGGTTAAGTCCTACAGGACCACAGCCGTCACAGCCTTCTCCCGATTCGGTTCCCCAACCGCCCATGCCAGAGCTATTGTATCCTTCCATTCCTTGTGCACGGTACGGATTGACTCGCCCTTCACGGTGCGTACTTGGAATGACAAAGCGGTCTTCATATTTCGCAATGGCAAGAAGACGATACATCTCTTCCGTTTGGTGAGGCGTCAAGCCTACATGGTCTAAACGGCTGTTATCAAACTCTTTACCCGAAGATAACGCACGCATGTATGAACGCATCATCGCCATACGCTGCAAGGAGTGTTTAACTGTCACTGTGTCTCCAGCTGTCAGCATGTTCGCTAAAAATTGGATTGGTGTAGTCATTTCTTCAATAGCTGGAAATATCATGTCGGGATTTTTGATTGAATCCTTCCCTTCAAAATAGTTCATGATTGGACTCAGTGGTGGAACATACCAAACCATTGGAAGCGTACGATATTCTGGATGAAGTGGGAAAGCCAGCTGATGTTCGATTGCCAATTTATAAACAGGCGAATTTTGAGCAGCTTCTATCCAGTCATCCGAAATACCATCCTTACGAGCCTGAGTGATAATTGCAGGGTCGTTTGGATTTAAAAATAAGTCACACTGGGCTTTATACAAATCTTTTTCATCAGGTGTTGATGCTACTTCCAGAACACGGTCTGCATCATAGAGAAGAACGCCTAGATAACGAATGCGGCCTGTACATGTCTCTGAACATACTGTTGGTAGTCCTGACTCAATACGTGGGAAACAGAATGTACATTTCTCGGCTTTATTGGTCTGCCAGTTAAAGTACACTTTTTTGTACGGACAACCCGTCATACAATAACGCCAGCCACGGCATGCTTCTTGATCGACAAGCACAATACCATCCTCTTCACGCTTATAAATTGCGCCAGATGGACAAGAAGCCACGCAGCTCGGATTTAGGCAGTGCTCACAAAGTCGTGGTAAGTAAATCATAAATGATTTTTCAAAATTAAATTTGATTTCTTCTTCGATTTTCTGAATGTTTGGATCAAGAGGCCCTGTAATATGCGCTCCTGCCAGATCATCCTCCCAGTTCGGACCCCACTCAAGATCCATTTTCTCGCCTGTGATTGCAGAATGGGCACGAGCTACTGGTGAATGTTCTTGATCTGCTGCATTCGTTAGGTCCTCGTAGTTATACGTCCAAGGTTCGTAGTAATCTTTCATCTCAGGCATGTCCGGATTGTAGAAGATTTTTCCGAGTGCCACTTTGGATAACTTGTTACCAGATTTTAATTCAAGCTTACCCTTGCGAAGTTGCCACCCCCCTTTGTATAGCTCTTGGTCTTCCCAACGTTTTGGATAGCCGATACCTGGTTTCGTTTCGACGTTGTTAAACCACATATATTCTGCGCCTTTACGATTCGTCCAGGTTGTTTTGCACGTCACACTACACGTATGACAGCCGATACATTTATCTAGATTCATGACCATGGCAACCTGTGCTTTAATTTTCAAGCCAGTCAACCTCCTTTTTCTTGCGAACGGCGACATAAACATCCCGTTGATTCCCGATGGGTCCGTAATAATTAAAGCCATAACTTAACTGTGCGTAGCCTCCGACCATTTGTGTCGGCTTCAAATGAATACGAGTCGGTGCATTATGGCTACCTCCGCGTGTGTCAGTTATTTCAGAGCCAGGTACTTGAA
Organism: Metasolibacillus sp.; assembly: GCF_025291715.1. GTDB lineage: Bacteria > Bacillota > Bacilli > Bacillales_A > Planococcaceae > Metasolibacillus > Metasolibacillus louembei. Next base: position 101,024 of record NZ_JAMBIZ010000010.1, read on the forward strand.
TGTGCTTGTCTTGTGCATGGTACATAAACATTGTCCCGCGTGGCATCCGGTGACTGACCACAGCACGTGCTGTGACGACACCATTTCGGTTATAGACTTCTAGCCAATCGTTATCATTAATATCATGAGCCGCGGCATCTTCGTTGTTGATCCATACCGTCGGCCCCCCACGGAATAAGGTCAACATATGCTGATTATCCTGATAAGTCGAGTGAATGTTCCACTTACCATGGGGCGTTAAGTAACGTAATACAAGGGAATCTACCCCGCCTTTGACTTCTTTATCTTTCGGGCCGAATACCATTGGTGGTAGTGTTGGTTTATAAACTGGTAATGCCTCTCCGAACTGTTGAAAAATTTCATGGTCGATATAGAAGTGTTGACGACCTGTTAATGTTCGGAACGGTACCAAACGCTCAATGTTTGTTGTGAACGGTGAATAGCGACGTCCCATTTTATTGGAGCCACTGAAAACTGGTGTCGGAATAACTTCACGAGGTTGGACCGTAATACTCTGGAATGTGATTTTTTCTGCTGCACGGTCCGCTGATATATCGCGTAGTTCCACACCGCAGTCCTCTTCTGCAGAAACATATGCTTTTTGAGAAACACGACCATTAGTTGCTGAAGAAAGATTTAAAATAGCATCTGCTACTTGGCGAGCGGTCTGAATCTTCGGCAATCCATTTTTAATAGAATCGTCAAAATACGTCCCGTTAATGCGTTTTAGTTCCTCGTACTCTTCCGCAACAGAGAAGCTTACACCGTGAGCACCTACTTTTCCTACAGCTAAGTTCGGGCCGAGTGTAATGTATTTATCATGAATCTTTGTATAGTCTCGTTCAACGACGGTAAAGTTTGGCATGGTTTTGCCTGGAATAGCCTCAACTTCCCCTTTTGCCCAGTCTTTTACTTCACCCATCGGCTGTGCAATCTCATTGATTGAATCGTGAGCAAGTGGTGTCATGACTACATCTTTGTAGACACCGGGCAGATGCGTCTTTGCCATATTCGAGAACTTCTGTGATAATGAGCGGAAAATATCCCAATCCGATTTTGATTCCCATAATGGGTTTACAGCAGGGTTAAACGGATGTACAAATGGATGCATATCAGTTGATGACAGATCTGTTTTTTCATACCAAGTAGCTGCAGGTAACACAATATCTGCATAAAGTGGTGTGGATGTCATTCGAAAATCAAGTGCTACTAATAAATCGAGCTTTCCGTGAACGTCTTCACGCCACTGGATTTCTTCTGGTTTGCTGTCTTCATTTGGCGAGGCAAGCAGGCCATCTTTTGTACCGAGCAAATGTTTCATAAAGTATTCTTGGCCTTTTGCCGAACTTGAGATCAAATTCGAACGCCAGACAAATAGAGAGCGCGGGAAGTTTTCCGGTGCTGCAGGGTCTTCCACAGCAAATTTTACTTCCCGAGACTTCACTTGATTCACAGCATGATCGATAATGTCTTGCGTGGAAGTCTTGCCTTCTTTTGCTGCTTCTTCTGCAAACAATAAACTATTTTTATTGAACTGCGGATAAGATGGCAGCCAACCAAGTCGTGCCGCGAGTACGTTATAATCCGCAGGATGCTGGTAATTAACGTCTCCTGCAAGTGGCGACTTCAAACTGTCAGTACCACTCTCTTCATAGCGCCACTGTTCCGTTGCAAAATAATAAAATGATGTTGCATTTTGAAGACGTGCTGGACCTTGCCAGTCTTTTGCGAAGGCTACTGTCGACCATCCTTCGATAGGGCGGCACTTCTCTTGCCCAACGTAGTGTGCCCAGCCACCGCCGTTAACGCCTTGTGAAGCTGTCAACATAACTAAGTTTAGAATCGAACGATAAATTGTGTCACTGTTGAACCAGTGGTTGATACCTGCTCCCATAATAATCATCGAGCGTCCACCAGTATCTAACGAGTTTTGAGCAAATTCTCGAGCAATCTGAGTAACAACAGAGGCTTTTACAGACGTGATCTTCTCCTGCCAAGCCGGTGTGTAATGAGATTCCGCATCGTCATAACCTTTTGCATTATATTTGCTGTCAGTCCGGGCAATACCGTACTGACTCATCATCAAGTCAAACACGGTTGCTGCGTATCGTTCTGTTCCGTCAGCAAGGGTGATCTTACGTGCCGGAATCATACGTTTGAAAATGCCATTGCCGTTATTGTCAAAGTAAGGGAACGCAATCTCAACCCACTCGTGACTGTGACCTTCAACAGTTAGCGCTGGCTCTACTTTCGTGCCGTCTTCATTTTCTAAAATCAAATTCCACTTCTTGTCTTTCTCCCATCGTTGCCCCATCGTACCGTTTGGTACCATGAAATGTTGTTTCGCTTCGTCAAAGATTACCGGTTTCCAATCAGCATGTTCTTGCTCTTGGCCGATATCACTTGCACGAAGAAAACGACCACCTTTTAGGGTATCTTCATGAGGATCCAGAAGAATCATAAATGGCATATCTGTATATTGTTTAGCGTAATTGATGAACATCTCTTCTTTGCGTTGATGATAGAACTCATCTAAAATTACGTGTGTCATGGCTTGTGCAAGGGCAGCATCTGTTCCAGGATTTGGCGCAAGCCAATTGTCTGCGAATTTCACATTTTCTGCAAAGTCGGGTGCGACAGATACTACTTTCGTTCCTTTATAGCGTACTTCTGTCATAAAGTGGGCATCAGGCGTACGTGTAAGAGGTACATTCGACCCCCACATCATCAAATAACCGGCATTGTACCAGTCTGACGATTCCGGTACGTCAGTCTGCTCTCCCCAAATTTGAGGAGAAGCTGGTGGAAGATCCGCATACCAGTCGTAAAAACTGAGCATTTCTCCACCGAGTAGTGATATAAACCGTGCGCCTGAGGCATAACTGATCATCGACATGGCAGGAATCGGAGTGAATCCCGCGATGCGGTCAGGACCGTACTTACGAATGGTATGAATGAGCTGAGCGGAAATCAGTTCGAGTGTATCTTCCCAGTTCACTCGGACATGACCTCCTTTACCGCGAGCCGCTTTGTACTCTTTCGCTTTTTCCGGATCTTCTACGATACTTGCCCAAGCATCTACAGGATTTTCATGGATAGCCCGCGCTTCTTTCCATAGGCGCCATAACTTACCGCGCATATAGGGATACTTCACACGCAGGGGACTATATTCATACCAAGAGAACGTAGCGCCACGCGGACATCCACGAGGTTCAAACTCCGGCATATCCGGACCACAAGAAGGATAATCGATCTGTTGGTTTTCCCAGGTAATGATTCCGTTTTTGACGAATACCTTCCAGCTACAAGAGCCAGTACAGTTTACACCGTGCGTTGTGCGTACCACTTTGTCATGACTCCAGCGCTGGCGGTACATATTTTCCCAGTCACGGCTTTTTTCTTCGAGGATGGACCAACTACCCGAATAGCTCTCTACGGGCTTAAAAAAGTTAAAGCCATATCGTTTCTTCATTGCTACTATCCACTCCTTCTTTTCACACTAATTGCCTATGATGATATTATCCGTGCGAAATGGAGCAGTTCCCATTAGGGAAATTCCTATACCCGTTCTCGAATTCCCTTGTTCCATTAAAAAAGTCTCTCATGACTTCATGAGAGACTTAGTGTTTGAGATTCAGTTAGCTTGCCATCGCGCATATGGAACACACGAGTAGCAAGACGTTCCGCATCTTCTTTTCTATGTGTAACAAACAATATAGATATCTGCCATAACTCATGGATGCGTCTGAGTTCATTTTGACAACGAATCCGAGTATCGTCATCGAGCGCCGAGAACGGTTCGTCGAGAAGTAATAGGTTGGGTTTGACCGACAATGCTCTCGCAAGAGCAACTCGTTGTTTCTCTCCTCCCGAGATCTGATGAGGGTATTTCCTTAATAGATGGTCAATACCTAACTGATGCAACGTTTCCAGAAGAATTCCGTTTGCCTTTTTTTTCGATGTCGCAAAGTAAATATTGTCTTCTATGGTCATATGAGGAAATAAAGCATAGTCTTGAAACACATATCCGACGCGACGTTTTTGAATAGTCATCGGTTTTTCGTCATCTGCAAATAGAATCTGATCACCCAATTGAATGCGCCCTGTATCCGGTTGAATCAAACCGGCAATGCAATCCAATAAAGTTGTTTTACCTGAACCTGATGCGCCGAGGAGAGCTACAATTTCTTGCCCTACAACTGCTTCCACTTCAAGCGAAATATGTTCTAATTTTTTGTGAATGGTCATCTGCAACATCGTTATTATCCCCTCTGTCTTCTTTCCATTTGATTGCGCCAATAGTTGATCCATGTAATCATCGCAAATCCGATGAGAGATACGACAACCACCCAGAACGTTGCAGTTTCCATATCACCTGCTTCGTAAGAGAAGTAGATTTCAAGTGGAATCGTTACCGTTTGACCCGGAATATACCCCGCAATCATTAATGTCGCGCCGAATTCCCCCAGACCTCGGGTGAACGCTAGTAATAGTCCAGCAATGAGTCCTGGCCAGGCAAGTGGCAAAGTGATCCTCCTGAAGATAGACCACTCCGATACTCCCATTGTCCTTGCGGCATGTTCAAAACGAGGATCAACCTTTTCGAACGCTGCAACTGTACTTTGATACATTAAAGGCAGGGATACTACAAAAGCAGCGATAGCCGCTCCAACCCATGTAAATACAACCTTAATGCCAAGCACTTCGTTAAGAAATGACCCTATGGGCGCATTCAGGCCAAATAATAGAATTAACACAAAACCTACTACGGTCGGTGGTAATACCATTGGCAAAAGAATGACTGCTTCTATGGCACTCTTCCCGTAAACGTGACGTGTACGCATCCACTGAGCTAGGATAAGGCTCATGATGGCTACAAAAAGCGTAGACACCACAGAAATTTGAAGTGAAAGGTATAGAGGAGAATAATCCATGTTACTCAGTCAACTCCTCACTAATGGATAGAAATCCATATTCTTGTAATAATTGTTGACTTCCTTCAGAAAGAAGAAAATCAATGAACGCCTGTGCTTCCTCAGAGTTGTCCGACTCTTCTAAGATTGCAGCATAGTAGCCAATGTCTTCATGGAGCGGAGGCAAAATTGTGAACCAATGGAGTTTTTCGGATCTGACTGCATCTGAATAGTATAAGACACCGAGTTCGGCATTTCCGCTTTCTAGATAAAGGACCTGTCTCGCGTCTTTCGCATAAATGAAACGATCTGTATAGCTTTCTAGAAGACCCGCTTCCTTAAACCACTGCTTCGTATAGTGACCAAGCGGGACACTTTTCGGTTCGCCCGCCACCATTTGACCCTGATACTCTTTAAGCAGTTCATGAACATTTTCACCTTTATAAGACTTATTCGAGCTCCCCACTACAAGTCGATTTTGTGCAAAAGGAATGATGTCATGTTGAATAAAATCTTCATGACGCAAATCTTCTAAAACTTGCAGATCGGCTGACAAAAACAGATCAACTTCCGCACCTTGACGAATCTGCGTGGCCAGTTTGGAAGACGAATTATAGGTGAAAACCAATTCCCAGTCTGGGTAGGTTGCCGAAAACTGCTCTTTCAGTTGCTCTGTTACATCTATTAAACTTGAGGCGGCCGAGATTACAACTATCTTCTCCTGTTCAGGAGGCTGGGTGCAACCTGCTAACAGGAAAGCAAGAGCCCCCCACGCGACCATCCATTTTTTCATTTCGATTCAACTCCCTATCGACAAAAATAGAGGAGTCACTATCTTCTGTCAATAGATGGGACAGAAAAAGCGACTCCTTTGTTTAGATGGCTTGTCTCACTTGCTCGAACAGTACATTATTCTCCAAATGGATGTGCTGGAATGTATCTTTCTCAAGATTTTCTAAACGCTTCAGAACTAAACGATGTGTGTTACATGCATCATCAGGTGGAGTAAACCCATTCGTGATCTCTCTCATCTCTTTTAACACAGTGCCTGCTGTTTCATGTTCATCTTCTAGTTCTTCGATATGTGGCCGAAGTGCCTCCAGACGCTCTACAGTAGGTTCCTTGATATAAGAAAGTATTGCTGGAAAGACGTTATGGTCTTCATCATCCGTGTGCGCAATTAGCTCTTCTTTTAACGCTCGATAAAGATCTTGTAAACGCATTACGTATGGGTAGCGTTCACCATGTACTTTCGCAAGCTTTGTGACAAATGGGGTTAAAGCTGGCAGTTCATCACGAAGCTTCTCATGGTATTTCTGCTGTATATGCACAATCAACTCACGCGGGTCACTCTCCGTCACTTCATTCATTTGATGCAGTTCTTGACGGGCTTGAATCTCTAATAGTTCCGTCATCACGTGTTCTTCTTCAAGTCCTCTTTCCATGACAGCTGATCGTAGTGGTACTTTTCCTCCGCAACAGAAATCAATGCGTAGCTTACGAAATAAATCGCTCGATTCGGGCAATGTACTGACAATGTCAGCGACGTGCATTTCGGGTGTGATAGTTTGCATATAAATCCCTCCATTAATTGATATTGATTCTCAACTAGAGAGTACAACTTCTTGCAGCTATACTCTATCAGGGAGTTCCCTCTTTCGTTGTGCAAATGCCCTTACACGCATTTTCCCTTAGTCAGTGCATGCTATACTGAAAAAAATGCATAAGAAAGAGGGTTTTCGCTATGTCAGGTCCATCGTTAAAACAACTTCATGCCCATCATGCCATCCATGAAGGCGCATTATCAGGAGCTATTGAAAAAACAGAAGAAGTGGAAGATTTATTGCGTCAAAAAGAGTTTGCTGTTGCACGCCAAGCAGCTGACCACTTACTCGATTACTGGGAAACTCGCATCATCGCCCACGCCAATGCAGAAGAAGAAGGTTTCTATCAGGAGATGGCAGAAAAGCACCCTCATCTCGAGCCAGTCATACCGAAGCTTACTCGTGACCACGACTTGATGCGTATTATTGCAACGGATACTCGTACACTTTTAGCAAAAGAAGGACTGACTTACGAAGTGATGAAACAATTCCACGCACTCCTTGTCGTTAATTCGATTCACAGCCGAGATGAAGAACGACTGTTACTTGAGGAACCAAATTCATTATGAAACCTGCATCTACAGCAACTGTTGCTCAGAATCGGAATGAACGCTGTGCTTGTGGTAGCGGGAAAAAGTACAAGAAATGTTGCGGGAATCAATCAAATGTCTCAACTTTTCGTGAGCGACAAGACAACCTTCTTCGTGAAGTTTTGCAGGAGTTTTTCACGTCCCAACCTGTTCCTAGTGAACAACAAAATCTTATGCGCTGGAAACATATAGCGGAAGATTATCTTGTGCCTCTTTACGATGAAGAAAAAGCGAATAGTGTCATTGGAGATCTGTTCTTTTTTGGAGAACGTGTGGATATTTGGAATGCGTATTTGAAGAAGACAACCGTTGAAACAAAGTATGAAGATATTCAGACGATCTTGAAAAGCTGGCAGAACCCTGAACTCATAGCAGGTCACGTGATAGCTATCGAAAAACATCGTGCCACCGTAAAATCTATCCTATCTGGCAGCCAATACATAGTGGATGTAAATGAATCTTTTCCTGCTATGGAAAATGATTTAGTGCTCGGGTTTATGGTGCCAGATGTTCGCGAGGAAGACAATTACTGGATGGTGCTAAACAGCATCATCACTGTGAACGGGCAAACCCATGCCATACAAGAAACGTTGGTGAAACGTTTTGAACAAGCGAAGGGAGTTTCGCCTCAGGCATATTTACTACAACACGCTTTGGATGTATACCGGTTGTTTAAAGCAGATTCTAGAGCGGAGAATCAGACAGAACAGGCAATTCGCGATTTAGAAGAGCGCCTAGTCGATGCAGATATTCGCAATGAAGAGGTTCTTGAACTGCTCTATCATGCTTTACAGTCTTTTGAAAAAGTGCCTAGCTATGCAGTAGATTGTGCTTTGCAGTTTGGTCAGGAAAAAGGCTGGTTTACTTTTGAACAATGTTCAACATCTGAGCTATCTCATGATGCAAAACTGTTCCTAAAAGAGTTGCACCAACTGTATGATCAAACCTTGGCTAATCAAGAAAAAGAATTCACCTATGCATTTGAAGTAGGAACCAATCCAAAAGCAACGGAACTTTCCAATTGGGAACTTTTCAAGCATTTGGAATCTCTTGAGATTACGAATGAACACGTACTGCAAAGACAGATGGATTTCTACGGTGGGAAACCTTACACAGCAGGTACTTCAGAAGACAAAGCCCAGCGTTTAGCCTACCTAACGTTCCGGGAGGAAGTAACGCAGGACAAAGTGACTAAGATTCAAGAACTTTCCCCTTATTTAGTTGATGGGTATATACTCGAAAGTTATTTAGAGACGGAACCCCATAAACGGGAGAAGCTTCTACTACAGGCTCTTGAAACAGGAAGGTCTACGTTTGAACGAGGAATGGATGTAGCGTGGATGTATGTGCCGAACCGTCCATACTTACGAGCTCTTTTCACAGTCGGCACCTTTTACTTTGAACAACGTAAGTTTAAAGAAGCGTTCACGAAATTTTATACCTTGCTACAGTTGAACCCAGGAGACCATCAAGGGGCACGTTATCTAGCACTAGCTTGTTTGATTACAATGAAGCAATATGAAGATGCTGAGAGTCTGATGAAACATTACGAAGTCGCTCATACAGATAACGCCTATTATGCTTGGTTCCGCTGGGTGATTTCCTTTAATACAAAGCGTTTTTCAGCTCAAACGCAATATCACTACGAAGAAGCACTAGAGCAAAATCCGTATGTGAAAAAATATGTAGTAGGCAAACTTCCTTCTTTGGCTTTTCCGCGGAAACTTCGAGTGGTACCTCGTTCTCCAGAAGAAGCTCAAATCATCTGGACATATATTGAGCCCAGTTTATAATAGAGTAGGAGGGAGCGATTAACTCCCGTCCTCTCACACCACCGTACGTACGGATCCGTATACGGCGGTTCAATT
>NZ_JAMBIZ010000011.1 GCF_025291715.1 Metasolibacillus sp.
AAATCGAACAGAAAGTGCCTTCTTTTTATTTTGAAAACCAATACGATATAAAAAACGTAAGTTTTTCAGTGCCCTCCGACAACCGAGAGAGGTTTTGAAAAACGCTGATATAACAACGATATTAACGTTTTGAGAACTGTGGTGAACGACGAGCGCCGCGTAAACCTGGTTTTTTACGCTCTTTCATACGTGCATCACGAGTTAATAAACCTGCAGATTTAAGTGCTGGACGGAAATCTGGGTCAACTTGTAATAAAGCGCGTGCGATACCGTGACGGATTGCACCAGCTTGACCTGTGAAACCACCACCGTTTACGTTTACATGAACGTCGTAGCTACCTTTTGTTTCAGTTGCTTCAAGTGGTTGGTTGATGATTAAAAGTAAAGTTTCGTATGGTAGGTAATCCGCAACATCACGGTTATTGATTACGATTTTGCCTTCGCCTGGTACTAAACGTACGCGAGCTACTGAGCTTTTACGGCGACCTGTGCCGATGTATTGAACTTGTGCCAAGATTGTATCCTCCTATTAATGTAGTATATTATCCGCGAAGCTCGTAGCTTTCCGGTTTTTGTGCTGCATGTGGGTGCTCTGCGCCAGCATAAACATTAAGTTTGCTGAACATTTTACGACCTAAAGAGTTTTTAGGAAGCATCCCTTTAACCGCTAACTCGATCATTTGAGTTGGGTATTTTTCTTTCATTTCGCCAGCTGTGCGTTGTTTTAAACCACCAGCGAATTGAGTGTGACGGTAATAGATTTTACCCTCTAATTTGTTACCTGTTAATTCGATTTTGTCAGCGTTGATGATGATTACGTGATCACCTGTGTCAACGTTTGGTGTGAAAGTTGGTTTATGTTTACCACGTAAAATGGCAGCTACTTCAGAAGCTAAACGTCCAAGAGTTTGGCCTTCTGCGTCAACTACTAACCATTTACGTTCTACTTCGTGACCTTTAGCCATGAATGTTGTACGCATGTATATATCCTCCTAATTAATTCGATTACCGTTATTTTTCATTATTATACACTATAAGTTTCGGGGCTTATTTGTGGTGGTAATGAAAATACCATACATCATCATATAACGAATTGCACTATAAGTCAAGAATTTTTATTGAACACCTGGAGATGTTGTTAAAGCATGAATATTGCAGGAAAAGCTTGAAATAATGCCGTTTTGGCGGACTAGTTTATTGCCTTACCAATAATATTTGTAATCTAATAAAACACTTCCTCCAAATAAAGTCCATGTGCAGGTGCTGTTTTCCCTGCCTTGCTACGATCCTGTGCTTCAATTGCCTCCGCTACTGTTTGAGCTTCACGACGACCAATGCCAACCTCCCATAGCGTACCTGCAATAATACGTACCATATTATATAAAAAACCATTGCCTGCAATTGTCATATGTAGCTCATCACCGATCCATTCTAATTCTAATGAATGAACTGTACGCACTTTATCAACAACGCTCGTATTAGCTGCACAAAAACACGTGAAATCATGTGTGCCAACAATCAATTGTGCCGCTTCATGCATCGCTTCAATATTCGGTTTGATGCCTCTCGTTTCTACTGAATAAAAGCGTCGAAATGGACTTTGTACTTTACTACAATCCCAAATATAACGATAACGTTTACCTGTTACGCTATATCGAGCATGGAAATCATCTGCTACTTGCTCTACAGCTAAAATGCGAATATCGTTTGGCAGCTGGACATTTAATGCCTTTTGATAGCTATCAGTGGGGATTACTAACGATGTATCAAAATGAATTACTTGTCCGGTTGCATGCACACGTGCATCTGTACGACCACTCGCAGTGACATGTACACGCTCACCTTTGTGCATTTTCATTAATACCTTTTCTAGCTCTAGTTGCACTGTTCGCTCACCAGGCTGTACTTGATAGCCAGCAAATTGTGTACCATCATAGCTAATTGTTGCTTTTAATCTCATGCGTCACCTCTAGTTTCGATAAAATACGAGCACAGCTGTCAACACAAGGAGTGAGATAACACAAATCGTATCACGGTAATCCCACTTCAACTGACGGTAGCGTGTTCTACCTTCCCCGCCACGATAACCACGCACTTCCATCGCTGTCGCTAAATCTTCAGCACGTTTAAAGGCACTGACGAAAAGTGGCACTAATAATGGGACAACCGCCTTTAAGCGATCCTTGATTGGCCCTGCACTTAAATCAGAGCCACGAGCCATTTGTGCTTTCATAATTTTATCCGTTTCATCCATTAGGGTTGGGATAAAGCGTAACGAGATAGACATCATTAACGCTAATTCATGCACAGGCACTTTAATTTTCTTTAATGGGTTAAGCAATACTTCAAGACCATCTGTAATCGATATTGGCGATGTTGTTAATGTTAAAATCGATGTCATAAATACGAGCACTAAAAAGCGAATCGAAATAAAAATACCTTGTCTCAAGCCTTGCTCATAAATTTTTAAGAAGCCTAAATCTAAAACGACTGCACCTTCACGCGTAAACAGCGTATGCAATAAAAATGTAAAGATCATTAAAAAGATAATTGGCTTTAAACCATTAATCAAAAAATATAGGCGAATGCGAGATATTAATATAATAAACAGAGTGAATGCAAGAAGTGCTGCATACGTGACAACATTATTTGCTAAGAAGACAACAACGATAAAAGCAAAGACAAAAATAAGCTTCGCTCGTGGGTCTAGTTTATGTACAAATGAATTGCCTGGAATGTAGCGACCAAAAATCATTTTCTCCATCATTTTTGGTCACGCCCCTTCTTGACAGCCTGTGCTAATTCAATCGCTAGCTCTTCCTCTGTTAAACACACTTTCGGCAATGTCTCACCTATCAATTTCTCCACGCGCTGCTGGAACCGAACAATTCGTGGTGGTTCGAGTCGATATTTCGCTAACGTTTCCACATCTGTAAAAATAGCTCTAGGCTCTCCAGTGACTACACAGCGACCTTCATGCATAATCGCAATGCGATCTGCGTAGCGTGCTGCATCCTCCATGCTATGTGTCACAAGAATCGTTGTTAGCCCTTGTGTTTGATGCAATTGATAGAACATGTCCATAATTTCCTTTTGACCACGTGGGTCTAAGCCTGCTGTTGGTTCATCTAATACGATGACCTCTGGCTGCATTGCCAAAACACCCGCAATTGCTACCCTGCGCATTTGCCCTCCTGATAAATCAAAGGGTGATTTTTCTAGCACTTCCTCTGGCAAGCCTACAAGTGCAATCAGCTCACGTGCTCGACGCTCTGCCTCTTCCGCAGAAACCCCAAAATTCATTGGTCCAAACATAATATCCTTTAATACTGTTTCTTCAAATAATTGATGCTCTGGAAATTGAAAAACGATACCTACTTTTTGACGTACAGGCTTTAGCTCCTTAGCTTTCTTTCCTGCTTCAATTATGCGATCGCCGATATGGACTTCACCTGTAGAAGGCTTTAATAGCCCATTAAAGTGCTGTAAGATAGTTGATTTCCCCGAGCCCGTATGTCCGATAATTGCTTGATACGATTGATGAGGAATCACTAAATCCACATCATATAGCGCATATTTTTCAAATGGCGTATCTTTCCCATAAGCATAGCTTACTTGTTGAAGTTTGATGTCCATAAATCATTCACCAGCTCTTCTTCTGTCATATGTTGCCCTACTAGCTTAACACCTTGCTGCTGTAAAAGCTTTGTCATTTTCATTGCAAAAGGTAAATCTAAGCCAAATGCAATTAATTCTTCACCTAACGCAAAAATCTCATTCGGTGTACCTTCTGCATATTTTTTGCCATCATTCATAAAAATAATACGGTCTGCTAGCATTGCTTCTTCTAAATCATGTGTAATCGAAATAACTGTTAATCCAATTTTTTCACGTAGCGCTTGTACTGTACCTAACACTTCATCGCGCCCTTGTGGGTCTAACATGGATGTAGCTTCATCTAATATTAAAACTTTCGGGTATATCGCTAATGCGCCTGCAATGGCTACACGTTGCTTCTGCCCTCCAGATAAATGATGTGGTTCATGGTTTAAAAACTGATCCATTTTTACTTGCTTTAATGCATCCTTTACACGTGTGACCATTTCTTCATATGCTACACCATTGTTTTCTAATGAAAATGCAACATCGTCCTGCACTGTTGCACCAACAAATTGATTGTCAGGGTTTTGGAACACCATCCCAACTTGTGACCGTATATCCCACAGGTTTTCCTCTGTTAAAGGATCACGCAATACACGTACTTCACCTTCAGCTGGGAATAATAAACCGTTCATAAGCTTTGCCATTGTTGATTTACCTGAACCATTATGGCCAACGATTGCAATCCATTCTCCTTGTTGCACGCTAAATGAAACATTTTGCACTGCTTTACGTGCTGTTTCATCTTCGGGTGTATAAGAAAATGTCACATTGTGAAAAGATAAAATTTCTGTCATAACTCAGCTGCCCCTTCCTTTCTCTGCTCCACTATTAAAATTACACTGTTTTCTAAACAATTTCCACATATACATATATAAAAATAAAGCACGTTGTAAAGCAATAATTGCCTAAACGTACTTTATGTTTATGTATGTAACTTGCAAGTTTATTTCCTGGGTAATCGCTTAGCTCATTCTCTAGTAATATAGGAATATCAAGCTGTTTCAAAATAAAAAAGCGCGCACCTCATTCAGAGAAATGCGCTTATCACTACATTAAGGAGAATACGGCTGCTCATTTCCGTACTCTGATTGAATGAGGTGCGGAGAGCTAGACGAGACGCCAACATGAAGTTTCGCTCATCGTAACGCTCTGCTTAATTATTTGTCGTATAAATCTTTACTATTTAAAGAAAGGGAGTGCCATTGTTCATAGGTGAACTAGGCACCCCCTCAAAATCAACTGTCGTTAATGGATTAAACTAGTTCAATCACAACTACAGGTGCGCCGTCTCCACGACGAGGACCTACTTTAAGGATACGAGTGTAACCACCTTGACGCTCTGCGTAACGTGGTGCAACATCATCGAACAATTTTTGTAGTGCGAATGAAGTTGTTTCGTTACCTTCTTCGTCAGTTTTTGTTACTAACTCACGACGGATAAATGCAGCCGCTTGACGACGAGCATGTAAATCACCGCGTTTACCTAAAGTAATCATTTTTTCAACAGCTTTACGAACTTCCTTCGCGCGAGCTTCAGTTGTTTCGATGCGCTCGTTGATGATTAAGTCAGTAGCTAAGTCACGTAACATCGCTTTACGTTGAGAACTTGTACGACCAAGTTTTCTGTAACCCATGGATGTTTCCCTCCTTTAAAAAATATCTATTTCAAATTCGCTTAGTCTTCTTTACGTAATCCTAAACCAAGCTCTTCTAACTTCGCTTTAACTTCTTCTAAAGACTTGCGACCAAGGTTACGCACTTTCATCATGTCATCTTCTGATTTATTCGCTAATTCAAGCACCGTATTGATACCTGCGCGTTTTAAACAGTTGTAAGAACGAACAGAAAGATCTAGCTCTTCGATAGTCATCTCTAAAACCTTTTCTTTTTGGTCTTCTTCTTTTTCTACCATGATTTCAGCAGTTTGCGCTTCATTTGTCATGCCTACGAAAATGTTTAAATGCTCTGTTAAAATTTTCGCTCCAAGCGAAATCGCCTCTTTCGGACCGATACTTCCATCTGTCCATACATCAAGTGATAACTTATCGTAATCAGAGTTTTGTCCAACACGAGTGTTTTCCACTTGGAAATTGACGCGTGAAACTGGAGTGTAAATAGAGTCGATCGGGATCACGCCGATAGGAAGATCCTCACGTTTGTTTTGATCAGCAGGAGTATAGCCACGACCACGTTGCGCATACATACGCATACGTAAATGACCGTTTTTCGCGATTGTTGCAATATATAGATCTGGATTTAAAATTTCAACGTCGCTGTCATGTGTAATGTCAGCAGCAGTAACCGTTCCATCACCTTTTACATCAATCTCAATGACTTTTTCTTCGTCAGAGTAGATTTTTAAAGCTAACTTTTTCACGTTTAAGATAATTGAAGCAACATCTTCTACAACGCCTTCTACAGTAGAGAATTCGTGTAATACGCCGTCAATTTGAATTGACGTTACAGCAGCTCCTGGTAATGAAGACAGAAGGATACGACGTAAAGAATTTCCCAAAGTGTTTCCATATCCGCGCTCTAGCGGTTCTACAACAAACTTGCCATATTTGGCATCTTCGCTGATCTCCACTGTCTCAATCTTTGGTTTTTCAATTTCGATCATTCAATTTACCCTCCTTCAAAACATCAATGTATAGGTTCATACCATCATAGTTGTTATTCTTGATTGACTTTACTAATAAGTTGCACAAGACATTTGCACAAAGAAATGATGTACTTAAAGATATAAAATCTTTAAGCTGCACCCACTACACGCGACGACGTTTTGGCGGACGGCAACCGTTATGTGGAACTGGAGTAACGTCTTTAATAGCAGTTACATCTAAACCAGCAGCTTGAAGTGCACGAATAGCAGCTTCACGACCAGCACCAGGACCTTTAACAGTTACTTCCAACGTTTTTAGACCATGTTCAAGGGATGCTTTTGCAGCTGTTTCAGCAGCCATTTGAGCAGCAAATGGTGTAGATTTACGTGAACCACGGAAACCAAGAGCACCAGCGCTTGACCAAGATACAGCGTTACCTTGCATATCTGTAATCGTTACGATTGTATTGTTAAATGTAGAACGAATGTGTGCAATACCAGATTCAATATTCTTTTTCACACGACGTTTACGAGTTTGTTGTTTACGAGCCATGTTAAGAAGGAACCTCCTTTACTTAATTATTTTTTCTTATTCGCTACAGTTTTACGAGGACCTTTACGCGTACGTGCGTTGTTCTTCGTATTTTGACCACGAACAGGTAAACCACGACGGTGACGGATACCACGGTTACAACCGATTTCCATCAGACGTTTAATATTAAGTGAAACTTCGCGACGTAAGTCACCTTCCACTTTATAAGTGTCTAATTGTTCACGGATTTGGTTTAATTGATCTTCAGTTAAGTCGCGAACGCGGATATTTTCATCAATACCTGCAGCTGCTAATACTTTTTGTGAAGTTGTTTTACCAATACCGAAAATGTAAGTTAATGAAATTACAACGCGTTTGTCGCGAGGAATATCAACACCAGCAATACGTGCCATTTACGTGTGCACCTCCTTATTAATTATCCTTGTTTTTGTTTGTGTTTAGGATTTTCACAGATTACCATTACTTTACCGCGTCGGCGAATTACTTTACACTTTTCGCAGATCGGTTTCACAGATGGTCTCACTTTCATCTAACCTAACCTCCTTAATAGTCCGGAGTGCAAAAGATTATTTAAAACGGTATGTGATACGACCGCGAGTTAAATCATATGGAGATAACTCAATAGTAACCTTATCTCCCGGTAGAATGCGGATAAAGTGCATACGAATCTTTCCAGAAACATGTGCAAGCACTACATGCCCATTTTCTAATTCTACCTTAAACATCGCGTTTGGCAAAGTCTCAACAACTGTCCCTTCGACTTCAATTACATCATCTTTCGCCATTCACTCTCGTCTCCCTTCTATATGCAATTTCTGATTATCATACAGATAACCATTATAACTGTTTTCTTCCGTTATTTAGAAGCAACTCGTCTCAACATATGCTTGGATTGTATGAGAGATGTTCGAAAGACGCTCGTCTGGTTTCGCTTCACACAATCCATGGAATAAACAGATTCCGGTAAGAAAGCTGTATCCCTTATGTTAACACGATAGCCGGAATGTCTTGGATGAGAGATTCATACCCGTTACACAGATGCTTCCACGAAACCCTTTATACAATAAGTGGATCATTACACAAACCGTGCTCCCCTCTTCCGTATTAATTGGGTACAATATGCTTTTGCAACTCTCAAAAATTATGTTTCGTTGTTGCCTCCGCATGCCTCCCGCGAAAGCAGTTCACTTGCGCCTGGGTCGGGTATCAGCTGCGGCCGCTCTGTAATAGAGCATCAAGATCAGCAAATACTTTAGCAATATCTTGCTGTCCATCAATATTCGTTAAAACACCTTTAGCTTGGTAAAAGTCAAGTAAAGGCTGCGCTTGATTCATATTTACTTCCAAACGATTTGTAACCGTTTCTGGATTATCGTCAGCACGTGTATAAAGCTCGCCACCGTCTTTATCACATTTTCCTTCTTCCTTAGGAGGATTGAAAATTAAGTGATAAGAAGCGCCACAAACTTTACAAATGCGACGTCCGCTTAAACGTGCTACTAATTCGTCTTTATCAACTTGGATATTAATCGTATGTTCGATAGCTCGACCTAGATTTTCAAGAATGCCATCTAGCGCCTCTGCTTGAGGAACTGTACGTGGGAATCCATCTAATAAAAAACCTTTTTCACAGTCAGCTTGTGATAATCTTTCACGAACGATACCAATTGTTACTTCATCAGGTACTAATGCACCTTGATCCATAAACGATTTAGCTTGTAAGCCAAGCTCAGTACCGTCTTTTATCGCTGCACGGAACATATCGCCTGTAGAAATATGAGGGATTGCGTACTTCTCAACAATTTTGTCTGCCTGTGTACCTTTACCAGCACCTGGCAGGCCCATTAAAACGATATTCATACGAAGTTTCCCCCTATAAAGCTACTGTGTCTAGCTGGTTAAGGAAACGAAATCGTTCCCTAAAACCAACGTTATTTCATAAAGCCTTTATAATGACGTTTTACTAGTTGAGCTTCTAATTGCTTCATTGTTTCAAGTGCTACACCAACTACGATAATCATACTTGTTCCACCAATTTGAGCAGAAGCAGGTAAGTTCATAAATGTAGTAAATAAAATCGGCATAACAGAGATAACACATAAGAAGATAGCGCCAACGAAAGTTAAACGATAAAGAACTTTTGTTAAATAAGCCTGTGTATCATTACCTGGACGAATACCCGGAATGTATGCACCTTGTTTCTTTAAGTTGTCTGCCACATTTTCTGGATTCACTTGAACGAATGCATAGAAGTATGTGAAGGCAACAATTAAAGCGATATAAAGTGTTAATCCGATTAAACCAGTTGCCTGCTTATAATCGAACATATTAGTAATAAATGTTGTTACGCTATTTTCACCGAAGAACGTCGCCAACGTTTGTGGTGTAACGATGAATGCCATCGCAAAGATTACCGGAATAACCCCTGCCGCATTTACTTTTAACGGTAAGTGCGTTTGTTGACCACCTGTTTGCTGTGCTCGACCAGTTACTCGTTTTGCGTATTGAATTGGAATTTTACGCAACGCTTGGTTGACATAAATTACTCCAACAATAACAGCAAGTAATACTAATACTAGTAATGCAAGGATTACAATTCGAATGAATAGTTGGTCACCTGCACCTTGGATTTGCTGTGCATAAACTTGGTTAACTGCAGTTGGAATTGCTGCTACGATACCAGCAAAGATAATAATGGAAATACCATTACCTACACCGTTTGCTGTAATTTGCTCAGACAACCAAAGTAGGAAAGCAGTACCTGTTGTTAACACAATTGCAATTGTTAAATACGAACCGATACTCGTATCCGTAATCAATGAGCCACCGTACATCTGATTAAAACCAAATGACATAGCAAATGATTGGATAAGTGCTAAAACGATTGTAAAATATCTTGTAAATTGTGCTAACTTACGTCGACCAACTTCACCTTGTTTTGCCCATTCTGCAAATTTAGGAACAACGTCCATTTGCAATAATTGCACAATGATTGAAGCAGTAATGTATGGCATAATCCCCATCGCAAAGATAGAGAAGTTTGCCAATGCACCACCACCGAAAGTATTTAAGAAGCCGATAATATTAAACTCATCAGCAGCTTTCAATACTTGAGCGTCCACGTTTGGTACAGGAATAAATGTACCAATACGAAAGACGATTAGCATTAATAATGTGAAGATGATTTTATTTCGTATATCTCGAACGCGCATAAAGTTAGAGATCGTCTGAAACATTAAATCACCTCAGTTGTTCCGCCAGCATTCTCGATTGCTGCTTTCGCAGAAGCAGAGAATTTATGAGCTTTTACTGTAAGCTTTTTCGTTAAAGTTCCATTGCCTAAAACTTTAATACCAGCTTTTTCATTACTCACAATACCAGTTTCTAATAACAATGCAGCAGTTACTTCTGCGCCGTCTTCGAAACGGTTTAATGCATCAAGGTTAACGATAGCGTATTCTTTACGGTTAATATTTGTAAAGCCTCGTTTAGGTAAACGACGGAATAGTGGGTTTTGACCACCCTCAAAGCCTGGGCGAACGCCGCCGCCAGAACGTGCGTTTTGACCTTTATGACCTTTACCTGCAGTTTTACCGTTACCAGAACCGATACCACGACCAACTCGGTTACGTACTTTACGTGATCCTTCTGCTGGTTTCAACTCATGAAGTTTCATTATGAGTGGCACCTCCTTGTTCAATGATATGAAATTAAATTTCTTTTACAGTAACTAAGTGAGCTACTTTTGTAAGCATACCGCGAACAGCAGCGTTATCAGCGTGTTCAACAGTTTGGTTAGTTTTACGTAAGCCAAGAGCCTCAATAGTTTTACGTTGTGCTGGTTTTGTACCAATCACAGATTTAGAAAGGGTAATTTGTAATTTAGCCATTATAATTCCCCCCTTATCCTAATAATTCTTCCACTGATTTACCGCGAAGTTTTGCAACGTCCTCAGCTTGTTTTAATTCAGTTAAACCTGCAATAGTTGCACGCACCATGTTAATTGGTGTGTTTGAACCTAGAGATTTTGAAAGAATATCAGTAATACCAGCTAACTCTAATACAGCACGTACTGGACCACCAGCGATAACCCCTGTACCTGGAGCAGCAGGTTTAATTAACACTTTACCTGCACCGAAGCGACCTTGCACTAAGTGTGGAGTAGTTCCACCTACGCGTGGTACTTCGATTAAGTTTTTCTTCGCGTCTTCAACAGCTTTACGGATAGCGTCTGGCACCTCTTGAGCTTTACCAGTACCGAATCCTACATGGCCGTTCTTGTCTCCAACAACAACTAATGCTGTGAAGCGGAAGCGACGTCCACCTTTAACAACTTTCGCTACGCGGTTAATTGTAACTACGCGTTCTTCAAGTTGTTCTAATTTGTTTGCGTCAATGCGACTCATGAAGTATGTCCCTCCTTCTTATTAAAATTCTAAGCCGTTTTCACGTGCAGCTTCAGCTAAAGCTTTTACACGTCCATGATATAAGTAACCACCACGGTCAAATACAATTGTAGTAATATTTTTTTCCGCAGCGCGTTTTGCGATTGTTTCACCGATTTTAGCAGCTGCTTCAACGTTAGATCCGCTACCCTCGAAAGCTTTTTCTTGTGTATTAGCAGATACTAAAGTTACACCAGCTACGTCATCAATTAATTGTGCGTAAATGTTCTTGTTTGAACGGAATACGTTTAAGCGTGGACGCTCAGCAGTACCCGTAATTTTTGAACGTACACGTGCATGACGTTTTTTACGAACTTGATTTTTATCTTGTTTCGTAATCACAGAGGTCACTCCTTTCTAATGCTTTATTTCGCATTATTTACCTGTTTTACCTTCTTTACGACGAACGTATTCGCCTTCATAACGAATTCCTTTGCCTTTATATGGCTCTGGAGGACGAACATCACGGATGTTAGATGCTAATGCACCAACACGCTCTTTATTAATACCTTTAACGATGATTTTCGTGTTTGAAGGAACTTCAATTTCTAAACCTTGTTCAGGTGTAAACTCTACTGGATGAGAGTAACCTACGTTAAGTACAAGTTTGCTACCTTGCAATTGAGCACGGTAACCTACCCCGATAAGTTCTAGAGAGCGAGAGAAACCTTCAGAAACACCAGTTACCATGTTAGCTAACAAAGCACGAGTTGTACCGTGAATTGTGCGGTGTTCTTTTGATTCAGAAGGGCGAACAACAGTAATGATGTTGCCTTCTTGCTCGATTTTCATATCTTGATTGAATTGACGAACTAGTTCGCCTTTTGGTCCTTTTACTGTAACAGTGTTGTCAGCAGCGACTTCAACTGTTACACCAGCAGGTACCTCGATAAGTTTTTTACCTACGCGAGACATTAAGTTGCACCTCCATTCTTTTGTTACTAATTACCAAACGTATGCTAAGATTTCTCCGCCAACTTGTTTAGCGCGAGCTTCTTTATCAGTTAATAAACCTTGTGAAGTTGATACTAAAGCGATACCAAGACCGTTTAATACTTTAGGCACTTCGTTAGTTTTAGCGTATACGCGTAGACCAGGTTTAGAAATACGTTTTAAACCAGTGATTACACGTTCGTTATCTTTACCGTATTTTAAGAAGATACGGATGATTCCTTGCTTGTTGTCTTCGACATACTCTACGTCACGTACGAAACCTTCACGCTTTAAAATTTCAGCGATGTCTTTCTTTAAGTTAGAAGCAGGAACTTCTAATTTCTCGTGACGAACCATGTTCGCGTTACGAATACGAGTAAGCATATCTGCAATCGGATCAGTCATTGTCATGAAAATTTACCTCCTTCCCAAAATTAGGGGATTACCAGCTGGCTTTTTTAACGCCAGGAATTTGTCCCTTATATGCAAGTTCACGGAAACAAATACGGCAAAGCTTAAATTTACGATATACAGAGTGTGGACGGCCACAGCGTTCACAACGTGTATATTCTTGTACTTTAAACTTTTGCTTACGTTGTTGTTTAATGATCATTGATTTTTTAGCCACGTTTTCGCCCTCCTTATTTGATTACTTCTGGAACGGCATACCGAATTGTGTCAATAACTCGCGAGCTTCTTCATCAGAATTCGCAGTCGTTACGATCACGATGTCCATACCGCGTACTTTCGAAACTTTATCGTAATCGATTTCTGGGAAAATTAATTGTTCTTTCACACCTAAAGTGTAGTTACCGCGTCCGTCAAATGCTTTTTTAGAAACACCGCGGAAGTCACGTACACGTGGTAATGCGATAGAGATTAATTTATCCAAGAATTCATACATACGCTCACCGCGTAATGTAACTTTAGCACCGATAGGCATACCTTCACGTAAACGGAAACCTGCAATCGATTTTTTCGCTTTTGTTACAACTGGTTTTTGACCAGTGATAGTTGCTAATTCTTCTACAGCAGCGTCTAATGCTTTAGAGTTTTGTACAGCGTCACCAACACCCATGTTAATAACGATTTTCTCCACTTTCGGCACTTGCATTACTGATTTATATTCAAACTTGCTCACTAGAGCAGGTGAAACTTCATTTACAAATTTTTCTTTTAGGCGGCTCATGTTCGTACCTCCTTTCTCGTTTTACTTATTAGTCGATTACTACACCTGATTTTTTTGCAACACGAACTTTTTTACCGTTTTCGATTTTATAACCTACACGAGTCGGCTCGCCAGATTTAGGATCGATTAGCATTACGTTCGATACGTGGATTGCAGCTTCTTGAGATACAATACCACCTTGTGGGTTTAACTGGTTAGGTTTGATATGCTTTTTAACGATATTAACGCCTTCAACAAGAACGCGGTCTTGTTTTGGGAAAGCAGCTAAGATAACGCCTTCTTTACCTTTATCTTTACCAGTAATAACTTTTACTTTGTCGCCCTTTTTTACATGCATTGTGTGTCGCACCTCCTTGATTGGTACTGTCATGAAAATTAAAGAACTTCTGGAGCTAGAGAAACGATTTTCATGAAGTTGCTGTCACGTAATTCACGTGCAACAGGTCCGAAAATACGAGTTCCGCGTGGTGACTTATCATCTCTGATAATAACGCAAGCATTTTCATCAAATTTAATGTAAGTACCATCTTTACGACGAACGCCAGATTTTGTGCGAACGATAACAGCCTTAACAACGTCACCTTTCTTGACAACGCCACCTGGTGTTGCTTTCTTAACTGTACATACGACGATATCGCCGATGTTAGCAGTTTTACGTCCAGAACCACCAAGTACTTTAATAGTTAAAACTTCACGTGCACCTGAGTTGTCAGCAACTTTCATACGACTTTCTTGTTGGATCACTTAGGTTACCTCCCTTCGGAACTTTATATTTTCCGAAATAGTTATTAGATAATAACCGCTTTTTCTACAACTTCCACTAGACGGAAATGTTTAGTAGCTGATAGCGGGCGAGTTTCCATGATACGTACGATATCACCGATTTTCGCAGTGTTTTGCTCATCATGAGCCTTAAACTTTTTAGAATACTTTACACGTTTACCGTAAAGCTTGTGCTTTTTGTATGTTTCAACTAAAACAGTAACAGTTTTGTCCATTTTGTCAGAAACAACACGGCCTGTGTAAACTTTGCGTTGGTTACGCTCAGTCATGCCAGAAAACCTCCTTTATTCGTATTATTGTGCACTGATTTCTCTTTCACGAATCACAGTTTTCATGCGCGCAATCGCTTTACGAACTTCGCGGATGCGAGCTGTGTTTTCTAATTGACCAGTCGCCAATTGGAAGCGAAGGTTGAAAAGCTCTTCTTTCAGTGATTTCACTTTTAATTCGATTTCAGAAGTGGCAAGGTCACGGATTTCATTAGCTTTCATTAGATTCACCACCAGTTTCTTGACGTTTTACGATCTTACATTTAACAGGAAGCTTATGTGATGCTAAACGAAGTGCTTCACGTGCGATCTCTTCAGATACACCAGCAATTTCGAACATAATTTTTCCTGGTTTTACTACTGCTACCCAACCTTCAGGAGAACCTTTACCAGAACCCATGCGGACTTCTAGAGGCTTTTTCGTATAAGGTTTGTGCGGGAAGATTTTAATCCAAACTTTACCGCCACGTTTCATGTAACGTGTCATTGCAATACGGGCAGATTCGATTTGACGGTTTGTAATCCATGATGCTGTAGTAGCTTGTAAGCCCCACTCACCAAATGTTACTTCTTTACCGCCTTTCGCTTCGCCACGCATGTTACCACGGTGTTCACGACGATATTTTACGCGTTTTGGTAATAACATTATTATTTGCCTCCTTCCACAGAGTTCTTTTTAGTAGGAAGGACTTCACCACGGTAGATCCAAACTTTAACGCCTAATTTACCGTAAGTTGTATCAGCTTCAGCGTGTGCATAATCGATGTCAGCACGTAATGTGTGAAGTGGAACAGTTCCTTCGCTATAATGTTCAGCACGCGCGATATCAGCGCCACCTAAACGACCAGATACTTGTGTTTTAATACCTTTTGCACCAGCGCGAATTGTGCGTTGGATTGCTTGTTTTTGAGCACGACGGAATGATACGCGGTTCTCAAGTTGACGAGCGATGTTTTCTGCTACTAAGCGAGCATCAAGATCAGCACGTTTAATTTCTACGATATTAATGTGAACGCGTTTACCAGTTACATCGCTTAAGTATTTACGTAAGTTTTCAACTTCCGTACCGCCTTTACCGATTACCATACCTGGCTTCGCAGTGTGAATTGTAATGTTTACGCGATTTGCAGCGCGCTCGATTTCTACTTTAGATACAGATGCATCTTTTAATGTAGATTCGATATGTTTACGAACTTTGATATCTTCGTGTAAAAGAGTAGCATAGTCTTTCTCAGCGAACCATTTTGATTCCCAGTCACGAATAATACCAACTCGTAGTCCTATTGGATGTACTTTTTGACCCACGGATTAACCCTCCTTCTTCTCTGATACCACAACTGTAATGTGGCTTGTGCGTTTGTTAATTGCGCTTGCACGTCCTTGAGCACGTGGACGGAAACGTTTTAATGTTGGACCTTCATCTACAAAGATTTCAGATACAACTAAGTTATTTACATCTAACTCATAGTTGTGTTCAGCGTTAGCAACTGCAGATTTTAATACTTTCTCAACGACTGGAGACGCCGCTTTTGGAGTATGACGTAAAATTGCAACTGCTTCACCGATTTGCTTGCCTCGGATTAAGTCTACTACTAGACGAACTTTACGAGGAGCGATACGAACTGTACGAGCGATAGCTTTAGCTTGTGTCATTAGGATTTACCTCCTCTCAAAATTAGCGTCTTGTTTTCTTATCATCTGCACCGTGACCTTTGTAAGTACGTGTAGGTGCGAACTCGCCTAATTTATGACCTACCATATCTTCTGTCACATATACAGGAACGTGTTTACGTCCATCATATACAGCGATTGTTAAACCGATGAAGTTCGGGAAGATAGTAGAACGGCGAGACCAAGTTTTAATTACTTGTTTTTTCTCAGAAGCCTCTTGTACTTCCACCTTTTTCATAAGGTGAGTGTCAACAAAAGGTCCTTTTTTCAAGCTGCGACCCATTTAGGAACCTCCCTCCGTGATCCCACCACGGTTCTTCTAGCGAACCGTAGCCTAATCACATTATTTTTTACGTCCACGAATGATGAATTTAGAAGATTTGTTTTTCTTCTTACGTGTTTTATAACCAAGAGCTGGTTTACCCCATGGTGTCATTGGAGATTTACGTCCGATTGGAGAACGTCCTTCACCACCACCGTGTGGGTGATCGTTAGGGTTCATTACAGAACCACGTACAGTTGGGCGTTTACCTAACCAACGAGAACGACCAGCTTTACCAATGTGGATAAGTTCATGTTGTTCATTACCAACTTGACCTACTGTTGCACGGCAAGTAGCTAATACTAAACGAACCTCACCAGATTGAAGACGGATAATTACGTATTTATCTTCACGTCCAAGTACTTGTGCTGAAGTACCAGCAGAACGTACTAATTGTCCACCTTTACCAGGTTTTAACTCGATGTTATGGATTGTTGTACCCATCGGAATGTTTGCTAATGGTAATGCGTTACCTACTTTAATATCTGCGTCTGGACCTGAAACGATCGTTTGACCTACTTCAAGACCTTTCGGAGCTAAGATATAACGTTTTTCACCGTCAGCATAGTTAATTAATGCGATATTCGCAGAGCGGTTTGGATCATACTCGATTGTAGCAACGCGTCCTGGAATGCCGTCTTTAATACGTTTAAAGTCGATTACGCGGTATTGCTTCTTATGACCACCACCGTGATGACGAACAGTAATTTTACCTTGGTTGTTACGACCAGCTTTGCGTTTTTTCGGAGCTAATAAAGACTTTTCAGGCTTATTAGTAGTGATTTCAGCAAAGTCAGATGACGTCATGTTACGACGACCATTTGAGGTTGGTTTGTACTTTTTAATCGCCATTTGTATTCCCTCCTTCTATAATTGCTCAGGTATTCACCTGTCTATTAGAATAATTCGATTTCTTTTGAATCAGCAGTTAATTTAACGATTGCCTTACGACGTTTGTTAGTGTAGCCACTGTATTTACCAACGCGTTTGAATTTACCTTTGTAGTTCATGATGTTTACTTTATCAACTTCAACACCAAAGATTTCTTCTACTGCGTCTTTAACTTGTGTTTTGTTAGCGCGAGTGTCTACTTCGAAAGTATACTTTTTCTCTGCCATTAATTCAGAAGAACGCTCAGTAATGACCGGACGTTTAATGATATCACGTGCTTCCATTATCCAAGCACCTCCTCAACCTTTTCTACTGCAGCTTTTGTGAATACAACTTTGTCATGACCTAAAAGATCAAGAACGTTGATTCCGCTAGCTGTTAAAACAGTCACGCCTGGGATGTTACGAGCAGATAATGCTACGTTTTCATCTAACTCAGCAGTAACGAATAATGCTTTTGAATTGATTTCTAACGCTTTTAAAATAGCAGCGAAATCTTTTGTTTTTGGTGCATTTAAAGTTAATGCATCAAGTACTAAGAAGTTTTGTTCTACAACTTTAGCTGATAAAGCTGATTTAAGAGCTAAGCGGCGAACTTTCTTCGGTAGTTTATATGAATAGCTACGTGGAGTTGGACCGAATACGACACCACCGCCGCGCCATTGTGGAGAGCGGATCGAACCTTGACGAGCACGACCAGTTCCTTTTTGACGCCATGGCTTACGACCACCACCAGCAACTTCAGAACGGTTTTTTACTTTGTGATTACCTTGACGTAGAGAAGCACGTTGTGCGATTACTGCGTCGAATAATACAGCTTCGTTTGGCTCGATTCCGAAAATCGCATCGTTCAATTCGATTTCGCCAACTGAAGCGCCTGTTTGACTAAGTACAGATACCTTTGCCATTCCTGTTTCCTCCTTTCTTCGAGAAATTATTTAGATTTAACAGCTGTTTTAACTGTTACTAATGATTTTTTAGAACCAGGAACATTACCTTTTACTAATAGTAGATTACGTTCAGCATCAACCTTAACGATTTCAAGGTTTTGAATTGTTACAACGTTCCCACCCATTTGACCAGGTAATTTCTTTTGTTTGAATACGCGGTTCGGAGCAACTGGACCCATTGAACCAGGACGACGGTGGTAACGAGAGCCGTGGGCCATAGGACCACGAGATTGTCCGTGGCGTTTAATTACACCTTGGAAACCTTTACCTTTTGAAACACCTGTTACATCAATTACATCGCCTTCTGCGAAAATTTCTACTTTGACTTCTTGACCAACTTCGTATTCTGCTACGTTTACGTTGCGGAACTCACGAATGAAGCGCTTAGGAGCCGTATTTGCTTTTGCTACGTGACCTTGTTCTGGTTTGTTTGAAAGCTTAACGCGCTTGTCCTCGAAACCAACTTGGATTGCTTCGTAGCCATCAGTTTCAGCAGTTTTCTTTTGAAGAACTACGTTTGGAGCAGCTTCGATTACTGTTACTGGGATTAAATCACCGTTCTCAGCGAAAACTTGAGTCATACCGATTTTTCTACCTAAGATTCCTTTAGCCATTTGTCACACCTCCTGTAAATTTTAAAAGTTCTATTTCGTTTTACCATTAAAGTTTGATTTCAATATCAACGCCAGATGGTAAATCAAGCTTCATTAACGCATCAACAGTTTGTGGTGTTGGGTTAACGATATCGATTAGACGTTTATGCGTACGCATTTCGAATTGCTCACGA
The DNA here is from genome assembly GCF_025291715.1 of Metasolibacillus sp. Taxonomy (GTDB): domain Bacteria; phylum Bacillota; class Bacilli; order Bacillales_A; family Planococcaceae; genus Metasolibacillus; species Metasolibacillus louembei. The sequence continues at coordinate 19,059 of NZ_JAMBIZ010000011.1, forward strand.
GAATCTTTGTACTTGTGAACCGCACGAAGAATTGTATACACAGAACGTTCTGTCGGTAACGGAATTGGACCCGATACGCTTGCACCTGAACGTTTAGCAGTTTCAACAATTTTCTCAGCAGACTGATCAAGAATACGGTGATCATACGCTTTTAAACGAATACGAATTTTTTGTTTTGCCATTACTTTCCCTCCTTCTCGCCTATTTTCTAGACATTCTCCACGAAAATTCTCCTACACACCGCCATGGCAAAGCGGCCGGGTGTGTCGGCAACCTCTCGCTTCATCGCAGTCAAAGACCAACATTCAATATTATATACAATACTATCGCAATAAGCAAGTAGTTTTATAAAAAAATTTGAATGCCTTCAGTTACATACATTTCGCTATATTTATAAGCCGTTGTCTAGTATATAAAATATTTCTCGTCATTGCAAGCGATAATTATAGCTTGTTGCCCCTGAATTAATGCTTTTATGTAAAGTATTTTATAAACAAACACTTCTCGTATGATTAAGGCGCATTATTAACAGTTAACACTGCATATTCATTCGAAAAAATAAGTAGTGGCATATATAGTGCCACTACTCTCTTCCTATTTAATAGTTACTCATAGACAACCTTTGATCGTCTTTCGATAGTATTGAATCGATAGCAGCATAAACACCGCATACATTAACACATACAGCCCCATCATAATAAGCATCGGCGCTACTAGCTCTGTGCCAAATAAAAACCACCCAGACTTTACCGCAAAATAGCTATGCAATAAACCAATCAATAGGGGCACACCGAAATTAAATGCTTGCTTCCAAACAATGCCCTTTAAAACATCCTGCTCAGAAAAGCCAATTTTTCTTAAAATCGTGTAACTCGCCTGCTCCTCATCTGCTTCAGCAATCTGCTTGAAATATAAAATACTACCTGTTGTTAATAAAAAGGCTAGTCCTAAAAATGCTGCAATAAAAATCGTCATTCCGAAAATGCTCATATACACTTGCCGCTCCTGCTTATATGAATTTTGCTTTAAGATAATTTGATCTTCACCCTCACCATAAACAGCTCGTATATCAGCTCCTGATTGCACATATAGCTCTTCAGCCAACGCTACATCGCTTTTGTTCTCTAAAAAGACTAGCGTTTGTGGCATATACTTGCGCTCACCGTAAAATTTTTTATACTCCGCATACTTTGCATCTGACACTACAAGCACTGCGCAAATCACTAGGTTGCTCCCATTTTGTACAAGGGTGCTTTCTTGGCGCACATCAACAATCTTTAATCTATCTTTTAAGCGATTTCCTAATGTTTCAATCGTTACTTCGATTTCCCCTTGTTTATTCATTGCATACATCGAAGTGACTCCATCTGTCATATTCGTTAAAATTGCCTCATCCTCTGCTAACTCGACTTTTCCATGTACTTGCTCATAAAAAGATTGCGAAACCACCTGTTTCATGCCAGATTCTGCATAAAAAATCTGATTGGCATCATTAGGATTTTTTAATAAGCGAGCCACATCAAATTCTGCATTCATATCCTCATATGTTATGGCACGATAGTCAATGTTTTGCTTATCTAACAACGTTAAAAATGCAGGTCCTTTCTCCGTTAGAAGCACATAATCAGCTGGTACGGCATTCCTTACTCCTTGCTCTGCTGAATAATAGGAAATATAGGCAAGCGTTGAAATAGCAAGCGAAACTGCTGTTAATACAGTAATTAGCGTTAGTGATTTCGCATTGCCTTTCATCCGATGCATAATCGGCGTTACCGCTAACACATCCGTCGTAGTTAAATGACCATTCTTCATTAACCGACGTAAATTGAAGACAAAGGCAACAGAATAGCGGAAAACTAAAAATGCTCCACCAATGGTTAATGCTAAAATAACTATCATGCGTTTTAATAATATATTCACATCATTAGTCGTAAATAAGTGTGTGGACTCATAGTAACCGTAACCAATGAAGATAATTCCAAGCGCTCCAACAAACATTTGCCACATACTAAAGCGTTTCACACGCTCCTCTGTTTGTTTAGAAGCTGTAAAAAGTGATAATAGTGAGACACGTCGAATCATCCAACTAAGCTGCGCTAAAATGATCAAAAGCATCACGCTGAATAGCATGAGCGTTTGTATAATCGCTTGTGTGTTAAATGTTAGTTTAATTAAAATGTCTTGCCCAATCACCTTCATTAAAATCATCGTAAAAAATCGCGAGCTTAGAAGCCCTGCTACAATACCGATGAAGACCGCACCACTAAACAATATGATGTTTTCAATCGCAATTAAGCGAAAAATAAGCCCCTTTGTCATTCCAATCAGCTGATACATACCGATTTCCTTGCTGCGTCTTTTGATAAATAAATGATTCGCATAAAGCACAAAAAACAAAACGATAAAATAAAGTAAATACGATGCTGCCTTGAAACCAGCTGATGCTGTTGGGCTACTGGACGCCTGTTTTAGCACTTCTTCATTAAACTGTAGGGTAACAAACGAGAAATAAAGTGTCACACTGAAAATGAGTGAGAGGAAATATAAAAAGTAATGACGCATATTTTTTAGCATAGAGCGTGTAAGTAAGCGACTAATCGTCATAGCCATCACCACCTAAAACACTTTGCGTACTTAAAATTTGCTGAAAAAATTCCTGACGCGTCTTATCGCCTTTATAAAGCTCTGTATAGAGCGCCCCATCCTTTAAAAAAAGTACACGTGAGCAAAAGCTCGCTGCCACCGCATCATGTGTCACCATCATAATTGTTACATGGCGTTCTATGTTAATTTGCTCCAAGTTTTTCAAAAGTGCCGTTGCTGATTTCGAGTCAAGTGCTCCCGTTGGTTCATCTGCAAAAACAATTGACGGGTTTGTAATTAACGCACGCGCCGCAGAAGTACGTTGCTTTTGTCCTCCTGAAATTTCATTGGGATATTTTGCAATAATATCTTCAATATCCAAAATTTCAACAAGCTCCCGAAAGCGTTGCTCTGCCGCTTTTTGTGGTAGTTTTTTAATCGCCAATGGCAATAAAATATTTTCCTTCACCGTCAGCGTATCGAGCAAATTATAATCTTGAAAAATAAAACCAAGCGCATCTCGCCTAAAGGCCGCTAGCTCACGCTCCTTCATTTGCTGCAAAACCTGCCCATTAATTTCAACCATCCCTTCTGTTACCCGGTCAATTGAGCACAGCACATTGAGTAAAGTTGTTTTCCCTGAACCAGAAGGTCCCATAATGCCAACAAACTCCCCTTTGCTCACTTCTAAATCGATGCCTTTCAATACTTCGACTGTTGTTAAACGCTTACCATATGTTTTACGGACTTTACGAGCCGTTAAAATGTTCATCCTTTATGCCCCCTGCTTCTTTATGTATTTTTATTGTACAGTGGATGCAAGTAGAAATCGTTCGTTTTACGTGACAATAATAAACGGTATGTGACAATGTCGTCACATACCGAATGTTTGTACATATTCGTTTTCTATAGGAAATTGTAATACAACGGTTGTTCCTTTCCCATATATCGAATCAACATATAATTGAATTCCTAAAGCTGTCGCAGCACGCTTCGCTAAATAAAGCCCCATCCCTGTAGCCACATTCGTTTCTCTACCAATTGTACCCGTATAGGATTTTTTGAAAATGCGTGGCAAGTCTTCTGCACGAATTCCTTGTCCTACATCCTTGATTTTGAGCAAGGCATGTCCTTGTGCATCATATGCAACGCTCACGACAATCTCACTATGGTGCGGACTATACTTGATGGCATTCGATAGTATCTGTCGTAAAATAAACCCCAGCCACTTGGCATCTGTCAAAACGACTTCCTCTAGCTCATCTATTTGGAATCCAATTCCCTTTTCCATACACCACGTTTGGAATTCACGTATTTCTTTAAAAACGATTGACCGTAATTGCACCTGTTCAAGCCGGTTATCCTCTGCTAATGTTTGCAATCGCGTTTGATGCAATTGTTGATCAACTAATAAATGTAGGCGTAGCCATTCTTGCTCCAGTCGATTACGCGCTTTATAATCCTCTAGCTGTTCAATCATTAATTTCATCGCGGTGAGTGGTGCTTTAATTTCATGCACCCATGCTAACAGCTCATCCTGTTCTTCCTCTTTGTCAAATTTAATTTTTTGGACAAGTTGTACTTGTCTTTGCTTTTGTTCTTCATACAGTTCAATTACTTGTCGCGTATAAAAATCCCAACGAGCACCTTCAACATTCTGTAGTAAATTTTGATGAAGGAGTTGCTTCAAGCTAGGTCTTTCCCAATAATAACGAGCTGTTAAAAATATGATGAGCACTAGGATAGCTATACTATTTAAATAACTAACAGATATAGAGGCAAATCCGATATCAAGCATACAAATGACATTCCATATGAAAAGCATTCCCATAAAAAAACTAATCCACAGCATATGTTGCCTTAAAAAAAGTTGAATCATTGTGACACCGCCATATAACCAAGTCCTTTTTTCGTCACAATGACATCGATTAACCCTACTTCTTCAAGCTTTTGACGGAGACGGTTAATATTTACCGTTAACGTATTGTCATTGACAAAGCGTTCATCATCCCATAATTTACGCATTAATTCATCCCGTGATACAATTTTATCTACTCGCTCTACTAGTAGCTTCAAAATAAATAGCTCATTTTTCGTAAAATCGATTTGCTGATTGTTATATGTAAGAATGCCTCGTTCATAATCAATGATGGCGTCCTGCCAGCTAATCACCGACTGCGCCTGTTGTTGATAATCATATGTGCGTCTTAACAATGCTTGGATTTTAGCTACAAGCACCTCCATATGAAAAGGCTTTTGAACAAAGTCATCTGCCCCTAGCTGCATTGCCATGACCATATCCATTGGGTGATCTCTTGATGATAAAAACAAAATCGGCACATTGGATATCGCTCGAATTTCTCGACACCAATGAAAGCCATCGTAAGCAGGTAATTGAATATCTATTATCACAAGCTGTGGGGTTTCTTTGGTAAAATCATTCATCACCGTTTGAAAATCTTTTAGCCCCATTATTTGTAAGGACCATTTTTGCAACTGTTCCTCTATTAAGCGAAATATCGACATGTCATCTTCTATTAAAAAAATTTTCATAATTAGCCCCCACTTTTATTTTACAGTAGGTGAACAAATTCACAAGTCATAATACTAGAGCCTTGATGCAACTAATACTGTGCGGAAAAATTTTAAAATGATATTTGAATTTTAATAGTTTAAAAATATACAATGAATACAAACAATATCTGCTACTTAGTTAAACGTATTCAACAATAAAACCCCTGGATTTTAAAAGTCCAAGGGTCAGTTCTTTAATTAACTGTAGTGTGCCATACCATATCAATAAATCCAGTGTAATTTGAGTTCTCATAATATTTAACAAAATACGCTGGGTAAACAGGGATATCCCTCCAATAATATAGCTCATGTACATAATAGAATTTTACAGCACCAGCTGAAGCCAGATACATTGCAATTGTTGTAACGATACCCGTTACAGGACCTCCAAATATTGATGCTACAATGCCTGCTATTACAGATACTATACCCACAGCACTGTCAACTATTTGTTTAGACCCTCTAAATGTTGCTTGTAAAACATAATCTCCATTTCCACCTGGAAGTCCAAATGGTTGAATTGAATTAGCCTCTTTAATATCAATTATACTTTCCGTTGTCTCTTCATCAGTAGTTAAATTATGAATTGTTAATTCATTATTCTCTGTCGTAATTACAACTTGCATTTCTTGCTTTGTTTCTTCATCTGTATAAGTAGAAAGGTAATTTGAAGAACCATCAGAATAGAAAGCTTCTAAAAACTCAACATCTCCGGTCTCTTTGTTAGTAAACTTAATCTTTTGATACTCTTTAGTATTTTCAATAAATTCTACTTCATACTTATCATTAGAACTAGCACCGACATTAACATTGGACATTGCAGATACGCTAAAATTTGAAGCAATTGTTGAAATCAAAAGCATGGCACAGATAACAAAAATTAGTTTATTTTTCACAAAATACCTCCTTTTCTTATTTACAATACAATACCATATATACATTATTATTGTAAAACATTTTTTGTAATTTACTCCTTTTTGTGTTATCATTTATTTAAAATAAATTATAATATGGGATGTGTGTCATATGAAATTTTTTTATTGGAAGTTGAATAATAACGAAAAATTTTCTCGTGCACTATGGTCTGGTTTAGTAGCTTTAATTTTTTTTTATATCGTCCTTTGGAGTTTTACAGATAATTTAATAACAAAAATAATACTGACTTTCTTATTTACTTTTATCTATCTCTTAAACCTACTTTTACTTCATCGAAAAAGAAATAAATGAAAAATTACTTTCATTATCGTATTGGGGCTGTCTAAAAAACAAAAAATTTCTCTGAACAATGAAAAATCTAGGTTCACTTATCCATTTGAAAAGTGAATGCAAAGGCGTAAAATTCAGTGTTTTCAACATATTAAAAAGACAATCACTTTTCGAAGTGGGTAATATTTCAAACCAAAAGCATATCGTTGTCTGAAAAGTGATGCGTTAAGACACTTTTCAGGCACCCTCGTGCCAATAACTTTTCATCCTTTTTAAGCAAGTGAATCACCGTTCTTTTAATGAAGCATTTGAATGCTTTTAAGGAGCTACGATTTGTTGTTTAAACTCACGTGGAATTTGAATCGTTAAATCCTCGTACTTCGTATGAAATATGTGTGAGTTAATACCTGCCAATCATATTTTTTGTAGTGAAGAAATTCCATGACCTCTATCGCTAAACGAAAGGTGATTGCCATTCTAAATGTGAACGGAAAACCTTAAAGGTAATAGCTTTTGCTAACGTCTTCTTTTGGGCCTCACCTTCTTTTCGTACGACACATAAAATAAGCTGGAGGATATACTGTACGTAGAGCTAGAGCAAAACTATCAAGTAGCGCATAGCTAAACACAACCGATACACCTCCCTCAACCATCCACAAAACATTTGTTGTCTCAGTTATGAAGAGAACACTAATTTTCCCTCTAACATGTAAGAGATAATACTACACTAACACGCAGTAAGCTTAAAATAAGCATAATACCTACTAATAAAGCTGTATTCACTTTTACCTTACCTCTGTATACTAATGAACTAAAGTTAATAGAAAATAGCTGTGTTATCAATGATTTACCATTTATCTTGTTTAATAAATAACAAAAAAACCTCAAGAGCGTCCCCTTGAGGTTTTAAGAAAAGATGAAATTATTTTTGGATAGAAGCAACTACGCCAGCGCCTACAGTACGGCCACCCTCACGGATAGAGAATTTAGTACCTTCTTCAAGAGCGATTGGAGCGATAAGTTCTACTGTCATTTCGATGTTATCGCCAGGCATAACCATTTCTACGCCTTCTGGTAAGTTACAGATACCTGTTACGTCAGTTGTACGGAAGTAGAACTGAGGACGGTAGTTAGAGAAGAATGGAGTATGACGGCCACCTTCTTCTTTTGATAAAACGTAAACTTCTGCTTTGAAGTTAGTGTGTGGAGTGATTGAGCCTGGTTTAGCTAATACTTGACCACGTTGGATTTCTTCACGAGCTACACCACGAAGTAATGCACCGATGTTGTCACCAGCTTCAGCATAGTCTAATAATTTACGGAACATTTCAACGCCTGTTACAGTTGTTGATTTAGCTTCTTCAGCGATACCAACGATCTCAACTACGTCACCAACTTTAACTTGACCACGTTCAACACGGCCAGTTGCTACTGTACCACGACCAGTGATAGAGAATACGTCCTCTACTGGCATCATGAATGGTTTGTCAGTTTGACGCTCTGGAGTTGGGATGTACTCATCAACAGCGTTCATTAATTCAACGATTTTTTCTTCCCACTCTGGCTCACCTTCAAGAGCTTTAAGAGCAGAACCTTTGATAACTGGTAGATCATCGCCTGGGAAGTCATATTCAGAAAGTAGGTCACGGATTTCCATTTCTACTAATTCTAATAATTCTTCGTCATCAACCATATCACATTTGTTCATGAATACTACTAAGTAAGGAACACCTACTTGACGAGATAAAAGGATGTGCTCACGAGTTTGTGGCATTGGACCATCAGCAGCAGATACTACTAAGATACCGCCGTCCATTTGAGCAGCACCAGTGATCATGTTTTTAACATAGTCAGCGTGTCCTGGGCAGTCAACGTGTGCATAGTGACGAGAATCAGTTTCATACTCGATGTGAGAAGTGTTGATTGTGATACCACGCTCTTTTTCTTCTGGAGCGTTATCGATATCAGCATATGATTTAGCTTCTCCACCCATTTTTTTAGCAAGAACTGTTGCAATAGCAGCAGTTAAAGTAGTTTTACCATGGTCAACGTGACCAATTGTACCAATGTTAGCATGCGTTTTCGAACGGTCAAATTTTTCTTTAGCCATTAGAGAAAGCCTCCTATAATCTATGTTTTAGTTTTTTATGTTATGAGTGCTGGCTTAAACCGGGCCCAGCTAAGCCAGTCAATCATAGCTTACAAATTAGTTATACTTTATGCAAGATGAAATTTCAATTATTCACCTTTATTTTTTTTGATGATATCTTCTGCAATTGATTTTGGTACTTCTTCATAGTGGTCAAACACCATTGAGAATACACCGCGACCTTGTGTTGCAGAACGTAAAGTTGTTGCATATCCGAACATTTCAGATAGTGGCACCATTGCGCGTACTACTTGAGAGTTACCACGAGCTTCCATACCTTCTACACGTCCACGACGAGCAGTTACGTTACCCATGATATCACCAAGATACTCTTCTGGAATTACAACTTCAACTTTCATCATTGGCTCTAAAATAACTGGGCTACATTTAGAAGCAGCAGCTTTTAAAGCCATAGAAGCAGCGATTTTGAACGCCATTTCGTTTGAGTCAACATCATGGTAAGAACCATCGAATAATTTCGCTTTGATGTCGATTAATGGGTAACCAGCGACAACCCCACGGTCAAGCGAGTCACGAAGACCTGCTTCAACTGCTGGAATATATTCACGTGGTACTACACCACCAACGATAGCATTTTCAAACTCGAAGCCTTTACCTTCTTCGTTTGGTGAGAACTCGATCCAAACGTCACCGTATTGACCACGACCACCTGATTGGCGTGTGAATTTACCTTGAACTTGAGCTGAACCACGGAACGTTTCACGGTAAGATACCATTGGCGCACCAACGTTACATTCAACTTTGAATTCACGTTTCATACGGTCAACTAAGATGTCTAAGTGTAACTCACCCATACCAGAGATGATTGTTTGACCAGTTTCTTGGTCAGTGTGGGCACGGAATGTTGGATCTTCTTCTTGTAACTTAGAAAGTGCTTGACCCATTTTATCTTGGTCAGCTTTTGATTTAGGCTCTACAGATAAAGAGATTACTGGCTCTGGGAATTCCATAGACTCTAAAATAACAAGGTTTTTCTCGTCACATAGAGTGTCACCAGTAGTAGTATCTTTAAGACCTACAGCAGCAGCGATGTCACCAGCGAATACTTTCGAAATTTCTTCACGGCTGTTCGCGTGCATTTGTAGAATACGACCTACACGCTCACGTTTACCTTTTGTAGAGTTTTGTACGTATGAACCCGAATCTAAGATACCTGAGTACACACGGAAGAATGTTAATTTACCAACGAATGGATCCGTCATAACTTTAAATGCTAAAGCTGAGAATGGCTCATCGTCAGAAGATTTACGCTCTAACTCTTCATCTCCATCAACTGAAGTACCTTTAATTGCTGGCACATCAACTGGTGATGGTAAGTAATCAATAACTGCGTCTAGCATTTTACGAACACCTTTGTGTTTGAATGCTGTACCACAAATTACTGGGTAGAATTCTACCGCGATTGTTGCTTTACGGATAGCTGCCTTTAATTCAGCAACAGTGATTTCTTCACCTTCTAAATACTTTTCCATAAGGTCTTCATCAACACTTGCAACAGCATCGATTAATTTCTCACGGTATTCTTCAGCTTGTGCTTGATATTCTTCAGGAATCGCTTCACCTTCACGAACCGCTGTACCTTCTTCGTTATCGTAGTAAGTTACAGTCATTTCGATTAAGTCAATAATTCCTTTGAACTCATCTTCCGCACCAATTGGTAATTGGATTGGATGTGCATTTGCTTGTAAGCGGTCATGTAAAGTGCCTACAGAGTATAAGAAGTCTGCACCCATTTTATCCATTTTGTTAATGAATACAATACGTGGTACACCATAAGTAGTTGCTTGACGCCATACTGTTTCAGTTTGTGGTTCAACACCTGATTGAGCATCAAGTACTGTTACCGCACCGTCAAGTACACGTAAAGAACGTTCTACTTCTACAGTGAAGTCTACGTGTCCTGGTGTATCGATAATATTTACGCGGTTGCCTTTCCATTGAGCTGTTGTCGCAGCAGACGTGATTGTAATACCACGCTCTTGCTCTTGCTCCATCCAGTCCATTTGAGAAGCACCTTCGTGAGTTTCACCGATTTTGTGGATTTTACCAGTGTAATAAAGGATACGCTCAGTTGTCGTTGTTTTACCAGCGTCAATGTGAGCCATGATTCCGATATTACGTGTATTCTCTAGTGAGAATTCGCGTTTCATAGGAAATTTCTCCTTCCATATTCGGTTAAGGCTATATTAGTTAATTAATTAGCGTGTAGAATATTACCAACGGTAGTGAGCAAATGCTTTGTTCGCTTCTGCCATTTTGTGCATATCTTCACGTTTCTTAACTGAAGCACCAGTGTTGTTTGATGCATCTAAGATTTCGTTCGCTAAACGCTCTTCCATTGTTTTTTCACCACGAAGACGAGCGTAGTTTACTAAATAACGAAGACCTAAAGTTGTACGACGCTCTGGACGTACTTCTACTGGTACTTGGTAGTTAGAACCACCTACACGACGAGCGCGTACTTCTAAAACTGGCATTACGTTGTTTAACGCAGCTTCGAATACTTCAATCGGATCATTACCAGAACGCTCTTTTACTAATTCGAACGCACCGTATAAAATCTTTTGAGAAGTACCTCTTTTACCATCAATCATCATTTTATTGATTAAACGAGTTACTAGCTTTGAATTATAAAGTGGATCTGGTAACACGTCACGTTTGGAAACAGGACCTTTACGAGGCATGTGTTTTCCTCCTTTCAAGTGATAAATAAATTAGTTAATTATTTCTTTTCTTTAGGGCGTTTTGCACCGTATAGAGAACGTGATTGCATACGGCCGTTTACACCAGCAGTATCAAGAGCACCACGTACGATATGGTAACGAACACCCGGTAAGTCTTTTACACGACCGCCACGGATAAGAACAACACTGTGCTCTTGTAAGTTGTGGCCTTCACCTGGGATGTACGCAGTAACCTCGATTAGGTTGCTTAAACGTACACGAGCGTATTTACGTAACGCTGAGTTAGGTTTTTTAGGCGTCATAGTACCTACACGAGTACAAACACCGCGTTTTTGTGGAGATTTAACGTCAGTTAAAGATTTTTTAAATGAGTTATAACCTTTGTTTAACGCTGGTGAATTTGATTTCGTGATTTTAGATTTACGAGGCTTACGTACCAATTGGTTAATTGTAGGCATCGATTTTTCCTCCCTTCGTTCATTCCTTGTTAATACCACACATCCAGGTGGTTCATTTTTAGGGTAAAAACAAAGTCTTTGTGTATATTACACAAAAACTACATCGCAGTAATCGCAATAACCGCAGCTCCAACATGAATGCCGCAAGCTTTTCCAAGTTCTTTTTTAGACTCGACCAAAGTAATTGGTATACCGATTTCTTTCGCGAGAAGAATGGCCGGATCGGTTACCCAACTGTCAGCATCGAGTGCGACAAAAAGCTCTGTAACTTGACCAGCACGCATTGCTTTCACTGCTTGCTTTGTACCTATGATTGTTTGACTAGCCTTTACTTTATTATAAGACATTTGCATATCCTCCAAAGCATAGACAGTTAACTATCAACCTTAAATATATTATCATCCTCTACTTACACCTGTCAACTATTTATTTTGAAAAAGAGGCCTTCTTGAAGTCAGTTAGTTAACTTTTGTAATAGATTTGAAAATTCCGGCAGAGAATTGCTCTCTACCGGAATTCAGATTACTCAGCTGAAGTTAATTCTTCTTCCGTTTCAGCATCTTGCTCAATACGGATTTGACGGTAACGTTGCATACCAGTACCTGCTGGAACAAGTTTACCGATAATTACGTTTTCCTTCAGACCAAGAAGCTCATCACGCTTACCTTTAATTGCTGCATCTGTTAACACACGAGTTGTTTCTTGGAACGATGCTGCTGATAAGAATGATTCTGTTTCCAGAGAAGCCTTTGTAATACCAAGAATTACAGGGCGACATGTTGCTGGATTTTTACCACTTAAAATAATATCAGCGTTCGCTTCGGCAAATTGGTGTACATCTAATAATGAGCCTGGTAGTAAATCTGTGTCACCAGCTTCAATTACACGTACTTTGCGTAGCATTTGGCGAACCATTACTTCAATGTGTTTGTCTCCAATTTCTACCCCTTGCATACGGTATACTTTTTGTACTTCTTTTAGTAAATATTCTTGTACTGTAGATACGTCTTTTACTTTTAACAATTGTTTTGGATCGATTGAACCTTCAGTTAATAATTGACCTGGTTCAACTGTATCGTTTAATTGTACTTTCAAACGTGCATTGTAAGGTGCTTGATATTTACGTGTTTCCACTTCACCTTGAACAGTAATTTCTTTTAAGCCTTCTCGAATTTCTTCGATATCAGATATTACACCACCAACTTCCGAAATAACCGCTTGCCCTTTCGGATTACGTGATTCGAAAATTTCTTGGATACGTGGAAGACCCATCGTAATATCGTTTCCGGCTACCCCACCTGTATGGAATGTACGCATCGTTAACTGTGTACCAGGCTCACCGATTGATTGCGCTGCGATAATACCTACCGCCTCACCTACTTCAACCTCTTCGCCTGTTGCTAAGTTCATGCCATAACATTTTTTACATACACCGTGCTTCGTATTACATGTAAATGCTGAACGGATTGTTACTTGCTCGATACCCGCATCATCAATTGCACGCGCTACATCTTGCGTAATTAAACCATCACGCTCTAAAATAACCGCACCTGTTTCTGGGTGATAAATTGTTTTCTTCGTATATCGACCAATTACACGCTCATCTAACGCTTCAATTAGCTCGTTACCTTCCATTAATGCACCGATCAATAAACCGCGGTCTGTGCCACAGTCATCTTCACGTACAATAACGTCTTGTGCAACGTCTACTAAACGACGAGTTAAGTAACCTGAATCGGCTGTTTTTAATGCTGTATCGGCAAGACCTTTACGCGCACCATGTGTAGAGATGAAGTACTCTAATACCGTTAAACCTTCACGGAATGAAGATTTGATTGGTAACTCGATGATTCGACCAGCCGGGTTGGCCATCAGACCACGCATACCTGCTAACTGTGTAAAGTTTGATGCGTTACCACGAGCTCCTGAGTCAGACATCATAAAGATTGGGTTTGTTTTTTCTAACGATTTCATCAGCTTCGATTGAATTTCATCTTTCGCTGCTGACCAGCTAGAAATTACACGGTCATAACGCTCTTCTTCCGTAATTAAACCACGACGGAATTGAATCATTACTTTATCTACTTTTGCTTGCGCTTCATCTAAAATAACACCTTTGTCTGGTAATACGACGATATCAGATACACCAACCGTAATACCTGCACGAGTAGAATATTTAAAGCCTAAATCCTTCATACGGTCTAACATTTTTGATGTTTCCGTAATATGGAATCGTTTAAATACTTCAGCAATAACATTACCTAAAAACTTTTTGCGGAATGGTGGCACAACTGGCACAGATGCAAAGTGTTTTTGTAAAACAGCTTTGCGTTGCGCTTCAATTTTTTCGGCTTCTGATAACTCAGCATAGCCTTCTGTTGCCTCTAATTCAGCTAATTGCTCTGCGTCAATTGTTAATTTTGCAAAGTACTTTTCAGGCGTTTTTTGCTCTAAGTTGATATCTGTTGGCTCGTTAATATACGGGAATGTTTCCGGTAAAATTTCGTTGAAAATAACTTTACCAACAGTTGTTAATAAGAACATTTGGTTTTGCTCTTCTGTGAATGTTTGGTTATTCACAGAGTTTGCACGAATCGCAATACGTGTGTGTAAATGTACATGACCAGTTTGGTATGCGATTAACACTTCGTCTGGACCGTAGAAAATAGAACCTTCACCACGAGCGTTTTCACGCTCAAGCGTTAAGTAATAGTTACCTAATACCATATCTTGAGACGGTGTAACTACTGGTTTACCGTCTTTTGGGTTCAGGATGTTTTGTGCTGCTAACATTAATAAACGAGCTTCGGCTTGTGCTTCTGCTGATAATGGAACGTGAACCGCCATTTGGTCACCATCGAAGTCAGCGTTATACGCTGTACATACTAATGGGTGTAGACGAATTGCACGACCTTCTACTAATGTCGGCTCGAACGCTTGAATACCAAGACGGTGAAGCGTCGGTGCACGGTTTAGAAGTACTGGATGCTCACGAATAACATCTTCTAATACGTCCCAAACCTCATTGTGCAAACGTTCAATTTTACGCTTTGCACTCTTAATGTTATGAGCTAGACCACGCTCTACTAATTCTTTCATAACGAAAGGCTTAAATAGCTCGATAGCCATCTCTTTTGGAAGACCACATTGGTACATTTTTAAGTTTGGTCCTACTACGATAACTGAACGACCAGAATAGTCAACACGTTTACCTAGTAAGTTTTGACGGAAACGCCCTTGCTTCCCTTTCAACATATGAGAAAGTGATTTTAAAGGACGATTACCCGGACCTGTTACTGGACGACCACGACGACCGTTGTCAATTAAAGCATCTACTGCTTCTTGTAACATACGTTTTTCGTTTTGTACGATGATGCTTGGTGCACCAAGGTCTAATAAACGTTTTAAACGGTTGTTACGGTTGATAACACGACGGTAAAGGTCATTTAAGTCTGAAGTAGCAAAGCGTCCACCATCTAATTGCACCATCGGACGAAGCTCCGGTGGAATAACAGGTAGTACATCTAAAATCATCCATTCTGGTTTGTTGCCAGAGTTACGGAAAGATTCCACTACTTCAAGGCGCTTAATCGCACGTGTGCGACGTTGCCCTTGCGCTGTTTTTAATTCTTCTTTTAATGTTACTGTTTCGCTCTCAAGGTCGATTTTCTCAAGCAATTTTTTGATTGCTTCCGCACCCATCGCTGCATCAAATGTTGCACCGAATTTTTCGCGGTAAGCACGATATTCTTTTTCAGAAAGCAATTGCTTGCTTTCTAAATTTGTATCTGCTGGATCAATTACGACATAAGACGCAAAATAAATAACTTCTTCAAGCGCGCGTGGAGACATATCTAAAATAAGACCCATACGGCTAGGAATACCTTTAAAATACCAAATATGGGATACAGGAGCTGCTAGCTCAATATGTCCCATACGTTCACGACGCACTTTCGCACGTGTCACTTCTACGCCACAGCGATCACAAACTACGCCTTTATAGCGCACGCGTTTATATTTACCGCAATGACATTCCCAGTCCTTTGTAGGTCCGAAAATGCGCTCACAGAAAAGACCATCCTTTTCTGGTTTTAATGTACGGTAGTTGATTGTTTCTGGCTTCTTCACTTCGCCGTATGACCAAGAACGAATCTTATCTGGAGAAGCTAAGCCAATTTTCATATATTCAAATTCATTAACGTCTATCAAGGAGCCTACCTCCCTTTAGTCTAAGTCTTTATAAAGACCTTTCCGTAGCTCGACATTTATCTAATCTTGCAAAAGAATATGACTGTCTGAAAAGTGATTGAATGCGACACTTCTCAGACAGTTCATTCCTATTTTATTGAAATGTTAATCTTATTATTCAACAGTTTCTACTGCGTCGTCTTCCTCATCAGCTGGTATAATGTTTAATGCATCAGCCGGTTGAAGATCTTCTTCCTCGTCAAGATCACGAAGTTCTACTTCTTCATCGTTGATTGTTAGCATTTTTACATCCATACCTAGTGATTGAAGCTCTTTAATTAGAACTTTAAACGATTCAGGAACGCCTGGCTCTGGTACACTTTCACCTTTAACGATTGCTTCGTATGTTTTCACACGTCCTACAACATCATCTGATTTTACAGTTAAAATCTCTTGTAATGTGTATGCAGCACCGTATGCTTCAAGTGCCCAAACCTCCATCTCACCGAAGCGCTGACCACCGAATTGTGCTTTACCACCAAGCGGCTGTTGCGTTACTAATGAGTATGGTCCTGTTGAACGTGCGTGTAGCTTATCATCAACCATATGCGCAAGTTTAATCATATACATGATCCCTACTGATACACGGTTATCAAATGGCTCACCTGAGCGTCCATCATACAGGATTGTTTTACCATCACGGTCCATACCCGCTTCTTCCATCGTTTCCCAAACGTCTTCTTCGTTGGCACCATCAAATACTGGTGTTGCCATATGAATACCTAAATAACGTGAAGCCATACCTAAGTGTAGCTCTAGCACTTGTCCGATATTCATACGTGAAGGTACGCCAAGTGGGTTTAACATGATATCAACAGGTGTACCGTCTGGCATAAACGGCATATCTTCTTCTGGTAAAATACGCGAAATTACCCCTTTGTTACCATGACGTCCAGCCATTTTATCCCCAACGCGAATTTTACGCTTTTGAACGATATAAGCACGAACTAATTGGTTAACACCTGGTGGTAGCTCATCGCCATCTTCTCGATTGAACACTTTTACATCAAGTACGATACCGCCGGCTCCGTGTGGTACACGTAGAGACGTATCACGTACTTCACGAGCTTTTTCACCGAAGATTGCATGTAATAAGCGTTCTTCTGCAGTTAACTCAGTAACCCCTTTAGGCGTTACTTTCCCTACAAGAATATCACCATCGCGTACTTCCGCACCGATACGGATAATACCACGCTCATCTAAATTGCGTAGTGCATCTTCCCCAACGTTCGGAATATCACGTGTAATTTCTTCAGGTCCAAGCTTCGTATCGCGAGACTCTGATTCATATTCTTCAATATGAACAGATGTGTATACATCGTCTTTTACAAGGCGTTCACTCATAATAACAGCATCTTCATAGTTGAAGCCGTCCCATGTCATGAAGGCTACTAATACATTGCGTCCAAGCGCTAACTCGCCTCTTTCCATTGATGGACCATCTGCCAAAATATCTTTCGGCTTCACGCGGTCACCAACTTTAACAATCGGGCGTTGGTTATATGATGTACCTTGGTTTGAACGAACGAATTTTTGTACTTTATATTTCGTTAAATCGCCTTTAACCTCTTTGCCATCAATTGTTTCAATACGACGAACGTGAATTGAACGTGCTTCTACATGCTCAACAATTCCTTCGAATTTTGCTACAACTGCGGCACCGGAGTCACGCGCATCTACATGCTCCATACCTGTACCTACGAAAGGTGCTTCAGGATTTAATAATGGAACAGCTTGACGTTGCATGTTCGCACCCATTAACGCACGGTTCGAGTCATCGTTTTCTAAGAACGGGATACACGCCGTGGCAACAGATACTACCTGTCTTGGTGATACGTCCATATAGTCGATTTTTTCTCTTTTGAATACCGTGTTATCGCCTCGGAAGCGTCCTACAACCTCTTCCATCGCAAATGTTCCATCTTCATTTAAGATAGAGTTTGCTTGTGCTACAACGTAGTTATCTTCTTCGTCAGCCGTTAAATAATCGATTTGCTCTGTTACTTGACCAGTATCAGGATCAACACGACGGTACGGTGTTTCAATAAAGCCAAATTTATTAATCTTCGCAAATGATGAAAGCGAGTTAATTAACCCAATGTTTGGACCCTCTGGCGTTTCAATCGGACACATACGACCATAGTGGGAGTAGTGAACGTCACGCACTTCCATACCTGCGCGCTCACGCGTTAAACCACCAGGCCCTAATGCTGATAAACGACGCTTGTTCGTTAATTCTGCAAGCGGGTTTGTTTGGTCCATGAATTGCGATAATTGAGAGCTACCAAAGAATTCTTTAATAGACGCAATTACAGGGCGGATATTGATTAATTGCTGTGGCACGATTGCTGCTGTGTCATTAATCGACATACGCTCACGTACAACACGCTCCATACGAGATAAACCGATACGGAATTGGTTTTGTAATAGCTCACCAACAGAGCGAATACGACGGTTTCCTAAATGATCGATATCGTCTGTATTCCCAACACCATAAAGTAAATTGAAGAAATAAGAAACTGAAGCTAAAATGTCAGCCGGAACAATATTTTTCACTTCTTCTTCAACATACGCATTTGAAATTACATTAATTTCTTTTTGCGACTCATCATTTGGTGCATAAATTTTAATTGTTTGAATTGTCACATCGTCCTCTAATACACCACCAACCTGTGATAGCTTGCGGAAGCCAATGCCATTTTCTAAATAAGGAATTAGCTTATCTAGCGTACGACGATCAAGAACAGTTCCTTTTTCAACTAAAATTTCGCCTGTTTCTGGGTCTGCTAATGTTTCTGCAATCGTTTGGTTAAATAAACGATTTTTAATATGCAGCTTTTTATTCATTTTATAGCGACCAACGTTCGCTAAATCATAGCGTTTCGCATCAAAGAAGCGAGAGTATAATAAGCTTTTTGCACTTTCTACTGTAGGTGGCTCACCTGGACGTAGGCGCTCATAAATTTCAAGAAGCGCTTTTTCTGTGCTTTCTGTATTATCTTTTTCAAGTGTATTGCGTAAATATTCATTATCACCAATAATATCGATGATTTCTTGATCTGAACCAAAGCCTAATGCGCGTAGTAAAACTGTAACCGGAAGTTTACGCGTACGGTCGATACGAACGTAGACAACATCTTTCGCGTCTGTTTCATATTCAAGCCATGCACCACGGTTTGGAATAACTGTTGCACCAAAGCCTTTTTTACCGTTTTTGTCCGTTTTATCATGGAAGTAAACACTTGGCGAACGAACTAACTGCGAAACGATAACGCGCTCAGCACCATTAATAATGAATGTGCCTGTTTCAGTCATCAATGGGAAGTCCCCCATGAAAACATCTTGCTCTTTTACTTCACCTGTTTCCTTGTTGTGTAAACGTACTTTTACACGCAATGGTGCAGCGTACGTTACGTCACGCTCTTTACATTCATCTACTTCATACTTAGGTTCCCCTAAAGCATAATCAACGAATTCAAGCGCAAGATTACCTGTAAAATCTTCGATTGGTGAAATATCGTGGAACATTTCACGCAATCCTTCTGCAAAGAACCACTCATAAGATGCTGTTTGGATCTCGATTAAATTCGGAAGCTCAAGCACCTCTTTAATACGCGCAAAACTTCTACGCTGGCGGTGTCGTCCGTACTGAACTAGTTGACCTGTCAACTTATTCACCCCTCAATAAAGCGATAATAGGTCTTTGCAAAACCACACAAATGATGTATGATTTCGAAAGACAAAAAGAAAACGAGTCTCAAAAAGATCTCATTTTCGGTTAACTAAACTTAATTCTTCATCCATACGCCCATTAAATCAGAATTCTAATATAAAAGGGCATACTTCCTCAAAATAATAATTTTGCATTTTATTATATTATCACAGTCAATTTGTCAAGTCAATAATTTAGAGTGAATTGACTTGACAAAAAGTACTTTGTTTAATTAATTACACCTCAATGTAATTCTGTCCCGACTTCTTTGAGCATGCAATTTAATTAAGAATTTTATTTTTTCGCGCGTACGATCCAATAGCCTTTTTTCTTCTCAACAACTTCTACTTCTGTAAAAAGCTCTTCCAAATGACTAACCGTCGATGGTGCACCTTGCTTTTTTTGAATAACAACCCACAGCTCACCACTAGCGACTAGCATTCCATACGCTTCATCATAAAACTTAAAAATCGTTTCTTTCCCTGCACGAATAGGAGGGTTAGTTAAAATAGCTGCAATTTCTGTTTGGGGCGTTACATTTGCCAATCCATCACTTTCGATTATTCGTACATTTTGAATCCCGTTTATTTCTGCATTTTTTTGTGCTAATGCAATGGCACGAGAATTAATATCCATCATGTAAATAAAACGATCTGGATGAGCCTTCGCTAACGCCAATCCAATTGGTCCATAGCCACAACCTATATCCATAACCGCCCCTTCAATCACAGGCATTTCAAACGTGTCAATTAGTACACGGGAGCCAAAATCTACTTCACTTTTACTAAAAACGCCCGCATCTGTTTCAAATACAAATTCCGACCCAAGCAATGTAAATTTCCATTTGCGCGGCTTGCTCTCTACTTGCGGCTTATTAGAATAA
This sequence comes from Metasolibacillus sp., assembly GCF_025291715.1. Classification (GTDB taxonomy): domain Bacteria; phylum Bacillota; class Bacilli; order Bacillales_A; family Planococcaceae; genus Metasolibacillus; species Metasolibacillus louembei. Next base: position 39,577 of record NZ_JAMBIZ010000011.1, read on the forward strand.
TAGTGCTCTGACATATCGTAGCACCTCCCCACAAAAGAATTAGGTAAAAAAACAAGCCCGTCATACGACGAGCTTGTCTTTTATTTGTTTAAGCAGAAATTATTTAACTTCTACAGTAGCGCCAACTTCTTCAAGTTTGCCTTTGATTTCTTCTGCTTCTTCTTTAGAAACGCCTTCTTTAAGAGCTTTAGGAGCGTTGTCAACAACCTCTTTAGCTTCTTTTAAGCCTAAGCCAGTGATTTCACGAACCACTTTGATTACTTTGATTTTTTCGCCGCCAGCGCTAGCTAGTACTACGTCAAATTCAGTTTTTTCTTCAGCAGCGCCTGCAGCACCACCAGCAACTACAGCTACAGGAGCAGCCGCTGTTACACCGAATTCTTCTTCGATTGCTTTTACTAAATCGTTTAATTCAAGAACTGTCATAGCTTTGATAGCTTCTAAGATTTGCTCTTTGTTCATTTTAATTTCCTCCTACATTAGGTTATATTTTAGATTTTAGGCGGTTAAGCCAATAGTTTGTGAAGCCCAGTAGCGATTAAGCGCCTTGTTCTTCTTTTTGTTCTGCAACTGCTTTCGTTGCAAGTGCGAAGTTGCGCACTGGTGCTTGAAGTACAGATAAAAGCATAGAAAGTAGACCTTCGCGTGATGGAAGTTCTGCAAGAGCTTTAACATCTTCAAGTGATGCAATAGTGCCTTCGATAATACCTGCTTTAATTTCTAACGCTTCGTTCTTTTTAGCGAATTCGTTAATAATTTTAGCTGGAGCTACAACATCTTCATTTGAGAATGCGATAGCGTTTGGACCTGTTAAATGTTCATTAATACCTTCAACGTTTGCAATTTCAGCAGCACGGCGAGTTAAAGTGTTTTTGTATACTTTGAACTCTACACCAGCTTCACGAAGTTGTTTACGAAGCTCTGTTACTTGAGCAACAGTAAGACCGCGGTAGTCAACAACTACTACAGATGCAGCAGCTTGGAACTTTTCAGCGATTTCTTGTACTTGAACTTTTTTTGTTTCAACAGCTTTGCTCATTTGATGACACCTCCTATTAGAATGAGTCATTTATACCGACAAAAGAAAGCCTCTATATCTAAGCAGACATAGAGGCAGAAAGTCATCATCTTAAAAAGATTCCGAATTCCGTTGTCCTCGGTAGGATGATTAAGTGCCTAACGCACACCTACTGTCTACGGTACAAATGGATAATTCACAACAGGAACTACTATAACAAATAGTTCAGCTGTTGTCAACTATATTTATTATTTAATTACTACGTTAGCAGCGTCAACTTTAACAGCTGGACCCATTGTAGTAGTTACGTTTACAGATTTCATGTAAGTACCTTTAGCTGCAGCAGGTTTTGCTTTTTGAACTACATCAAATACAGCTAAGAAGTTTTCTACTAATTTACCTGTTTCGAAAGAAGCTTTACCGATAGGAGCGTGGATGATACCATCTTTAGCTGCACGGTACTCTACTTTACCAGCTTTGATTTCTTCGATTGCTTTAGTTACATCGAAAGTAACTGTGCCTGTTTTAGGGTTTGGCATTAAGCCTTTCGGACCTAATACACGACCAAGTTTACCAACTTCACCCATCATGTCTGGAGTAGCTACGATTACATCGAAGTCAAACCAGCCTTGTTGGATTTTTTGGATGTACTCAGCATCGCCTACATAGTCTGCACCAGCAGCTTCTGCTTCTTTAAGTTTTTCACCTTTAGCGAAAACTAATACGCGTTGAGTTTTACCAGTACCGTGTGGAAGTACTACTGCACCACGGATTTGTTGGTCGTTTTTACGAGTGTCGATCCCTAATTTGAATGCTACTTCTACAGTTGCATCGAAGTTTACTGTGCTAGTTTTTTGTGCTAGCGCGATTGCTTCTTCTACAGAATATAATTGAGTACGGTCAATTAATTTAGCTGCTTCTTGCAGTTTTTTACCTTTTTTAGCCATTATAATTTCCTCCTTGATTGTGGTTATAGCGGAATTTTACCTCCCACGAATAAAGGTTGCGCACTACTTAAGTGCCGCAACCTTCCAAAAACAAATGCATCATCAAGTAAATGGGAATTAGTCTTCGATCACAATACCCATGCTACGTGCAGTACCTTCAACCATTAACATAGCCGCTTCAACTGATGCAGCGTTAAGGTCTGGCATTTTTTGTTCAGCGATTTCGCGAACTTTATCACGTTTAACCGTTGCTACTTTTTTACGGTTTGGTTCACCAGATCCAGATTGGATACCAGCTGCTACTTTAAGTAGAACTGCTGCTGGCGGAGTTTTCGTAATAAAAGTGAATGAACGATCTTCGAATACTGAAATCTCAACAGGAATGATTAAACCTGCTTGATCAGCAGTGCGAGCATTGAACTCCTTACAGAATCCCATGATGTTTACACCTGCTTGACCTAGTGCAGGACCAACCGGTGGAGCTGGATTAGCTTTACCAGCAGGGATTTGAAGTTTTACAACTTTAATAACTTTTTTAGCCACGAGACACACCTCCTTAAGTCCGTGATGTGGTAATTGGGTTGCCCCTCCCACTCAAATATCTGTCTGTCAGCTAGTTTGCCGATAACATTAAAAATCTATCATTTGCCAACTGAAAACAATTTACAGTATGACCTATGAAATGATATCACTTTTATAGTATATACGCAAGTACAAATAATAATCAAATTCAAATTTATAATTTTCAAGAGTATTCTTTTGAAATCCCGATTAGATTTTGCGGATTTGTTCGAAGCTTAACTCCATCATCGTTTCGCGTCCAAACATATCAACGCTAACTTTGACTTTTGATTTTTCGACATCTACCTCTTCCACTTTACCTTGGAAGTGAGCAAATGGTCCTTCTAATACTTCAACAACTTCTCCAACTTCAATTGCGATGTCACCAAGCGCTGTATCTTTCATGCCCATTTGTGCAAGCAAGCGCTCAGCCTCCTCAGGCAATAATGGTGTTGGTTTAGCGCCGCCACCTGATGAGCCGATAAAGCCTGTCACACCTGGTGTATTGCGGACAACATACCAAGAATCATCCGTCATAATAATTTCCACTAGCACGTAGCCTGGGAAAACTTTGCGCATGACTGTACGCTTTTTACCATCCTCTTTTACATCCACTTCTTCTTGCTCTGGAACGATAACACGGAAAATTTTATCTTGCATCCCCATCGTTTCAACGCGCTTTTCTAAATTTGCTTTTACGCGATTTTCATAACCTGAATATGTGTGAACTACATACCAATTTTTCTCCATAGCTACAAGGACTTGTCGTCCGTCCCTCCTTTTTTATTTTAATACTCGCATTAGGTTTTTCACCAAATGAAAAAACCCGCTATAACTACGGACGGGCTATTTCATAAATATCAATATTATTTTACAAACTTAAGAACCAGCGGAATAATTCAGAAATACCTAAATCCACTACCGAAAAATATAAAGCCATCACTACAACTGTCACAATAACTACAACTGTATATTTTGTTAACTCTTTACTTTTTGGCCAGCTTGTTTTTCGCATTTCTGAGCCTACTTCTTGCAGAAAAGTTGTTACTTTACTCATTCCAGCTTAACCTCCAAAATCAATGATATCTTCTATATCGTTTGTTTATGCATCGTATGTTCATTGCAATGCGCGCAAAATTTCTTGAGCTCTAATCGCTTTGTTGCGCCTTGTTTAACAGGCATCGCATAATTTCTTGAGCCGCATTTTTCACAGCTTATAATGACTTTTTGTGCCACCCGCATCACCTTTTCGGCATTTTGTCTTTTCAAGACTAACACCTAACAATGATGCTGTCAACAAGCTTCTTATTTTGAACTGATTCAGCAGAGACGCAGGGATTCCATTACTTTTTAGCATTCACCCTAACAATTAAGGCCTCTATATCGGTCTTATTAAATCAAGTTAGCGAATACCCTCAACCTCTAAATGTCGCTCTAATTTTCGCTTCACCCGCTGCAATGCATTATCAATTGATTTCACATGGCGATTTAACAATTCGGAAATCTCATAATACGATCGACCTTCTAAATATAAAGCTAGCACTTGTTGCTCTAACTCGCTTAGTACTTCACTCATTTTTTCTTCTAAATAGCTGAATTCTTCCTGACTAATCATTGCATGCATAGGATCATCTGATATCGGGCTTGTAATAATGTCCATTAAAGTCCGTTCAGATTCTTCATCATAAATCGGCTTATCAAGTGACACATACGAATTAAGTGGTATATGTTTTTGCCTTGTTGCTGTTTTAATTGCTGTAATAATTTGTCTCGTTACACATAGTTCAGCGAACGCTCGAAACGAAGCAAGCTTGTCCCCATTGAAGTCACGTATCGCCTTATATAAGCCAATCATGCCCTCTTGTACGATATCTTCCTTGTCAGCACCAACAAGAAAATAGGATCTTGCCTTCGCCTTCACAAATAAACGGTATTTTGTTATTAAAAAGTCTAGCGCATCTGTATTACCTAGACGAACTTGCTCTACAAGCTCATTATCAGAAAGCTCTTCAAATTGCTGTTTGGTTGGCATCTTACTACTTTTAAGCAATCGCTTCACCTCAGTCACTTAAGAATCGTTAGCAATAGTATAGTTGAACTAGAAGGAAAATAAAATGCAAAAGGCTGCTATGTAGAACGCCAACTAGCTTACTATTTCCTACTTACGTAAAACATAAATATTATCAAAATAGATCATTCTACTTCAAGCCTCGCCGCCATTTTTCAAAGGCAAGCTCCACATCTTTTGATAGAGGGATACGTGAAACAGGCTTATCTACTTGCGTTTTTTTCACTTTTGATGAAATGTTATTTTTTATAATTTGCATTTCAATTTCTAATTCACGAGCAGATTTACGCAATGCCCCTTGTCCAAACACTACATTTTGCTCTGTCATATCAGAAGTTGCAACATGAATTTGTACTTTTCTAGCCTTTAGCTCATTCGTTAATTTTTCTATACGCTCATCAGCTGTTTCATTTTTCCTTGTGAATAGCACTTCAACATCATGCTTCACATATAATCGTTCAGTACCTGGGACAAGATAAGCGTCAAACACAATAATAACACGCCAGCCTGTTGATGCTTTATATTCAGCAAGCAATTCTACTAAACGATCACGGGCATCTTCTAAGCTTTTATCGCGCAAAGGTCGTAATTCCACCCATGCCCCAATCATATTATAACCATCTACTAGCAAAATATTTTGCATCTTATAGCCTTTGACGATTACGATATACTTCGTACATAAGCAATGCCGCCGCAACGGAAGCATTTAACGAAGTAACATGCCCAACCATCGGTAAATGGTAAAGGAAATCACATTTCTCTTTCAGTAGACGGCTCATCCCCTTACCTTCACTGCCAATAATAATAGCTAATGGCAATGTAGCATCCATTTTTCGATAATCGACAGAGCCTTTAGCATCGGTACCAGCAATCCATACGCCGCGATCCTTCAACTCATCGACTGTTTGCGCTAAATTAGTCACCCGCACAACAGGTACATGCTCAATCGCCCCAGTCGAGGCTTTCGCCACAACAGCCGTTAACCCTACAGCACGGCGCTTCGGAATAATAATCCCATGTGCACCAGCCGCATCAGCTGTTCGCATAATAGAACCTAAATTATGCGGGTCCTCCAACTCATCTAAAATTAGGAAAAATGGATCTTCCTGCTTCTGTGCTGCTACTGCAAATAAATCATCAAGCTCCGCATAAGTATACGCTGCGACCGCTGCAACAATTCCTTGATGGTTCGCATCAGTTAACTGATCTACCTTCTTCTTTGGTACAAATTGTACAAGCACGCCTCTCTCGCGGGCTAAATCTAATAGCTCTTGAACACCTGTTTTTTTCACACCTTCAGCAATCCATAGCTTATTGATTTCACGACCTGAACGTAGCGCTTCTAATACAGGGTTTTTCCCTGCAATCATTTCATTCGTTTGCTCCGTCATCTACGACACTCCCTTCGACTGTTCTATGATTGTTATTGCATAATCAATGATTTCATATACGCGATCTAGTTCCCCTAATAAATATAAACTACCGAGCACCGCTTCAAAGCCTGAGCTATTACGATATGTTTGCACATCTGTATTTTTCGGTACGGAGCCTGATTTTGCATTACGACCTCGCTTAAATACCGCAAGCTCGTCCTCTGTTAAATAGTTCTCCTCTATTAAACGATAGACAATCATCGATTGCGCCCTTGCCGATACATATTTCGTTGCCTCTCGGTGTAGCGTATTTGGCTTTACACGTCCTATACGCAGAAGGTGTTCACGCACCTTCTGCTCTAGTACCGCATCGCCCATATAAGCAAGCGCAAGCGCATTTAATTGTTTAACATCTTCTTTTCGAAGCTCTGACATACTATTACCCTCGTTTCCAGCGTGTACCTTGACGCGTATCTTCCAATACGATATTCAGGCTCAATAATTGGTCACGAATCTCATCTGAGCGTGCAAAGTCACGATTTTTACGAGCCGCATTTCGCTCTTGGATTAATGCTTCGATTTCCTCATCTAACAGTTCTTCTTCCACTTTTAACACAATACCTAAAACACTGCTAAGTGCGTCAAATGTCGTTAAAAATGCCTGTAAAACTTTTTGCTCTGTATTGCTTTCTGTCGTATAAATATTTGCTAAACGAGCTAATTCAAATAATGCTGTAATCGCATTTGCTGTATTAAAGTCGTCATTCATCGCCTCTTCAAATTGCTGCTGGATTGCCGCAATTTGCGTTAGCCATTCATCCGCTTTATCTACTAAATCAGCTGACGTTGCAAGACGATGCTCCACGTTGCTATATGCTGTGCGAATTCGCTCTAAGCCTGTGCGAGCTGCCTCCACTAAATCCTGTGCAAAGTTAATTGGCTGACGGTAATGTACAGATAGCATAAAGAAGCGCAGTACTTGTGGATCAATTTGCTGACGAATATCATGCACTAATACAAAATTTCCTAATGACTTCGACATTTTTTCATTATCGATATTAATGTAACCATTGTGCATCCAATAGCGCGCAAACGTTTTGTCATTGTGCGCCTCAGATTGCGCAATTTCATTCTCATGGTGTGGGAATGTTAAATCTTGACCACCTGCGTGGATATCAATTGTATCACCTAAATGCTCGCGTGCCATCACTGAGCACTCAATATGCCAGCCTGGTCGACCATCGCCCCAAGGACTAGCCCAAAAAATTTCATTTGGCTTTGCTGCCTTCCATAAGGCGAAATCAAGCGGATCTTCCTTCTTCTCTCCAGCTTCGATACGCGCACCAACCTTCAAATCATCAATGGATTGATGCGATAATTTGCCATAGCCATTAAATTTGCGTGTACGGTAATAAACATCCCCTGCTGATTCATATGCATAACCTTTATCAATTAATACTTTAATAAATTCGATAATGTGGTCCATATGCTCTGTTACACGCGGGTGCGCATCTGCTTTGTGGCAGCCTAGTGCTGTAATATCATCAAAATACGCATCGATAAAGCGTTCCGTCAACTCAAATACTTCCTCACCTAGCTCATTTGCTGCTTTAATAATTTTGTCATCTACATCTGTAAAATTAGATACAAACTTCACTTCATAGCCTGCATATTGTAAATAGCGACGCACCGTATCATAAACGATAACAGGACGCGAGTTGCCAATATGAATATAGTTATAAACAGTCGGTCCGCACACATACATTTTGACCTTACCTTCTTCTAACGGCACAAACGTTTCCTTTTGTCGTGTTAATGAGTTAAAAATTTGAATGCTCATTTTTTTCGCTCCTTTTAATAATAATAAAAAGCGCCTCCGTCACAAAAACTTGTGACAGAGACGCGTAATTAGCGTGGTTCCACTCTGCTTGAAAGCGACAAATCCGCCACTCTCCGCTCTAAGTCCTTTTAACGGGGGACGACTTCGGCTTGCCTACTCTCGTTTCAGCGAAGCGCTCAAAGGTGCATTTCCGTGTTGCCTAGGCTCAGACTACTTTCAGCCAGTGGTAGTCCTCTCTTGTTGAGCATGCGTGACGTACTTCTCCTTATCAATGCTTTTATCATATAGTAGCTTCATTGTACAAAAATGTGCAAAAAAAGCAATCATTTAGTTCGCATATTTTTCTACGCGAGCAAGCACCTTCTCTTTACCAATTAATGCAATTGCATTTGGTAGCTCTGGGCCATGTGTTTGCCCTGTTGTTACAACACGAATTGGCATAAATAAGTTTTTGCCTTTATGTCCTGTTTCTTTTTGCACAGCTTTAATCGCCGCTTTAATCGATTCAGCATCAAATGTTTCTAACGCTTCTAGCTGCGCTTTTAATGCTGTCATAACCTCTGGCACTTGTTCACCAGCTAACACTTCTGTAGCCGCTGCGTCGTACTCAATTTCCTCTTTAAAGAACAGCTCTGAAAGCTCCACAATTTCAGCCCCAAAGCTCATTTGGTCGTGATATAAGCCAATTAATTCAGAAGCCCATGCCGCTTGCTCTTCGTTTAGCTCAGCAGGTAAAAGACCCGCCTTTTGTAAATGTGGTAATGCTAATGCAACAACCTCTTCACGTGATAGTTTTTTAATGTATTGGTTGTTCATCCAAGTAAGCTTTGTTTTATCGAACATTGAAGGCGATTTTGATAAGCGCTTTTCATCAAATAATTCGATAAATTGCTCCTTCGAGAAAATTTCCTCTTCTCCTTCTGGCGACCAGCCAAGCAGTGCGAAGAAATTGAACATTGCCTCTGGTAAATAGCCTAAATCTTTATATTGTGCAACGAATTGAATAATCGTTTCGTCACGCTTCGATAACTTTTTACGGTCTTCATTCACGATTAATGTCATATGACCATATTGCGGATACTCCCAACCAAACGCATCAAAAATCATCATTTGCTTCGGCGTATTCGATAAATGCTCCTCACCACGGAATACGTGTGAAATCTCCATAAAGTAATCATCTAACACTACCGCATAGTTATATGTTGGAATACCGTTTGCTTTTACTAGCACCCAGTCACCGATATCCTTCGATTCAAAAACAACCTCACCACGTACTAAATCCGTGAACTTATACGTTGTATCTGCTGGTACGCGCATACGAATTGTGTACGCTCCACCTGCCGCTTCCTTCGCTGCGACTTCATCCGCTGTTAAATTGCGGCATTTACCGTCATAAGTTGGTGCAGCAACACCGTTTGCTTTTTGTGCTTCACGGGATGCCTCAAGCTCCTCTGACGTACAGAAGCACTTATATGCTTTCCCTTCTGCAAGTAGACGCTCTGCATGCTCCTTGTAAATATCAAGACGCTCCATTTGGCGATATGGTGCATAAGGACCACCGATGTCGATAGATTCGTCAGGAGTGATACCTAACCAGCGTAAATTATCAAGCTGCGATGCTTCTCCACCCTCTACATTACGCTCGATATCTGTATCCTCGATACGCACGATAAATTTGCCGTTATGATGCTTGGCATATAAATAGTTAAATAATGCTGTACGCGCTCCACCAATATGTAAAAAACCTGTTGGCGATGGCGCATAACGAACACGAACTTCTTTCGTCATTGTAAAAGCCTCCTATATTTTAAGTCCTGAAAAAAAATTTCCCGACCTACTTAACTTTGTCCATTTTACCATTGTCCCTATACAAATAAAAGTAGGGATAACACAATTCAATATGTGTAAAATATCAATTGAAAAAACTGCGAGAAAAAGCCTAATACACCATTCCCTCGCAGCCATCGCTTATTTTTTGATTAATAAAATTGTTGCTAATGCCGCAATCCCTTCCTCACGACCAACAAAGCCTAGCTTCTCCGTCGTTGTAGCCTTGACATTTACCTGAGATGCATCCGCATTTAATAGCTCTGCAATTCGATTGCGCATCGGCTCAATATACGGTGCCATTTTAGGACGCTGTGCCATAATTGTCGCATCTACATTTCCTAGCACATATCCTTTCTCTTCAACGATTTTCCAAATATATTGCAGTAATTCTGCTGAATCTGCATCCTTCCACTCTGGGTCTGTATCAGGGAAATGACGCCCGATATCACCTTCACCAATTGCGCCAAGCGCCGCATCCGTAATTGTGTGTAATAAAACATCCGCATCTGAATGTCCTAAAAGCCCTCGCTCATGCGGAATTTCAATACCGCCTAAAATTAATTTGCGCCCTTCCGCAAATGCATGTACATCATAGCCTTGTCCTACTCGAAACATATTCATCTTCCTTTAATTACGTATTTACTTTCTATCATACCAAAATTTCCTTTGAAATAGGAAAGAGCGTGCCCAAAAATATCATTTTGAGATACGCTCTACAAACCTTTAAATATGGTATTCAATATTTTTCATCTGGCTATTGCTAATATTCGGTGATGGCTGTGAATTATAAACGCGAGAATATGGCGGCACAGAATGCGTCAACCAAATGTTACTTCCTAATACGGAATCATGACCGATTGTCGTTTCTCCACCTAAAATCGTTGCACCCGCATAAATAACTACATTGTCCTCAATATTCGGATGACGTTTAATGCCTTTAATCGGATTGCCATTCGCATCAAGCGGGAAGCTTAATGCCCCCAGCGTTACGCCTTGATAGACCTTAACATTTTTACCAATCGTACACGTCTCCCCAATTACTACCCCCGTACCATGGTCGATAAAGAAGGATTCGCCAATCGATGCTCCAGGATGAATATCAATCCCCGTTAAACGATGTGCATGCTCTGACATAATACGCGGTACAATTTGCACACCCATTTCATACAATTCATGTGCAATACGATGAATAAACATTGCCACAATTGATGGATAGCTTAGCAAAATCTCTTCTGTTGATAGCGCCGCTGGATCTCCGTTGTAAGCAGCTTGAATATCCGTTTGCAACACCTTGCGAATGATTGGGAAGCGCGCTACTAAATTCATCACAATTTTATCTGCATGGTCACGGCAATAAGTACCGCATTTCGTTGGGTCGCTATCTTCCATATTATAAATAAGCACTTTTTCAATAATATCGCGTAAATCAAGTGCAGCCTCACGTAATTTATTGCTGCTTATGATATTAATACGTACCTCATCAATCGGTGGCGTCGTGTAAATACCTGGGAACAACACTTCATGAAATTTATCTAAAATTTTATAAATTTGGTCACGACCAACAAAGCCAATTGAATTTTCAATGTCCACATATTGTTTATTTATATCATCTAAAGAGCTCGTAATTGCTGGTACTTTTTCATTCAGCCATTCATTTAAATTCATAACAACAAAACATCCCTTCAATTTTCTAATTAATCATATAATAATACTTGTGTTTTTATAAGGTTACAAAAGATTACGACTGTTTGCAACAATTCGTTTTATTTTCAGCTGTTTGTTAAATCTTTTCAACAAGCCATTATGAGTTACAAAGCTTTATCGTAAAGTAGGCTCTTATTGTTACTACCGCTCTTTTCTTTTCTAAAATTTCATGCTATGATAAAAAATAATCAATAATGATAATCGTTATCAATTAAAAATTACCATTTTATTAAGGATGGAGCGACATAAATGCAAAATATATATGATGTAACAATTATCGGTGGTGGTCCAGCTGGATTGTACAGCGCTTTTTACAGCGGGTTGCGTGGGCTAAAAACGAAGCTGATTGAAAGTCAGCAAGAGCTTGGTGGGAAAGTGCTGCTTTATCCTGAAAAGCTAATTTGGGATGTTGGCGGTCACCCTCCCGTACTTGGAGGACAATTTGTGAAGCAATTAGTTGAGCAAGCAAAGGTGTTTGACCCAACTATTTTAACAGGAACAAAGGTTGACTTCGTAGAGCGCCAAGATGATTTATTCATCATACACACAGCTGATGGTAGCCTTCATTATTCAAAAACAATACTACTAGCTGTAGGTGGGGGCATTATTAATCCACAGAAACTTACTTTAGAAGGCGCAGAAAAATATGAAATGGCCAACCTACATTATACTGTGCAATCATACCAACGCTTTGTTAACAAGGATATTATTATCTCTGGTGGTGGTAACGCTGCTATTGATTGGGCAGTAGAGCTTAGCCCACTTGCTAAAAGCATTACAGTCATCTATCGTAAGGAAAAACTATCTGCTCATGAGGCAACAATTCAAGAGGCAATCCATGCTGGTGTTAAAATTGAATGCAATACAACCATTACAAAGCTCATATCTAATGCAGATAAAACCGCTATTCAATTCGTTACATGTGAAAATGCCATCACAAAGGAAAGCATTGTCCGCCCAATTGATGAGGTCATTGTCAGCCACGGCTACAATTATGAAGCCTCATTAGAATTTGACCAAGCGATCGCTATTCCTAAAAAGGATGACTATTACTTTGAAGGAAAAGCAACAGGTGAAACAGCACAGCCTGGCATTTTCGCAGCAGGTGATATTTTATCATTTGAAGGCAAGGTCAACTTGCTTATTGGCACTTTCCAAGATGCCGCAAATGCAGTTAATTCAATTAAAACATACTTAGAACCTGATGCTTATCGCTACGGCATGGTATCCTCACACAACGATTTATTTAAAGAGAAGAACCGTGCAATTATTGAAGAACGCTTTGCACCAGTAGAAAATTAAAAATGAGGACTGGCAATTGCCAGTCCTCATTTTTAATGCGCACGCTTACGTAAAATCGCTTCACCGAATAATAAATCCTCTTGTGTCGTCATTTTCAAATTCTCGTAGCTGCTTTCAACAATATGCACCTCATGTCCAAGTCGTTCCACAAGCATAGCCTCATCTGTACCTAAAAAGCCAACTTTTTCTGCCACATCCGCAGCCTCCGCTAATAAATCAAAGCGAAATGCCTGTGGTGTCTGAATCGACCATAAATTATCACGCTCAACCGTTTCTGCAATTACTGTGCCACGTACCTTTTTCATCGTATCCTTCGCACGAACTCCAGCAATCGCTGCACCTTTTTCATAAGCAACTGTCGCTAATTGTGCAATAATTTCCTCGGTAATAAAGGGTCTAGCTGCATCATGTACTAGAACGATTTCCACCTGCTCCATCGCCTTCAAGCATGAATGAACAGAATGCTGTCGCTCCTCGCCACCAGCAGGTAAACCTTTTACTTTCGTAATACTATAGCGTTCAAGCAATCCTTCAATAAAAGCCTTTTCTTCAGGCTTTACTGCTAGCCAAATACCTGTGCAATTATTATCCTGCTCAAATATTTCTAGTGTGTGTACTAAAATAGGTTTTTCTAAAAGTGGCAAAAACAATTTATTTTGCCCTGCCCCCATTCGCTTTCCACTGCCTGCAGCAGGTAACACTACTTCATATTGCATTCGCTCACTTCCTAACTTTCTTTTGGCTTAGCAAAAATCATCCGCCCTGCTGATGTTTGTAGCACGCTCGTTACCGTCACTGTAAGCGCCTGCCCGATATAGCTACGACCACCCTCTACAACAATCATCGTGCCATCATCTAAATAGGCAACACCCTGGTTATGTTCCTTGCCATCCTTAATAACGACAACCTGCATATCTTCACCTGGAATGACAACAGGCTTCACTGCATTTGCTAAATCATTAATATTTAATACTTGCACATTGTGTAAATCACATACTTTATTTAAATTAAAATCATTCGTTAAAATTTGTGCATTGCGCTGTTTTGCTAAGCGAACAAGCTTTAGGTCAACCTCCTGCACATCATCAAAATCATCATCTACAATCAATACTTGCGATGCGCGTTCATCCTGTAGTCTCTTTAAAATATCTAAGCCTCGGCGACCACGCGTACGCTTTAATGTATCGGATGAATCTGCAATATGCTGCAGCTCAGTTAACACAAACTGCGGAACAACTAGTGCACCTTCCACAAAGCCTGTTGCTGAAATATCCGCAATACGTCCATCAATAATAACACTCGTATCCAAGAGCTTTGATAATGCTGCATCCTCCTGCATTGCTGATTTCTTTTTCTGCGCACTATTTTTTGAGGTAAATAGCTGCAACAGCTCTTCTCTCTGCTTAAAGCCAATACGGAACCCTAAATAACCGAGCATAATTGAAAAGACTACGGGTAGTACCTCTGCCACACCAGGAACAGGAATACGCTCCACTGCAAAGCCGATAAAATATGCGACAATCAAGCCGACAATTAAGCCGAGTGAACCGAATAATAAATCAGCCACTGGCAGCTTAAATAGCACTTCCTCCATCCAAACAATTAACCTAACAAAATAGTCAGATAATAAAAACGACAAGACAAATAACAAACTCGCCCCTAAAATAATCGACACAATCGGATTGTCAAGCCACGGATTAGAAGATAAATGCATAAACTCATATAATGGCGGTAAAAAAATAAAGCCTAACGTTCCTCCGATTAGTAAAAAGGCAATTTGAATAATTTTCTTTAACATCCCTTCACATCCTTTCCTTGACAATAATTATACAATGTTCTGCGTTTTAATGCGATGAACAGCCTATAATATTTTTCAAAAGTATATCGTTAACAGATATATCGATGCACGATATATTGTTTATATCGACATCCGATATAACGACATACGATAGGAGTGACTACAATGGAGAAACATTCCCCATTAACAGAAGGGGTTTACTATATTCTTTTAGCTCTCTACGAACCGAGACATGGCTACGGAATTATGCAATTCGTTTCAGAGCTGAGCAAGGGGCGAGTAGAGCTTGGTGCTGGTACCATCTATGGTGCAATCCAAACATTGGTTAAGAAAAGCTGGATTATGCCACTTGAAGAAGATGGACGTAAAAAGGAATATGTCATTACAGATGAAGGCAAGGTAATTGTTGAGCAGGAAGTACAACGATTACATGAGCTATATGAAAACGGATTACTCGTAACGAAGGGGGAAAACGAGAAATGAAGAAGACAATATATCGATTTTTTGTGGATGATGCCAAAGAAGAAGCTTGGCTAAACGAAATGAGCGCACAGGGATGGCATTTTCAAAAGATGCGGCTGTGCTTTTACACATTTGTCAAAGATGAGAGCCAACAATATATTTACCGATTAGAATTAATCAATGGACAGCCTGTTAAGGAGCAGAAAGAATATATAACCTTTTTAGAGGACAGTGGGATTACTATTGTTCAACAGTTCGGTGGTTGGATTTATACAAGAAAGAACGCAACGGCCGGTTCATATGAATTATTTTCAGATTATACATCGAAAATAACTTATACGAAAAAAGAGTTGAAAATTTCTGCTTTTTCCCTGTTTCCGATGGCTATTTTAGGCATTGTTAATTTTATCAATGCAGCGAACAGGGATGATAATTTTAGCTATGTATGCCTTCTTACCGCCATCCTTTGTATGATTGCATCAATCTTGATTATACTTTCCACCTACCAATTATATCAACGAAAAAAAGCCTTAGAAAAACAGCAGCAGCTATTTGAATAAATAAAGTGTCAGGCACACAAACAATTCAGAATTGTTTGTGTGCCTGACACCCTGACTAGAGCTCGTTAAAACAGAGGCGTAAGCTATCGCCAATTGTCTCGACGCCAACAACTTGAATACCGGGTGGGAAATCCCATCCACCAATATTCGAGGCAGGGATAAAGGCTCGTTGGAAGCCTAGCTTTGCCGCCTCCTGGACACGCTGCTCGATGCGTGAAACACGGCGTACCTCTCCTGTTAAGCCGACCTCTCCGATAAAGCAATCCGTTGCTCTTACAGCTTGATCTTTAAAGCTTGATACAATGGACGTCAAAACGGCTAAATCAATTGCAGGCTCATCCAGTTTCACTCCGCCCGCTACCTTAATATACGCGTCCTGTGCCTGTAGCATCATACCCATGCGTTTTTCCAGCACCGCCATTAATAACTGGACACGGTTTTGATCCACTCCTGTTGCCATACGCTTCGGATAATTAAAGCTAGTTGGCGTTATAAGCGATTGAATTTCAACTAAAATTGGGCGCGTACCTTCCATCGAAGCGACAATTGTTGAACCAGCTACCCCTTGTGAGCGCTCCTGTAAAAATAGCTCAGATGGGTTTAGCACTTCCTTTAAGCCAGCCTGCAGCATTTCAAAAATCGCAATTTCATTTGTTGAACCAAAACGGTTTTTTTGGCTACGTAAAATGCGATGGTTGTGATGACGCTCTCCTTCAAAATACAGCACTGTATCTACCATATGCTCTAAAAGGCGCGGGCCTGCAATTTGCCCCTCTTTCGTGACATGCCCTACAAGGAAAATGGCGATATTTCTCGTTTTCGCAATGCGCATAAGCTCTGCAGTACATTCTCTAACTTGCGACACGCTACCAGGCGCACTTGTCACCTCTGGATGATGCACCGTTTGAATCGAATCGACCACTACAAATTTCGGCTGAACTTCATCAATCGTTTGATTTAAAAACTCTAGATTTGTCTCTGAATAAATATACAGCTCCTGTGATTTAACACCCAAACGCTCTGCGCGCAGCTTTGTTTGACGAATCGATTCCTCTCCAGAAATGTATAGCACACGCTGCCCACGATTAGATAACAGTGCAGACACTTGTAGCAGTAAAGTTGATTTCCCTATACCTGGATCGCCACCGATTAACACAAGTGAACCCGCCACAATACCGCCACCAAGCACGCGATTTAACTCTGTCATTTCCGTTATGATACGAGACTCTTCCTCTGTTTCTACTGACATAATCGGTACGGCCTTTTGCAATGTCGCATTAGAATGCTGGAAAGCGCCACGAGGTCCCTTCACAATGACCTCTACCTCTTCCACCATCGTATTCCACTGTCCACATCCTGGACAACGCCCCATCCATTTTGCTGATTCATATCCACAGGAATTACATGTAAATTTTGTTTTCTTTTTTGCCATGATGCCTCCGATGTTTTTTATTTTATTATAGCAAAGTTTAATCGCTACATGAAAAACACCTAATGCCTAACGCATTAAGTGCTGTTTATTTTATATATTTGGCAATTCTCTCTCCCTAGCTTCAATCAATGCTGATACTTCATCAAAATCCATTTGAAACATTGTACTATCCTTTGTAATCACATGGAAATAATAGTGAACTTTGCGCTCACCAAACTGCCGTTCTAGCTCATTCCATTGTGCTGTTGGAAGAAGTACAAAGGCTAGAGTATCTCCACCTAACGATTCTATAAACCAACGAATCTGATAGTGAGGAGCAATCATTTCCTGCATTGCTCGAATAGCACTATCTCGATCTGTCACATCATCAGCGAAAGGAATCGTGAGCTTTTTTTCTTTGAGAGATAAGGTAATATCTACCCCTCTAGGCTTGTCTATTTCGATGATTTCACAATCAATTCGATCTGACATAGGTAACTGCTCGTTAAAGTAATCAATTAAATCCTCTTCCGCCTCTCGCCAATCTATCCAAATCAGCACATTCTCTTCATCATATATATCTTCAGCTACTTGATGTGTTAAAAAATGCGCAATTTTTTGTTGCTTCATCATATCTCTCCTCACTATCAATGTTTTGATGTATGATAATGCTTCACTTGCTCTACTGCCTCAAGTAATTTTCTTGTTACGATTTCAGATTCATCGATATGATTTGTTAGTACACGATTCGTGTCATCAAATAAAGTTGTTGTCATTTTAAACTTATTCATCACATCTTCATTCGATACTTTTTGATCTTTAATATAGCCTAATAGTTCATTAATTCCTGTTTGTACATTCGTAATAATTTGTAATAGCTGATCAATTTGGGTCGATGTAGCTGCACTTTTTTCGATGCCTGCTGTTACTAATTGCATATTATTTTTATTATTCTCATAAGCTTGTGCAATTTGCTCTTCAATTTGCTTTGTTAATTTTGCGATGTCCTCAGTACTTGTTTTTGTACTTTCTGCTAAGTTGCGCACTTCCTCTGCAACGACCGAGAAGCCTTTACCATGCTCACCTGCTCTTGCTGCCTCAATGGATGCGTTCAAAGCAAGTAAATTGGTCTGGTTAGAGATTTCACCAATCACGTTAACGATTTCTGCAATTTGCTTAGAGCGTTCGCTTAAATCACTCATACTTGCAGATGTTTTTTGCGATTGCTCGCCTAAAGAATCAATTACTTGCTCAACTTCATGTACAGCCTGCTTGCTTTCAGCTGATAATGTAACCATTTGATTGGAGGAAGAAATTAATGTATTGCCCTTGCTTAAAGCATCCTCAGCAATATGGTTAGATTGAATCGTGCTATTTTCTACTTTATTAAATTCCTCTAAAATTCGGCCAACCATTTGACCTAACACAACATGCTGGTTATTTACTTTATCATGCTGCTCAATTGTTGAAATCATTTCTTTATGTAATTCATTTAAAAAAATTTGAAACTCGTGATCCTTTTTATCGAGCTGCGCATTTAATTCGTCAATCTTTGCTTTAAATTGCTCAATATCTTCTTTTTTTGATTGAAACATTGTGAACATCGTCCTATCACCCCAAGTAAAATTTTCCTTCTTTTTTATTTTACTGACTTTTGGGATTTTTATAAACCAAAATAAGCGTATCTTGAGAAAATAGTTCAAGATACGCTTATAGCTTTATTTGTTTTGAATTAAGCCTCTACAGCATTTTCCTTTGCACGTACAACAAACTCATTATCAACATAGTCGAAAATAATTGTGCCACCTGTTAATACTGTGCCCTTTAATAGCTCCTCGGATAAACGATCCTCCACATGCTTTTGCAGTGCACGACGCA
This sequence comes from Metasolibacillus sp., assembly GCF_025291715.1. GTDB lineage: Bacteria > Bacillota > Bacilli > Bacillales_A > Planococcaceae > Metasolibacillus > Metasolibacillus louembei. The sequence continues at coordinate 58,329 of NZ_JAMBIZ010000011.1, forward strand.
ATGGACGGGCGCCATATTGTGGATCGTAGCCTTCCTCTGCAATTTTCGCAAGTGCTGCCTCCGTTAGCTCTAGCTCGATGTTTTGTTCTTGTAGACGCTTCGTTAAAGAAGCAGCCATTAAGGAAATGATTTCTTTTAAGTGTTCTTTTTCTAATGAATGGAACACAATCATTTCATCAATACGGTTTAAAAACTCTGGGCGGAATGCTTTTTTCAGCTCTTCTAACATTGTGTTCTTCATATCTTTATGCTTCGATTCTGAATTGCCCATGTTGAAGCCTAAGTTCTTTTGATATTTCAATGCATCCGCACCTACGTTGGATGTCATAATGACAACTGTGTTACGGAAATCAACTAAACGACCTTTCGAGTCTGTTAAACGACCATCCTCTAATACTTGTAATAAAATATTGAATACGTCTGGATGCGCCTTTTCAATTTCATCAAGTAATACTACTGAATATGGTTTGCGTCGTACCTTCTCCGTCAACTGACCACCTTCATCAAAGCCTACATAACCTGGAGGTGCGCCTACTAAACGAGAAGTTGAGTGTTTTTCCATATATTCGGACATATCAACGCGAATCATCGCATCCTCGTCACCAAACATCACCTCTGCTAATGCGCGCGCTAGCTCTGTTTTACCTACACCTGTAGGACCTAAGAAAATAAATGAGCCGATTGGACGTTTTGGGTCTTTTAAGCCAGCACGTGCGCGACGGATTGCACGAGAAATAGCTTCAACTGCCTCACCTTGCCCAACTACTCGCTTATGCAGCTCCTCCTCTAAATTTAACAGCTTCGCAGATTCTTCCTGTGCAATTTTATTAACTGGAATTCCAGTCCACATTGACACAACTGCCGCAATATCATCGACTGTTACTTGCGATTCTGCTTTGCCTTGTGATTCCTTCCACTCTTTCGTCGTTTGCTCCACTTCTTCTTTTAGCTTTTGCTCCGAATCACGTAAAGCTGCTGCCTTTTCAAACTCTTGACTTGATACAGCCGCATTTTTCTCAGAGCGGACACTTTCTAAGCGCTCCTCAAGCTCTTTTAAATTTGGTGGAACAATAAATGAGCGTAAGCGCACTTTCGATCCAGCTTCGTCAATTAAATCAATCGCTTTATCTGGTAAGAAACGATCTGAAATATAACGGTCTGATAATTTTGCTGCTGCCTCTACTGCCTCATCCGTAATTTTCACACGGTGATGCGCCTCATAACGGTCACGTAAGCCATAAATAATTTGCACTGTTTCTTCAACAGATGGCTCATCAACTTGAATGGGTTGGAAGCGTCGCTCTAAAGCGGCATCCTTTTCAATATATTTGCGGTACTCATCTAACGTTGTTGCACCGATACATTGTAATTCACCGCGTGCTAAGGACGGTTTCAAAATATTTGAAGCATCAATTGCTCCTTCTGCTCCACCAGCACCGATTAATGTATGCAATTCATCGATGAATAAAATGATATTGCCTGCTTGGCGAATTTCATCCATTACTTTTTTCAAACGGTCTTCGAATTCACCACGATATTTCGTACCAGCTACAACTGTTCCCATATCAAGTGTCATGACGCGCTTATCACGTAAAATTTCCGGCACCTCATTGTTGACGATTTGCTGTGCTAAGCCTTCCGCAATCGCTGTTTTACCTACACCTGGCTCACCAATTAACACAGGATTGTTTTTTGTACGACGTGATAATACTTCCACCACACGTGTAATTTCTTTCGAGCGACCAATTACTGGGTCTAGCGAGCCTTCACGCGCGATAGCAGTTAAATCGCGTGCTAAGCCGTCTAATGTTGGTGTGCTTGCTGTTGGGCTTGCCGCACCACCACCTGGTTGTGCTGTGTCGTTATTACCTAACAATAACAGGACTTGCTGACGCGCCTTATTTAGGCTTACATCTGCATTGGCTAAAACGCGCGCTGCTACCCCTTCACCCTCACGAATTAATGCTAATAAAATATGCTCTGTTCCAATGTAGGAATGACCTAATTTACGTGATTCATCAACGGATAATTCAATTACTTTTTTGGCACGTGGTGTATAGCTTACTGTTAAGCCCACTTTTTCAGTGCCTTTGCCAACTAGCTCCTCAATACCTGCCTCAATCGTTTGTGGGCTGACACCGATTGCCTCTAATGCTTTTGCAGCGATGCCGCCACCTTCACGAACAAGACCTAGTAAAATATGCTCCGTCCCAATTGCATCATGATTTAAACGGATGGCTTCTTCCTGTGCTAGTTGTAAAACCTTTTGTGCGCGTTGTGTAAAACGATTAAACATCATATGTTTCCTCTCCTTTTTCACCTGTAGTTAAACGATCTTCACCCAATTTTTCTTGGACATATTTTGCCCGATATATATCGCGGTCTACCGCATCGAGCACAGTACCTGCATATTGCTGAACAAAGCCTGGCTGAATAAACATGACGCATTCATTTAAACTGCTCGGCGAGATTCCTTGAATAAGCTTCAAATCGACACCTAATCGAACATTCGATAAACATGTCGCAGCTTCCTCACTCGTTAATACACGCGCATAGCGCAGTGTTCCAAGTGCTCGATTGACACGGTCATCCAATGTGACATGTGCACGCTCTAGCAATTTTTTGCGTGCATTGCGTTCCTTCTCAATAATTTGTTCAACAACCTTTTGCAGTTCATCTAAAATTTCACGCTCAGATTTCCCTAACGTTACTTGATTTGAGATTTGATAAATATTGCCTAAATTTTCACTGCCCTCTCCATATATACCACGCACGACCATACCTAAACGTGTCATCATTTGGATAAGGACATTCATTTGCTTCGACATTGTCAGCGCTGGTAAATGCATCATAATCGATGCTCGCAACCCTGTACCGACATTTGTCGGGCAGCTCGTTAAATAGCCGAATTGCTCATCGTATGCATAGCTTACTTGCTTCCCTAAGCGATCATCTAGCTCACTTGCTCGCTCATATGTTTCCATTAGCTGTAAGCCTGCGCTTAATACTTGAATACGTACGTGATCCTCTTCGTTGACCATGACACTTGTCGATTCGTCCCCCGATAAAAAGACGGCGGCTACCTCTCTATGCTTTGCTAAATAGGGGCTAATTAAATGTTTCTCTACTAACAATTGGCGCTCCAATGGTGATAAATCAGCCATTCGGAAATAAGAAAAATTTAATTGCTCCTGCGGCATCAAGAGCGCTTTCATAAGCTTCTCTTGTACTTCGTTTGCTTCTTGCTGTGAGAAGCTGAGCGGAAAGCGTGTATTCGCCATGTTTCTAGCAAGCCGAATACGTGTTGTCATGACGATATCGGAATCTTCGCCATTTCCCATCATGCATTTAGGCGCTTTCTTTAAAAAATGCTCGATATTCATACATCTACACCTCCAGCATCAAGCTTATGCTGAATTGATTTTATTTCATCCCTCATTTTTGCGGCGTCCTCAAAGCGTTCTTCTTCAATGGCATGCTGCATTTGCTGACGGATTTCCTCTATTTTTTGTTTTAGCTGCTCCACGCTAACCGCTACAGATTTACCTGTATGCTTAGTCCCTGCCTGTAAGCGACTAAGCACTGGTGGCAATTGCTCTCGGAATGTACTGTAGCACTCTGCACAGCCGAATTTCCCTTGCTTTAAAAATTGGCGGTATGTGAAGCCGCATGATGGGCATGCGTTTTGTGTCGTCTTTTTCTCTTCCGTCTGTGCATTTTTCCACATCGGTACACCAAACCAGTTTGAAATAAGCTGGTGTAACGCTACAGGCTCTTCCTGTATTTCTGTTTGAAATGGATGGAATTTCGAGGCACAATGGTCGCAATAATGCTTTTCGACTGTTTGCCCATTTTGTACTGTTGTCACTGTGACAGAGGCGTGTCTCTGTTTACAATGCTCACAAATCATGCTAATCACCTACCTTATTTATTGTCGTATTTCAACGTAATAAACATCGCCTTTACTATATATGCACGAACTTGGTCACGTAGTGGTAACGGTAATGCTAATGTTGAACGATCAATCGCAGCTAATATAAGCTTTGCCTCTCGCTTTGTAATGATTTCCTCATCTATTAAACGATATACCATATGCTCAACAGCCTGCTGTGTCACGGCATCACCAACCTGTGCCATCATATCGTCGATCAGCGCTGCCTTCGAATGAATTTCAACACGTAAAATGCGAATATAGCCACCGCCACCACGCTTACTTTCTACTAAATAACCTCTTTCTGCTGTAAACCTTGTATTAATAACGTAATTGATTTGAGACGGAACGCATTGAAATTTATCTGCAAGCTCGCTACGTTTAATTTCAATATGCTCCTGCTCACTTAATTCGAGAACTTGTTTCAAATAACCTTCTATAATATCAGATATATTCCGCACGATTGTCTCTCACCTCAATTCCACAACTGACTTTGACTATCTTTGACTTAATTATAAAAACAGCGAAATCGAAATGCAATTAAAAGCTCTCACGTAAATCGAAATTGTGTGAGAATTGTGTGTGTGCCTGGCACTCATACAATTACAAAAAAAGCAAAACCTCATAATTGAAGTTTTGCCCTTTTTCTTCTTTTTCAAACTATACCCAGTTACCAACAATCGGATAGCTCCAAGGTGTTTCATTAATTGCTTTCACAATACCGATTATCGGCACAACAATTAGCATAATGGAGAAAATAATTACAAATGGAATACCGATTAAAATGAACGATAAAAATCCGGAAATTGTAACTAACACCCACATCACGCCTTGGAACAATAGTGCTTGTATCGATAAACGTTTTACGACCTCATCTGAACTAATTAAGAAAAACAAAATTGGCACTAATACTGGTGCAAAAAATGCGCTTGCATGAATAATTACTTTTGACCATTTATCTTCCATTATAAATCAACCTCTCTTTTATATGTGTACTTTATATACGGTAGTAGGTTCTTGAAAGATTCACTTTTCACATAAAAAATTAATAATTAGTATGGACCTCTATCGTCTGGATTATCACCAGCTTGCGAGAATAGAAAATAAGAAATAATTGCCGAAAAAACAACAGCCCCTACAATAATTAAAAACTTATGTAATGAGGGTACATCTTCATATCTATTAAACACCATCATTGTTGATGAAACACCTACAACTGCCGAGAGTGGAATAACATATTTTAAACGTCCTTTATAAAATTTCATTAGTCGCTACTCCTTCATCATTTAATCACTTTCATTCTACCTTTTCATCTCCAAAAAGACAAACTTAGGCTTTAAACAAAATATTGCAAAACTATTATCTTAAATAGTAGAATAGGAATGTTATACTTTCTATTCTTTAAGGATAGATAGACTATACCTACTATATAATGAGATGGAGAAAATAATGGCGAATTGGTTTACAAAAAAGACTACTGAACAAACAACTTTTTTTGAAACATCAAAATATGTACAACAAGTTCAACTAGATGTTCATAATTACCCTGATTTAGTGAAACAACTACAATTGCTTAATTTGACAACAGAGGACTTGGCTATTTTGAAGCAATTGCAGCCACTTGCTAAAGATTTAGTTCCTACAATGGTTGAGCAATTTTATAGTGCAATTAGCTTACAATCGAATTTAGTATCGATTATACAAGCAAATTCACAAATCGACCGTTTAAAGAAAACTTTAATAAAGCATTTAAATGATATTTTTGACAGTCAAATTAACACTGCCTATATAGAGGAGCGCAAAGTTATCGCACATATTCATGTACGAATTGGCTTGAAATCAAAATGGTATATCGCTTCATTCCAATCATTAATGTCGACTTTTATCGCATTTATTAATGACTTAAACATGTCTAAAAATGACTGCATTCGAGCTATCAATGCATTCTCCAAAATAATTAATTTTGAACAGCAGCTTGTTATCGAAGCTTATGAAAATGAGGAAGAACGCATCCGCCTAGAGCTGGAAGCATCAAAGCACGCTCTAATCAACACGCTACAAGGGACTTCCGAAGAGCTTAGTGCGACAAGTGATGAAACATCAGCATCATTACAAACTATTTCTCATCAAGCAGAAGGAATTAGCTCCGCTACTGAGCAAGGCTTAGCCTTCGTGGCAGAAACTGAGGAGAAATCAAATTTAGGAAAAAGTCATCTTGAAACGCAAACTCGTTTAATGAATACCATTTTAACAGGTGTGGAAACATTAGAGGCATCAATGGCAGCTTTACGTACATCTTCTCAAAAAATTTCAGAAATCGTTGGACTTGTAACAGCCATTGCAGATCAAACGAATTTACTAGCATTGAACGCATCCATCGAGGCAGCACGTGCAGGTGAGCATGGTAAAGGCTTTGCTGTTGTAGCAGATGAAGTAAGAAAATTGGCAGAAGAAACAAAAACAGCCGTTCAAAATGTAGCACACCTAATAAAAGAAACAGAAAACAATATTTTAACAATGGCTAGCTCAGTACAAGGCGTTGACTCGCAAGTACAGCAAACAGTGGAAACACAGCAAAATCTTGCCGCATCATTTACGTCTATTACTGAGGCGGTATCAGGCATTAAACAGCAATATATGAACACAAACAATGATATCCGCACAATTTCAAATTTAATCGCAGAGTTAACAGAGGCATCAGCAACTGTTGCTGCTTTCTCCGATGAATTATTGCAAATTGTAACGAAAATTAACGTGTTAGAAGACTAAAAAAGAGCTATATAGGAAGCAGGTTCACTGCTCCTATATAGCTCTTTAAGCTTTTTAATACTGTAATGCACGCTTGGCTTTACGATATTCTCTACGCTTCGGTGCAGTTTCGAATAGGCGTTTCTCCGCCTCCGTTTCTGGGTACACACCTACAACCTCTCTCGGCTTCCCTTCTGCATCTACCGCTACCATCGTAACGAAGGATTCCGTTGTTAAACGCTCCTCACGTGTTTTTAAATTGCGTGTCACAACGCGCACATAAATTTCCATTGATGTACGTCCTGTTGATGTGACAATGCCTTCTAGCTCTAAAACATCTCCTACATAAGCTGGGGAAACAAAATCAACTGAATCAATCGAAGCTGTAACAACATCTCCCTTTGCATGCTTCATTGATGCAATAGCAGCAATTTCATCAATATAAGCTAACACACGACCACCAAAAATGGAGCCATGATGGTTTGTATCGGGTGGTAGCACAAGTCGTGTTTGAATTGTACGTGAATAACTCATCGGTACGGCATTTCCCATATTTATCTCTCCTTCAAGAGCAATCTTCCTTTTATGTTACATGCCTGTACGTGGAAATTCAAATGTTTTGCGATGAATAAGACCGATTCACGTACGTGAATCGGTCCATCCATTATTGCTCCATATTCAATTGCTGCTGTTCCTCCTGTGTAAATACACGCGACCTTGTCAAAAAGCGTTTACCTTCCACACCTTCTAACGAAAACATCCCCCCACGTCCTTCTACCACATCAATAATGAGCTGTGTATGCTTCCAATACTCAAATTGATTTTTGTGTATATAAAACGGTGCGCCGCCAATCTCACCAAGCAATATATCTTGGTCACCTAAAAATAAATCGCCTTGCGGATAACACATCGGGGAAGAGCCATCACAGCATCCTCCTGATTGATGGAACATAATAGGGCCATGACGCTCCGTTAATAAGTGGATTAGCTCAAGTGCTAACTCTGTCGCTGTTACACGTTCAACCATTTCATCAGCACCTCCTTAGAAGAAGCCTGCTCGATTCGGGTCATAGCTCACTAATAAGTTTTTCGTTTGCTGGTAGTGACTTAACATCATTTTATGGTTTTCTCGTCCAATACCTGACATTTTATAACCACCAAATGCCGCATGTGCTGGATATTGGTGATAGCAGTTCGTCCAAACACGCCCCGCTTGGATGCCACGACCGAAACGATATGCCGTATTCATATCACGTGTCCAAATACCTGAGCCTAAACCATATAATGTGTCATTGGCTATTTCTAGCGCCTCTTCCTTCGTTTTAAATGTCGTAACAGCTACAACCGGTCCGAAAATCTCCTCTTGGAAAATGCGCATTTTGTTATCGCCTTTAAACACAGTTGGCTGAATATAATAGCCATCTGTAAAGTCAGCGTCTAACTCATTACGTTCGCCACCAATTAGACATTCCGCACCTTCTTGCTTCCCAATATCTAAGTAAGAAAGGATTTTTTCCATCTGCTCTATAGAGGCTTGTGCGCCCATCATCGTATTCGGGTCGAGCGGATTACCTGTTTTAATCGCCTCTACACGCTTCAATACACGCTCCATAAATGGCTCATAAATCGACTCCTGAATTAAGGCACGTGATGGACATGTACATACTTCGCCTTGGTTTAATGCGAACATAACAAAGCCTTCAACTGCCTTATCTAAAAATTCATCATCCTGCGCCATAATATCCTCGAAGAAAATATTCGGTGATTTTCCACCCAATTCAAGCGTTACAGGAATAATATTTTGCGATGCATATTGCATAATTAAACGTCCCGTTGTCGTTTCACCTGTAAAGGCAATTTTGCCAATGCGTGTGCTTGATGCAAGTGGCTTCCCTGCTTCTAAGCCGAAACCGTTTACAATATTCACTACGCCTGGTGGTAATAAGTCTTCAATCAATTCCATCACTACTAAAATGGATACTGGCGTTTGCTCCGCTGGCTTTAATACAACACAGTTCCCAGCTGCAAGTGCAGGCGCAAGCTTCCATGTCGCCATTAAAATTGGGAAATTCCAAGGGATAATTTGTCCTACTACACCTATTGGCTCATGGAAATGATAAGCGACTGTATTGTTATCAATTTGGCTTAATGAGCCTTCCTGTGCCCGAATAACGCCTGCAAAATAACGGAAATGGTCAATTGCTAACGGAATATCTGCATTTAACGTTTCACGTACAGCTTTCCCATTCTCCCAAGTCTCAGCTACTGCCAGCATTTCAAGATTTGCTTCCATACGGTCAGCTATTTTCAATAAAATATTGCTGCGCTCTGTTGGCGATGTGCTTCCCCATGCATCTTTTGCCGCATGTGCTGCATCAAGCGCTAGCTCAATATCCTCTTCTGTAGAACGTGCCACCTGTGTGAATACCTTGCCTGTTACAGGTGTTGGATTATCGAAATATTGCCCTTTCGTAGGTGGTGTCCATTTGCCTCCAATATAGTTGTCATAACGTTCTTTAAAATGAATTAATGCCCCTTCTGTGTTCGGAAATGCATATACCATTACATTCTCTCTCCTTCGTTATGAATATTAGAACATACCCTAAATGTTATGCTGTAGCGAGCGCTAGTAGAAAGGTAGTCTTATATTTTATTTTGTCAGAAAAACTAGAATATTTCAATTTTTATCACTTAAATAAATTTGATTTCATTCCCTACATTTCCAATAGAAAATGTTTATATTAAGCTACTCTATTCCTTATTTTCATTCGGATATTGTATACTTACATTATTCAAATTAAAGGATGAGAAACGATGCGTATTAATAAATTTTTAGCAGAAACAGGTACAGTATCGCGACGCGGTGCAGATAAATGGATTGAAGAAGGACGAATTACAATTAACGGAGAGCTTGCTACGATTGGTAGCCAAGTACAGGATGGTGATATTGTTTGCGTAGATGGCAAGCCCGTTGCCAAGGAAGAGCAGCTTGTTTACATTGCGCTCAACAAGCCCGTTGGCATTACAAGCACAACCGAAAAGCATATTAAAGGCAATGTTGTTGATTTTGTTAATCACCCATTGCGCATTTTCCATATCGGCCGTTTAGATAAAGATTCAGAAGGTTTGTTATTATTAACAAATGATGGCGATATCGTCAACGAGATTTTGCGTGCTGAACACCATCACGAAAAGGAATACGTTGTGCAAGTAGATAAACCAATTACAGATAAATTTTTGCAGCAGATGGCAGCAGGTGTCGATATTTTAGATACGACAACTTTACCTTGTCGTGTTGAAAAAATATCAAGCAATGTATTCAAAATTATTTTAGAGCAAGGCTTAAATCGCCAAATTCGCCGCATGTGCTCAGCGCTTGGCTATTCTGTTAAGCGACTACAGCGTATTCGCATTATGAATATTCACTTAGGCAACTTAAAGGTTGGACAGTGGCGTGATTTAACAGAGCAGGAGCGAAAGGAATTATTCAAGCATCTAAATTACAAAAAGTCGTAGCACAAGTCTAGGAGGGTGAGAATATGCTCACAATTCAACCAACACCATTACTAACAGGCGCTCGTATTAGCGGCGATTACTGGGATATTGACCAGCTCATAAATGCTATTTACCACATTACAGGCGATGCCAAGCGCTATTACGACTATCAAGGCGCTCGAGGTCGCATTTTAAACGTCTGCTATAAACTTCGGCAAGCGACAAAAGGTGAGCACCATATTGAATATATTGCAAACGGTATTAATCGCGGCATACAAATAAAGCAAAAAAAGATGATTCCTGAAAAAAATATTTATTTCAGTGTCGATATTTTATGGCCAGAACTACTTTTCACAGCAATCACCTTAAATGACTTTATCCGTTTACACCAGGAGCTAATTGATGATGCTCAGTGGAATCAGCATATTGCAGCAGTACGCCATTTCCAAGCGCTCGTTGCAGATAATTTGCATGAATTGATTGGTGAGGAGCATTACGCAATTTTTCTACATGTGTTAAATGACAAGACAGCATGCTATTTCCGCTATGCTACACAGTATGTAGATGTGCTCAACCTTGAATATTTAGCTTTGTCACAGGAGGAACGGGCAGCCCATCTTTCTGCCTTTGCGATTCGTTTAGTCGTGGAGGGTGAGGACTATCAAATATTGTTAGCTCAGCTTATGCAAGCCGCAAAGGAAACAAAGCTTGCGCTACATGAGCTACAGATCTCGTTGAAATATCCAGAATTTATTGATTGGTAGCTACGTCTTTCAAACATAAAAAGGGTGTCTGATCTTATCAGACACCCTCCATTCACTATAATCCACCGAGATAAGCTGCTTTTACCTCTTCGCTCTCCTGCAACTCTTTTGCCGAGCCAGATAATACGATTTTTCCTGTTTCTAATACATATGCTCGATGTGCTACAGACAATGCCATATGTGCGTTTTGCTCAACTAATAACACCGTCACACCTTCTTTATTTACCATCTCAATAATATTGAAAATGTTTTTTACCATTAAAGGTGCGAGCCCCATCGATGGCTCATCCATTAAAATAAGCTTTGGCTTTGCCATTAAGGCGCGTCCCATCGCGAGCATTTGCTGTTCGCCGCCTGACAGCGTGCCCGACAGCTGCTTATGACGCTCGAAAAGGCGTGGGAACAGCTCATATACGTGCTCCATGTCTTTTTTAATGCCATCTCGATCTTTACGTAAATAAGCGCCTAGCTCTAAGTTTTCCTCTACTGTCATATTTGCGAATACGCGTCGTCCCTCTGGAACATGCGAAATACCCGCCTTTACAATTGATTGTGCTGCTTTTCCATCAATTGCTGATCCTAAGTATTCAATAGAGCCTTTTTTTGGTTTAAGCAAGCCTGATATTGTTTTTAATAGCGTGCTTTTGCCTGCACCGTTTGCTCCAATTAACGTTACAATCTCACCTTCATTTACTTCTAAGGAGATGCCCTTTAATGCTTGAATATTACCATAGTATACGTCGATATCATTGATTTTCAGCATTATTCCGTTACCTCCTCTCCTAAATATGCCTCTATTACCTTTGGATTTGAACGAATTTCTGCTGGTGGCCCTTCCGCAATAAGCTGACCATGGTCTAGCACATAAATGCGTTCGCAAATGCCCATAACTAAGCTCATATCGTGTTCAATTAATAAAATCGTTAAATTAAATTCTTTTCGGATAAAGGCAATGAGATCCATTAATTCCTTCGTTTCTTGCGGGTTCATCCCTGCTGCTGGCTCATCCAGTAGCAAAAGTTTTGGACCCGCCGCTAATGCACGTGCAATTTCTAAGCGACGTTGCATCCCATATGGCAAGTTTTTCGATAGCTCATCCTTATATACGTCTAAGCCGAAAATCTTTAAAAAGGCTAGCGACTCCTGCTCCATTTTTGCCTCACCTGAAAAATGCTTTGGTAGACGGAAAATAGAGGACAAAATATTGTGATTTGCTAAAGAGTGGTTCGCTACTTTTACATTGTCTAATACTGAGAGCTCTTTAAATAAACGAATATTTTGGAATGTACGACTAATCCCACCGCGCGTTACTTTATATGGGTCTAGCCCTTGAATTTGCTTACCGTCAAACGTAATTGTACCTTCTGTCGGCGCATACACACCTGTTAACATATTAAATGTCGTTGTTTTTCCCGCTCCATTCGGTCCAATTAAACCAATAAGCTCACCCTGATCCATGTACATATTAACGTTCTGTACAGCCTTTAAACCACCAAATTGAATACCTAAACCATCTACTTTAAGAAGTGTACTCATACTTTCGTACCTCCTCTTTTACCAAACTTAAATAAATCTGTAATTTCCTTCGTTCCTAATAACCCTGTTGGTCGGTAAAGCATCACTAAAATTAAAACAAGTGAATAAATAATCATTCGTGTTTCAGGGAAAGCCTGTAAATATGTTGAAATGAATGTTAAGAAAATGGCTGCTATCACCGCACCTGATAGACTACCTAACCCCCCAAGTACAACTAAAATTAAAATATCAAATGACTTTAAAAAGCCAAATGCTGTTGGTTGAATAATATAAAAGTTATGTGCATAAATTGCACCTGCGATTCCTGCAAAAAATGAGCCGATAGCAAACGCTGCTACTTTGTAGTAAGTCGTATTAATACCCATCGCATCTGCCGCAATTTCGTCTTCACGAATTGAAATACACGCTCGACCATGACGGGAGTTTGTAAAGTTTGAAATGATGATAATTGTAATAGCAACACCTATAAAGGCGGAAGTCCATGTAGATAAGTGTGTCACTTGCATACCTGCTGCTCCACCGACATAATCCACATTGACAAAAATAATACGAATAATTTCCGCAAACCCTAGTGTCGCAATTGCTAAATAATCACCTCTTAAACGTAAAGACGGAATCCCAACGACTAATCCTGCTAGCATAGCAGCAAGTGCCCCTGCTAAAATTGCAACCGGGAACGGCATGCCTAGCTTCATCGTAAAAATAGCAGATATATAGGCACCGATTGCTAAAAACCCTGCGTGTCCAATCGAGAACTGTCCTGTTACACCAATGACAAGATGTAAGCTAACTGCTAACATAACGTTAATACACATCGTAATAAGCATATTTTGATAATGCATATTGACCATACCGAAAGAAATGAGTGCTTGCACGACTATATAAATCACTAGTGCGATAATCGCATAGCCCCAAAAGACTTTAGACTTTTTCATCCTCGCTCACCTACACTTTCTCACGAGCATTTTTCCCGAAAATACCCGCTGGTCTTAAAATTAAAATTAAGATTAAAATAATGAATGCTGCTGCATCGCGCCACATCGAGAAGCCTAATGCACTAACAATTGTTTCAACAACGCCAAGCACAAGACCACCAGCCATTGCACCTGGAATAATACCGATACCGCCTAACACGGCTGCCACAAAGGCCTTTAAGCCTGGTAATACACCCATTAATGGCTCAATTCGCGTATAGTAAATACCGAAAATAACACCCGCTGCACCCGCTAATGCTGAACCGATAGCAAATGTCGCCGAAATCGTATTATCTACATTAATTCCCATTAAACGTGCTGCATCAGCATCATGAGATACCGCACGCATTGCCTTCCCGATTTTTGTTCGATGCACGATAAATTGTAATAATAGCATTAAAACGATAGATACACCTAAAATAAAAATAGATTTTGTGTCAATTTGTACACCGAAAATGTTTAATGTTGACCTTTCAAAAATTGTTGGATATGCCTCTGGTGATGCACCACGGAAGAAAATAACCGTATACTCAATTAATAGCGAAACCCCTATCGCTGTAATCAATGCTGCAATTCGCGTTGCGTTACGAAGGCGCTTATAGGCTACCCTTTCGATAATAACTCCTATTACTGCGCATAAAATCATTGCCATTAACAATGCTGGAATAAAGTGCATATCCCATCTAGCAATCGCAAAGAAGCCAATAAATGCACCAAGCATGAAAACATCACCATGCGCAAAGTTAATCAGCTTAATAATGCCATAAACCATCGTATAGCCAAGCGCAATGAGCGCATAAATACTACCAAGTGAAATCCCATTGACGATTTGCTGTATCCATTCCATTTTTCTCACTCCTTCTGTCTGAATTCACTAGAATGTTTCCCACCTTATGTAGATGGCGAAATAATTGCCCCATTAGCCAATTGACACTTAACCGGAAAAAAAGGGAGGCATCAGTCGCCCCCCTCATGTCACTTAGATTTAAGGATTCACTTTAGAGTTGAACACTTGGTTGCCGTCTTTGAATTCAAGAACTGTTGCTGATTTAACTGGGTTGTGTTTTTCATCTACTGTAAATTTACCTGTCACTAAGCTTAAATCCTTTGTTTCAGCTAATGCATTTTTAATTGCTTCGCCTGTAACATTATCACCTGCACGTTCAATTGCATCTTTTAAGTAGTACACTGTATCATAGCCTAAAGCGTGGAAAGCATTTGGTGATTGGTTATACTTCCCTTTGAACGCCTCTACAAATTTTTGAATCGTTGGATCTGGATCTTCAGATGAATAGTGATTTGTAATATACGTATCATTTAATGCTTCATTTCCTGCTAGCTCCACTAATGTTGGTGAATCCCAACCATCTGCACCCATCAATGGTACTGTAATACCTAACTCACGAGCTTGCTTAACAATTAGCCCCACTTCTTCATAGTAGCCTGGAATGAAAATGAAATCTGGGTTTTTCCCTTTAATGTTTGTTAATGTTGATTTGAAATCTACATCCTTCGCTACATAGGCTTGTTCAATTACAACGTTACCTCCGTTGGCTTCAATCGTTTCTTTAAACGAAGCTGCTAGGCCCTTTGCATAGTCAGATGCATTATCAGCATAAATCGCTACATTTTTTGCACCAAGCTCATTTGTTGCAAAGTTTGCCGCTACAGTTCCTTGGAATGGGTCAATAAAGCATGTACGGAATGCATATTCATTAATTGAACCATCATCGTTCTCAGTAATATTTGGCGCTGTACCAGAAGCAGTTACAACAGGAACCTTATGCTGATTTGCTATTTGCACTGTCGCTACTGTATTTCCTGAAGTTGCTGGTCCAATCATCGCCACAACTTTTTCCTGCTCAGCTAAACGAATTGCCGCAGAAGCTGCCTCAGCATTTTCAGATTTATTATCTACTTTGATTAACTCAATTTTTTTACCATTGATGCCGCCTGCCGCATTAATTTCATCAATCGCTAATGTTGCACCATCAGCAATCGATAGACCATACGACGCTACACCACCTGATAATTCAAGGTTTGCACCAATTTTAATTGTATCGCCATCAGCGGAGTTACCACTACCACCTGATGAGCCCCCATTTGATGAGCTTCCACCTGAATCAGCCCCACACCCTGCAAGTGCTCCAGCTAACACCGATGTAGCTAAAAATATAGAAGCGAATTTCTTTAGTTTGTAATGTTTCATAATGATAAAACACCCTCTCAATAAATTTTCTAATGTTTTAGTATTTTCAGATAATTATACATAAAACTTTTCTCCTGTACAATATATTTTTAAATATTTCGAAATATCTAGTTAAATTGATTATTCAGACATTTTAAAGCTCACTATTTTACTTGATTTTTATTATTCTGTCCATACCTTTTCGGTTAGAAAAATAGCTTCTATGATAGCAATTACCATCATAGAAGTAAATTAAAATAACAGAGTATATACACATATGCGTTCATTCGCATTTGACTCACCTTTTAAGCGCACTTCTTTCAGTAAAGTAAATGGTGTTTCCTGCTCAAGGTAAAATAAATAATCAATTGCTGGATAGTATAAAATAATATGTATATTTCTTGGGTTATATTCAAAAGAGTATAATATTTTCGCTATAACTTTACGGAAAACATCAATTGAAAAAGGGTTGAAAAAGAAAAAAACATTATCCTCTTTTTTTACATCGTATTGCTCTGCCAGCATATGTAAAAACGTAATAGGTACTTGTTTTTTCTTTGCTTTCTCTAAATATGTTGCTTTATTATGCTGTGCCTCGATAAAAAACTTGTCATCCATCTCAATGCCAACAACAGGAATGTGGAAACGATAATGCATATAAATTGGCACGCGTCCTTTCCCACAGCCAATATCTACAAATACTGCACACTCAGGCAGTGTATATTCTTCAAAAAGCTGTTCCAGCCCTTTGTACGGAGTAGGCTCATAGCGATGGTATTGTGCAAGTTTAGGAAAGCCGTATTGAAAGCCCGCCGTATCAATGCGCAATAATTTTTCAAAATCCTGTTCTTTCATAACTACCTCCAAATCAATAGCTGCCTAGAATGAAATATCTCCAGACAGCTTGCTTCATTGCTTATTGACTTACTTCTTGTGCCATTGATTGCACAAGCGCTTCTACCGTTTTCGGTACAAAATTTTCAAGCACAGGGTTAATCATCGCAGCTAAAAAGCCTCCTGCTGTCATCGTTAAGCTGCCTATCAATGTATATTGTCCATCACTTGCTGGTTTCATCTCAAAATAGCCGCTACCATTAATGTTGTCAGATAGCCCAACTAAATTAAACGCTAATCTCTCTTCAGCTACGCTTGCAGTTTCATCTAATTGTAATTTAACAGCCTTTTGAATAATGCCAAAATCCCCTTGAAACACCCAAATCATTTGCTGTGCAGAGGGAAGCTCATGATGTAAATAGCCAGGGATTAATGTAGCCCAGCGCTCTTTATCTTGAGTAAAATTCCATAAGATTTCCTTCGTCACTTGAACCGTTTCTTGATGAACACTTGTTGTCATATTCCAATCCCCCAAATCCCAAAATATACTTTATATAGTAACAAATAACGCAGGCTTCAACAATGTAAGGCGAAACCTTTTCGATATTAAACCGTATGTAATAATAAATGAAATGGAGGCGTTTTAAGTGTTAGTCACAACAACAAACAGCTTAGAAGGTAAAACAATTGAAACATATCATGGTATCGTAACAGGTGAAGCAATTATGGGGGCAAACGTTGTACGTGATATTTTTGCTTCTGTTACAGATATTATTGGTGGACGTAGCGGTGCGTATGAGGAGAAATTATCAGAAGGTAGACAAATCGCTATTGATGAGATGATTTCACGTGCACAGCAATTAGGGGCAAATGCTATTGTCGGTGTCGATTTAGATTTTGAAACAATTCGCGATGGTATGATGATGGTCGTTGCTACAGGCACAGCCATCACATACCGCTAAAATGCAGATGGCTGAGAGGAATTAGGGGCATATCTCTACTTTCTTTTCAGCCATTATTTTATTTTTAAAATGTTTCCTTTGACATTTGTTGAGAAATCATGTAAATTACCAAATGGCGAACATTTTCGCTCTCAACAAAAAAAATATTCGTTTTTAGAGGTGCTTACTATGATGGATAACGTATTCGATTATGAAGATATTCAATTAATCCCAAATAAATGTATCGTAGACAGCCGTTCACAATGTGATACGTCTGTTATGCTTGGTGGACATAAATTTAAATTACCTGTTGTCCCAGCAAATATGCAAACAATCATTGATGAAAAAATTGCTTTAATGTTAGCAGAAGAGGGCTATTTCTATATTATGCACCGCTTCAACCCTGAAACGCGTATCAACTTTATTAAAGATATGCAATCTCGTGGCTTAATCGCTTCAATTAGCGTTGGCGTAAAGGAAGAGGAATACGCTTTTGTAGAGCAATTAGCAGCTGAAAACCTAGTGCCTGAATTCGTAACAATCGATATTGCACACGGTCATTCCAATGCAGTTATTCGCATGATTCAGCATTTGAAAAAGCATTTACCAGCTAGCTTCGTTATCGCTGGTAATGTCGGGACACCAGAGGCGGTACGTGAGCTTGAAAACGCTGGTGCGGATGCAACAAAGGTTGGTATCGGACCAGGTAAAGTATGTATTACAAAAATTAAAACAGGCTTCGGTACAGGTGGCTGGCAATTAGCAGCTCTACGCTGGTGTGCAAAGGCTGCATCAAAGCCAATTATCGCAGATGGCGGTATTCGCACACATGGTGATATCGCAAAATCTGTACGCTTTGGCGCAACAATGGTAATGATTGGCTCATTATTCGCAGGCCATGAGGAATCTCCAGGTGAAACAATCGAAGTCGATGGCAAAGTGGTAAAGGAATACTTCGGTTCAGCCTCTGAATTCCAAAAAGGCGAAAAGAAAAACGTTGAAGGTAAAAAAATGTACGTTGACCATAAAGGTCCTTTAAAAGATACATTAATCGAAATGGAGCAAGATTTACAATCCTCTATTTCTTATGCAGGTGGCTCAAAGCTTGACGCTATCCGCACAGTTGATTATGTTGTCGTGAAAAACTCTATTTTCAATGGGGATAAAGTATATTAATAAAAATAGAACAGGGGGAAGAGAAATTTAATTTCTCCTCCCCTGTTACGCTGTGTATAATAACATGCAAATGAGGTACTACACAAATCATGACAGTTCATGTAATATCACCAATTGATTTAAATTTTCTTTTGTTTATACGAAAGGTTTATCATCAATCATGGTATTTTGACCATATTTCATCTGAAGATTTTTGTGAAAACTTTGAAGAGGAGTTACTTCTATTATGGAATCACAGCGTCAATTCCTTAATGATGAATGGTAAATATATATTAAATGATAATATCGTAAAAGAATGCACACAAAAACTAATTCGTAATAAAGAAATTGCATACAAATTTATTAAGCATTTCGAGAATTTTTGGTATCATTTACCTCAGTTCGGTTTTGGGAGTTTAATGGAAAGAACATGTGCAAGTTTATTACCTGAACAAATCAAAGCAATTGTAGGTGCTAACTGCACACATGTTGTTGTGGTTTTTGATGTTTTCCCTGCTAAATACTGCAAGGAAGTTCCTCAACACCATTTAAGGGTCTTCCCATACACAGATTTCCTCAAATATATTTAGACAGAATGAAAATTCCAAATTCTATATATTTCAAATAAAGGAGCTGCCTGAAAAGGTATGACCTTTTTGAACAGCTCCAGCTTCTATTAAGACTTACAAGCAAGCCCTACTTCATCTCTTTAGGCTTAAAGGTTTTGCAGCATGTTTCAAAGGAATTGCGCGCTTTTTCCCGGCTAGCGAAAGCATCAAAATCTCCCGCAAACTCCTCCGTATTTTCTCGATAATTCATATCAACCAAAATTCGCTCTGCACCGCATAAATCATCCTTCGCATGGAAAACACAATTGGCAACTGTACAATTTACTTCTACCTGTGGCATCGTTCTCCTCCTTGTCCTTTTATTAAGAAATAGTGTAAGCAAGCTCTATTTCTTATGAGATATTATGCCCATTTGAAGCAATTTTCATAATAGTAATTGCGTCGGAGGCTTTATTAGGATTCAGCGAGTGTTTGGACACTCAGGGTAATCTCAGTATTCATCATATCACCTTATAAATGGCACGTTTTCTACTGAATTATAATAAAAATGGCTGCTCGAAAAAGTATTTCAAGCAGCCTTCCACCTTCTATAGCTTTAATGGAATTTCTACATATGCAACTGTTTCTAATCCATTTATAGAGTATAGCGAAATTTGCCCGCCATATTTTTCAACAATGTTTTTGACAATAAATAACCCTTGTCCATGTACTTCTCCCTTTTCTTCACACTTCGTGGAATAGCCTTGCTCAAAAACTGGAGCATCTGGCGAAAGAGCTGGTCCTGTATTGGTGATTTGGAAAATATACTTTTTAAATTCTGCTGTACAAGTAACAACTATTTTTCGTTGCGCTTCTGGTAAATGGATTGTTGCATCAATTGCATTGTCAATAAGATTTGATAATATTTTAATCAAATCCGTCGTTTTTATATATTCGAAAGTATTTTGTGAAACTGTAAAATCCATATCAATTTGATTATTTTGGGCAGCTAGCTTCTTCGTTTGTAGTAAAATTGCCAACCCTGGATGGTCAATATTTAAATTTAGCGATTCTAGCGTCTGCACCTCTTTACTTAACGCTTCAACATATTGCTTAGCTTGCTCAGGTTCTCCTAGCTGTAAAAGACCATGTAGCACTTGAATATGATTTGTAAAATCATGTCTTAAAGAAGAAACAGATGTAATCAATGCTTTAATCTCAGTTTGATAGGTATCCTCAGTATCATCAACTTCCTTTGCTAGCTCCTTTTGATACCAACGCTGAATCAGGAAAAAGGACGTGATTGTAATAATAATCAGAGCACCATTAAAAATAAACAGCAAAATATTATTTTCTATAACATCCTTCTTAATTTTATCTAAAAAGCTTGCACTTAAATCAATACCTAAATAGCCAATAACGTGCCCACCTTCATCTTTAATCGGAACACCTACAGTTAAATATGTGCCATACTTGGAATCCTCTACGAAATCCGTCACAAAGGATTGGTTATGATAGTAGGCCTCTCTCACGAACTTTTGTGGTATTAAACAAATTTCTCCTATTGGAAAGTCGTCTTTTCGTTCTGCTACAACTGGATGACCTACTACCATCGCTCTTGCGACAGTTGGATTATCAATTTTAATTGTATAAATATATAAGGCACCTGTTTTATCCTTCGCATCACTTAAGTAATTTCTTATTTCCCAGTAGTCTTTATTTTTTTCTGGATTTTTTAAAAACCTTTTATATACCTTCATATCAATAGATGCTGCGATGGATGTACCAATTGAAAGGCTTTGATTAATAATGGATTCTTCTACTGTTTTCTTGACCTTCATATAGGAAGTTGCAACATTTGCTGTTGTAGAAAAGAGCAAGAGAATAATGGAGATGGCCATTATAATTTTTATTTTTTTATTCTTCATATAAAATAATAAACCCTCTAAAATTATTTTTATTTGATAGAAAACCCAGCCCAAACAACTATATCAAAAATAATTATTGCGCTATGAAAGTCCTATTTCTTCATACTACTACAATTACACAGTAAATTCCTTGCATAATTTACCATAACTTAAATATATTTTGCCAACAATTATAATTCAACTAATTTTTAGCTAAAAACAGCAAAAGTTGCTTGAAAAGTAGCATACTAGCCTACCTCTCAAACAACTCTCGTTTTATATTATTTATTGAATTGTAATGTTTCTGCTGTTGAAGCGTGGATTTCCTCTAAAAGCGCTGGATTATCCATTAATTTTTGACCATATGATGGAATCATTTCTGTAATTTTTGGCTCCCATTTTTTCAACTCTTGTGGGAAACAACGTTTAATTACCTCTAACATAACAGGAACTGCTGTTGAAGCACCTGGAGATGCACCTAGTAATGCAGCGATAGAGCCATCTCCTGCACTGACAACTTCCGTACCGAATTGTAGTGTTCCTTTGCCGCTCTCTGTATCTTTAATAACTTGTACACGTTGACCGGCAACTGTTACTTCCCAATCCTCTGATTTTGCATTTGGAATGAAATCACGCAACTCTTCCATGCGTTGCTCTTTTGATAATAGTAGCTGTTGGATTAAATACTTTGTTAAAGACATTTCCTTCGCACCACAAGCTAGTAGCGTTAAAATATTATGTGGCTTAATCGATGCGAATAAATCCATATTTGAACCTGTTTTTAAGAACTTCGGCGAGAAGCCTGCGAACGGTCCAAACAATAATGACTTTTTACCATCAATATAGCGTGTATCTAAGTGAGGAACAGACATTGGTGGCGCACCAACTGCTGCCTTACCATATACTTTCGCATGATGCTGATTAATAATTTCTTCGTTTTTACATTGTAAAAATAGTCCGCTAATTGGGAATCCGCCAATATGCTTCCCTTCAGGAATACCTGATTTTTGCAATAGCTCTAAGCTACCACCACCAGCACCAAGGAAAACAAATTTTGCTTTATGGTACTCCATACGGCATCCATCTTTATCGTGTACTTTTACTTCCCATGAACCATCCTTCATACGATTCATGCTATGAACACTATGCTTATAGTTTACTTCTACACCTTGGTTTTCTAGGTTTTTCACAAGCATACGCGTTAAAGCACCGAAGTTTACGTCCGTACCAGTATCAATTTTTGTAGCGGCAATCGGCTCATCTGATTTGCGATCATTCATAATAAGCGGAATCCACTGCTTTAGTGTTTCTGGATCATCAGAAAACTCCATACCTTTAAACAATGGGTTTTGAATCATCGTTTCAAAGCGCTTTTTCAAAAACTTTACGTTATCTGCACCTTGTACCATACTCATATGTGGTAGTGGCATAATGAAATCTTGTGGATTTTCAATTAGCTTATTTTCTACTAAATATGACCAGAACTGCATTGATACTTGGAATTGCTCATTTACATTAATTGCTTTGCTAATGTCAATTGAGCCATCCGATTTTTCAGAAGTGTAGTTTAGCTCACATAATGCAGCATGTCCTGTTCCTGCATTATTTAATTCATGAGAGCTTTCCTCACCCGCTTTTTCAAGCTGCTCAAATACTGTAATTTTCCAATCTGGCGCTAATTCTTTTAGGATTGCTCCTAAAGTAGCACTCATTATTCCGGCACCAATTAAGATAACATCTGATTGTGTATGTCTGTTACTCATTTCGACCTTCCTCATTATATATTAAGATTTGCAGGAAAATAGACGCACTATTTCCCTGTATCAATTATTACCTTATAGCAGTGTATCACAATTTCGGCAATATTAAAATATATACTAGCAATACGAGAGTTATCCTTACTTTTCGAGCCTAGTTGCTCATTAATAAAGCAAATAACGGAACTGTTCATTTCAATATGGCACGGTAGACACAATTTCGCCCATTGCGCTTCGCATTATACAATGCTTTATCTGCCGCATTTAATAATTGATACAACGTTCCCTCTTCCTCTATCGTTATCTCCGCTAATCCTACACTAATTGTCGTAGCGACTACTAGGCCATCTGCGACTAATGGTGTACCTGCCACAGCTTGGCATATTTGATTTGCTAGCGTCTCCGCCTCTGCTATAGAAGTATTAGGTAAAGCTAACACAAATTCCTCTCCACCATAACGTGCAAATAAGGCTTTGTCTATTAGCTGAGATTTACAAACTTGCGCAACATGTGTCAACACTAAGTCACCAACCGCATGGCCGTATGTATCATTTACCTTTTTAAAGTAATCGATGTCCATTAACATCACCGTCAAGTGGCTATTTTGTTCCTTTGCCTCTATATATAAGTGCATACATTGATCAAAAAAGGCTCTACGATTATAGATTTGTGTTAGCTCATCATAATAAGCTAAACGCTCTAGCTTTAGCTGTAAATCCTTCAACTCTGTAATATCGTTAAAAATTATGACTAAACCATCTTGGTGATTTGACTGCTGCAATGCGGATAAACGAACTTGATAAGTGCGCCCCGTTTCTGCTAGCCATACCTCCTGGCTTGTAGCCGTTGCAGTCAATGTATAAGGCATCGGCGTTTCCATTAATAAATCCCAAGCATCCTGATAGCGCATTCCCAACATGAATCTTTTTAATTTAGGAAACATCTGGCTACACGCTTGATTAAACTCAATTAGCCGATGCTGGCTGTCCAACACGATAACACCATCATTAATGCTGTTAAAAATCCTATCTTTTGCAACAGGCATATTGCGGAATAAGCTGGAGGAACGAATTGCCCATAAAAAAAGAGCGGATGATATAACTAAGACGGCTGGCACTGGGTCAAATCCTCTAGGGGTTAAACCAAGTGAGTAAATTAATGCCATTGTCATTGGTATAAATTGACTGCCCATTAATGCTATTAGCTGTGGACGATATATTTTATCTGTTTCTTTCCAATGAAAAAGTAGCAGAAAAAAGGCAACTAACATACTGCCAAAGGTAAAAGCACCATGAATGGAATACCATAATCCTATTTCCTGATAAATATACGGCTTACCTAAAACAGCATCAAACTCAAATATTTTGTAATGAAAGTGATGCAAATCATTTGTTGCCACCATAACTAGCGTAATCATCGGAATTGTTAACATTACTAGAAAGGTTTTTTTAGTTATACGGAATCCTAAATATTGTGCAATGAGAAGCAAGCCTAATGGTGGCGTTGTCGCTATACCAATGTATTGGAAAAAGGTCCAAATCTTAACCTCCTCTAAAGAGGTAGCTAGTAAACCAAAGCCTGCTGCAAAGCAATAAACTGCAATCAATGCTGTATAAACCATGAACAAGTAAATAATTTTTGTATAATGATGACGCTTAATTAATACATGTAGGCTCAAATACAGATTCAGCACACCTGCTGTAATGAAAATCGTAACAATTGTTGTAATTTGTGAATGCACAATAATCTACCTCGTTTTGATATTTGATTTTCTTAACTAGCATCTATAGCTGCTTCGCAAGCTCTGTGAAATAGACTGTCGCTTCAACCATTTTTGCACCATACCAAAACATTTCACCATCTACTAAAATGATTTTTGTATTTGGTAAAAATGCCTGAAATTCAGCAATATATTTCTCGCTATATGGAAACGGCTCTGATGCGAGAAATAAAACATCGAGCTGTGCCTCCTGAAATTGCTCCTTTGATACGCTTGGATAACGCCCTTCTCTTTGTGCAAACGGATTATCAAAGCCAAGCCAGCCTAGTACATCATTGATATACGTTGTCGCTCCTACGACCATATACGGCTTGCGCCAAATAACATAGGCTGCTCGACCACGCTCCTGCTTTGTTAACGCATGAAAGCCTGCTTCACTCGCTGCTGCAAGCTCCGTTGCTTTTTCTTTTCGATTTGTTAACATTCCTAACGTAGTAATTAGGCGATAGCCATCTGCAATGGACTGTACCTCTGCCACAAAAACGGGCGCAATTTGCTCTAATTGCTTCACGATTTCCTCTGTGTTTTCCTCTTTTTCAGCAAGTATTAAATCTGGCTGTAGCTGCTGGATAATATCAATCTTAACTTCCTTCGTACCACCAACAGCCGTTAATTTCTCCACCTGCCCCTTTGGAAAAATGCAGTATTTTGTACGCCCCACAAGCTGCTCCTCTGCCTCTAACGCAAATAATGTTTCTGTAATAGCAGGGCAAATGGAAATGATTCGTTTAGGTTCAGTTGGACATGTCACTTGTCGTCCGATATGATCTGTTATTGTTCTCATCTTTTATCTCTCCCTCTCGCTGAATAACCAAGCTTCATTTTCTTTATTTATTGATACTTTATTTTGCATCTCTCCATAATGCGTGTAACCAATTATTAATAATCGGTTCCATATAATGCTCCTTAGCTATCAAAAAGACATGTTAGATTGATTCTAACACGCCTAAGCCTATTCATGTATTAAAGCGATAGCCGCTACCCCAAATTGTTTCAATTGGAAGCTCGGATAACTTTCCTTTTTTTAATTTTTCTCGAATGCGCCCTACATGGACAACGACTGTAAAGACATCTCCTTCTAAATCATCCATCTCCCACACTTGCCTGAACAGTTGCTCCTTTGTCCAAACACGGTTCGGATGCTCCATAAAAAAGATAAGCAAATCTAACTCCTTTGTTGGAAAAGTCATTTCTTTTCCTAGTATAAATGCTTTGCGAGCTGCCTTATCAACGACCACACCGTTAATCTCAAGTACATCCTGCTTCTGATCCATACCTGTCAGCATATGATAACGTTTAATATGCGCCTGCACCCTCGCCACTAATTCACTAGGGCTAAACAGCTTTGTCATATAATCATCTGCCCCTAATCCAAGGCCTCGTATTTTATCAATATCCTCTTTTCTAGCAGACACAATCATTAGCGGAATATTTTTCTTCTCTCGAATTCGCAGACGAACCTCAAATCCATCTAATGAAGGCAACATAATGTCAATAACAATTAAATCAAAAGGTTCATTTAGTGCACGATGAACACCTTCCAAGCCATCTCGTGCAATTTCTGCTTCAATTTGATTAATTTCTAAATAATCCTTTTGTAGCTCTGCAATACTGCGGTCATCTTCAATTAATAATACGCGCGACCTCCTCATCCCTATACCTCCTCTAACGTAATACTAACAATCGTACCTGTCATTTGCTCACTCTGAATCTGTACATTGCCACCATGCTTCTCAATAATTTGCTGCACAATGGCTAAACCTAAGCCACTACCCCCTGTGTCTGTCGTACGTGCTTCTTCTCCACGATAGAAGCGATCGAAAACATATGGAAGCTGCTTCTTTGGAATACCTTGTCCATTATCAACTATACGTAAAATGATAGAGGACCCATCCCTATATACATCTAATAAAATGGTTAATGGCTCATCGTCTTTTTTAAACTTCATACTATTTTCAATTAAGTTCATAATAGCTCTGTTCATTTGCATTCGATCAATTGCAACGTACAAACAATCTTCGGTTGTCTGCATACGAATCGATAGTTGCCTGTCCATTAATTGTAGCTCCTCCACAATATGTTACAAAAACTGCACAAGATTAATACGCTCATAATGGAAGGAAATTGCCTCTGCATCAAGTTTGGAATATAGAAATAGCTCTTCTATCAAATGATTTAAAGCAAGTGATTTCGTATGAATCGTTTGCAAATACTTTTCTTGCTTCTGTTGGGTATCTGCTACACCTTCTTGTAACCCTTCCACATAACCAAGAATGGATGTAATGGGCGTTTTTAAATCATGTGAAATACTTGCGATAAGTTCCTTGCGGTTATTTTCTAAATTACGCTGTTCTTTAATAGATTCAATTAAAGCATCACGCATATTTTCAAAATTCTCCGTTAGCTGCTGTATCTCTTTAGCAGTATGCTCAGCTCTTTCAATAGGCTTAGCAACAAGCTCCCCCTCTTTCAATTCCTCCATTACCTCCCCTAAGTTTTCCAGCGGGAAAATAATAGATTTTTTGAGCAGATAGTTCATAAAGACAACGCCTGCCACTGAAATACATACGATAGCTAAAATAATGACAATCCCCCATCTTGTCATGAATTCCAATAAGTTATTTTCCTTTTTTAAAATGAGAATACTACCTTTCGTTTGGTCGCTAAAATAAAAATCAAATTTAATATAGCGATAAAGCCGACCAACATTTTGGATTGTTCCCTTCGTTTCTATATTATTGGCATCAAACTGGGGAAAATGAGCAATAAGCGATTTTTCTACTAACCCTTCAGAATAATAGACAATATCCTCATTCTTACGAATCACAACACCTAATGACTTCGACTCAAAATGCTGAATATTATGTGCTAAATCCTGCTCAACATGAATAATTTTATCAGGGTCTGTTTTCGCAACATTGCGCAATTCCACATAGGCAAGCTCCTCATCTGCGCTTAAGGAACGTTGCTTTGTCATTTCTTGATATAGCGTATTAGGTGTGAGGACAGCACCTGTTGTGACATAAAATAAAATACTAATGATTGCTAACAGCGATACACTTGCAATTAAAATGCCCCCTATGTATGAAATTAAAAATCGACGTTTAATTGTCATATGGTTTCTCCTTGTGAAATAGGCTTTCGGAGTCAATAAAAAACTCTTTATTCATACTTTTCTTTAAAAGCTAGCTAAATCCTTTATATAAAACACATATAGCTGTAGAGAAAGTAGGCTAGTGCCTAACTCTCTCTACAGCGTTAAGAAATTTTTATTAGAAGCTAAAGTTCGGTTTATAGTCACCTGTGTATGGTTCATGCTCTACAAAAATAACAACATCTTGACCATTCATGTTTTTCCCTATGCGCTTATAGGTGAAGCGATTCGTATTTACTTCTGTTAATTCTAGCTTTGCACCATATTTGTTTGTACCAATCGAAACATGTGCACGGAATTTATTTTTGTTTAGTACATCAAAATAGCCATAGTCACCACGACTTTCGCCCGTTTCTATATTGAAAAATTCATACTTACTTGTTGTCTCATCAAATTTCGCAATGCTTAGGAAGTTTTGATTGTAGGCTGTTACATCATTGCCTTGCTCATCAAAAACCTTCGTTCCGTTCCACAATGTCGAGCCTAATATAGCATCACCATCTACTGAGCGTACAATAATTCCTGTAGTTGCAGTGGCTGTAGCTGCATCTACTGTAAACTCCAAGCCTTCTTTATATGGCTTGTGCTCCACGAAAACTTCAACATCATTGCCGTCTTTATCTTTCCCCATACGTTTATATGTGAAAATATCCTTTGATAACTCTGTTAAATCAACGACAGCTTGGTAATTCATTGTCTCTGAAATTAGAATGCGCTTTTTCCCGTCATTTGTAATAAAGAAAGTACCTCGGTCACCACGCGTCTCTCCTGTTTTCGCATCGAAAAATTCATAGTGCCCTGTTTTGTGATCATATTTGGCAAGGCCGATAAAGTTCATATTTTCCTCTGTTAAATCCTGACCTTTTGCATCATACACACGTGTTCCTTGCCAATGTGTACTTCCTAAAATTTTTGCTTCCATTTGGCCAAATGCTGCACGTTGCTTCTGTTTAGCGACTTGCTGAACGGGTGCTGAATCCTTAGCAGCATGTACATCTGTCACACTGTAACCTGCTGTTAATAATGCGATTGAACTCGCTACCACTACTGTCATCCTTTTAAATTTATTACTCATTGTATCCATCTCCATTTCTTTTTAACTTACTTTAAGCATACCCCCCATTTCTAAACTCCTTATATCGAAAAAATAAACAAATTATAAATTGTGAAAAGCTGTACCAAAAGCAGACGAGTGCGTCGCTTCTAGTACAGCTCTTACTTTCTACTAGTATATTGAAAACTCTGAATTCTATAATTTTAGCAGTTATTGGTTATACAACATTAAGGCTGTGGTGGTGCAATAATCGGTAATGACGATATTGCTAGATTGAATTGATATCCATCTACTGTAACAGCATGTAATAATGTCGGTAATGACGTCAATGTAATTTGAACACGTAGGATAGGTTGCCCTTCTATATGAGGCAATACTGTACCTGTAGCTATTGTTCCTTCTCCAAAATCCAAATCTAAGTTCACACCATCTAAGGCATCTAAATTAGACGTGTTTGTCAAAAGGTGTAATTCATTTGGCAACGCACTTGGTTCTATTAGATTTGGTAGCAATATAGCACCTGTCACAGTAATTTGCGTTACTTCAGGTGATTGAGCATTTATTGGTAATCCATTAAACTGATAGCCTTGTAATGTAATGGATTCTAAAGACGAACGGTCGTCGGGATGCATTTCAAATTCAAGAAAAATTTCATTATTGGATACATCAGTAATCTCAATATCTGTACGTTTTTGTCCATTGCCAAATTCCAAGTCTACTGTTTTACCATATAACATGTCGGGATTTATATCACTTGATGTATACGTAAGCGTCATCCCTGTTGTTGTATAGGTCATCCCTGTAATTTCTACTTGCGTAGCCTTAATCGTTATTTCAGCTTTCAGTGCCTCCACAAACGTTACAGATTGCTGTGTTGCTGGGTCTGTATCAGACAGTCCTTCGAATAATGGCATGAGAATTTGTGTGTCTGTTATGCGGATGGTATCTTCTGTTTTACCCATCTCGTTTAACAAAGCTCCTAGAATATGCACAAACTCTAGTGGATTTGATGACGGAACTCCTGGATTCTCTGCTATAAATGGATTTATTGCCATTAACACTCTAACTTCTTCTTTCGAAATTCCCTCGGGTATCACGATACCTGACCCAGGAATAATTTCAGTTCCAGCTGGTGGAAACATCCCGTCTGGAATATTAGCTGGAGGGATGCTCTGTCCACTAATTTCTTTCCCATTTAAAGTATCATAAAGCCATTTTTTCTCCTTCAACCCTTCAACTGCTTTTAGCGCAATCAAACTCTCCAGCTTCGCTACCATTTGTGTAATATCAGGTTGTGTTACTGCCAATTGTATTTTTGCATCAGCTAAAGAGGCTACACGTACGTTAGCTACTTTTGTTCCTTTTGCCTCCGTGAGCATTTTCTCTGCGTCTGCAATCGCCTTATCTAATGCGTCTACGACACTTTGTGGCATCCATTTTTTTGTATAAGAGATAGCATCACCGCTTTCCAAAATTGGCTCGTATTCTTGTAGCGCTTCGATTTTCACCCGTCGATCCTTCGCTTTTTGAATCATTGCTTCAAGACTGGCCACCTCAAGCTTTGGCGGTGTTGGTGTAGTACCACCTGTATTTCCTCCACCAGAGCTGCCTCCACCTGTATTGCTATTTGTTGGGGGTGTAGAATTAAACGGACTTTGTTGTCCATTTGCCAATGTCAGCGTACCAATTTGTCCTGAGCGAGCAGTTAGTCGTTGGAGTAATTGCTCTTTTGTTAAATTGGTTGTTATATTCCCTATTTTTATCCCTTCACTAAGCGTTAAGCCTGTATTAGCATCAGATGGTAGCAAAGCATTATTTATCTGAAGTGAGCCTTGTAAATTAATTTGTGAGATTTGCTGTTGCTGTTGTGCCGATTGCTGCAATAGACGTGCTTGTTCTTGTATTTGCTGCATCAATCGTTGCTGTTCTTGTATTTTCTTTTGTCTTTCTAGCTCCTGTAAACGCTGCTGTTGTTGGTGCTCTTGCACTAGCTGCCTTTGTAGCATACTACCTAGTTGTGGACCGTATATTTTATTTAACTCTTCTGATAGATTTTTGGAAAAATCAAGGGATTTTGCTGCACTTTGTTCAAGAAGAACCTTGATTTGCTCTTGTGTTAAATGATTTTTTTGCTCCGCCTCTCGCACAATAGCGGCTATTACGCTTTCTAATTGGATACGTAATTCTTGCTCTGTTGGCGCAAAGGCATTTGTTCCCGCCAACTTTTTAATAAACTCCTCATTTTCCTTTTGTATTTTTCTTAAATTATCTAACATACCGCTCACAACATCTGGAGAAGCAGCAGATAAAATATCAATTGTTGACATACCGCTTAATATTTGTTGTGGATGCATCCACGAATGCATCTCTACAAGTCCAACATTTGGTGCATTCACCTCTAATGCTGGCCCAAGTACCTGAATATATGGGATAACTACATCTGAATTAATTTGTGCTTGCCCTTGCGTTGTAATTGAAGAAACTTGACCATTACGCACATAGAGCCTTACACCATCCGTATAAAAATTAGTTGCCACTTTTGTGAGTGAGGCTGTTTTAGGTACTTCAGCTTCCTGTAAAAATATCTGTCCCACAACATCAACCTTATCTAAGGCAATATTCGATGTTTTCCCCGCAACACGAAGGTCTGCAACGATTTTCATATTTTTTAATTCAATAAAATCCGCGTTGACAATAATATTCCCTACAGATGTCCCTCCACCATCTAGTACAGCATATGCCTCAGACTGCCCAGACGTCTTTAAATCAATGGCTAGCACTTCTACAATTTTGCCATCCTCAATAATCACATCAAGCTGTGCACCTGCTAAAGCTTCAGCATTTTTAGCATTTAAAATCGCCCTTGCCTTTGCGTCAATTGACCATTGTTGCTCATCTGTGATTAGTTGATTATTTTGAACATCTTTTACCATCAAAGTAGCTCCTATAATTGTAGGGACTGCCTGCACCATGCGCTCTGCTCTAACAACAAATGTTGCCAGCTGACCACGTGTTACATACCTCTCTCCACTAAAGGTTGTAGCTGATGTTCCTGCTGTAATACCATTTGTAAATAAGGCTGCTACTGCTGCTTGATATTCTGATGCTACATCTGTAAATGGGACTGCCTTCTCAGTAGTAGGTAATTGCAATGCTTGTGCAATAATTGTTGCCATGCTATAGCGTGTCACAGGCTGATTTGGGCTTTCCGTCACACCTATCAATTGTAGAAGCTCCTCACTTGTCCCCTCTACACCAATAACACCCGCAATGATTTTCGCTACTTGTGCATATGTCACTACTTCATTCGGCTTAAATGTGCCATCGGGGTAGCCTTGAATAATACCACGCTGCGCCAAATCCATAATCGCTGGATAATGGCTACTCTTCTCCTTTACATCTGAAAATGAAGTTGTTGCTGCCTGTGTGGTAATGCCTACCCCTGAAACTGTAGTTGTAGCTACTAAACCTGCTGTCGCTACGATAAATAGCTTATTTTTTTTCATTATCTTCCCTCCAATTTATCGAGTACCCTCTAGCGTATATTTCCAATGATCGATGAACGGCTATCCTGCATTTTATTAATAAAATTCGTCATAACATCAAAAGCTTCATTGCGCTTATTTGCCATACTTTGTAGACGTAACATATCTATTTGCTGTGCATTGCCTTGCTGTGCAGCTTCTAGTTGGGCTTTTAGTTGATTGTCCAATAGCTGCACTCGTTGCTGTTGAACAGCCATTAAAGCTGTCTCGAGATCCATATTCCGCAAATCAATTGGCTGGGTTACATTGGCAGAAGATTGCCCAGTCCCACTAAATAGTAAACCTACCGCTAACGCACTACCAATAATTGCCTTCTTCATTTCCATATCCTCCTCTAAAAATCTGTTTTTTTACACTGTAAGCTATGAAGGTTAAAATTTAGTTAAAAAATGAAAAAACTTTCTGAGAAATGAACGAACGACACCGCTTGTGCATCTAATCAGTAAAGGAGGCTTAAAAATGGACGAAATTGAGCTTGCCAGACGAGCGATTCGTGGCGATATCCCCTCACAGTTACAGCTTCTTCAGCTATATAAGGAGCCTATGTACCGCATTGCTTACAGCTATATGCGCAATGCGCATGATGCCAACGATGCACTACAGGAAATGACCTTTCAATGCTTAAAAAATATTCATAAAGTGCGGGAGCCTCAGCATTTCAAGACATGGCTGGTGCGAGTTATCATTAACACCTGCCTTATGATGCAACGCCAGCAAAAGCGCGTTCTATTAACCGATATACCGATGGATCAACCTAAGCAAATGTCACAGCTTTTTGAATTGAATGAGGCAATTACTAAGCTACCTATCGAACAACAGGAGCTTATCCATTTGAAATACTTTCAAGACTTAAAAAATGAAATTAAAAAATCAAAGCACTATCCTATTAATCAGCAAGTCACAGTAGATGGACAACATTTCACAATACATGAACTTATTATTTCACCCATTCAATCACGGCTAAAAATGTCAGTTGACCCGTCAAACACGAAGAAAATCCTATCATTTGAAGATATTCGTCTCTATGATGAGAATGGAGAAGAGTGGGGGAAAATCCGCAATGGTTTCACAATGCATGGTAACATAGAGGAGCAATTTAGCATTATGCTCGAAAGCAATTATTTCCGCATACCGAAAAGCTTAACAATAAAATTTACTAAAATTGAGGCAATCGATATAAAAGATACAACAATTATCGCCGATTTTGATAAAAAGCAAATTGTCAGCCCACCAAGCTCCCTGCCTGTGGAGGTCACAATTAGAGATCACTATGCAATTGAATATAGCTTTGCAACAGCTCAAGAGGATTATGAAGAAATTTCCTATTATTTAGTTGATGCAAAAGGCGATATTTACTACTCCTCTTCCAGATGGTTAGGCCCACAACAATTTATGCAATCCTTTGAAGGTGAGCCCTTAAGCCCCGCTACTATTGTGATTTCGAGCTTTGAGCAATATTTAAATGGCGTAGAAGAGATTCATGTGGAATTAAAATAATTAAAGAGGGTGCCTGAAAGTACAGGCACCCTGTTATGAGCGAATCGGAACTTTAGAGCTACATACAATATATAAATGTCACTAGCAGCATAACGAAGAAAAATGGAATCACACTGACAACAGGGTAACTCGCTTTGCCATTATAATAATCAACACAAATTTTACCTAGTAGCAATAATGCCCCTACAATAGCAATGAATAAACCATTAAGCGTATCAAAGATATAGTAACTAAAGCCACTAATCACTGACCATAAGAAATATGCAGCAACCCCTAAGCCTCCATAAAATAGCGTGCCTCTTTCTTTCATCGGGCTACCCGTTGGACGCTTAAAATATTTCATGAGGCTGAGCCATAATACTAGCAAAAACATAACAATAATTAACTTAAGATAGATACTTAATGATTTGTTCGCTAAAATTTTCTCCTTGATACTTTGCGATTCCTCTACTGAGAGCACAACTGTCTGCTTTGTTTTCGCATCAATAAGCATCAATTGTTGCTCTGCATATGGAAATATCGCAACTTGTTTTATTTGTCCATTAGACATTTTCAACAAAAGCTGCTTCTCTGGCCAAATCGACAAGCTTTCAGTCTTTTCTGTAGAGGTAGGTAAGCTTTGAATATATGGCTCTATTATTGCTAAATTTTTTTGACTGATTTTTTTCTTTTGGAAATAATACCATTTCATCATATGAGATAAATTTGTACTATGATGTTGCACGATGTAACCTTTTTCAATTGTGCCTATATTTGTTGCCAATTTATTTGGTGCTCCATCGAAAAATGAAGCCGCTAAAATACTGATGAGCACAATGGCAGCAGCTAACACGCTATAGTATTGCTTTTTTCGGTATTTCTCGCGCTGCTTAATGCCTGATTGAATGATTTGCAAAGATTTTTGCCGACCTTCATCCGTCCGCACTGGAGCCTGTAATTGCTGTAGCTCTTTATCCATCATAACGTCCTCCCATCGCCTTTTTTAGCGCAAGCATGCCTCGCTCTGTATTATTTTTAACCTTCGCTTCATTCCAGCCTAAAGCCTCCGCAGCCTCTTTAATCGATAAGCCTTCGATTTTCCGTAATACAATCGCCATTCGATAATTTAGTTTCAAGCCAGCAATCGCTCGATACAATTCTCTTTTCTCTTCTTCGATATGCACAAGCTGCTCCGCTGAAAGCTCAATTGTCATTTCTTCCTCCACCTTTGTCAGCATGAAAAAGCGCAGTCTTTTCCCACGTTTCAAATAGTCGTAGGCAATATTGCGTGCAATCGTGCGTAGCCATGTTAAAACATTGGCATCTCCACGATAAGAATGCCTCGCCTCATATGCTCGCATAAACGTCTCCTGCATTAAATCTTCCGCTAGCTGTACATCGAATGTTATAAAATATAAAAACTGATAAATTTGCTCGCTATGTATTTCATAATGCTTTTCTAACTGAAACAACCTGCCACCTCCCTCTTTACTACTTAGACGACGAATATGTGAATTTGACTCAATATTTTTCACAATAAAAAACAAGCCGACATGGAAAAAATCGACTTGTTCAATATATTACTTCACCGAAATTTGAATAGGCGCAATTTCAAATGGCTCTTTTACCGGCACTACTTCACCCTCGATTGCCTCATTTTTTACTTTATGCACAGCAATTATCGGCGTTATCGTAATCGATGTTGCTCTTTCATCAAAAGCCGGCAATGTAATACGTGGATAATTTACATGGGATTCACCAAAATCAGTGCTATGTCCTGTCCCTCTATGATGAATAAAGTTATAATGATTTCCTAAATCATCCGTCACTCGATAATCCACAAATACAAGACGTACTTTGTCATATTCCTGTGCTAGCAGTGCCTCATCAACTAGCTCTGACATATAAAATGTTGTAGCAATCGGTGTTTTCGTGGATTTCAGCACAGCTACTTTGACACCTTCAGCCTCTGTTGTTAAGCTATCCTTCTGAAATATTTGTGATTCACTCTTTAATGCCTGTAATGTAAATTCGAAAGACCAATTTCCCGCTACTACATTATTCACATTATTTAAATCTATAATTTCATCACCTTGAAATTTCACATGCACTTCTTCTGGCTTTGTGCCTTCAATTAACTGATAAACATAGACTACAGCATATTCTGTATCACTTAACTTTTGCACAATATAATTACGATCATAACCATTGTACTTATATCTTTCCTTAAATTCATCAACGACTATTGACTCTTCTATCACAGGTCTCTCTCCTAAGCTTTTGTCACTTTTAATTGTATAGGCAATTGTAATGTTTTCGGTATCATAAACCGCGTTCGTAATCGTTACTTCAACGCCGTTACTTTCCTGACTCATGCCCATAGCTGTAGAATACTGTCCATAGTTATCAAACACATATTTTTCATTATCAACAAATAAAGAAAATACATTTCCTATAATCGGAATATTAGTAGCGAAGGCTGGGAATGTGTAACCAACTGTAATGCCTGTAGCTAGTAAAAATATCGCAGCAGCTGCCATATATTTCGTGAAATATTTCTTCTTTTTAACCTTAAATATCCTTTTTTCAATCCGCTCTTTTTCATGTGTGCTAACTTCCATTGGCTCCAATTCCATATCAATCTTTACATGATTAAATTGCTTATATAGCTTTTTCATGTCACACTTCCTCCTAAATGAATTTGTTGTAGACGCTTTTTCCCTCGATATAAGCGATTATCTATAGCAGCCTTTGTCAAACCACAATGCTTAGCAATTTCCTCGTTTTTCATATTTAAAAAGTATTTCATCGTAAAAATATCGCGGTCCAATTGCTCTAGCTGGCTCATCATGTTTAATAATTCCTCTGTCGATGCCTTTAGAAGATACTCCTCTTCTGCTGATTTTACCGTGTCACTGTTTTCATTAATTTCATAAAATAACGCTGATTTAGCTAGCTTTCGTTGCTTATTAATTGCTTGAAATTTGGCGATTGTACAAAGCCACTTTCTAAAATCCTCTTGATTGCCTTCAAATTGCCTTGCATTTTCATAGGCTCCTAAAAATGTGTCACTAATACATTCTTCAATGATTTGGGGATCATTATAAGATTTTAATGTATTGTAAATAATTGCTTTCACAATGCCGATATATTCATCAATTACATACTGTAGCGCTTCTTCTCTTTTTTTCTTCAAATGCTTAATAAAGTTGTCACTTGTAATTTTCATACAATCATCCTTCTTAAAGTATGAAGGCCTTTACTTATAACATCGTTGGAAATTCAATTTATTCTCAAAATAAAAATAAAGCCTGAGAAATCTCTCAGACTTTAAGCTTAAATTTCTTAAATATGTTTTTCAACCAATGCCGTTAAAGCGATGATTGTATCAAAGCTATCGCCTAAAAACTCGGAAGTTGCAAAGCTTACATTTAGCTCTGCCGCTAGCTTCTGGCATTGCTCATTAATTTCACTAAATGATTCCACATCGGCGCTAACACTTAATAGCTCACATGTAACAAAGCCTTGCGCACCTTCAGCTTGTAAGCTTCTCATCGCATCCTTTACATTTGGTGCTAGCCAGCCTTCCGATTTACCTGAACGATAAACTGGCTGGAATCTCTCGATATTTGCTTTTTTAGCAATCGCAGCAGCAAGGTCCTCAAATTGCTTTGCATAAAATTCACTACGCTCTGGCACAATTGGCTGACTATACGCTGTAAACAGTATATAAGCAGATTTTTGCGCCTCTGCAGGTAGCCATTCAAAAGCGCGGCGAACACGTTCTGCGTAGACACTAATAATACCTTCATCTAAATGCCAGTTATCAATCGCTATATGACGAATATCGCTCCCACTTGCAAGCTCTGCTACCTCTGCATGTACAGCTCCACCACCGCCCACAGATAAAATTGGATTAACCGAAAGTGTCACAATTGTCTTTGCGCCTGCTTGCACAGCCTCGTTATATACATCCTCTACAAATGGAGCTGTATGCTTATATGCGTTATATACGCGAATTTCTTCATTTGATTTACTGTTTAATGTTGTTTGTAACGCTTTGGCAATCCGTTCAGTGGAAGAACGAATGAAGTCTGGGAATCCTGACTGTTTAAATGCTTCCTCAATACCACTAAACATTTGTGCAGGTACTGGCTTCCCCTTTAGAATATGGCTAAAATATGCTTGTACATCATCAATTGATTTTGGTGCACCATAGGCATAATAAATGACTGCTATCATCTCAACAACTCCCTCTTCAGGCTTACGCCTCCCATTCTATAGATATTGATTATCATTATCAATTAGAGAGGGAATCCTTATATATCAAATACTAGCATGGCATTAATTAATGCCATTATCATTTAAAAAGCTGTAGAAAAAGTCTACCTTTTCTACAGCTCCGTTTAATTATTTAATTACTTCTGGCTCTGGATAATCGACACCTTTTGTATCCACTTCCACTTTCTTGATTTTTTGATCTTCCAATGGCTTGTCTGCTGCATCTCGCTCAACTGCAACAATGGCATCTGCCACTTCAATACCTTCAATTACTTTACCAAACGCTGCATACTGCTCATCAAGATGTGGCGCATCCTCTACCATAATGAAAAATTGCGAGCCTGCAGAATCTGGATCTTGTGCACGAGCCATTGAAATCACTCCACGCTCATGCTTTAAGTTATTGTCAAAGCCGTTTGCAGCAAACTCTCCTTTAATGCCATAATCTGGGCCACCTACACCTGTACCTTCTGGGTCACCGCCTTGAATCATAAAGCCTGGAATTACTCGGTGAAAAATAAGTCCATCATAAAAGCCCTGCTCTACTAAAGAAATAAAATTCGCTACAGTATTTGGCGCTACAGCAGGCTCTAATTCGATAACGATTTTCTCATCATTGTCCAT
Source organism: Metasolibacillus sp. (assembly GCF_025291715.1). GTDB lineage: Bacteria > Bacillota > Bacilli > Bacillales_A > Planococcaceae > Metasolibacillus > Metasolibacillus louembei. The sequence continues at coordinate 97,021 of NZ_JAMBIZ010000011.1, forward strand.
TGTGATTGTCACGATTGGATTTTCCTTCACATCTGCTATATCATTTTTTTCGCTTTCTGGCTCAGCTGCTCCATCCTCTTTATCATCCTTTGTCCCACATGCTGCAAGCGCAAAAACCAATGTTAACAAAGCAAACATCAAATAAAATTTTTTGTTACGTAAAAACATTTTGCCAACTCCTTTTCTATATTTCGCACTATTCACTTTACCGTAGAATGAGCCGATTGTGAACTATCTACTCCTTCTGTAAAAAGGAGCTCGGTCGCCCTACACTATATAGCTGTAAGCAATGCATCGCTCTCGTACAAGCTGTATAAAAAAGCCGACGCACACTTTCATCTCGATACACTGATGCATTATAAATAATTACTGCCTCAAACTCAATGCCCTTCGCTAAATATGCTGGAATAACGACAACACCTTGCTCATACTTTGGTGAGCTATTTTTTAACAGGATGATATCTTCAATAGCTGTTAATGCTTCATATGCATATTTACTTTCCGCCGCCGATTGACAGATAATTGCTATGCTCTGATAGCCTAAGCCTTTCAGCTCTTCAACCTTCGCCTCGATATTGAGATGTAGCTCCTCCTCATTCGCTACTTGTGTCACAACAGGCTGCTCTCCATCACGATCAAAGGGAATAATGTGCTCACCTTGTGGAATGAGCTGACGTGTAAATTCAATAATTGGCTTTGTTGAGCGGTAACTTTGCGCCAAATTGATAACTTCCATTTCCTCTTGTCCATATAAATGCTGCAGCACATCAAAATTGACTACACCACTCGCATGTGTAAAAATCGCTTGATTAAAATCCCCTAACACCGTCATTTTAGCAATAGGGAATAAACGCTTAATAAACTCAAATTGAAACGGTGAGTAATCCTGTGCCTCATCAATAAAAATATGCTTGATGGACAGGTTCGTTTGAAAGCCTTGAATCAACTCTTTCATTAATAAAAATGGTGTCGCATCCTCATAAAATAGTTTATCTTCTTCTAATGTGTCCACTGTTATCTGACAAATTGCCTCCCACATTAGTGGCAAGCGCTCCTCTAGCAATTTTTGCATCAGTGCTGTGTCTGTAAATAATTGCTGATAAATGCCCTTCATATCAATAAAATGCAATGCAGCAATGCGCTTTTTCAATGGCTTTAATTTTTGATGGACTAAAAGCCTTGCTAGCATTTTTGGCTCCATTTCATAATCTGTTACTGAATCGCGATTAAAGCCTTTCTTTTTCGCTAAATAAACATAAGCTTTATGATATTCTTCGTTGCTCAACAGCTCGATTTCATCCTCTACCCAAGGCCTTGACCACTCTCGCTTTTCAAATTCTTTCACTTGCGTTAGCAGCCAATCCTTTGTTTTTTCAAGACGATGATGAAATTTCAATGATGTTTCATAGCTATAAAAATGTGCAGTGATTTCTTTTGCTGTCACGATAGACTTTTGTCTAAACATAATATCTTGAAACAGCATGCCCGACAGCCCAAGTGACTCCTTATAAGATTTAATCACCTCAAAAAAGCGTACAGATGCTTTAAATTGGATAGCTGCGACCCTTGTAGCTGTATCCATTGTCGTCAATAAATATTCTAATTGGTCATAAGGGTTTTCAATTTGAAACTCTTTGCTCAATCGATGATTTAAATATTCTTGAAATGTCACCTGCTGCATATTTTCTTCCCCAAGCTCTGGTAGTACATTCGATACATAGCTATTAAACATCGCATTCGGTGAAAATAAAATAATTTGCTCTGCATTCAAGCTATCGCGGTATTTATATAGTAAATAGGCAACACGCTGCATTGCAGCAGATGTTTTCCCACTACCAGCCGCACCGTGTACAACAAGCAATCTACCTTTGTCATGACGAATAATGCGATTTTGCTCCTGCTGGATTGTTGCCACAATGCTATGCATATATTTATCTGTGCCTTTACCTAAAACTTGCTGTAAAATTTCATCACCTATCGTTAGACTTGTATCAAACATAGATTGAAGCTCACCCGCACGAATTAAATATTGCCATTTCTTCTCCAGCTGACCATAGATGATGCCTTCTGGTGTTTTATATTGCGCAGGTCCTGGCTGATAATCGTAATATACGCTAGAAATAGGTGCTCGCCAATCATAAATAAGGAAATCCTCCCCACCTTCATCCATCAATGACGAGATTCCAATATAAATTTGTTCTGTAGCACGATGTCCTTGCTCTATAAAATCAATTCGCCCAAAATAAGGAATGTTCTGCATCCGCTGCAATACATCCAACCTTTTTGCAGCATGCTGATGGGTGCTTTGACTGACTGCCAATGCTTGCGCTTCCTGTCTTAATCCAATAATCGTTTCAAGAAAATCATCGAAAGTGTCCGTATTCACTTTCACTTCATCCCAAAAATGCTTACGAATATTCATCACATCACTTTGTCGCTGCGAAGCCTCCTTCTCCAGTCGATTCATTTGTGATGCAATCGTCTTCATCACACCATTTACATGCTTTTGTTGTTGTTGAAATAATAAATTCATAGCATTCACTCCTTATGGGTTGACTTGCAATAAACGATACGCTATAATTATTATAGGGATATTTTATGCTATTTCTAAAATTAGCGTATAACTATATAAATTTATCATAAAGAAGCAGTTTTTGCAATGCGTTTTTAGTATGGACTATATTTAGCATTTATATTATTTTTCAAACAAAAGGCAGAAATCAATGATGATTTCTGCCTTTTGTTGTATTGGAAGTTCTTAATAAACCAATACCCCTTTATCCAAAACAGATTTATTTTGCACTGAATTCCCTGTAATGTAGAGCTTTTTCAAATTAGCTAGCTTCACCAATGGCTCAATATCGCTAATTGCATTATTTTCCAGATGCAGTACCTCAATTTGCTGCCATTTTTCCATAAAGCTTAGCGATTGCAATGAACCTTCCTGCATTGTAAAAGAACGCAGTGCTGTCATATTGGCGAAATATGGCACCATTTTATTGTCATCATTCAACCAATCACCGCTACCTAGCTCAAATGATGATTTATTCAATGTTAAATGCTCTAACGTATTATTTTCCAATGGCTTGTCATCCGTAAAACGGAAATAGCATTCTGTACAGCTTAGCGCTTTAACATGCTGCAAAGTAAATAATTCCTTGGTTTCATTAAAGAAATACGCCTCATTTAAATCGAGTGCTTGCAAGCTAGGTAATTGATTAAGTGCACGAATATTAATTAGCTCCTCACTCTCAAAGGTCGAAAGCCGCTCTAGATTTTGGAATTTTACTAACTGCGCTACATCAAAATCATCATTAAGATAAACGGTTAATTCCTTTAAAGCAGGTGCCTGTAGCTTTGGTATAAGCGTATCCTTTACTTCTGCCCTCTGAAGATTTGGTGTAACAATTACTGACATATCTGCTTTAGAATAGCCTGTTATTTTCAATTCCGTTAAAGAAGGTAGGCTACCTATAACTTCAAGCGAATCTATTTCTGAGTTGCTTTCTAAAATTAGCTTTGTCAAAGACTGCTTATTTCTAATAGCCTCTAAGCTTGTAACATACGTATAATCCAAGTGCAGCATCTGTAAATTTGGCATACTTTGTAGAAAATCTAATGTTTTTAAGCTTTGTGCATGCTCTATAGTGAGCTCACGCAATTGGCTTAATGCATACAATGCACTAAAATCTGTCGTATCTGTATAAGCAATTTTTAAGGCTTGCAAATCCGTTAATGAGGATAGCCAAGTCAAATTGTCTACATAACGGATGGCAAAGGATTTTAGCTTTAGCTGATTGAGCACATGGAAATCTGTTACCGATTCATCCATATATGTAATTTCAAGTAACTGCAAATTTGGAAAGTCGAGTAATAATGCAAGCTCATTGTTGCTTCGAATTTGTATAGAAAGCTCTGTAATCTTTGATTTATCCCCTATAAACTCGGCAATTCTAGAAAATGATTCATTGAAGGCACCTGAATAGCTTTTTAAACCTTTCAAATGCCCAAAGCTTAATTGTTCGCTTTGTTGAATATCATATTCATCATTTAGCTGTAGCTTTGTTAAGCCTGTAAGAGCTTCAAAATCCTTCTGGTCGATCTTCTCTTTATTTAATAGCTTATCCAGTAATGTATAGCTGAATATTTCCGCCTGCTCATTCGAAAATGGGTCATCAAAGCTGTAGTCAAAATGCCATTGATCCTCCAATTTTCGAGCAAAGAAATAACGAATCGTCGCGATTTCCTCCTCAGTAGGCAGTGCCTCTCCTTTGTTGAAAACATCTTTTAGGAAAAAGAGAAGTGGTTCACTTTCAGGCATTGTTCGAGCTGCTACCTGCACTTTATCTGTATCCTTCATATCTACTGCCAAAAAATATGCCATAAATGCCACTATGATGATGATTGGTATGAATAACAGCACCTTGAAATTGGGATTTACATGTGGAGCCTGCTGAGGACGAGCCTCCCCATAATAATTGTTAATTGTTTGATTAATATAGTACACCTTATTTTCTTTCAGCAACAATTCTGTTTCACAGTAAGGGCATTTAATCGTTTGCCCCTCCTTATATTTCAGCTTACCATTGCAATTTGGGCAATTTAATTTCACAAACGCCATCAATATCCCCCCTTTTCATTTATTTGTATTAAAACAAATTTTTACATAGATAAAAATAGGATAAGATACCCTATTACACTTACTGTTCTTTACGTTAAAAAGCGAAGGAGAGTTTCATTGTAGCTTGTATTTTTCATCACTATCCATCATTATATATCTTAATGATATATATCTTTTAGATAGGTGGAGCAATATGACAAAATACAACGACACAACATATGCACTACTCGGCATACTCACGACTGAATGCAAATCAGGCTATGCGATTAAGCAGCTTATTGATCGAAGCTTGAACCATTTTTGGAAAATTAGTTATGGGCAAATTTATCCAACGCTTAAATTAATTTCACAGGAAGGATTGGCGGAAATTCGTACTTCCTCAGGCAATGGGCGACCTGATAAAAACGAATATTATTTAACGGAAAAAGGTATAGAAGTATTAAAAAATTGGTTAGAGCAGCCAATTGAGCATTTTCCAACAGAGCGTAATGAGGTTTTACTTAAATTATTTTTCGGTCACTATCAATCTTATGAAAAGCAAAAATTGCTGCTACAAAATTATAAAGAGGCACTTGCAGGACGCTACCAAACTTATGTAGCAATCGAACAAGCAATTCAACAAGATACGAGTAAGGATGCTATGTATTGGCTGTTCACATTGGATTATGGAAAAAGGACAACACAAGCTGCAATTGACTGGTGTGATTTCACACTAGAAAAGCTTAAAAAGGAGGGTTAACTATGGCTAATAAAGTTTACGCTGGGCGTTATACAGCTCATAATACAGAGGATATTGTCGTTTTTATTATTGGTATGCGCGTGAATAATCGTCTTGCTGTTCATAAATGGTTTCCTGTATTTAAAGCGATGCCCGCTATGATTAAGGAGCTTTACACACACAAAGAGGAATTAGGGTTTTTATCGATGGAAAGCTATTTTGGGCTGAAAACAACAACGATGATTCAATATTGGCGTTCTCTTGAGGATTTACTTGCTTATGCGGAAAACGAAAAGCACTTAGCTGCATGGAAGCAATTTAATCAAAGAGCAGGCAATACTGAGACAGTAGGCATTTATCATGAAACCTATCAAATCAATAAAGGCACATACGAATCCATTTATGTAAATATGCCACTTTATGGCTTAGGAAAGGTTTTACCTCATATTCCTGTTATCGCTGAAAAAAGCTCTGCTCGACAACGCTTTCATAAGCACTAGGTAGCAGTTTAAAATTAACAATCTATTCATTACCGTATTTCATATCGAATTTCGGAAAGCACTTTTGAGCTGTCTTTCCGAAATTTTTTATCTAACCTACAGTAACTGATGCGCTTTAAAATTAGTTATTAGCTCATTAATAAACCTTTCCTGTTGCTGGAGTGATGGAATATGTTCAAATATAGCTTGCTTTTCCAAGGGGGCTCCGCTTTTTACAACGAGATGAATATTTGTTGTATTTTCAATATTTATAAGTGGGTTGGCATTTAAAATAACCATATCTGCAATCGCCTGTTCTTGAATGCAGCCTAAATCCTCATGCTCCAAAGCTTTCGCAGCATTAATCGTTGCTGCTCGAATCGCTTCAATTTCCGTAAAGCCACTTTCTACAAATAACATTAATTCACGATGTAAGGCTAACCCAGGAAATGTAAAAATGCCTGCTGGTGTATCTGTCCCTGCAACGACTAATCCCCCCATTTGATGATACATATAAGCAATTTTTTTCATATAACGATGCACAAGCGTCGCATTAAAATAATTTAACACGGTAAATAATACTGAATTTTCTGTAATCTATTCTTCGAATAAAAAAA
>NZ_JAMBIZ010000012.1 GCF_025291715.1 Metasolibacillus sp.
CACTGTTTTTGAACGTATTCCTTCATTTTTCATAATTCTCGATACTGTTTTTTGTGATACATGGACTCCTTCCGAATTCAATTGTTTTGTGATTTTAGGACTACCATAATTTCTTCTGGAATCTAAATACACTCGTTTTATTTGGCTTGTTAACTTTTCTTTACGCTCTTTTTGCTTACTTTTTGGGCGGTTCAGCCACTCATAGTAACCACTTCTTGAAACACCTAATACTTCGCACATCTTTGCCACACGGTATTCGTGTCGGTGCTGTTGAATAAAGTCATAAATTACTTCTGGTCTTTTGCAAAGATGCTCATAGCCTTTTTTAAGATGGCATTTTCCTCTTCTAGATCACGGATTCTTTTTTGTAACTCTTTATTTGCCTTGTCCTCTGGTTTTAAATTTCCGCTACCAACAAAAGCAGCTTCTCCATCTTTACCAAATTTTCTAACCCAGTTGTGTAACGTTTGTTCCGCAAGGTCTAGCTCACGTGCAACTTCCGCAACTCTCTTGCCACTTTCAACTAACTGTACTGCCTCTAATTTGAATTCTTTGTCGTAACTTTTTCGATTGGTCATTTTAGACACTCCTAGTAAATTATTGAGACTATTATACTTTATAAACTCCCAATTTACTGTGTCCATAATTTAGACTATCATCACTTAATCTTACAAATTTATGTCTATTTACGATAAGGAAATTTTTATTTTAAAGGAGTAACTTAGATGCAATATTTAAAGCGTTCTTTATATCTACCTAAAATTTATCGTTGGTTGTTTATACCCGTATTTTTAATCGCTATTTATTATGAGCTTTTTATCAATTGGCAAGTTCAATATTATTATTTTGAACAACTGGGGAGATTGGGTACATATATTTTCATAGGTTTTATCGCATTTCTTGATGCAATCATTGTAGTTTATATTCTTTACTCTATTCAATGGGCATTAGCTAAATGGGTATTGAAAAGGTAGGTGCATTTACTTGAAATTCAAAAAAACGTTTATTTTATTTATTATACTAATCGTCTTGTTCATTACAAAGCCATCTGAAGCCACTTTTGATAAATGGGTATTGAAAAAATATGGCTATGCTTGTACTGAAGATATATGTGTAAGCCAGAAATCCTCAAAAGAAAATATAATTATCACGAAAGAAGAGAAAGATTATTTCTTTTTTAATATGAGAAGTATTAAATTACAGGAAAAAGATAATCGCCAAACCATGTTAATGTTCATCAAAGGAACTGGCATTTTAGGCTGGTATATTCCCTTCACAGTAAAACCTGTAGTTAAATAACATACATTGTGTTGCATCTATATTTCAAAACGAGTATTAAAATAAGATTGGAGGTTAGAAAAATATGAACCGCATTATGATTAGCAATGCCATTTCTATTCTTTTATCCCCATTTGTTGCAGCTATCATATTAGAAGGATTTACATTTGAGGCGATACCATTTAGCGCTTTTCTTATGTACCTCATCTATTTTAGTTGTTTCTTTCCGTTTATCGCGATTTTATACTTCGCAAGAGCCTCTATGCCTTTGCAGCTTTTGTTATGTATGGGCGTCACCTTTTTAGCTGCTCTTTGCTTAGAATGGCTCTATTTTGAGTCAAATGATACGATGCTGCGATTTCTTCTCGCAAGCCTGTTCGCTGGTTTTGTTTACTTTATCGTTCAACAGTTTGTGGAGAAAAGAATATTAAGTAAACTATCATTTATAGAATAAGAGAGATCCATCAAAAAATGTGCTAAAAGCCAACTATGGCCTTTAACACATTCTTTATTTTTTCAATGGGCACACTAAACAGTAAGGCATGCCCTCTTCTTTTTTCTCCAGCTGATAATAGCGGCAGCAGGTTTTACGAACAGCTTTATTTACATGAATATAGTCTCGAATTGGATTTGTTAAACCAGCAATCGGGCGTGAAAGCTCTTCAACTATTTCCTCAAGGCGCTCTTGCTCATAAGAGGTGCTATTTTTTTCAAGTGCGGCATTTATTCGCACCGCAATATTTTCCCACAATATACGACGGTTAATTTTATAGTCCACAGCTAAAATATCTACAATATTTGCTAGATGCTCCTGTAGCAAATATTTTTTCCAGCAGTTCATTTGTGATAGCCTCTCTCCCTCACTTATTTGCAATGTAAAGGTAGCAGTATCAAAATATGCCGCATCTAACCAATTGCTTTTCCCCTGCTGTAGCTCGTAATAATCTACACAGGCAGCCGCAGTCAGTACCGCATAGCGTTTAATAAATAAGGACGCTGAAACTGCCATGGAATCAGTTTGTAAATAGTCTGCATACTGCTTAACAATTTGCTCAAGCATCGCCCGACTTTCTAGCTTCTTTATCGGTAAGCCCTGTGCTTGTTCTACGAAGGCAACTCCATAAGCCTGTAAATTCATTTAATATGCCGACCTTTTCCATTTGGAATACATAAAGGTGTACCGAAATAAGGATCTTTTTGTATGATGGATTTCAATTGAAATATTTCCTCCACCATTTGCGAGGTCACAATTTCCTCTGGGGCACCTTCGATTGCTACTTTTTTATTATGAATAGCAACTAAATGGTCTGCATAGCGGCATGCTAAGTTTAAATCATGCAATACCATGACAACCGTTCGCTTTGATTGTCGATTTAGCTCAAACAAAAAGTCTAACAGCTCGATTTGGTGCGTCATATCTAAATAAGTTGTTGGCTCATCTAATAATATAATGGGTGTTTCCTGCGCTAAAGTCATCGCAATCCACGCACGCTGTCTTTGTCCACCTGACAAAGCATCTACAGGTCTGTCCTTTAGAGCTAATAATTGTGTAGCCTCTAATGCCTGCTCTACTAGCATTTCATCCTTCTTTGACCACTGCTGAAACCAGCTTTGATGTGGATAACGCCCTTGTTTAACTAGCTGCTGCACTGTAATACCTTCAGGGGCAACTGGACCTTGAGGTAAAATGGCAAGCTGCTTCGCAATTTGCTTTGTAGACATGGAATGCAGCTTTTGTGCATCAAGTAAAATTTCTCCTGAGGCGGGATTCAAAAGTCTCGCTAATGAGCGTAGCAATGTAGATTTACCACTTCCATTTGCACCAACTAACACAGTAATTTTGCCAAGCGGAATATCAAAATCTAAACAATCAATAATCGTTTGATTGCCATACTGTAATGTAAGACCTTTCGTTTGAAGTCCTTGCATTGTAAACCTCCTATCGATTGCGCGTTCTGAATAGTAAAAAGATAAAAAATGGTGCGCCAATTGCTGCTGTAAAGACGCCAGCAGGTATATCAAGCGGTAAAAACATTGTTCTAGCAATTAAATCTGCAATAAGGACAAGCAATGCACCAACAATTGCTGTAATCGGTACTAAGCCAATAAAAGAGCGACCAACTAAGCGACGAGCAATATGTGGAGCCATAAGACCGACGAATTCTATTCCCCCAACAAAGGCTGCTGCACTACCTGCTAGCAGTACAGCACATGCTAGAAATAAAAAGCGTTGACGTTGCAGACGAATACCTGTACTAATCGCTACATCATCACCTAGCTCCGTCACATTCATGCTACGCCCAAGTAAAAGAATAATTGGCAATGGAATTAACAGCCAGCAGCTGAGCGATATTACATCCTTCCACGTTGCAGCATATAGGCTACCAGTTAACCAAATATACGCCTTCGATACAATAAATGTATCGCTATAGACTAATAAAAAAGTAACACCTGATTTTAGAATCGCTGAAATACCAATTCCGATTAACACAAGTCGAACGGGTGTCACACCTTTATTCCACGATAACAAATAAATGATAATTGCTGTAATGAGACCCCCACAAATCGCAGCTAGCGGTAGGAAGGACATACTAATAACACCAGTAGCTAAGGTAATAAATAGCACTGCGCCAAATGAAGCACCACTTGTAATACCTATAATATCAGGCGAAGCTAACGGGTTGCGGACAATACTTTGCAATATGAGCCCAGAGACACCTAATGCACTTCCTACTAAAATAGCTAAAAGCACACGTGGTAATCTCAATGTTTCAATGACAAATGTAAATTCATCTGTTCGATTAAAAAGCTGACGTAATACATCTATCGGGGAAATCCAATTACTTCCTGCTGAAAGGCTCAGCATGAAAATAGCCAGCAGCAGTAGCAGGCTTACCGTTAATGTAATCAGCCATTTTTTTGAAAGCTGAAAGGATGCCTTGTTTTGGAACAAGCGTATATTCCAATACTTCATTGTTTCGACACCCCTTTTTTAGCTAAATAAATGAAAAATGGGCCACCAATAAATGCAGTCATTACACCAATTGGTACCTCCATTGGACTAATTAAAAATCGAGCTAAAATATCCGCAGCAATTAATAAGGCAGCACCAATACATGCACCGTATGGAATCATCCAACGATAGTCATTGCCGACCAAGCCCTTCGCAATATGCGGAACAATTAAACCAATAAAGCCAATTGAACCAACAATCGCCACTGATCCACCTGCTAATATAATGATTAATATCCCCATCAATAGCTTTAAAATCGCGACATTTTGCCCAAGGCTTTTTGCGACATCATCACCAGAGCTAAAAATATTCATTGCCTTGCCCATAAAGCCGCTCACAATAAGTGCGATGACAAGCAATGGTAGCACATCAAATAACATTTGCAAATCTCTGCCTGCAATTGAGCCCGCTAACCAAAATAACACGGTTTGAATGGATTGCTCATCAATAACGAGCATCCCCTGTGTAAAGGAGATAAAAAATGCAGATAATGCTGTACCAGCCAATATTACCTTCATTGGTGTAACACCATCACGCCCAATATTGCTTAAAAGAAACACCCCAACTGCTGCAACTGCTGCCCCTAAAAATCCAAACCACATATATTGTGTGAGCGATTGCATATTTAACCAAGTTAATGCAAATACGATAAAGAAAATAGCTCCCGCATTAATGCCTAATAAGTCAGGAGCCGCTAATGGGTTGCGCGTTAATGATTGAATTAAAATACCAGCAATCGCTAATGAGGCTCCTACTGTTAACGCAATTGTTGCACGAGCAAGCCTACTTGTCGCAATAATTAAATGTGTCTCATTATTTGGGTCATAATTCGTAATAACTTCTAATGCAAGTGGAAACGATATAGAAGTTTGTCCCATAGCGAGACTACAAAAATAAAGAATACCGAGTAACCCAACTAATAGTAATAAGCCTATTGTTTTATATTGTATGGAATGTAACATAGCATACCCTCTTCAAGTAATTGAAAAACGATGCTCGAAAAATATTACCTTTTCGAGCATCTTTCCTATTATTGTTCAAGTTCAAAATATGTGTATAAATCATCTAGCATTAAATTAGCTGCTTTTAAACCACCAGCGAAGTTCCAAATGATTTCATTTACTGTAAATACTTGATTATTCTTCACTGCATCTAAGTTTGCATAAAGCGGGTGTTTTGTCCATTCTTCATGTGTGCTCTTTACAGCTGCATTATCCTCCATGAATTCGAAAATAATATCAGCATTCATACTTGAAATAGACTCTTTATCTGTAAGCTTAACAATTTCAAGATTTTGTCCGATTAAATTTTTTGGTTCAGTAAAGCCGAGCTCTGTTAAAATTGAACCAGCAAAGCCTTGCACATAAATACGGGCATGGTCTTCACGGTAGTTTGTCACTGCTACGCTAAGTGGATAATCTCCTTTTGCTGCAATTTTTTCTTTGAAATCTGCAACACGTGTATCCCAAGCTGTCATCAGCTCTTTTGCTTTTTCCTCTTCATCCAAAGCTTTTCCTAAAAGCTCTGTTGTTTCATGAATATCATAAAGAGTTGTATTGACAATAGTTGGCGCAATTTGAGAAAGCTGCTCATAAATTTCCTCATGACGTACTTGTGTAGCAATAATTAAATCTGGCTGTAATGCGGCAATTTCCTCTAAGTTTGGCTGCGTTTCTTGCCCAACAATCTTCGCATCTCCAACCTCTGCCTTAATATACTCATACATCGGCTGCTCTGCCCATGATTCAACAACACCAATAGGCTTCACACCAAATTGTGTAATTGTATCTGTTGCACCCTGATATAATGTCACAATTTTTTGTGGCTTACCTTTAATTTCTGTTTTACCTAGTACATGCTCAATAACACGTACAGTGTCTTCAGCCTCTTCTTTTTTCTCTGTAGAAGTGCCTTCGTTCTTATCTGATGTATTGCCACAGGCAGCTAACACTAGCAATGCAGCAATAATTGTTGTAAATAGGAATCCTAGCTTTTTGTTCATTTGTTCATCTCCTAAATGATAGTGATTTTCATTACTATTAAATAATAATCTAATTGATTATCATTTTCAATGAGAATTATTAATATTTGCAAAAATTTTTATGCATTTTATTTCACAAAAAAACCGCCCAGAAAGATGCTCCTTTTCTGGACGGTCTTACATTTATAATACTTTTCCTAAAAATGCCTTCGTTCTATCATTTTTAGGGTTACCGAAAAGCTCGTCTGGTGTGCCCTCCTCAACGATATAACCACCGTCCATAAAGACAACACGATCTCCTACTTCACGTGCAAAGCCCATTTCATGTGTGACAACAACCATTGTCATGCCTTCTGCAGCTAAATTTTTCATTACTTCTAGCACTTCCTTTACCATTTCAGGGTCAAGTGCGGAGGTTGGTTCATCAAATAACATTGCTTTCGGCTTCATTGCCAAAGCACGTGCAATGGCTACACGCTGCTGCTGTCCGCCTGAAAGCTGCTCTGGATAATTGTATGCCTTGCTATCTAAGCCTACCTTTTTCAGTAATTCATGTGCCAGCTTCTCCGCTTCGGCACGGCCCATTTTGCGTATTTGCATCGGTGCCATCACGACATTATCAAGGATATTCATGTGAGGAAATAGGTTGAATTGCTGGAATACCATACCTACCTCTGCGCGAATTTCATTAATATTTGTCTTTGAGTCATTTACTTTCACATTTCCAATATAAACAGCACCATCTGTTATTTCCTCAAGCAAATTAATACAACGTAAAAATGTACTTTTTCCTGAGCCGGATGGACCGATAACACAAACTACTTGCTGCTCTTTAATTTCATAGTCAATCCCTTTTAATACTTCAAGTTCACCAAAGGATTTATGCAAGTTTTCAATTTTAATCATCGCGCTAACCTCCCTTTTGCTTTACGAGGGATGTACGTATTGCTATAGCGCTTCTCAATAAATGCAATTACTTTTGTTGCTATATATGTGAGAATCAAATATAAAAGCGCTGCAAAAAGATATGGCTCCCACTGTCTAAATGTCGCACCAGCTATTACTTTACTCGTATACAAAATATCCGGTGCTGCAATTACCATCAATAATGAAGAGTCTTTTAATAAGGCAATAAACTCATTTCCTAATGGCGGAATCATACGTCTAAATGCTTGTGGCAAAATGACTTTGCGCATTGCCTGTCCATATGTTAGACCTAGCGAACGTGCTGCCTCCATTTGCCCCTTCGCAATACTTTGAATACCCGCACGGAAAATTTCTGCATTGTAGGCAGCACAATTGATAATAAGCGCCGTAATACCAGATACCATATAGCCTAATGAGTGCCCAAAAATTGTTGGGAACAAGGCAAAGTGAATGATAAAAATTTGCACAAGCATCGGTGTACCACGTATTAAATCAACATAGATTTTACATGGCCAATAAATAAGTTTTTTCGTTGATACTTGCCCAAGCCCTAGCAGTAGCCCTAAAACAATACCGCCACAGTAGCCTGCTAAAGTTAAAACTAGCGTTATCCCAACACCACGTATAAACATATCACGGTAATTCCAAATGACGCCCCACTCTAAATTTAATAAATCCATATACGAACCTACTTCCTATTCGAAATTACGTAAACCTAGATAGTGCATTCAGAGAGATTTCTCTCTGAATGGCGTTTATCTACTACTCTTTCCAAAATGCTGAGCCTGTAATTTCCTCTAGTTTTCCGTTCTCTTTAATTTTTTGTAAGCCTTCATTTAGTTTATCTAATAGCTCTTTATTACCTTTGCGTACCATTAAACCGTAATATTCTCTTTCAAATGCGTCATCTTCAACAATTTTTAATTTTTTATCTGGATTTGCTTTCATATATTCATAAACAACTGCATTATCACCAATTACTGCATCTGCATTGCCATTTAACATTTCTTGAATCGCAAGTGGCTGACTTTCAAATGCTAAAATATTTTTGCTCATTTCACCTTGAAGCTTTTTCGCTGCCACATGTCCTGTCGCATTAATTTGTACAGCAATTTTTTTATCCTTTAACTCATCTAATGAGCTGATTGTTGAATCGCTAGGTAAGGCAATTAATAGCTTTGATTCATAATATGGCTCTGTGAAGTCAAATGTCTTTTGACGGTCTTCTGTAATCGTAATACCTGATGCACCAATATCTGTTTCTTTGTTATTAATCATAGAGAAAACTGCATCCCAACCAACATTTCTCCACTCTACTTGAATACCTACTTCATCTGCGATTGCCTGCAGTATATCCACATCAATACCGACAATATTGCCATCTGCATCGATGGATTCAAACGGTGCAAATGTTGCCTCTGTACCTACCATATATACTTTATTATCCCCATCTGTGCCAGGATCATTACTAGCGTTACCGCCATCCTTTGTTCCACAGGCTGCTAATACAAGCACTGCTGTGATAACCATTAGTAATACTGAAAACTTTTGCTTCATAAACAATCTCCCCCTAAATATAAATACCTTATCTAATAATTCAGAAAAGTAATTCTTATATTTATTATAGTAATATTGTTAGCGGAAAAGCAATAGTTTTCAGAAAAAACCATTTATTCTGATAGTTTACATTTACCATAGCATAGGCTTCGCAACCATAAACCAAAGCATAATAAGCAAGAGCACAACATATAGCCATGTAGAGCGTCTAAGCTTTGCTATAAACTGCCTTCGATTGAATGCCGGTGTACCAAATGTTTTCATCGTTGGCTTAAAGGCTTGCGCCAAAAAGTAAATGGAAGCAATCATTAAAGCAATCGTCAGCACAATCCATGATGTGTGCCATGGCCATCCACCTCTCCAAATTAACAAAATTCCTGATAGTACTAAAACGTGCCCACCATGCTTTACCGTTGTAATGCTCGCTTGAAATGAATGAACATAGCCTACAAGTGCCGCATCATCGGCCGTTTCCATGCGTTTTAAAATAGAAAATAGCACAAACAATGGACCGATTGACACAATTGCACTTGCTATATGTACATATAATAAAATATTAAAAAGTAGCACTGCTTAACACCTCTTTAAGTTTGTCTCTACTTTTTAGTATAGTGTAAAGATGCTGTTAATAATATGTAAAATGTTTTACAAAACGGACTTTTTGGGTATAAATTAAAGTATGCTGTTAGTGAGAAAGCTTGCTCATTCCTCCCTTATGACAAGCCTTCTCAACATTAAAATAAGAAACGGAGTGATTGTTATAGGTATTCATCGTTTTTTCACAAGCTTAAATGATTTGGAGCGCATTATCCGCTGTCCTGGCCGCTTTAAGTTCGAGGAACATAATGTAGCGGCACATTCGTGGAAAGTATCACAATATGCCATGTTCTTTGCAACGCTAGAGGAGCGCGCTGGCAATACAATCGATTGGAAAGCTCTATATGAAAAAACAATTAATCATGACTTTGCAGAAGTCTTTATCGGCGATATTAAAACACCCGTGAAGCACGCCTCACCTGAATTAAAGGAAATGCTTGCACATGTTGAAGAAAAGATGATGGAGAAATTTATTCGGGAAGAAATACCGCCCGATTTTCAAGAAGTCTTTTTTGAGCGTATGAAGGAAGGCAAGGACGCTACAATCGAAGGTAGACTACTGGAATTTGCAGACAAGCTTGATCAATTTTATGAGGCATTCGCAGAGTTAAAGCGTGGCAATACTGATACAGAGTTTGTTTATATGTATCAAACCGCCTTAGCAAAGCTATTATTAATTCCACTGGATGCCACAGTGCACTATTTCCGCACTGAAATTTTAAAGGATGCGATGCAGGAAGATACACATATTGATGTTGCCACACTGACAAATGAAATTTTAAATAAGTCCTGATGCGAAGCTTCTTGATTCAGTTTCTTATCTTAATTTTGTAAAGTTAGCTTTATAACAAAGTTTACTTTACATTATTTTGTTATAGGATACATTTTTGAATAAAAATTATTGTCAATACTATTTGTATATGCTGGTTGATTTTTCTCTCATAATTAAGCATTTATACCCCTACTTCAAAGCTGTTGCATAAGCAATACACCGTTCGACATACTCCAAGATTTCTTCTGAAATTGGATATAGCCCCGTTTCTTCGATAGGGCGTTTTCTAATTTCCCAAAATTCCTCCATTAACTTTGTATCTTCCTGAAAGGTCTCTTTGGATATTTCAATTAACTCAGAGGCAATTTGAAAACCTTCGTCTGATTCAGCCTCTATATTATTTTGTATACACCTTTCAATTCGTCGTAGCAATGCAATATATTGCTGCGTTGTTTTATCGTTATGACTAATGTTTGGAAGTGCTTCTTGTAACAAGGTTTTGTCTTCATCTTGAAAATAGTCAATCCATTTTTTAGATGATTTTTGTGAATTTTGAACAAGTGCCGTTACATGCTCCCAAGATAAAGGAGCTTCCAAGTCAATCATATTAATTAATGAGGCTGTATGAGAAATGTTCATTTGAATATTCGATAGTTGCTCTTGTAGATAATTATAATGCGAAATTAGAACTTGTTTATAGGAGAGTTTATCCAATAAATCACGTATATTTTCAAGAGGAAGTGCTAGAGATTTCAAAATAAGAATTTTCTCTAATTGAAATAAATCCTTTTCTGAATAGTAGCGCCGTCCATTATCATCCTTATCGCTTGGCGTAAGAAGGTTAATTTGATCGTAATAGCGCAGCGTGCGGATGGAAATATTTTTCTGTTTAGCTACTTCTCCTGTTGTCCATTGCTTCATCTCATATCCTCCTAAAAAAGGGTTGCGGGTGACGTTACGTCATCTTCTATACTCGAAGTATATCAAAAATAAGGAGAGCGCACGAATGGAAATGAAACAACTAGGCTGGAAAGAGCAAGACTTTTGGAGTTTGAAAGAATTCGTATTATTATTGTTGCTTGAATTCGTAATTGTAATAGGATGTATTAAATTTTTTGTAAAACCAATTTATTTGAGATTGCTTGATGATGAGCTATATGCTGGAACATTAACGGGGCTAACAATAGCACTTATTTTAATGTTAGGTGTCTATGTTATTGCACTCTACCCCAAAAAGCTTTCCTGGAGCGAGTTAGGAATAAAATCATTTAGCGTGAAGGAATGGAAACATATTCTACTATCCTCCATTCTCTTACTGGTTGGAGCTACAATCATTGTCATACTTACTAGCTTTATAGGGAATTCGTGGGAGAACAGCAAAACAGCAGCCATCCAACAAAACGTAACTTTCCTTACAGCTCTAATCGCTTTCGTCTCTGCGGCTGTAATCTCACCGATCTATGAGGAAATTTTTTATCGTGGCTTTTTATATCGTTGGTTACGTACACGCATAGGATTTACAGGTGCACTGATCATTAGCTCCCTCATCTTTACAATTGTTCATATTCCAACATATAACGTCATGCCAGTAAATTTCTTTAGTGGTGTTATTTTCGCGTTAGCATATGAACGAACAGGCTCGATTTGGCCATCTGTTGTTATTCATGGTTTAACGAATGGAGTAATGGTTTTACTGATAATTTGGGGATAACGGTATTTAACTGATTCCTTATAATTGTTTTTTACACTAAAGCCATCAGAAAGGGTGATGGTGAATGCAGCAGTTTATTTTACAAACAGAAAATCTTAGTAAAGCTTTTAAAGGCTATCCGAAACGGTATTTTTCGGATAGCCACATGTAAATTATATCTTTTCTCGTTTATTAAATAGCGGTGGCACTGATAAATATGTCCCCATCCGCCATAGCCATTCCATTGGTCCAAAGCGACAATAGTGTAGCCATGCTTTACTAAATAATAGCTGAACACAATAGATGGCAAGGCAAATCCAGAGTGTTTGAATGAGCTGGATATTACCGATTAAGTCAAATGTACGTCCAACGAGCAGAATAAGCACCGTTTGTCCTAAGTAATTCGTTAGTGCCATACGTCCATAAGCTTTTAATGGCGATAATATTGTTTGTATAACCGGATATTGAAGCAGTAATAATAAGGCACCGACATAAAATGCTGATACAAAAGGGCTCACTTGTAAACCAATTAAGTTAAATTGCTGAACATTTGTAATATGCTGTTTTAGCTCATTGTCCGTTAGTTGCTCAAATTGTACATTTCCTGCTGGTACATAGCTCCACTGATAAAATAACCCAGCTACACTAAAGCACAGCATTAGTATTGTAAGAATAACAAGCTGCTTACGAAGCTCCTTTAACTTTTCAAAAATCCGATACTGTCCAGCTGCTAAGCCGAGTAAAATGAGCGGTAATGGCATGGCGATTTTTATACCATAATACGCTGTAACTGCTAGTAATAATAATGCTATGACAAGTGTTGTTTCCTTCCTTACCTTATAAAATGGCAATGCTATAAAACCATATATTGCATAGACAGAGAGCGCCTCTCCTGGCTGAAAGAAGAAGTGAATAATTCCCATGCTAAAAAGGATAGCGAGACGCCGTGTAAATAACAGATATGCTCTCTCCCCTCTCGCTTTAGCACGTGAAATAAACAAATAAAAACCCACTCCAAATAAAAATGAAAAAATAGAGAAAAACTTTCCTTCTACAAATAATAATAAAAATCGGTTATATGCAATATCTATTGTCGTTTCTAGTAAACCTACTCTCATCAGTGCAGGTATATTCACTAAAATAATGCCGAGCAATGCAAAGCCTCTTAAATAATCCAACACATCTATACGCTGTTTTCCTTCAATTGGTTGCAAACTTTTCCCCCTCGATATAACTAACTTAACATCCTTTTATAATAATGACATAATAGCATTTTTTTAGTACAATTACATGAATAATCATTCATTTTCGGAGGAATTATATGGAGCTTAAAATTCAATATGACACACAAAAAGTCCATCGTGTTAACTTAGCTATTATTATTGCTTTAGCCATTCTGATTTGTGGTCCTTTAATTATTTCGAGGGGAATGCTTTTTTTAGCAGTCGGTTTAATCGTTGTTGCATTGGCCCTTATTAATTATTTTTTACCAATCAATCCTTATGTTAAAGGCTTTATTTTCGGTATGATTCCTACATTAATTGTCTTTACATTGTTTTTAGTTGACCAATTTTCATTAAATAAGCACTATATTTTAATTTGTTCAGTTGCAATTATTGCGCTGTATTTTAAAAGTAACCTGATCATTTTGTTCGGCATTATTATCAATATGAGCTTTATTACCGTTTATCTTTTAAAGCCCGAAAATTTGTTAGGTGCTGCTAATTCTTTTATTACTTTTATGACGCTATTTTCGATTTTAAACGGTGTTATTATCGCATTTTACTTGATTGCTAGATGGGGCAACGCATTAATTGACAATGCCAAGCAGCAGCAGGAGGAAATGCAACAATCATTACAGCAGCTACAAAGCACATTCCAAGAAATTGAAACAAGCACACAAGCGCTGGACAAACACGTGACACAGTTCCAGCAAACAATGACGCAGATTGCGAATAGCAGTCAATATATTTTATCTGCCTCTGAATCTATTTCCGCAAGCACACAGCAGGAAGCCGCGAGCCTACAATTTATTCGTAGTGCGATGAGCGATTCGGTCTATTTTGTCAATGATACGCTTGAAATTTCTAAAGATACCGTAGCACAATCAACAAATTTACAGCAGGAGGTTATGACAGGCTGGCATAAAATGCAGCATACGATGAGCCAAATGTCTGTAATGAGCAATGCGATGCATGCAACTGCTGACACGGTGAACGAGCTACAAAGTAGCCTGCAATTAGTGAATCAGCTACTGCTAGGCATTCAGCATATCGCAGGGCAAACAAACTTGCTCGCCCTCAACGCAGCTATCGAAGCAGCACGCGCAGGTGAACATGGAAAAGGCTTTGCGATTGTCGCAGATGAAGTGCGCAAATTAGCAGAAGAAAGTGCCTCAATTACAGTGAATATTACGCAAGTAACGGAAAGCTTGTTCGCTAAATCCACTGAAGCACAGCAACGCTCACAGGAGGGTGAACAAGCTTTACAAGAAGGTGAGCAGTCTTTACAGGAGGTTGGTGAATTTTTAAATCGCTTAAAAAATTCCTTTACACAAAGCACTGAAGATTTGACGCGAGGGATGAATGATTTAACAAACGCTATGGCGCAATTCAATACAATCCAACAACAGGTAGACAGACTGAATGAGATGGCTAGTCAAAATGCAACATCGACAAGCGCAATCGTGCAGGCTGTCGAGGATGAAAATCAAATGCTGCAAACGATGAGTGAAATTACTAAGAAGGTGCATAGCTTGAACGATGCATTGAAGTCGCTCGTCACGGTAGGGAAATAAGAAAACTTGGTCAAATCCATTTTTTCATATTATCTGTTTAGGACTTTTCAATAAGAAGCCGATTCTAGGAGAAAAGCATAATTACAGGCTTTACTTTAAAAGGATTTTTTTATCTTTTAGTTCTTCTTATTATCAGAAGCATCCTTAAATATTTATTTTTTTAAATCAATTTGTAGTAATTCCCATATGTTATCATTTGACAAATTCATGTAAAGACACTTACTTGCGCCAAGCAAATAGTTGCTCTACAATAAGAATCAAGCTACGTTGTACGTATTAATATTAAGTTTTAACCTTTATACTGTAACAGGGAGTTTTATATCCGAGCTGGAATGGCGAGCCTTAGCTCCTTTGACCTAAGGATAAACAGGAATGCTCATGCGGACACCCACTTTGAGAAGTGTGGTTTAAAACTTTCTATATATTTACGGCAATGTGGCTTATCTTTCAAAATGTTGATATATCAGCATTTTGAAGTACATAGGCAATATGGAAAAGCGCTTTTTACACTTACATTAAAACTAAAATTGATAGTAATCATTTGTAGACCACTTGTCATGAAGTGGTCTTTTTATATGTTGGAAGAGAAAAAAAGTGAAAAATTTCATTTGCTTCTATAGAATATAAATAATTATTGATTTTGGAGGCGTATGGGATGGATCAGCGTATCAAATTAAGACCGTTAGAGCGTGAGGATTTAAAATATGTGCATAAGCTTAACAATGACTCAAGAATTATGTCCTATTGGTTTGAGGAGCCGTATGAGTCATTTGTAGAGTTACAGGATTTATTTGAAAAGCATATTCATAAACAGAGTGAAAGGCGCTTCATTATTCAAAAAGGTGAGGAAATCCTTGGCTTAGTTGAATTAGTTGAAATCGACTTAATTCACCGCAATGCAGAATTTCAAATTATTATTGACCCTAACTGTCAAGGAAAGGGCTACGCTTATTCAGTAACCGTGCTCGCAATGCGCTATGCATTCAATATTCTTAACTTGCACAAGCTCTATTTAATCGTTGATAAACAAAATGAAAAAGCCATTCATATTTATAAAAAAGCTGGCTTCCAAATTGAAGGTGAGCTGAAAGAGGAATTTTTCACTGCTGGCTCTTATCACGATGCGTATCGTATGTATATTTTCCAACGTGATTTTCATCAAAATAGCGAAAAATACTGTTAACTAAAGGGCTCGTCTGATTTTCGGACGGGCCCTTCTGTTTTATGAACATCAATACACCACTCTCCTGTGAAATAGATTTTTTCATACTATTTCTAAATATAAATTTTAGCGGTATAATGAAATTTATTGATTTTTCAAAAAATAAAGGTGGAGGCTTTATTATGTCAAAGCAGCATATTGGAATTATCTTTGGTGGGATTTTATTTTTAGTTGTCGCAATGGGCATTAGCCGCTTTGCCTTCACACCCCTTTTACCTTTTATGCGTGAGGATGAAGGCTTATCGTTACAAGTTGGGGGCTGGCTAGCATCAAGCAACTACATAGGTTATTTTCTCGGCTCGTTAGGGGCTGGCTTTATTTTTAAACGTAAAAAGGAATTTTTACTAGCAAATGTTGTAATTAATGTGCTTTCTATTGTCGCAATGGGGCTAACAGCAGTGCTAGCTCCTTGGCTTATTTTGCGCTTTATTGCTGGGCTAACAGGTGGCTTTATTTTTGTCTTAACATCTAGTATCGTCATGGATTATTTAGCAACACACCTTTTAACTCGCTGGTCAGGCTTTGTCTTTAGTGGTATCGGTCTTGGCATCGCTATTTCTGGGTTGGTTGTGCCCTATTTAGAAAGCCTTGTGGCATGGCAAGGTACATGGATCGGGCTCGGCATTTTATCAGCGCTACTTGTGACAACAACGGCTGTTTTATGGCGAAATTTAACTGTACATAATAGTGAAAAGGCTGTGAAATCTCATGATACAAATATTTGGAGAGGTTTTATGCCATGGCTCATTCTTGCCTATGGCTTAGAAGGCTTTGGCTATATTATTACTGGTACATTTTTAGTAGATATTATTTACAATATCGAGAGCTTGCGTGCATTTGCAGGCTATAGCTGGGGTGTTGCAGGAATTGCAGCAATTCCCTCTGCCCCATTATGGGTATCGCTAATGACAAAGCTATCACCTGTGAAGGCGATGGCAATTGCCTATGCATTACAAATTTTCGGCATCATCCTTCCCGTCCTTTCACAAACGGTATGGAGTGTGTTACTGTCAGCATTTTTATTCGGTATGACGTTCGTTGGGCTCGTTTCTATGACAACAGGCTATGCGCGCCAGCTCTTTCCTAAACAAAGCGGTATGGTCGTTTCGGTGCTGACAACATTTTATGCCTTTGGGCAAATTATCGGCCCGATTTTAGCAAGTAAATTAGAGGCTTATTATAATAGCTATAAAGCTCCACTGCTTCTTGCTGGCGCTGTCGTAACAATCGCATTGCTTATTTTATTAGTCGGTCATATGAAAGCGACGCGAAAAGCAACAAGTTAAGTTGTTTTTCGCATCGCTTTTAAGCTAGATGAGCCTGTGAGTTTAAATAATGAACGATCTTTTCCCCATCCCTCAATTCAATGACATGCAGCCCTGTATCCCCTGTATGAAACAGCCATTGCTCCTCTATTGTCTTTCCTAACAAAATATTTAATAAATGTAGCAATGTGCCGCCATGTGCAACAAGCGCTATACATTGTAAATGCCCATAATCATGTAAAATGGTATATAACGCTTGCTCCACGCGAGAGCGAAATTGCAATTGTGATTCACCACCCTCAATCGCTATATGCAATGGACGTCCCCCCTCTGGCAATGGATATTTGATGAGTGCTTCCTGTCGAGACATTCCAGCTAATACACCGTTATTGTATTCCATCAAATCACCTTCAATAGCAACCTCACATCGACATTGATCACTTAAAATTTCCGCTGTTTGATATGCTCTTTGTAAAGGACTTGCGATGATTGCCTCTATTTGAAAATGAGCTGCAACAAAGCTAGCTAGTTTTTCAGCTTGTTCTATACCTAAATTTGTTAAAGGAAAATCCGCCCTACCTTCATGTACTTCTAAAATATCAGCCTGTGATTGTCCATGTCTAATAAGTAATAATTTCAATATATATCCTCCTCAAAAATCAATATAGTAAATTATGTATTTGAAAGCGTTTTATTGTAAATAGTTTTATAAAATGAAAGCAAAAACATTGACCATATAGTTACTATAGGGTTTATTCTATAAAGAGCACAATTTAATAATTAGGAGAAATTTTTTATGTTTGAGAAAAGTTCAAAAGTCACCTTAAGTATTTTATTAATCAATTTATTTATTGCCTTTCTAGGTATCGGCCTCGTCATTCCTGTTCTTCCGACAATTATGAACGAATTAAATATAAGCGGCTCAGTGGTTGGCTATATGGTTGCTGCCTTCGCTATTACACAGCTCATTATCTCACCTATCGCAGGAAAATGGGTAGATCGTTATGGTCGTAAAATTATGATTGTAATTGGGCTATTTATTTTCGGCTTCTCAGAGTTTTTATTCGGTATTGGAACTACTGTATCTGTTCTTTTCATATCTCGTATGCTTGGTGGGGTCAGTGCGGCGTTTATTATGCCTGCTGTAACAGCATTTATCGCTGATATTACAACAATGGCTACACGTGCGAAAGCTTTAGGCTATATGTCTGCAGCAATTAGTACAGGATTTATTATCGGGCCTGGCATCGGTGGATTTTTAGCAGAGCTTGGCACACGCATTCCGTTTTATGCAGCAGGAGTTTTAGGGGTTGTCGCAGCAATTGGCTCTATGCTATTGCTGAAGGAACCAACGCGAGCAGAGGCTGAACCTGTGGAGCAAGGCGAGGAACAAAAGTCTGGCTTCCAGCGCATTTTTGTACCAATGTATTTAATCGCCTTTTTAATTATTTTTATTTCTTCATTCGGTCTAGCTGCCTTTGAGTCATTATTTAGCCTTTTCGTTGACCATAAATTCAGCTTTACACCAAAGGATATCGCCATCGTTATTACAGGTGGAGCGATTGTTGGTGCAGTAGCACAAGTTGTCTTATTCGATAGGCTGACAAAGCGTTTAGGTGAAATTGCAGTAATTCGCTACTCGCTTATTTTTTCAACATTACTTGTATTTATCATGACAGTCGTTAACTCATATATGGCGATTTTAATTACAACATTTTTAGTATTTGTTGGCTTTGATTTAATTCGACCTGCTGTTACTGCTTATTTATCAAAAATTGCAGGAAATGAACAAGGCTTTGTTGGAGGCATGAACTCCATGTTTACGAGCCTTGCTAATATTTTCGGCCCAATTATCGGCGGTGCATTGTTCGATAAAAACTTTGACTACCCGTACTATTTTGCAGCTCTCGTACTAGGTATCGGTTTTATCATTACGATTTTCTGGAGAAAGCCAAAAAATTATAGCAGCTATTAAATATTTGAAAAGCTTGAGCCAGTTCCCATTTTGCTCAAGCTTTTTACATGCTCTCGAATATGTTGAAGAAATATCGGAAACAATAACTATCTGCTTGCTGAAAAATAAAACTTGAAAAAAGCAAGAAATTTCTGCATTATAGTAAGTATAAAGTACAATAAGGTGCAAATTTCTTTTGCGCCTTTATTTACTAAAAAGGGGGATTTATATTATGACAAAAACAACTGAGGTTATTACACAAACTGAAAATTTCGGTGCAAATAACTATCATCCACTACCGATTGTTATCTCAGAGGCAGAGGGTGTATGGGTAAAAGACCCAGAGGGCAATAAATATATGGATATGTTATCTGCTTATTCAGCAGTTAACCAAGGTCACCGTCATCCTAAAATTATTGAAGCATTAAAGAAGCAAGCAGATCGCGTAACATTAACATCTCGTGCATTCCACTCAGATCAGCTTGGCCCTTGGTATGAAAAAGTAAGTAAATTAACAAATAAAGAAATGGTATTGCCAATGAACACAGGTGCAGAGGCAGTTGAAACAGCAATTAAAACTGCACGTCGTTGGGCATATGAGAAAAAAGGTGTTGCGGAAAACCAAGCACATATTATCGGCTGTATCGGCAACTTCCACGGTCGTACAATGGCAGCTGTTTCTTTATCATCAGAGGCAGAATATCAACGTGGCTTCGGTCCATTATTACCAGGCTTTAGCTTAGTACCATATGGCGATATCGAAGCATTAAAAAATGCTATCACACCAAACACAGCAGCATTTATCGTAGAACCAATCCAAGGTGAAGCAGGCATCCTTATTCCACCAGCTGGCTTCTTAAAAGCAGCAAAGCAATTATGTGAAGACAACAATGTACTATTTATCGCGGACGAAATCCAAAGCGGTCTTGCGCGCTCTGGTAAAATGTTTGCATACGAATGGGAAGATATTACACCAGATATTTTAATTTTAGGTAAAGCACTAGGTGGCGGCGTATTCCCTATTTCATGTGTTGTTGCAAACCGTGACATTTTAGGTGTATTCAACCCAGGCTCACACGGCTCAACATTCGGCGGAAACCCACTAGCATGTGCAGTATCTCTTGCAGCGCTTGAAGTAATCGAAGAGGAAGATTTAGCAGCACGCTCACAAGGCTTAGGTGACTACTTCCAAGAAGCACTTCGCCAAATCGAGCACCCTGCCATCAAAGAGGTGCGTGGACGCGGACTATTTATCGGCTTAGAATTACACGAAGCAGCACGTCCATATTGCGAAAAATTAATGGAGCGCGGCTTATTATGTAAAGAAACACATGATACAGTAATTCGTTTTGCCCCGCCATTAGTTATTACAAAAGAAGAATTAGATTGGGCAATCGACCAAATTAAAGCAGTGTTTTAAAAAAGGTGCCAGGCACAGAAACAATTCAGAATTGTTTTTGTGTCTGGCATTTTATGATTAAAAATTCAACAGTTATGATATAACACAACCTATTTTCACAAAAAATGTTAAAATAATTAGAGGCGTACCGAATTAAATTTCAATTTTAAGGAGGCTTTATCATGACGACATCATTTATTTATAATGTAGTTCCCTTCGGTATCATTTTATTATTAGTCTATGCTTTCATTGATATATTTTTAGATTATTTTAGAAAATCTCAGACAGACAAAGTGCACCGTTTTGTATTTTATGGATTTCTTTTTTATTTAATAAACCTTGTTCAAATTAGATGGGGTGGGCTCATTTTCCCTGCTAAAAATACAGATACACTAAATGTTCTCGTCTCCTCCAATGCTAGCAAAACAAATACTATTTATGAAACACTTTATACTGTTGCAGCTAGTTACCATTCGTTAGCGATTATTTACAATATGCTATTATGGATTCCAGTAGGCATATTTGCTGCGCTTCTTTTCAATAAACAGCCTTTGAAGAAAAGCCTTGTCATTGTACTGATTAGTGGCTTCTCCCTAGAATTAATTGAGTTTGCTTTAGCGTATTATGGTTTTATTTTAAAAAGCACAAGTCTATTAAATATATTAACATTAGCAGGCTCTATGCTAGGGGTGGTTATAGGTATGTGGGCAGTGAAAACACTTCCTCTGACGCGGCGAGCAGCATATTAAAGTGCCAGGCACAGAAACAATTCAGAATTGTTTCTGTGCCTGGCACTCATGTTTTGCGACTTCGTATAAATGCCTCCAACGCTCCTGTTCCGATTAATACCCCAACAATAATTAACAAACAGCCAACGACTTGATTGATACCAACTGGCTCCTTCAACAAAATAGCCGTTCCGAGCAAGCTAAACAATGTGTTGAAATTGCCAAAAATCGCTGTTTCAGCTGCACCTATTTTGGCGATTGCTGAGTTGTAAATTACATGCCCGATAGCTGTTGCAAAAATGGCTGAGGTTAATAGTAAAATGATAGCCTTTGGTGCGACGGTGGTAAACGTGATAAATTGTGCAGGCTCTATAATCAACGCGAGCAACAATAAAACAAGTGAACCGCTCAGCATCATATAGCCTGTTAACACAACTGGGTTTAATGTTTTCGAGGCCTTACTAATGACTAAAAAACTAAAGGCCTGTGCTAAAATCGATAGGAAGACGAATAAATCGCCTAGTGCCACACCTGTAACACCCTCTCCCCCACGTAGCACAGCCATGATAACACCAAATGCGCCAATAACAAAGCCGACAAAACGCTTCCAGCTCATTTGTGTAAAACCAAAAACAATTGCTAGTATGGCTGTTAGCAACGGGCTAAAGCCTAATATAATACTGCCCTTTACTGCGGAAGTATTGGCTAAGCCAAATGCTAGCAAGCCATGGTGAAGCACGACACCTAATATGCTTGCCGTCATCACCGCATATATATCGCTACGCGTAGGTTTTTGCAGCTTTTTTAAAAGCGCTAAAATCCCAACGACTGTTATCCCTGCAATGAAAATGCGTACAGCTGTCATTGTTAGTGGGCTAAAATAAGAAACGAGCAGCTTTAAAGCTACGACATTTAAGCCCCAGGCTAGCATAACAACTAATAAAATGAGGTAAATTTTCGCTTTCCCCATATCATTCCCTTCTTTCTATTGATAAAATCTCGTACAATTAGAAACATCTTAACATATTTCACCAAGGAGTGAGGATGATGATTAAAACTCTTTTCATTACAGGCTACCGCCCACATGAGCTTGGTATTTTTAATGACAAACATCCAGGCATTGAAATTATTAAAAAGGCGTTAAAAAATAAATTGCAAACATTGCTCGATGACGGTTTAGAATGGGTGATTGTTAGCGGACAATTAGGTGTTGAGCTGTGGGCAACTGAGGTTGTTCGTTCATTAAAGGAGCAGTACCCAACACTTAAATACTCCGTCATTACACCATTTTTAGAGCAGGAGAAAAATTGGAACGAGCATAAGCAGGAGCAATATCAACGAATGATTTTACAGGCTGATTTCGTCACAAGTGTGACGAAGCGACCTTATGAGGCTCCATGGCAATTTATTGAAAAGGATAAATTTATTATTGATAACACGGATGCAATGCTGCTCGTTTATGATGAAGAAAATGAGGCTTCTCCAAAATATGTGCTCAACCTTGTGAAAAAATATATGGAGCAGCATGACAATTACGAGCTTTTTACAATAAATGCTTACGATTTACAAATGATTGCAGAGGAAATGCAGCAGGAAAATTGGTAGTATACGCATCTTTTCATATTGAGAAAATTTGATATAATACAGGCAAAGCAACATAATTAGGAGGCTCTCA
Source organism: Metasolibacillus sp. (assembly GCF_025291715.1). Lineage (GTDB taxonomy): Bacteria > Bacillota > Bacilli > Bacillales_A > Planococcaceae > Metasolibacillus > Metasolibacillus louembei. Next base: position 22,856 of record NZ_JAMBIZ010000012.1, read on the forward strand.
CTATGATGAAATTAGAAATGACAGTCGAACAGCAGCCGCTCTATATTTCACACGACACATATCGCAGAGAATGCCGTTATACGCGTGGCATTCATATCCCCGTTGATGAGTTCTCTCAAATTATTAACCTGATGGAAGAAGATACGAAGCTGTACTTTGAGTTTCATAATGTAGCGAAAAAAATTGAGCCTGGTATTTATTTGAATGGACATTCAAGCCTTGCAAGACAAATTGATGATTATTATAAAAAAATGAAAAACACTGAGATTATTGGTCTTAATAATGGTAAGGATTTTTATGTGAAGCTAACATAATACCCTGTGACTTGATGAAGGAGGACAAAATGATTACTGTCATTGTTTGCTTTATCTTCTCTATTCCTTTATATTTTATCATGTTTCAACTCTATAGAAACCCAAAGGCCTCCCTTTTATGGGGAAGGAAATGGATGTATGAAAAACCACCTGAGATAAGTGTAGCAGCGCTTAAATATTCACGATATTCTGCCTTATTCGGTATAATCTTTATTACGACAGTTTTCTTTTTTCTATTCCTTAGCCAAATGTAACCTGAACGAAAAATAGGGACTGTCTAACAAGACATGTCCCTATTTTTCGTTGAGCTGTTAAATAAACGCCTTACTACTTCTAAACTAGAAACCCCCAAAATAATTTGGATTTTCTAGTTACATCCTCTATTTTTTCCGTCCAATCATATTAAAGAGAATGTTCAAGACGATTGCAGTGACAGAGCCACAGACGATACCATTTGATGTTAAAATATTTATGCCATATTCCTTAGGTAATGATTCAAACAGCTCTGGTACAACAGCTACGCCGATACCAAGTCCAACTGCGATGGCAACAATCATCGCATTTTCCATTGATTTTGCGATTTCTGGTGCAAGCATTTTAATGCCTTGTGTAATGACCATACCGAACATAGCAAGCATTGCTGCTCCAAGCACAGGTGTTGGAATAATTGTCGTTAATGCCGCAAGCTTCGGTAAAAAGCCTAATGCAACTAACATTCCACCTGTAATGAAAATCACTTTGCGGTCACGGACGCCAGACACTTGAATTAAGCCAACATTTTGCGAAAACGTCGTATATGGAAAGGCATTAAAAATCCCACCGATAATAGATGCTAAGCCTTCTGAACGATAGCCTCTCGCTAAATCCTTTGATGTCAATTTCTTATCACAAATATCGCTTAGCGCATAATAAACACCTGTAGACTCCACAAGTGAAACCATCGCTACTAACGTCATTGTAATAATCGCAGATGTATCAAAGGTAGGTGTTGCTAAATAAAATGGCATTGCCACATGCAACCAAGATGCTTCGATAACTGGTGTAAAATCAACCTTCCCCATAAACACAGCAATAACTGTGCCAATTACTAGCCCTAGCAATATGGCAATTGCACGAATAAAGCCATCAAAAAAGCGGTAAATCAATATAATAATTAATAATGTAATAAAGGCTAAGCCAACATTAGATGCTGATGCAAAATCCTCTGCTCCTTGTCCGCCACCCATATTGTTAATTGCTACAGGGATAAGACTAACCCCAATAATTGTGACAACAGAGCCTGTCACGACAGGTGGGAAAAAGCGCACTAATAAACCAAAAATACCTGAAATTAATACAATGATAATACCAGAAGCAATAATGGCACCATAAATTGCTCCTAAGCCACCTGATGAGCCGATTGCAATAATCGGACTTACCGCTGTAAAGGTACAGCCAAGTACAACAGGTAGCCCGACACCGATATATTTGCCCTTCCATACTTGTAATAATGTTGCGATACCGCACATCATAATGTCTATTGCGACTAAATATGTCATTTGTGCTGGTGTGAAATTAAGCTCTGCACCTATAATTAACGGCACTAAAATTGCGCCTGCATACATCGCAAGTAAATGCTGGATACCTAATGTTGTTGCCTTAAAGCCGTTCATAAAAAGTTTGACCTCCTACAGTCCTAATCGAAAAATTCGACTTTGCCGTTTGCTAATGATTTAATATTTGCTAATGATTCGATACGCAAGCCTTCTTGACGCAGCTTGTCGCCACCTTGCTGGAAGCCCTTTTCAATAACAATGCCTGCACCAACAATATGTGCACCTGCTTGCTGGGCAATATCAACTAAGCCCTTTAATGCCTCGCCATTTGCCAAAAAGTCATCGATAATGACAACGCGGTCATCTGCTGATAGGAAGTTTTTTGAAACTGAAATTTCATTTACCTCATTTTTCGTGAAGGAATGAACTTGTGCTGAATATAAATTATCTGTTAGCGTTAACGATTTACGTTTGCGTGCAAAAACGACTGGTGCGCCAAGCACTAAGCCTAAAAATGTAGCAGGTGCGATACCAGAAGATTCAATTGTTAATACTTTCGTAATAATTTCATCGCTATAGCGATTCGCAAGCTCTTCTCCTATTTCCTGCATTAGCATTGGATCGATTTGGTGATTCAAGAAAGAATCCACCTTTAATACAACATCCGATAATACCTTTCCCTCGTGCTGAATTTTATCTTTTAAAAGCTTCATATCAAAGCTCCTCCTTTTAAAATAATGAAAAAACTCGAAAGGCTATTTCTCCACATAAGAGAAGAGCCTTTCGAGTTGAAGTTACTGAAAGAACGTATAACAAAATAGAGACGAATGCTCTTTTTGCTACTTCTTCTCATAGTCGACCTCTTTACGGGATGTCGGTAGAAACTTACGAGCCATATTCTCGTTATTATATGAGTAAAATAAATTAAATTAAAGAACGTCCCAATTATACGCACCTACTTGCTTGAATGCAAGAGCAGAAAAGCAAAAATCTTATTGGAATTATTTGTTTGCTAGCTTAATTGTCGTTTGTAATTGCTCTTTAAATGCTTGAAATGCCTTGCCTTCTTTGCCATAGTAGCTCATGCTGCGACAGGCTAAAACTTTCACGGTATTGCCATTTTTACAGCTTAGCTCAGCAAAAACACCCAGCTCCTCTAGCTCCTGTACTTTATTTATTTGACTATAATGATCTGTTAGCTGCTCGGCAAAGTTAGCTCTAAACTGCTGGACAGCCTCTGTACCATGTAAAATAATCCATTTTGGCTGAAACTCCTCCAAAACCTCTTGGAAAATAGCCTGTCCTCTTTTATATAAAGCAGGACTTTCCTTCTGTGCTTGCTTACGCTCCTGCGCATTCTGCACTTGCAATGTGTTAACATACGTAGCAACAGCTTGCTCATTTACTTGTTGCGCCAGCCATTCCATAAAATAAGTCGTTCCGAGATACTCTCGCGACTTTTGCTTCATCTCATAGCCATACATTTCATCAAATAGCAGACCATTTACTAATGCATCGATATAGACACCTTCATCTGTCGTATTACTATCAATTTTTGGTGCAGCGAATGCACCTACCACAAATATTGCTGATTTATATGGATTGCCATCCACTTGAAATGGTCGAAACGCTAAGCGTGCATCGCCCTCTGTTACCCATGCTTTTATTTTTTTATAAAATCCTGTCGATACTGCCATTTGCTTCACTTCCTTCGAACAATGATTGCTTGCATTTTAGCATACTTTCAGCGCTGTTGTAAGCAACCTTTTAGAAATCGCTATCCAGTTGCTATATAATGGAGTAATTATGAACGACGAGGAGGATCGAAATGGATTCGCACCATACAAATAAAAAAATTACTAAACAAACATGGCTATTCGTCATAGCCATTTTTCTCATTGCAACAACTTTGCGTACACCGCTTACTGTCGTTGGACCTGTTATCCCATTTATTCGGGAAGATTTAGGCATCTCTAATGGGTTAGCAGGCTTTTTAACGACAATTCCATTATTAGCCTTTGCCATCATTTCACCATTTGCGGCACCGATTGCACGTAAATTTGGAATGGAGCATACGCTGTTTTATTCTGTCATTTTACTGGCTGCAGGCATTGTTTTACGCTCTACAGGATATACAGCCTTGCTTATTGGTGGTACCGCATTAATCGGAATCGCAATCGCCTTTGGCAATGTGCTGATTCCTAGTTATTTTAAATTGAAATTCCCTTTACATATCGGACTTTTAATGGGTATTTATACAGTATCAATGAATGCTTCCGCCGGGTTAGCTGCTGGCATAAGTCATCCTATTGCCGCTGCATCAACAGGCTGGCAAGGGGCGCTTGGTTTTTCCGTCATTCTTTGTGTAACAACGATGATTGCATGGTTGCCATTATTACGTAGCAATAAAGTAGAGACAATGACACCAAGCACGAATCAGCAACGCACAAAGCTTTCTCGCTCTGGGCTTGCTTGGGCTGTCGCTTTAACAATGGGGCTGCAATCTTTCTTTTTCTATTCTTTAGCTACATGGCTACCGGAAATATTTGTGTCACAAGGTATCGCTCCTGAAAATGCAGGCTGGATGGTTACAGTTATGCAGTTTGCGCAAATTCCTATGACTTTTATTATGCCGATTATCGCAAGTAAGCTTTCTTCTCAGCGTCCTATCGCTATATTTTTTACCATTTGCTATCTTATCGGTTTTACAGGGCTATGGCTGGAATGGACTAGCTTAGCGATTGTTTGGATGATTTTTTTAGGCTTTGCAGGGGGTGCTTCTTTTGGCTTATGTATGATGCTCTTTACATTGCGAACAAATACAGCCTATGAGGCCGCTGAATTATCAGGCTTTGCGCAATCTATCGGCTATTTACTCGCCGCTATTGGTCCAACTGCGCTAGGCTATATTCATGATGTAACGGACAGCTGGTTTGTTCCAAATGCGACTTTTCTTGTCATTACAATCATGATTTTTATTACTAGTATGATTAGCTCTCAAAATCGCACAATCTAATGCGAACATTTGTGCTTTTTGTGATATAATGAAAGGTATCATTATAGTAAGGAGTACAAATTTTGAAAAAAAGAAAGAAAAAACGTAAAACGAGCTTCGTCACTTCATTGCTTCAATTGTTGTTATTAGCTGCCGGTGCTGCTGGCTGGTATTATACAAAAACGTGGAAAGGCATTGTAGCCGCCGTTGTTATTTATTGCATTGTCCTTATTTGTGGCACGATTTGGTTTAAAACGAGACGACTTGCCCGCTTACGCAAAGCAGGAATTAAAGAAGTAGACGCGATGTCTGGCGAGGAATTCGAGCAGTTTTTAGGTCAATTATTCAAACGACGTGGCTATAAAGTTTCTTATACCGCTACTTCTGGTGATTACGGAGCAGATTTAATTTTAAAGGACCGCAAAGACATTATCGCCGTACAAGCGAAGCGTTATAGCGGCACAGTCGGCGTAAAAGCGGTGCAGGAAATTATCGGGGCGGTTAAAATGTACAATGCTACAGAGGCGTGGGTTGTTACAAATAGCCATTTTACAAAGCAAGCAATTAAGCTGGCGAATATTAATGATGTCTACTTAGTTGACCGTGAAGAGCTGATTGATTTGATTTTGAAAAAATAATAAAAGCCGTCTGAATTGGATGTTCAGACGGCTTGCCTTTTATTTATCTAACTTGAACACGACATTGCCAATGCCCATTTCAACATTTATATTAATTGTGACTTCCTTATTGCCATATGCCTCATTCACATAAGTATCCTTACCTTGCGCAATAAAGCCATCAATATCGACTGAGCCAATTCCCTTTTCCACTGTAATTTTTACCCCTACCTCTGATGGTAGAGTGACAGTCGTTTGTCCGACACCTGACTCAATTGTCGTATCAAAGCTTTTTTCCCAATCGCCACCTAAATTGACAGATAAATCACCAACACCTGTTTCAATTTCTAAATTTTCAAGCTGTAGCCCTTGTAAATCAAGATTGGCAACAGCAGCCCCTGTCTCTACATACAAATTCATTGGTACATCTTCGTTTAGCTTTAAAGCCCAATTACTTTTTATTTCGGATAATGCAAGATTTCTTGAGCCTTTTTGTTCAATTGTAAGATCGCCTGTATCGCCAGCTAGCTTATAACGAGTATGTGGTGCCAATTTCTTTTTATTATACTCTGCAACGCCTTCTAACCATTGCTCTGCACCCTTGGCAACTGTCACTTCACCTACACCAAGCTCAAGATTAACATCTAACTGCTTCGCTCCATCTTTCTCAACAACAATGGCTTCCTCCTCAGTTTTGCTAGGCAAAATAGAGCTACACCCCGCTAACATGGCAATCGAAACACCAAGCACTACTAATTTTTTCATTTTAATATCCTCCCTCTACATACTTTATCTGTTACTTTCAGTATATAGAAGCTGTATTTTTCTAGAAACCCTCCTGCGGTGGAATTGCAACTACGTCTTAAGGCTGATATGGTGATTTTTGATAAAAATAGTTCGGTTTGTTAATATCATTCGACATTGGCTTATGATAAATATGTGTCGTAGCTGGTGATAGCGGCGGAATTAACCATGTCCAATTGCCTGTCACTTCGCGATTTGCTGCTTGCTCCTGCTGCTCGAAAAGCTTAAATTGCTGTGCTGCTGTATGATGATCGACAATGCTAACCCCCGCCATTTTAAAGGAGTGTAGTACAGCAATATTTAACTCAACTAATGTTTTATCCTTCCATAAAGAGCTGTTTGATTCACGTGCGATGCCGATAATATCTGCTACAGCAGGCAGCATATTGTAGCGCTCCACATCAGCAAAATTGCGTGCGCCAATTTCCGTCCCCATATACCAGCCATTAAATGGTGCTGCTGTATAGTCAATCCCGCCACAGTTCAAGCGCATACTTGAAATAATTGGAACGGCATACCATTTCAACTGTAGCTCCGCAAAATGAGGATAATCTGGATGCGTTATTTCAACTTCTAGCACATGCTTGCGCGGAATCTCAAAGCATTTCGGCTTTCGGTCATCTACTTGAATTACTAATGGCAAGACATCAAAGCGTGTTCCTTCTCCTCGCCAGCCAAGCTCCATACACATTTGCGTAAACTGTAATGAATCTGAATCACCAACTATACCATCCTTTGTTTCATAACCTGCATAGCGAATCAGCTGATGATTCCAAATTCTTACACGCCCCGCAGCAAAAACCGTTTGTGTTGGTCGAATTTTTCCACCATTCGTCGCAAAATCAATATGACGCAGCAAGGCTTCGAAAATAGCTTCTTCCTCTAATAAATGGCGCTCGTCAAAAACATGGAGCGACTGCCAAAAAAGACGCCCAATGCATTTATTGCTATTGCGCCACGCAACCCGTGCACCAAATGTTAACTCCTCTGCCGTTAGCTCATACGGTCTCTGCTGTAGTCGCTGCGTTAGCCATTCGTCTGTTTTTTGATATTCTTTTTTATATAAATTGAAAAAATCATATATTTCCTGTTGCTTCATTATTCCATCCTCCACTCACCTTCATTGTAGAAGATGCGTAAAGGGAAACCAATGCTTGATGCACGTTACAAAACATGTATTTTTCATATATGACTAAATTTAGTCAAAATAAGGATAGAGAATTAAAGATTTATCAATTACTATAAATAAAAAGGGGGAATGGAAATGATTTGGATTATTTTAAGTATCGTCATATTTTTTATCGGGTTTTTAACGCCAATTAGTGGGCTATTTACACTTCCGATTAGTGTGGCATTAATGATTTGGGGGATTTTCGTATTATTTAAAACTAAGAGAATCACACGATGATAGAAAAATAATAAGGTTACTGATTCCTGCTTTTTTCACTATCTTTTTTATAAGAGAAATATTCGTACGAGAACATTGGTCTTTCAAAGTACCTGCTATTTTGCTAGCAATCATTACTGTATGTGCACTCGTACAAAATATATTGGCATTTAAATACCGTGCTAAAGGGAATACAAGTGAACCACTATCATTAAAGAAAATCATTGGATTATTTGTCTTTTCGGTTATTATTATTTTGTTCCCTCAAGTAATTTTCATAGAAAGTCATTGGCTTTTCAAAATACCTGTGCTGCTGCTTATTTTTTACGCCCTCTTGCAATTCGTGCACTATTTAAAAGCCAAGAAAACTGCCTAAAAACTTGGCTTTAGGCAGCCTATTTTATTGCTCTGGCAAATAATTCACCTGCCAAACGCCATCTGCTGTTTTCGATAAACCAAAGAAGGCATCTTTATATTTTGTAAAAATATAAGCATGTTGATTTTCTTCAATTTTCTCGTAAAGTTGTGTATGCTTAAAAGCAGCGCTGCTTTTTAAATCGCCTATGTCTTTGCTAAATTCCTCAAATGTTGGTTTAACACCCTCTTCATTGATTAATTCGTAAATAACTCGGCTATCATTTTGCTCCATTGCAAATTGATATAACTGAAAAACTTCATGTGGCGCAAGATTCATCAGCAAAGCCTTATTCTGTTCTTGTGAAAACTGAAGATATATTTTTTCAAGTTTCTCATCTAATAGAACCTCGCTCCGCTCATTTAAAATCAATTGAAAAGTAAATAAATGCTCATATTCAGCCCAATCAGTTCCTAAATCTAATATATTTGTATCTTTTGCTAAATAAGCGTTCTTTCTTTTCTCTAATCCTTTAACTGTAATAATTGCGGGTATATCTATATAAAGTTCTGGCATGTCACGTAAAACTCTCTCTGTATTAGATGGAAACATAATTTTAGTTGAAGCTTTAATAGCCCCTCTTAATTCGGGATAATCTTCGATAGATTTTTCATTTACTTGAAAGTAAAATACATCATTTTCATAGTGAATCATACCTAATAAATTACCTTCAAAATTAGCCAAATTGGCATTTTTATCTGATGGAATCAGCTGGAGCAAAGCAAACAACATTAGGCAGCTCATCAGCAAAATTGTTGCGATATAAAATGAGTTATTTTTTTGCTTAGCTTTTGTGTTCTGCTGAATTTGCTTTCTCGTATTTTCGATAATTCTCCTTTTACTACCTTGCATTGCCTCAAAGCGTTTAAATTGCAATTTACTCATGTGAAGTCAACTCCTTCCAACTTTTCTTTCAAAAGCTCCCTACCTCGTTTCAGCCTAGATTTTACCGTGCTTTCAGGTGTCGCTATAATTGTTGAAATCTCCTTTGTTGTAAATCCTTCAAAATAATAATACGTAATGATTTCCCTAAATTTTAGCGGTAATTCCAACACTTCTTCCTCCAATGCTGAGGATTCATAGAGAATGTCTGTTATTTTTAAAAGAGGCAGCTTTTTATATAGGACAAGTTTTCGATAAGCCCAGCTCTTTAAATAATCTTTACACTTATTGGCGGTCATTTTAGCAAGTAATGCCTTTAATTCTTCGTGTGCTTGGTGATTGTAGGTGTAATAATATTTAATAAAGACTTCCTGCACAATATCCTCAGCTGCTTGCACATCCTTTGTGTAATAATAGGCAATACGAAATAGCTGGTCGGTATATTCCTCCATTACATCTTCTAAATGATTCATTTTCGCCCTCCTCTCACTACTATAAACGATTCTCATCATCGAAAAAGACGAATAATTTTTTTAGCGAATAAAAAATGCTCCTCATTTTCAATGAATATAATGTGCGCTCAATATTGTTAAAAAATATGTATGATTCCCCCGTAAAATATTGCTCCTCTCCCCTTTGATTACAATTAGAAACAGAACCTTAATTTTGCCATTCCCTACTCCTGTTAATTACCGCTGCGGTATCACGCATATATATTTGCGGAAACACGCAATTGTAATTGCGGTACGTAGATTGATACGATGTTATTACCTTGAGGTAAGACACTATGCTATAGCAAAAAATTCAAATACCTAAATCTTTACCTAGTATAGTCTACGAATTTTCTATTAATATTGAATCTTAGTAGACAGAAGAAAGGACTATTTAATGATGAATGTAAATTTTAAAAAATGGCTATTAATCAGTGCAATTTTCATTACAGGGTTCACAACAGTAATATTCCCATTAGAAAGTTATGCTGCTGCTAAGAATGAAATTTCAAATAATTCTATTAATATGATTAAACAAACAAATAGTGAATTGATTTATGAAGTTGAACAAGATGGAGTGCTTTTACGTTACGAAGAGGAAATCCAAGAATATGAAAATAAAACGGAAGTCAAAACTAAAATCTATCAAGTAAATAATGGAGAAAAGGTATTAATAGAGGACTCTAAGAAAGAGTTTATAGAAACAAACTCTTTCATTGAAATTATTAAAGATGATGAAAGTATCTTTTTTGATTTAGCAGAATCAAACAATGTTGAAATAGCCCTCATACAACCTTTCGCTTATAGTAGTTGGGTCAATTCAATGGTGTTAGGCTCCAAGCTCGGATATCGTAGAGATTTATCAGCAAATTATGGAGATGCAAAATATAGCTCCATGACTAAATCGAAAATTAAGCTTAATGATGCAAATTTCGATTCTTTTAGATCCCAAGTTGATGCTTTACGAAGTAGGGAATCTACTTTTATTTTTGAAGCAACAGCAGTGAGTGCTATAATTCATATAATCGATAAAGGTTTTACACAATGGTCAATTGGTGATCTTTTTACCCTTGCAAAAAAACTTGCTGTACCTGTTAATATAGCTTGGGAAGTTGCTCATTGGGTTTGGGACTACAACAAAGCTATTAATGCATGGTATGATATACCTGTAAAACATACAGGTGGGTTTTGGGGTGATTAAAAACGATAATGTCCTTTAGAAGAATAATAGGAATACTCATCCCCGCTTTTTTCACAATTTTCTTCATACGTGAAATATTTGTGAGGGAGCATTGGTCCTTGAAAATACCTGCAATTTTAATTGCTGTAGCTACTGCCATAGCGCTAGTACAAAATATAGCAGCTATAAAATACAGTGATGTAAAAAAGCATGATGAGCAGATATCTTTTAGCAAAACAATTGCATTGTTGGTTTTCGCTTTTCTTATACTGCTTTATCCACAATTAATATTCGTAGAAAGTCATTGGCTTTTCAAAATACCAGTATTTCTAATGTTAATTTATGCAATTTCAAATCTTTTACTTTATATAAAGAACAAGAACTCTAAAAATAAGCATGACTAAAACCGTCTGAAAAGTGTGCAAATGCACAGCTTTTCAAACGGTTCTTTGCTTTTTTAGAATGCTTTCAACCATAAATCAAGTTCTCAGTTGCCAATAGTTCTTATATACCGCGAGCTCAACGCCGTCAAAAATGCATAGGTCACAGCTTTTACTGTTTGCAGCTCACTTGTATCGCGGTGCGGGTCAATGCACACGAAGTCCATTGCGCGTACTGCATCATACTTGCCCACTTCATATAGTAAATCAAATAGCTCGTCTGTACGCATCCCGCCCGGTGTTGAAGCAGGTACACCTGGAGCGTAGGCAATATCTAGCACGTCAATATCGACCGTTACATAAATGAAATCCACTTTCTCTTGCAATGCCGCCATGACCTCAGCAATTTGCTGCTGTGCCCCTTTGCTGCGCATTTGCTTTAATGTAATCATATTGACACCATAATGCTTTGCTGCCTCAATTAAAGATGGCGCATTATAGAAGCCATGCAAGCCAATATTGTAAACATCCCCGCCTTGCACAACGCCAGCCTCTAGTAATTGGCGAATTGGCGTGCCGTTTGATGGACCATTTGATAAATCACGTAAATCTAAATGTGTATCAAACTGCAAAATGCCGACACGTTTTCCTTCACGCAATGCACGGATAAGCGGTGCTGTAATAGAATGGTCGCCACCGATGGATACGTAAAAGCTTTGAGGATGCTTTTGCATTACTTCCTGCATCGCTTCCTCAATATTGCGATGACATTGCAAAATATCGGTCGTATGCATTTTGACATCGCCAATATCTGCAACACGCAAATCACGAATATCAACTTGCTCATCAATATAGTATGTTGTGAATAGCTCCCAGCTTTTGCGGAAGGCGCTCGGAAACTCTGAGGCTGCTGATGCGCTAATGGATGAGCGTGATAATGGTACACCTAGCACAACGACCTGTGGCTCCTCTGTCATTTCTGCTACAGGGCAAATCCAGTCCTTAACCTTTATATCCTGCCCATCTTGGCGCTGCCATTTAAAGCTTGGTTGTACAATGACTTCACTCATACAAGAACGCCATCCTTCACAACGACTTGACCACCTTTAATAACTGTATGTGTATGGTTCATGCCGTAGAAATATTGCATTTGCTTATAGTTTGGTACGTTTAAAATCACGATATCTGCTTTTTTACCAGCCTCTAATGAGCCGACTTCATCGCCACGATTAATTGCATATGCGGCATTGATTGTCGTTGCAGTAATCACCTCTTCCATCGTCATGCCCATATTTAAGCATGCCAAGTTTTGAATAAATGGCAGGCTAATTGTTGGCGATGAGCCTGGATTGAAGTCTGTCGAAATGGCAACAGGTACACCTGAATCAACCATTAAACGACCTCTTGCGAAAGGTGCACGTAAGAAGAAGGCTGTTCCTGGTAAAAGCACAGCGATTGTGCCAGCCTCAGCCATGCGACGAATGCCCTCATCTGAAGCAACAAGTAAATGCTCTGCAGAAATGGCACCAACTTCTGCCGCAAGCTCCGCCCCTTCATATGGCTCGATTTCATCCGCATGAATTTTCGGTGTTAAGCCTAAAGCTTTTCCTGCTAATAAAATGCGACGTGATTGCTCTGGCGTAAAAACACCGTGCTCACAAAAGACATCATTAAATTCAGCCAAGCCTTGCTCCGCTACCTTTGGCAGCATTTCTTCAATAACAATATCAACGAATTTGTCGCTGTCCTCCTTATATTCCTTCGGGACAGCATGTGCACCCATAAATGTTGAAACAACATCTACTGCATGCGTTTCCTGTAGCTTTTTCGCAACAGTTAATTGCTTATATTCCGTTTCCCAATCAAGACCGTAGCCTGATTTTGCTTCAACCGTTGTAATACCATGCTTTAAAAAAGTGTTTAAATGCGCATACGTTTTATCGTATAGCTCATCAAAGCTCGCCTCACGCGTTTTTGTTGTCGTGTAATGAATACCACCACCAGCATTCATAATTTCCATATATGTTGCACCGTTTAAACGCATATTAAATTCGTTTTCACGTGTGCCACCATGCACTAAATGTGTATGTGCATCAACGAAGCCAGGTAAGACGATTTGTCCTTTTGCGTCAATCACTTCCGCACTTTCTACTAATGCTGCATATTCGCTTTTTAGCTGCTCAAGGGGAGCAATCTCGACGATTTTCCCCTCGGCTACTAACACTGCTACATCTTGTAGCACATTGATTTCTGCCATTTCCTCTTTGACACGAGGCCCTTTTTTCTCACTCGCTAATGTCACGACTTCATTTGCATTGATAATTAATAACGCCATTTTCTCAGTCCTTTAACATCGGCATTTGTACGCCTTTTTCTTTTGCTGTGCGAATTGCAATATCGTATCCTGCATCGGCATGACGCACAACCCCCATACCTGGGTCTGCTACTAATACTCGTTTAATTTTTTCTGCTGCTAGCTCGCTTCCATCAGCCACAAGCACTTGACCTGCGTGCTGTGAGAAGCCCATACCTACGCCACCGCCATGATGTAAGCTTACCCAGCTTGCACCGCTCGCTGTATTAACAAGTGCATTTAATAGCGGCCAGTCTGACACTGCATCCGTGCCATCACGCATTCCTTCTGTTTCTCGGTTCGGTGAGGCTACAGAGCCTGAGTCTAAATGGTCACGACCAAACACAATCGGCGCTTTTAGCTCGCCACTTGCTACCATTTCGTTAACGCGTAATGCGAAGCGATGACGATCACCATAGCCTAGCCAGCAAATACGTGCAGGTAACCCTTGCCATTTCACCATTTTCTGAGCCATATCAATCCAGTTGACTAAGCCTTCATCCTGTGCGAACATTTCCTTCGCTAATGCATCTGTTTTGTAAATATCCTCTGGGTCACCAGATAATGCTGCCCAACGGAATGGCCCTTTCCCCTCACAGAACAGTGGACGAATGTACGCTGGTACGAAGCCTGGGAAGTCGAAGGCATTTTCAACACCCATTTCCTGCGCATATGCACGAATATTATTGCCATAGTCGAATACTTCCGCACCCTTCTCTTGGAATTCTAACATTGTGCGCACATGCTCTGCCATTGTTTCCTTCGCTTTTTGCTCATATGTTTTCGGGTCAGCCTTGCGCAGTGCAAATGCTTCCTCTAAAGTCATGCCATTTGGTACATAGCCGTTGATTGGGTCATGCGCTGATGTTTGGTCTGTTACGAAATCTGGAATAATGCCACGATTTAATAGCTCACGGTTAACATCTGCACAGTTGCCTACAAGACCGATTGATGCAGGCTCATTTTTCTCACGTAGCTCATTTACTAACGCAATCGCCTCATCTACTGTTTCTACTAAATAATCACAATATGCTTCTTTAATTTTACGTTCGATTTTCGCACGCTCTACTTCCACTACTAAAATAACTGCCCCAGCCATTTTACCTGCAAGTGGCTGTGCACCACTCATACCGCCCATACCACCAGTTAAAATAAATTTACCACGTAAATCCGCAGAGCCAAATACTTTTTTACCAGCCTCTACAAAGCTTAAATACGTCCCTTGTAAAATACCTTGCGCTCCGATATAAATCCAGCTACCTGCTGTCATCTGTCCATACATCATTAAGTCGCGCTCTTCTAGCTCATAGAACTTATCCCAATTTGCCCATTGTGGCACTAAATTGGAGTTCGCAATTAATACGCGTGGTGCATTTTCATGTGTGCGGAATACTGCTACAGGCTTCCCTGATTGCACAATTAATGTCTCATCATTTTCAAGCTTCTTTAACGATTCAATAATTTGCTCATAGCTTTCCCAGTTACGTGCCGCTTTACCGATACCACCATAAACAACTAGCTCGTCTGGATTTTCTGCTACTTCAGGGTCAAGGTTGTTCATTAGCATGCGCATTGCCGCTTCCTGTGTCCATCCTTTACATGTTAATTCATTTCCTCTTGGTGCTTTAATGTTTGTTTTAAAAGTCATTATCAATCTCTCCCTTTAAAATAATAAAAATGCAATTGGTGTTACTAAAATTAACGTTAAAACTACGCGTTCAAACCAAATAATAATCATTTGACGAATAGATAACGGAATGTCTGTTGATAAAATAACTGGAATAACAGCCGAGAAAAATAGAATGGCTGATATCGATACAACTGCTACAATAAATTTCGTCACCATTGCTGCCTGTGTTACGACTAATGCAGGTAAAAACATTTCTGCAATTGATAACGATACCGCTTTTGCTGCAAGCATTGGATCTGGTATTTGCAATATATAAGTAAATGGCACAAAGATATACGCAACGATATCAAAAACAGGTGTATACGTTGCAAGTACCACTCCTAATAAGCCTACTGACAAAATGGAAGGAATAACCCCCATCGTCATAATGAGTCCATCTTTCAAATGAAGATATAAATTCTTCATTAGTGGCGGTGTTGCGTCAACTGCCACCATCGCTTCATGCCATGCTGTTTTCAAACGGTCCTTGCGTACAATCACTTCTGGTTGATGTGTTGAGCCTTCATAGCAATCGTTACTCATGGAGCGTAGCGGGTAAATTCTCGCAGTGATAGCGGTTACAATAAAGGTAATGACTAAAGTCACCCAGAAGAATGCGTTCCAATGCTCCATTAAATCAAGCGTTTTGGCAACAACGACCATAAATGTAGCTGATACAGTTGAAAAGCCTGTTGCAATAATTGCCGCTTCGCGGATCGTATACTTCCCTTCTTTGAAAACGCGATTTGTTAATAATAGTCCGACTGAGTAGCTCCCTACAAACGACGCTACAGCATCGACTGCTGAACGTCCCGGTGTTCTAAACAGCGGCTTCATAACGGGCTGCATAAATACCCCAATAAATTCTAATAAGCCATAGCTAACCAATAATGCTAAAAAGATTGCACCAATTGGAATCAAGACCCCTACAGGCTTAATCAGCTTTTCCATTAAAAACGGGCCAATATCAGGATTAAACAACCATGCTGGGCCGAAGCCAAAAATTAGCATAATACCAGCAGCTAATCCGCCAATCTTGAAAATAGATAATATAATGTCAACTTTCGATTTTTTCCACTTGCCTGTAACAAACGGATATAACGCCCCAAGGACTAATATGAGAATAATATAAACATTGATTACTTGTGGAACATTTGTCGAAAGAAACGTTACAATATGATCAATTAAAATAGATGACTTTCCTTGCCATTCAAACGTTACAAAGAAACTAAATATCCCAATCAAACTACACACAATCATTTTCACAGCTTGTTGAGGGCGAAACCCTAGGAGCTCTGTTTGTTGATTAGTTGTCATTCTATCCCCCCCTTACTTACACTTTAAATTTCTTTCAATTCTGAATAAATGGATTTACATTGCACAATATAGTAATATTTAAAGAAATAAATATCTACTTACGATTTAAAATATAAATAATATAAGAAATAGAATTTATTAAAGGTGATAACATGCGTATTTTATTAATTGATCGAGATATTGAAGAGGCACGAGGCATTAGCTGGTATATAAAAAATTACTTCCCTAGCCATGTTGAGGTGGAGTATGTGCAAGATACAGCGCAGCTACAAATTTCTATGGAGACATTGCAGCCACATGTCATCATCGTTGAAATTGAAATGGTGACACCTTCTATTGAAAAGCTGCTGCAACGCTATCAGCCACATATTGTCGCATTAACTGCACAGCCGATTTTTCAGCATGCTGCAAAAGCCATTCAATTACAAGCTGCCCAGTTATTTGTGAAGCCTATTCCATTAGAGCAGTTAAAAACAACATTGCTCGCTTTAAATATTGATCGCGCTAGACCTATAGCAACAACAGCCGCAACGGATGTCCAGCTATATGTTGATTTATATTTAAAAAAGCCAACAATTATTGATGTAAAGGAAAAGCATTTTTTCATTATTGAGCCATCCCATTTTGAATCAAATTTACAGCTTTATCAATGGTTTATTGAGCTGCGTTTGTTCCAGCAAATGACGGCTTTACCTCTACAAAATCGCATTATTTGTGTTGTGGAAAATGTAGGGCGTGACGAATTATTAAAGCAGCTCCGTTTACTTATTCAAGAATGGCATGTCGTCAGCTCACAATATATGAATATTGCATTGTACGATGGTGATAATGCCACGATACGTGAAATGTATGATGAGGTAAAAAAAGTGTTGATTCAACGCTTTTACAAAGGCTATGAGCATATTTTCCTTAGCTCTGAGCAATTTTCAATTGTGAGGCTTGACCCACTATTAACACCAGAGGAGCAGCAGCTATGGATTAATAGCTTGGAAGAGAGAAATACAGGTGCAATTAAAGCATTCCTTTATCAGCTCGCAAAGGCAGATACATTTTATCATCATGATGATGTACGCATTCATTTAACAAGTGTACTTGCGCAATTGCGACGCTATATGATGAAATATCATTTGCAGCAGCAAGCATCAATCGAGGCAGATTATCGCAAGCTTTTTCACTTGATTTTGGAGGGGCCGATTTTATATTCGATTTTGCAGGAAATGATGCTGTTTACGCAAACGCTTATAGATGCTGTGGAAAAGTCGAAGGAGCAGTTGAAGGCAGATTACAGCGAGTTAGCCATCGAGCTCATCCAGCGTGAATTTAGCGATAGCACGTTGAACTTGCACAGTGTAGCTCAGCAGCTCGGTATTAGCCCGAATTATTTAAGTACCCTCTTTTCTAAAAAACAGGGCATTCCTTTTAAGCGTTATGTGCAAAATGTGCGCATTCAAGCGGCATGTAAAACGTTATTAGAAACCGATGCCTCCATTACAGAGGTTGCACAGTTGAATGGCTTTGAGGATGTTAATTATTTTATTAAAGTATTCAAGCAGCAACAAGGGACAACACCGTATCGCTATCGCATGTTAACCTGATGCGCACATTAAAGCATATTTTTCGCACGCAACCTATCAAAACGCATGAAATCTAACCTCGATTTCATGCGCTCTTTTATTCATTGATAATCCATTTATCTGCTTGCTTTGTCATATGAAATACATGTTCACTAACCCCTGCTCGCCCGTATTGATATCGCACTTCTACCTGATTATCAGCAATCGGCGAAACCTTTCGATAGGCTGCCTCTAAAAATAGCTCGCCCATACGTGTAATCGATACTGAAGAATCTAACATGGATTGTGCCAATGCACCATCACCAAAAAGACTATCATATAAAAACAAATCAAAATGTTGCTCAGGTGTATAGTCCGCTGTTTCTTGTCCAGCTAAATAGATAGAGGTTGTATCCTCTTCCGTTGCTAGCCCAACAACCTCACCATAAATTTTATGGACAGGTGTAATTGTCCCTGCCTGTACGGTGTTTCTAGCAGGAAAATGATTAATTAAAAAATATTCGCGTGCGTTCAATAGCTGGTCATAGCCACCTACAATTGTTACACCATTTTCTTTATAATAGTCCATAATTTCTGATTGCACTTGCTTGCCATTTACTTTTAATTGCCCATTTTTCAGTACAATCCGATCTCCTGGCACAGCAATAACCTCGTAATAAGCAT
Source organism: Metasolibacillus sp. (assembly GCF_025291715.1). Classification (GTDB taxonomy): domain Bacteria; phylum Bacillota; class Bacilli; order Bacillales_A; family Planococcaceae; genus Metasolibacillus; species Metasolibacillus louembei. Next base: position 41,432 of record NZ_JAMBIZ010000012.1, read on the forward strand.
CCGAATATGTCGGCAAATGACTTGTCGTATTTGTCATTGTACGGACAATATCACCAGCCTTATAGACAACGCCATCATATAAATTCGCTTTGCGTTCGATGACTGTATGGAAAGTATTTGTACTTCCCTCTAACGAAAAGGCTTCTCGATCGACATAATGCAATCCATCCACTTTATCAAAATGCGGCAGCTCTGCCAATTCCTCATAGCGAATCGAAGATAGCTCCTGCTTTTTTTGCAAGGCAGAAATTTGTGCTAAATCATCGAGTGGATCATATGGGATTTCTGGTCCTTCATTTGATGAAAGCTGCTCTATCGGGTTAAACGTAATAAATAGAAACAGCGCTACTACAGCGATTGCTGCGGTTACAAATGGTACTTGCCAAGAAGGCTTTTTCGCTGGCGCTCGCAAGTTTTCATATACACGTTGCTTTATTCGTCTCTCCTGCATGGATGTGTCGCCCATCATTTTATCAAGCTTGCGTTTAAAGTCGCTCAATTACTTTCGACCTCCTCTTCCTCAAAAAACTCTTTTAATTGCTGCTTCGCTCGTCGCAGCCGTGTTTTCACCGTATTTTCGTTGAGCTGTAAATAGTCTGCTATTTCTGCAATCGACTGCTCATCATAATAAAAGAGTATTAATGGCTCACGATATTTTAATGGTAGCTGAAAAAGATTTTTCTCGAGCGCTGCAAGTTGCTCCTGCTCTAACATCATTTCCTCTACACCTTTTGTCGATGTAAAAATCGTTTCAAATAATACGTCTTTTTTATGCTTCCACGAGCGTAAATAATCCTTTGCACGATTAGCTGTCACTTTAGTTAAATAGGTTTTTAATGACGCTTCCTGACGAAATTGCTCGCTTTTTTGAAAAAATGTAACGAATACTTCCTGTACAATATCTTCAGCTGTCGACCAATTTTTTACGTATAAATAAGCGATACGCACTAAATAGCGTGAATGCTCATCAATAATTTGGTCAATATCATTCATTTGTCAAATCTCACCCTTTTCTATTGCCATATCATGTTACCGTTTACGTAAGTGGTAAATTGTTCGAATGACTTTTTCTCTGTCATTCCAAATCTACATACTTCATAGTTGGAAGCATTCATATTTGCATAACCCTCCACTGTTGTAAAGGCAATTAATAATCCTACCTCTTTAGCTGCCCGCATAAACTCCTCATTATAATGCCCATATGGATAAGCTAACGAAATGGCGTCTGGCACTTGTTGTCGATTATGTTGTAAATCCATTATAATCTCTTCCTCTGAGCGCTCTAAAGCAATTCCTATACCCTCATTAAGTGAATGCAAGTCATATGTGTGTGCTTCAAACTGAAAGACATCTGCTAGCTCTATCAAATCGGAATTCGTGAAAAATTGTAGTGGCCCTTCTGCATCGAATACTTGCCCCTCTTGCGCTCTATTTACACGCGAGGAAATAATATGCTGAATCGCGGTAAGGCCGTATTGCTTTAAAATAGGATAGGCATACTCCTTCGTTGATAGTAAACCATCATCAAATGTAATTAATAGCGCATTTGTTGGTACAACAAGGCGTCCTTCCAAATAATCATAAAATTGATTTGCCGTCAATGTTTTAAATTTATTATCCGCTAAGTAGTCCATTTGCTGTTCAAAAGCCTCTAGCGAAATTGTACTTGCTGTCGTTTTCATTAAGCTTTTTGGCAAAATATGATGATAAACAAGCACTGGCAGCCCTTCATCAAGAGCAACAGATTGCTTAGACACATACCCTAAGCGTTCCCCTATATTTACGATATACCAATCTCTTTCTTCTTGCACTACTGGATAACGATAGCCTGCTTCTAAATACATTAACTTTGCACTCTGCAAATTAGCTTCATCATAAACAATGGTTTTTTGTTGTGTTTTGATTGCAGCATGCTGCTCTGTATGTACCGATGTCATTATCTTCTTTTTTTCAACAATCGCTTGCCCTTTGCGAACAAAGACAGGCATTTTCCCTAAACGCAGCTCATAATAAGCCTCATCTTCGCCGATAATTGCAAAAGGCTGATTCGCCTCTATCTCACCTATTTTCAGGAATGTCATATCTTTCATATAAATTGGCTGACGCTCCTGCAATATGATAAACTCTCGCTCCTCAGCTTGGAAGCCTTGCGCGAATGCCTCCGTTTCAATTGAAATCCACTTCGTGTAAATAATTATAATCAATATAACTAAGCCAACAAGTAACAGCCCATTTATATAAACTTTTCTCATCATTTTGCCTCCCTCTGCCATTTAAGCACCGTACAGACGGAGAAATGAAAAAATAGTTTCAAAAAATAATTGGAAAATTTTTATGAGCTATTTTATTTATAGTTTCTCTGGGATATTTGCGAGTTCTCAAATTTATTTGCGACTTTCCCTTTTTATTTGCGAACTCTCGGATTTATTTGCGAGTTCTCAGATTTATTTGCGACTTTCCCTTTTTATTTGCGAACTCTCGGATTTATTTGCGACTTTCCCTTTTTATTTGCGAACTCTCAGATTTATTTGCGACTTTCCCTTTTTATTTGCGAACTCTCAGATTTATTTGCGACTTCCCTTTTTATTTGCGAGTTCTCAGATTTATTTGCGACTTTCCCTTTTTATTTGCGAACTCTCGGATTTATTTGCGACTTTCTCTTTTATATTTGCGACTTCTCAGATTTATTTGCGGCTCCTCTCCGCCTGCACTTACTGATTCAAGAGCTTTCAGCAAAATATCGCCAATTATGAACAATTTTCAAACTTTCTGTATAAAACACTCGTTTTTGGCTACCATAACCTTGACAGAATAGATGGTTTTCCACCATAATTTTAGTCGTAAGCAATAATTATTATAAAAAAGCAATAACTATTAATAAAGCGCATTTATATATGCAATATGCTTGACATTCACTGTCATTGTTAAGCTTGTTACATATGGCTCCAACGCCTTTTAGCATGTCTATAATGCATTTCATTTCTCACTTGGAGGCGCTTCGTGTAGAATAGTGATTGTAGTTTTTCATAAACAAGGAGGAAATTTATCATGGCATTAATCGGCAAAAAAATAGAAGAATTCCAAGCTCAAGCTTTCCAAAAAGGTGAATTCATCGACGTATCTTCAGAAAACTTCCAAGGTCAATGGAGCGTTGTTTGCTTCTACCCAGCAGACTTCACATTCGTTTGCCCAACTGAATTAGAAGATTTACAAAACCAATATGCAACTCTAAAAGAACTAGGTGTTGAAGTATACTCTGTATCAACTGACACACACTTTACACATAAAGCATGGCACGATTCTTCTGAAGCAATCGGCAAAATCGAGTACATCATGATTGGTGACCCATCTCACAATATTTCTACAATCTTTGATGTGTTGGATGAAGAATCTGGTCTTGCTAACCGTGGTACATTCATCATCGATCCAGATGGTGTTGTACAAACTGTTGAAATCAATGCTGACGGTATCGGTCGCGATGCAAGCACATTAGTAAACAAAATTAAAGCAGCACAATATGTACGCAACAATCCAGGCGAAGTTTGCCCAGCTAAATGGCAAGAAGGTTCTGCTACATTAAAACCAAGCCTTGAATTAGTAGGTAAAATCTAAGCAACAAAAACAAAGGCTGTCTGGAAAGTAGGCTAACACACCACTTTCCAGACAGCTATTTTTTAATATATAAAAGGCCATGTTGATTTTTTTTTGCCTTTTAATAGTTCTGGAGCTTTTTAAATTTATTAAAACAAGGAGTTTTATTGATGTTATTAGATGCAGATATTAAAGCACAATTAGCCCAATATTTAGAATTAATGGAGGGTGATATTGTACTAAAAGTAAGCGCTGGTGATGATAGCGTTTCTAAAGAAATGCTTGAACTAGTAAATGAACTAAAAACAATGTCTTCGCGTATTACAGTAGAAAATACAACACTTGCTCGCACACCTAGCTTTACAGTCGACCGTGCAAACGAAGCAACTGGTATCGTCTTCGCAGGCGTTCCACTAGGTCACGAGTTCACATCACTTGTTTTAGCTTTATTACAAGTAAGTGGTCGCGCACCAAAAGTAGAGCAAGCTGTTATTGACCAAGTGAAAGCGATTCAAGGTGAATATCGCTTTGAAACATATATTAGCTTAAGCTGTCACAACTGTCCTGATGTTGTACAAGCACTGAACATTATGAGCGTATTGAATCCAAATATTTCTCATACGATGATTGATGGTGCAGCATTTAAGGAAGAGGTAGAAAGCAAGGACATCATGGCTGTGCCGACTGTTTATTTAAATGGTGAGCCATTTGGTAGCGGTCGTATGACATTAGAAGAGATTTTGGGTAAGCTAGGTGGCGGCCCAGATGCTGCTGAATTCGAAAACAAAGAACCGTTCGACGTATTAGTTGTTGGCGGTGGCCCTGCTGGTGCAAGTGCCGCTGTTTATGCAGCGCGTAAAGGTATTCGTACAGGTCTTGTAGCAGAGCGCTTCGGCGGTCAAGTGAATGATACATTATCAATCGAAAATATTATTGGGACAACACATACAGAGGGACCACGCGTTGTAGCAGGTCTTGAAGCGCATGTGAAGGACTATCCAGTAGATATTATGAATTCACAGCGTGCAACACGTTTAGAAAAGAAAGATTTCATTGAAGTCGAGCTTGAAAACGGTGCCGTATTAAAAAGTAAAACGGTTATTTTATCAACAGGCGCTCGCTGGCGCAATGTTGGCGTTCCTGGTGAAGCTGAATTCAAAAATAAAGGTGTTGCATACTGCCCACACTGTGACGGTCCATTATTCGCAGGTAAAGATGTAGCGGTAATCGGTGGGGGGAACTCTGGTATCGAGGCTGCTATTGATTTAGCAGGTATCGTAAAGAGCGTAACAGTCATTGAATTCAACGCCGAATTAAAGGCAGATGAAGTTTTACAAAAACGCCTGTTTAGCTTACCAAACGTAACGGTTGTAACAAACGCCCAAACGAAGGAAATTACAGGGACAGATAAAGTGAACGGTTTAACATATGTAGAGCGTGAATCAGGTGAGGAGCGCCATATTGACGTACAAGGTGTCTTCATTTTAATCGGTCTTGTACCAAACACAGAATGGTTAGGCGAGGAATTTGAGCGTACACGCTTTGGTGAAATCGTTGTTGATCGACATGGCGCAACAAGCGTCCCTGGCGTATTCGCAGCAGGTGATTGTACAGATAGTGCCTATAAGCAAATTATTATTTCAATGGGCTCTGGTGCAACAGCTGCACTTGGCGCATTTGATTATTTGATTCGTAACTAAAAATTATAGGTGACAGAAAAGCACTGCTTCTCTGCCACCTATCTATTGTTTTTCTAAGGTTAATCTCTTTTATTTTTGATAAAACCCGACTTTAAATAATTGATACCACTCTTCTAAAACGTCGGGCTCCATTACATGTAAGTAGCTCAGCACTTCTTTTGCAAACTCTACCGCCGCTGTCCCATTCGCTGTAATAAATCCATCCGCTGACACTACCTGCTTCTCAACAAAATGCTGTGTTCCTTTATAATGAGGTGCGAATTTCTCCAAATAGGTAACTGAATTTCCTGTATGTTCAATATTATTTAAGTAACCTTTATCAGCTAAAAAAGTACAAGCATCACATATTGCTGCAACAGGGATATTTTTATTTAAACAAATATCAATAACAACTTGAATGCGATTATTTTCACCTTTAGCCCAAGATGTGCCACCAATCAAAATGAGCATTTCGAAATGTGGGGGGAGTTCATCAATAGAATAATCAGGTACAACACTAAAACCACCCATTGATTTTACAGGCATGTTGCTAATAGCTAACGTTTTTACAGCGAACTCTGTTTCTGGCTTATTTAGCTCTGAGCAAATATATGCACCTTCCCAGTCAGCATAGCCCTCTGAAATAAATACCAGAACCTCTTTTTTCATACGCATCCTCCTTCTTTTGTATTGATGATACTTCCCTTTTACTTACCCATAATACATGGCATACAAATCATTCAACGTTACTTTGCCAAACGTAAAATCATTAATTTTAAGTTCAGCTAGATGTACTGCCATCTCGCCAAGAGTTTCTGCATCTTTTTTATCTAGCGTTAACAGCGTCATATCATTAACTAATGTTTGGACGCGCAAGTTTGGATAACGTACTTGGAATGCTGCCTTCATATCCTCTGACATGTTTTTCACACGTACTGTTGTCATAGCAGTTCCACTAAAGCCATTAACAACTTCATCGACATCAATTAGCTGACCATCCTTAAATAAAAAGATACGGTCTGCATATTTTTCTAAGTTATCGAGTAAATGTGAGGCAATGACGATAAGCTTACCTTCAGCCTTCTTCTCCATTAACACACCTGAAATAATTTCTACGTTAATCGGGTCAAGTCCGTTCATCACTTCATCCATTAACATAATTTCTGTGTTGGCAACAATTTGCATTGCAAAGCATAAACGTTGGCGCATCCCTAATGAGTATGTACCAGCTTTTTTATTGACATAATGCCCCATGTTCAAGGCTTCAATCGTTGTGTCAATGAGCTTTGGATCTGAATTCCACATTGTACAATAAATTTTTAAATGGTCACGACCGCTTAAATGATTGTACAAATCACTTTGATCAGGCATCATTGAAATCAATTGATGGATTTTCACTTCATTCGCTTTGCTGGAATAAGTTAAATTATTTTTAAAAACTACTTTCCCACTATTTGGTGTTGCATAATTCATCATCACATTCATCAATGTAGATTTTCCTGTTCCATTAGGTGCAACAAGACCAATTACTTCCCCTTGCTGAAAGGTATTGCTAATGTTATCTAATACCTTTTTCTCGCCAAAGCTTAGCTTAATATTTTGTAGTTCAATCAATTCCATTCCCCTCCTACTTCACCAATTTAAAACGTTTATTAAGTGAGATACATAGTGTAATGACTAGCATAACTACTATATAAATCGCTAACAGCCTCATTCCTAGCTGTGCTGACATTATTTCTGTGTCGTAATAGTAATTGCGTAATTTAGATACAATTTGTCCAATTTGCATATACGATGTTGGGTAATTTTCAATATGCCATAAGAAGCCAACACCTCGACTAAAGTAGAAATATTCCGCGAAAATAATCACAAGACCAATTCCTAAATTAATTACTTCATTGCGCAGTACAACACTGAATAATAATACAAGCGTAATAATAGCCATAAACCATAGCAATAACAGCTGAATACATTGTCCTAAAAAGGCTCCTAAAGATATTACTGTAAAGATGCCTTGTTGCTGTTGTTCTTTATAGTTAACAATGTATTGTGGCACCGGAATGTCGAGATAACCGAAGCCGAATTGCATACCTACAATTAAAAATCCAATGGCGAGTGGCACGAATAAAACAAGACTACCAACAAAGACTACCAATCCTTTAATCAACAGCCTTTTCCAATCAGCAATTGGAAAGCCCTTTAACAGCGTTGGATGCAAGCGATCCTTTGTCACAATATCTACTGCTAACAGCAATGCACAAACAATCAAAACGATTGGTAGTACACCTTTCATTAAGCGTTCTACTGTTTGCCATGCTGTTCTTTGCTCAAATAAATTAATTGATAGCTCGTACTCTGCTTGTGCAAACTCCTCGTAACGTTTAGCAGCTTCCAAATAAGCATAATAAGCATCGGCATCGGCATACTGGCTACCGTATGTGTAGTAACGCGGATTATAGTAAAGATTGCCACTATGCTGTGTGTAGGCATTTGTAATGTAATACCAGCTACTTGTTGCAGTAGCATATTTTTGTAAATCGCCACTTTCCAAGCTCTCTAAACGATCGGCATCCAATGGATTAATATCATTGAACATTTGTAATGCCTCTCTCACAGCTGGATGCACAAATCGCAAATCCTTCCCAGCCATATGATTAATAAATGTCTCTCTCGTTAAATAGCGTGCCTCAATTTCATCAACATCTACCTGCTCAATGGGATCATAGGCAGGTGCGATTTTAATTGCATAAAATAAAGCAGCGAATAATAACAATACGTAGATTGCGATATTTTTCTTATTCGTAAAAAACTGCACAAGCTCGAATTTAAAATATGCCCACATGATAACCCCTCCTATACTCTCGCTATTTTCCCTGTTGAAAAGAATGTTTTAATAACAAACATCATCAATGCAATGCAAACAAGCAAGATGATCAAACCTATTGTCATCGTCACATCTACAGGCTTTGCAAGCTCTAAAGGGTAACCACTCAAAATCTTGTTAAAATTCAAAAAATTAAACGGATTATACGGCATAAAGCTAATCATCGATGGGAATACTTCTGGTAAAAAGAATAAAATACTTTGTACGAACAGTGTTAAATACATATTTTTCAAGACAACATTTAAAATAATAGATAAGAGCATTGCAAAAATAGCCACTACAATCATGTAGCCAATGCTAATAATCACATAATGAATTATTGAATAAATCGCAGGTTCACCTACATAAACCGCAATTGGATAGCTTGCGTCTCCCGCTCCATTTATAAATAGTAACGGCGTTGCACAAGCAATAATGACCACAATAAATGCTAATATGTATAAGAAATAAGTTACACATTTTGTAAATATGTATTGGTCAAAGCGAATTGGATAGCCTTTAATCATACTTGAATGCTCGAAATCATCTAACAAAATAGAGCTTGTATAAAAGCTAATGAAAATATACCAGCCAGCTCCCACAATACTAAAGAAAAACAGTAAAAACGGGAAAAATTGTAGCGGATTTTGCACTACAGACTGCTCCGATTTTAGCAAATGTGTAAAATACATATGATTTAATGTATTTTTTATACGTGACGGCATGAGTGAAGCTACTTTATCATATTCCTCATAGTCATATGCCTTGGCACGCAATTCAGCGATTTCGATTGAAGTTTCATAATACATTTTGCTCTTCTGCATTTTTAACGCAGCAATTTGTAAGGCGACAGCAATTTTTTGCTTGTTTAAATTTTTATATAAATCGCTTCCATCCCCATCCTCTGAGGCATCTACTACTTGAAACTTCGTCAATGCTGCCTGTGCAGAATAAAAATCCCCTGTTTTTTCTACGATTTGATTACCAGCTGATTGCGACTTAATATAAAACATCATTCCTATTGTAATAAGCGCAACGATAAGCAATAAAAATAAATTTTTTCGATTAGTTAACTCAATTTTGAGTCCCACTTTTAATGCACGAATCATTTTATCCCTCCCGCAAACTATTATACAGTAAAATTGGATGCAAATGGGATATATTTTCAACGTAAAAAGGCTACACCTTTACAAGAGGTGCAGCCTTCATTTTTAAAATGGGAATAGCAGTGGAATAGCAATCATCATGACAATAAACATAATAATTTGTAGTGGTACACCTACTCGCACGAAGTCCATAAACTTGTAGCCACCCGCTGTTAACACAAGCGAGTTTGTTGGTGACGCAATAGGTGTAGCAAATGCCATCCCCGCGGCGGCAGCTACAGCAATCATAAATGTATACGGATTTGCCTCCATCGTCATCGCTGCCGTCATCGCAATTGGCGCAAATAACACAGCCGTTGCCGTATTGCTGACAAATTGACCAAAAACAACCGTCAATAAATAAATACCGATTAAGACACCATATGGTCCATATTCCCCCAGCACACGAATGATTGCATCAGAAATGATAACCATCCCACCCGTTTTTTGTAGCGCCGTCGCCATTGGCAGCATTGCGGCTACAAGTACAATGCTCTCAAAATTCATTTTGCCATATGCATCATCCATATTGCGCAAGCAGCCTGTAATAATCATTAAAATAGCACCGATTAAAACCGAAATAACAGCATCGAACACCTCAAACACCATCAAACCGACCATTAATGCCATAATTGCCCCAGCAATCGGTGCTTTCCCTGTAGCAGCTGCTACACCCGCATGCTCACGCGGCTGCCCAATCACGACAACATCCTGTGTTTCACGCGATAATAAATCGATTTCCTCCCATGTTCCTTGTACTAAAATGGCATCCCCAAAGCGTAGCTTTTGCTCTGCCATATCCTGCAATATATAATCCCCTTTGCGGTTGATACCGATAATATTTAAATTATATTTTTTACGAAAGCCCATTTTGCTGACTGTTTCACCAATTAAACTTGATTGTGGTGTTAATAACACTTCTGCAACGCCAATCTTTTTTGAGATTAGCTCCTCAACATGCTCATCTGTCGTATAGTCAATCGTTAATCCATAATCAGCTGCGAAACGCTCTACATCCTCCTGCGTCCCTTGCACATAAAGGGCGTCATTTGGACGAATAACACTTGTCGGTCCTGCCATTTCTTGATATGTCACTGGCAGCAAATTAATCCCTTCTGTTGCACGACGTTGAATTTTCATAATGAAAATATGATAGCTTGCAGGTAGCTTCAACTCCGCCAGTCCCTGTCCAACAATGGAAGAAGCCTCGGGCACATTTACACAAAATAGCTTATCGTGCAAATCATATTCCTGCACTATTTTTTTGGGTGATAGCTTATAGCCTGCATTCGTTTGTAATCGCTTTTTATCATTTGGCAGCAGCTTATTGCGAATCAACACTAAATAAATAATCGCCGTAATCGTTGCAATAATACCGATTGGTGTAATCGTAAAGAAGCCTAGCTTGGCAAAACCATTTTCAACTAAAATTTGCGAAACAATTAAATTTGGTGGTGAAGCAATCAATGTCATAAGCCCTGACATACTCGCTATATAAGACAACGGCATTAAAAACTTCGAGGGGCTCGCTTGTATACTCATGGCAATGCTGACAACAATCGGTAGCATTAATGCGACTGTGCCTGTATTGCTCATAAATGCACCAACTGTTGCCACAATGACTAAAAGCAATATAAATAATTTGCGCTCGCTATTTCCCGACCATTTTAATAGTAAATTTCCTGCCATTCCTGCAAGCCCTGTGCGCAAAATTCCTGCACCTACGACAAACAATCCCGCAATCATAATAACAACCGAATTCGAAAAGCCTGCAAGTGCCTCAGGGGGTGTTAAAATGCCACAGACAACAAAAGTAAGCAATGCTAGCATGGCAACTAAATCCGCTCGAAAGCGATTCGTAACAAATAAAACTATTGTCGTAATTAAAATAATAAAGGTTAATGTTAACTGCATACACTGCGACTCCTTCGCGCTATAATTACCTTCTATTCTATAAGAAACCAACGAAAAGGTCGCCTATAGTTGTAATATGCCTTTAAAATGTCATATATTTTTTCAATTAGTATAAATCATTTTCAATCATATCGCTTTCTCTACATATTTAAGATGTGGATATAGGATTTTGTATCCATTACGCCTTGGTATAATTGCGTCGGGATTCAGTTAATGTTTGGACACCTACTGTAATGAAGGGCAATCTAAATATTCATCCCCCTTTTATAGAGGGGACTTATAGTGAATCATAATAAAACGTCTAAAATAATAGAATTTTCTGAACGTACGATAAATTACTTAAATAGAATTATTATAATTTAGTAGCAATTATGATGTAGATTTGGTATAGTTATAGACGAAAGGTTTTTAAAATATATTTAGGAGGTCTATTCACTATGACAATGGATAAACAACGCCGATTTACAACAGCTGGTGGTGCACCAGTAGTAAGCAACCATGACTCAATGTCTGCAGGGACACGCGGTCCACTATTATTACAAGACGTTTGGTTAATTGAAAAACTAGCAAACTTTAATCGTGAATTAATTCCTGAGCGCCGCATGCATGCAAAAGGCTCTGGTGCATTCGGAACATTTACTGTAACTCACGATATTACTAAATATACAAAAGCAAAAATCTTCTCTGAGATTGGAAAGAAAACAGAAATGTTCGCACGTTTCTCAACAGTAGCTGGTGAGCGTGGAGCAGCAGACGCTGAGCGCGATATTCGCGGCTTCGCTTTAAAATTTTATACAGAGGAAGGGAACTGGGATTTAGTTGGTAACAATACACCTGTATTCTTCTTCCGTGATCCATTACACTTTACAGATTTAAATCACGTTGTAAAACGTGACCCACGCACAAATATGCACAATGCAAATTCAAACTGGGATTTCTGGACTTCATTACCAGAAGCATTACATCAAGTAACAATTGTTATGTCTGACCGTGGTATTCCTAAAGGCTACCGTCATATGCATGGCTTCGGCTCTCACACATATGCAATGATTAATGCAGATAACGAGCGCGTATGGGTAAAATTCCACTTCCGCACAGAGCAAGGCATTGAAAACTTAACAGGTGCACAAGCCTCTGAAATTATTGGTAATGACCGCGAATCTTCACAACGCGACCTATACGAGGCAATCGAGCGTGGAGAGTTCCCTAAATGGAAAATGTACATTCAAGTAATGACAGAAAAAGAAGCACGTAAATTACCATACAACCCATTCGATTTAACAAAGGTTTGGTATAAAGGTGACTTCCCATTAATCCCTGTTGGTGAATTCGAATTAAACCGCAACCCTGACAACTACTTTGCAGAAGTAGAGCAAGCGGCATTCGCACCATCAAACATTGTTCCAGGTCTAAGCTTCTCACCAGACAGAATGCTACAAGCGCGTATTTTTGCATATGCAGATGCACAGCGCTACCGTCTAGGTGTAAACCATTATCAGCTACCTGTTAACGCACCAAAATGCCCATTCCGCACATTCCATCGTGATGGCGCAATGCGCTTTGATGGCAACTTAGGCTCAACATTAAGCTACGAGCCTAATAGCTATGGTGAGTGGGAGCACAATACAGAGCTAGCAGAGCCACATTTAGCGCTTGAAGGTGGTGCAGGAATTCACGACTTCCGTGAAGATGATAACCTTTACTTCGAGCAACCTGGTAAGCTATTCCGCCTAATGTCGGCTGAACAGCAACAGCGTTTATTTGAAACAACAGCTGCTGAAATGGCACCTGTTGAAGAATTCATTAAACGTCGCCATATTTTACACTGCTACTTAGCTGACCCAGCATATGGTGAAGGTGTAGCAAAAGCGATGGGCTTAACGTTAGATGGCATGGACTTAACAAATCCATATACAAAAAAATAATCACAATGAAAAGCTACCGAAAAGAGTAAACAAGCCTCTTTTCCGGCAGCTTTTGCTGTAATTACTTTTTTATTAATTATTGGCGGTGTTGTTTTGTTAAACTTCTCAAATAAGCCTAAAAGCCATCACGAAGCTTCATGATGGCCTTTTCATTACCCAAATAACATTTGCGACATATAGATAACAACCGTCACTGTTAAACAGCTAACAATCGTTGAAAATAACACCGTTTGTGCCGCTGTATCTGACTCCACATCATATTCGAGTGCTAAGCTTGAGCTATTGCGTGATGTTGGGAAAGCACTTGCAATTAAAAGCGACTGTGCAACAACACCATCCAACCCTAAAGCAAATATAACGAGCAGCGCAAGGGCAGGACCTACAATTAAACGAGTAAAGCAGCTAATAAAAATAACTTTGTTAAACATTGCACGCATTTCGATTTGGGAAATTTGCGCACCAAGTGTAATTAAGGCAATGGCAACAAAGCCCTCCGCCACATAGTTTAATGGGATATACAGTGGCTGCGGAATTGGTATATGCAGCATATTTAATAAAATTCCTAAAATTAATGCATAAATAATCGGCATTTTAAAGAAATCCTTCAAAATTTCCTTGCCTGATTTCGCTGTTGAAATTAAATTATACAAGCCATATGTATAGGTCGTAACATTTTGGAAAATAACCATAATCACTTGAATTGCCACGCCGATTGGCTGTGTTGCAAAAATCATTTGTGCTACAGGTATACCGTAGTTACCAGAGTTAATGAGGACAACGCTATTTTTAAAAATAGCCGCCTCCTGCTTGGGTAAACGTAGCAGCTTCGCAATCAGATGACTTAACAGCATTTGCGAGCCAATAAAAAACAGTATGAACAGTGCGACTTGCCCAATTAAACTAAGTTGAACAGCCGTTTCATACAAATTTAGCAGCACTGCTGCTGGCATAAAGCAATATGTAATAAGCTGTGACATCGCCTTTAAATTAAAGGAAAACTTCTTTTGCAGTATTCCCCCAATAAATAGCAAGACTAAAATAGGCGTAACAATATTGAAAAAAATCATTGATAAATAGTGCATCCATCTCTCTCCTTCTCACCCATTACACCTCGGTATAATTTTTTCAAGCATAGCTGAAAAAAAGGCGTTGAAAAGGATTTCCCTTTCCCAACACCTCCCTTTCTAAAGTAGCCCACCTAGCTCCATCGTGATATATAATATTCTCGCCATCTCAGAGCGTGTTAAAGTGGCATTTGGACGAAATTCGCCATTTATGCTCGGTGTAAAAATATCCAATGTATCCATTAATGCGATGCTCTTTTGCTCTGCCTCTGTTAGCATATAGACATCTTTATAATGCAAATTCCCTGCTTTAGATATTTGGTATACATCTACCCCTAAATAATCTAAATAGCGATCTAAAATAACTGCTGCTTGTTGGCGCGTCATTTGTCCATTCGCATTATAATAAACTCTCCCCGAGCCTGGCATAATACCTTTTTCATGTAATGCCTGTACTTCTTTTACATAGGCTTTGCCACGTACATCATTAAATGGTGTTGGGCTTGAAGAGGATAAATTAGCTGCTCTCGCTAGCATTACTGCAAAATCTGCACGTGTTACAGATTTCGTTGGTAAATAGCTGCTGCCAGAAGCTCCTGTTAAAATGCCTCTTTTCCCTAGCTCATTAATATAAAAGGCATTTGGATCACTAGCAATATCAGAATAATTTGCCTCAGAGTCAATTGCTGAAGCAACAAAATCTCCAGGCGTTTTCGTTTTCACAACAAAGGCATCATTTTTAATTGTTAGCGGTACACGAGTTCGCTTTAATTTACCCTCTGTTTGATAAATAATTGCATTTGTAGATGCCTTTAACTCCTTTTTCGGAATCGTGATTTCTAAATAATCTCTAAAGGTAATATCATTCCCACGCGATTTTACGGACAGATGGAATTTATCATTTTCAATTGTCAACGCCACAGCTACTGTGCCACTATATCCCTTTAAATCAGTAATAGGTAATTTAACATTCACACCGTTCGATGCTGTAATCGTAATTGGCTCCTGCTGATAATAAATAATATCAGATGGAATATAGGCAAATAATTCATCACCACTTCGCACAAATTGCAAATCCGTACTACCAGGTACTATCGTTCCAAATTCATTATCTGGAATATATTTTAACGACACTGGGTCACTTGTACCCTGCGAGTCGACAATCCCTGTTAAATCCTCCTGCTTTGTATTCGGATGTGTAGGCTGCTTCGGTGGACCTGATGGGTTTTTGCCATACGCCTGTTCTAGTCTTTCTAGCTTCGATAATGTCGTCACATACTGCTTCGCCTCGTAAGAAAGGCGATTATAATAGGAACGGGCATTTGCTAACACTGTACCAGAGGACTGTCGCGTTACATTTGCCATATATCGGTCAAAGGCTGCAGCACTCGCCTTTGCCGCTGCAATAGCAGCCTCCTCTTTTGCAATTTCCTGTAATAGCTTTATTAAATAATTATAGCTTGAATTCGATACGCGATTTTTCGCTGCAACAGATAAGTTATCATAGGCACTTTTGGCTGCAAACACTTCCTCTTTTGAAGAGCTATATGTTAAGCGATTAATCATTGCCTCAACAGCCCAAGCATCTTCCTTCGCCTTTTTCTCCGCTTGCTCCTGCTCCCTTTGTATGCGCGCTTCTGCCGCTATTAATATATTAAACACTGCTGGTGTAATAAGTTTCTGCGCTTCTGCTGACAGTGCATTGTAAGCTTGACGTACCTCTCTTACTTGCTGCTCTGTAGAGCTACTTGTTAATGCTTTTATTTTTGTCTCTACTGCGGCAGCTGCTTGTTTTTCTGCATCCGACGCATCAGCAGCATAGCTAACAGGAGCTGCAACTAAAGATACCGAGGCAGATAATAGCAATGCTTGTGCAAACCGATTGTTTTTCATTTTTTCCCCTCCGAGCTACAATATATCTTAATTACAATTATAAACAAAAATACTAAAAAGACATAGGACAAATTCCATCTTGAAATTTTTCACAATATCCGTCTACACTATAAGTAAGAATTTTTTGGAAGGAGGAATTTTCTTGCTTCGATCTATTTTTAACATTTTTGTCGTTATCTCATGCTTTTTTATGTTAACGACTTTACATGCAGAGGCGGCAGGCTTTAAAGATGTATCAAAAGACCATTTCGCTTATAAAGCGGTGCTTTGGGCACAAAAATACGAGATTATTAATGGCTATAGTGATGGCACATTTAAGCCAAACGAAGTCATTACAGAGCAGCAATTCGCTAAACTGTTAACGAACTATTTTGAGCTAGATGTCGCAGAGGACGAGCTAAAAAAGCAAACAGCTCAAGAAAACTGGTCTGATGTATTTTACGACTCATTAGCAAGCTATGGTGTGCCATTAAATGGCTATTTGCATAATGGGGTTCGTTCTCAGCCTGTTAAGCGCGGTGTCGTCGCACAAGCAATTGCCCACTTAGCAGATGGCAAGCATAACTTAAATGGCTCCATTGAATTTTTGCTTGAGCATGCAATCTCAACAGGACAAAATCCAAAATACGAAAACAGCGATTTACAAAAATTTTTCGGTACAAAGAATAATATGACACGTGCTCAAGTAGTTACACTACTTTATCGTATGGATTCGATGGATTTCTACTATATCTCTGATGATGCAGATACGATTCACGAAAATGCCAATAATCTTTCATTGAATGAACGAGCAGTACAAGCAAAAAAACAGCTAGATAGCTCCCTTCAGCAAGGACCTTCAAGCAATAATATTTGGCAGGGCAACTATAGTTATATTTATCAATGGGGCAAAGGGGCATATGAGCGTAACGCACGCTATGTAACTATTTCCAATGCAACAAGTAAGGACTTTTATGTCAAGCTTTCCGCCTACGATGGCAAATATGAAGGAACAACAGAGGGCTATGCCGTTATCACCTCTGCTAAAAAAGCAATTATGCAGGAATCTGTTAAAGGAAACCGCTGTATTATCGAGTTTGAGCATTTAAACAATGCGATAAAAGTGACAGAAATCGATTGTGGGGCAGAACGCACAAATGGCACAAATTTCTCTGGCACATTGCGGAAGCAATAATTTAAGTGCATGGGATCAAGCTTTCGACTTGATTTCATGTGCTTTATATTTTTTATGGGAATTCCTCCTCCTTGCATACTTCTCACCCTTTAATTCAATATATAATTAACATACTTTGAAACGAGGTACAGCATTTGATGAGTACTTATACAGGCCCTATTTTTGTCGCAGCCTTAGCTTTCGTTATGCTAGCTTTTGTCATTTGGATTCCTTGGCTTATTTACACATATCGAAAATATGGCTTTTTATCAATTTCCAAAACGATTATTGTCTTTAGCTTTATATTTTACTTTTTAGCAGCGCTTTTTTTAGTATTACTACCATTGCCTGAAACAACAAATACATGTGCAATGCAAAAGCCAGACACACAATTTTTCAACTTGCGTCCATTTCAATTTGTACAGGATATTGTATATAAAACCGACATTGCTTTGAAAAATCCTGCAACATGGGCAGCAATTATTAAGCAGCCTGCCTTTTATCAAGCCTTTTTCAACTTTTTACTGCTAATGCCCTTCGGTGTTTATTTGCGCTATTTCTTCAAGGAACGTAAATATTGGAATCACGCATTTTTATTAGGGCTTGGACTCACTTTATTTTATGAGGTTACACAAGTAACAGGCATTTATGGTATTTACAACTGCCCATACCGCATTTTCGATGTCGATGACCTACTGCTTAATAGTACAGGCTCATTGCTCGGTTTTTTCATCGCCCCTGTCATTTGGGCGTTATTCCCAAAGCATAAAGATGTCATAAAGCATGGACAAGAAATGATGGCACAATATACTATAACACCGCTACAAATACTTTTAGCTGTCATTGTCGACTTAGCACTTATTTCTGTAAGCAATATGGCGCTAAGCTTTATAGCAATTCCACAATTCTTTATCCAAACAGCACTTTATGTAATTATTTTTGCAATTATTCCGTTGCTCTTACGTGGAGAAACGTTAGGCATGATGCTGTTAAAAATTCGAATAGTTGATGAAAAGAAAGAAGCTTTTTCCGCTATCGGCATTGTTCGCCGATTTGCCGCAATTTACAGCACTTATTTAGTGTTCAAGGGATTAAGCATTGTAAGTCATATCGAGCTAAATATGGATTCACCTTTTTATATTTATCAAGTATTCATCTCACTCGGCTCCTTTGTAGTATCAGCCATACTTGCACTTATTTTAGGTATCCATGTACTACGTTTCTTCCTAGCTCGAGGGAAAAGCCGATTGTACTTTGATACTGTGGGGAAGTGTGTTGTGAGGAGGAAGTAATAAACATATGAGGCATGTCTAAAAAAGTAATACTTTTCAGGCATGCCTCAAATTACTAGCAAACCTAAAGGGTCTGTTCATATTTAGAAGCATTTCAAAGTGTATAATATAACTATAGAAGGGAGCGTCCTTAATGAAACAAATTCATTTAAACTCACCTGAATTTAATCGTGTGCTAAAAAATTTACAATTTAAAACCTTTCTTTATTCCCTGCTATTCAAAAAAGGGTCATTGAACTTTTAAATGCACGTAAGCCACTTACACCGAATATTATTAAGGAAGCCCTTAGAATTGAATAAATATAATCAACATCTATACAAAAATTATGATATTCAATTTATTTGAAATCACTAATTATTTTCAATAAAATCCCACAAGAACGTTGTCTTGCGGGATTTCTTTTTCTATTAAAGCTGACAAATACTCCCGCTCTCACGCAGATACTTAAAACATCCACTTTTTCGCCACTGCCTGCGGTATCTCATTTCCTCAAACCTTTTACATACTCTGGAACGCCAAATAGTGAATCATGAACTGGCGTGGATATAAACTGCATACAATCTTCATAAATATTTCATTAAGCCCAAGCAATGTTCATGCAAAAATATTCCTATGCCTGCTTTTCTTTATATTTTTGTGAGTATCGTTGAATAACCTTAGCTATTTATCAATATTTAAACTGCCCCATATACTCGCGTAATGCATCAGCCGTATTTTGTAAAACTTTCGCTGCTGCTGCTATTTCATGCATGGACGCTAAAGTTTGCTCTGTGGATGCTGCAACTTCCTCCGATGCTGCAGCATTCGATTTCGCATGATCAGATAGCTCAAGCGCTGTCGCTGACACTTCTTCAACTACTGCTGAAATTTCCTCAGAAGCTGCTGAAACACTTTCAATTTTTGGTGCAATATTTTGTAAGCTTTCTACAATGTTAATAAATTTCTCTTTTGTTTGCTCCGTTAATTGCAAGCCTTGCTCTACATCTGTTGTTGCTTTTTCCATCGCTTGGACAGATTGCGCCGTATCCTGCTGGATAGCTACAATTAGCTCTGAAATTTGGTTTGTTGATTGCAATGATTGCTCAGCTAGCTTACGCACTTCATCCGCAACAACGGCAAAGCCTTTACCATGCTCGCCCGCTCTTGCTGCTTCAATAGCTGCATTTAATGCTAATAAATTCGTTTGATCTGAAATCGCTGTAATGATTTCCAAAATCGAGCCGATTTCCTTTGTGCGCTCATATAATGAATTAATCGTTTTATCCGATTGCGCAACAGAGGTATGAATTGATTGCATCTGACTAGATGTATGCTGCACAGCTTGTCCACCTTCATCCGCTAGTTGCATCGCATAGCCGGATAAATCTGATACTTGCATTGTACTATCTGTTACTTCTACAATTCCTTTTGCTACTTCTTCAATCGAAATTGCATTTTGCTCAATGCCTTCTGTTTGCTTTTCTGTACTACTCGCTACTTCCTGCATCGCATCTGATACTTGCTCAGAGGCAGCAATGTTTTCACTTGTACTTATCGTTAAATTTTGTGCATACACTTGTACTTGCTCTGTGCTTTGCTCTACATGCTTTAATAGACGCTTTAAGCTAAGCTTCATCGATACGAAGGCTTCGGCAAGCTGCCCAATTTCATCCTTTGTATGAATATCGATAAATGTCGTTAAATCACCTTCACTAATTTTCACAGCATTCGCTTGTAGCTCTTTAATCGGACGAACGATAGAACGAATCATTAGTAGTACAAATGCACCACCTACAACAATAGCAATTGCCACAATAATGATAATGACCGTTAATGTTTTACCAGCTGATTTTGTCGCCTCTGCTGTAAACATTGTACCGAGCATTTTCCAGCCAGTTAATTCATTCGTTCCAAACAAAATATGGCGATCCTTTTCTTTAATAATGCCCGTATTTTGTGCATAAACATCTTCTATATAATTTCCCTCTGCCTGTGTACCACTTTCTTTATCTTGCTCAACAATGTATAGCTGCTGGCTATCCAATAAAGAAGCAAAGCCTGTTTCGCCAATTTTTATACTATTGGCAATATCCCCTAGCACCGCAATATTTAAATCTAATGCCATGACACCCGAGTTATCTGTCATTGCCTTCGACAGCGTAACGACAACATTCCCGCTTGATGCTGAAATATATGGCGGTGAAATCGCTACTCCATTCTTGTTATTCATTGCTGCCTCATACCAATCTCTCATGCGCGGATCATAGCCACTCGGCACTTCCTCAATCGGTGTAGCAATCATTTGCCCGTCCTCCGTACCAACATAAAGCAGCTCCGCTTCTGGATGCACATTCACATATTCATCCAGCAGGGCTCGTAGCTCCTCGCGCTTCTCTTGTTGGAAGGAAGCCGCCTTGAACTTGTTCGCAAAATACTCAACATCATATATTTTTGGTGCAATCATATTCGTAATATTTGTATCCAGCATGCGCACACTTTCTTCAGCACTCGATTGCTGCTCTACTAAAATTTGCTGCTTCGCACTTTGATACGCCACCGCTCCAATAACAAATGATGGGATTAAAAGAATTAATAAAAATGAAAAAATTAGCTTTTTTCTAATGCTTACTCGCTTGAACATTATAGCCTCTCCTTAAATTACACCCACAATGATTAAAGAAATTTCTCCCTCTATTTCTTTAATATATTCATGAAAATAAGCATTGTTTAAAAGATTTTGGAAATATATACAAGATTAATTAGATGCCAGTTGCGTTGATTAACTAAGTGTAGCTGTTATTATCAGACATATTTTATAAAAAGCCTTTAGACGAAGGTCTTCACTTGTTAGTTGGAACAAAAGAGGCAACTCCAATAGAAATACGCAAGTTGGAAATCTATTTTTTTCGGCAATCAACTGAACAAAATAATTTAAAGCTGGACCTGCAGAAAGTGCCCTTTGCGTCATAATCTTCTAGTAAAAGAAACACACCTCAGAATAGAGGTGCTTTCTTAAACGTTTTATAGAAAGTTAAAATTCCCTTTTTATATTTTAAGGATTTAAACCAATACCATCACCCAGTTTTCTATATTTAACTGCTGGATTATCACGGTCTACTGCCCAAACAATATTGCCAAAACGATCTACTGTGAAAATGAAGAAATTATTTCCTCTAGTAAATACAGGGTTGTTTGTACCTACTGCTTTTGGAGCCTCTAAATTCAATGTAAATTGCTTCTCTGCTGCCGATGCAGCCACTAAATCTCCTGAACCATATGCTAATATCGTATTATTTGGTGTGTTAGGATTATTCACCAAATTGATCACAGTTTGTGCATCAATATCTGTTGCGCTACCTGTGACTGCGTAGTAATAACGTTGTTTATATGATAAATCAGCATCTACATAGACAACAGTACGCATTGTTTTCGACGCTGGTACACTTGGTGTACCAATATTTGTACCCGTAACAATCGCATCGTAGATCTCGTTTGAAATCAGTCCTGGGTAAACGTAATGTCCAAAGTCCTCGAGATTAAACGCATTTTGTCCTTGATAGTCATAAGCATTTGGCATATCTTTCATCTTAATTGTAATCGTTTTATCCAATGTGCCACTTGCAGTCGGTTTAAATACTAATTTACTTTGACTAGTTGTACTTGTACCAACTGTATAGCTGACAAATTCATATTCAGACGTAATTGGATTACCAGCACTATTTGTTATATCTAAAATTGTTGATAAATCAAATGTCCCTGAAGCGGGTATAGATGATTTATTCAAGTCTGCGCTTGGTACACCTGAAATATTACCTGTATATTTTTGACGCATAATCGCTTCACTAAATGTAATTGTAAATGTCCCATCTGTATTACGATAAATTAGTTGGTCTACAATATGAGGTTTTGTACCATCTGAATAAAATTCTTGCCACATCACAGAACCATTTGGCTGATTTAAGTCTGATGGTGGGTTTGTAGCATTCATACTGTAAACAGTGAAGTTGCCATGTGTATCTTTCACTCCCATATAAAGAACATACTCTCGATGGGCAGTTAAGTTACGAATTGTTATATTATTATCACCACTTACCATCTGTGAATCGTTAACACCACCAATTGATTTAAATGCGGCTTCTCGTTCAGCATTTGATTGACTTGAGTTTGTTGTACCTTCAATTGGCTTTAAATTACCATTCGTATCATAAATTAATGGGTTAAGCTTCATTGTGCCCATAGTCGCATCATCTACTACCCATTTTTCAATTGCTTTGTAAAATACAGTTCCTGCCTCAAGTGAGTGGAAGGATAGAGTAGCCTCTCTATCACGGCGGTTTGCTGGTACATTGTCTCCACCAACTGGTGTTACTTTAATACTATCTGGATATACTAATGGTGGCTTTGTATCAGCAATAATTTCTTTACGTACAATTTTAGATAGCTTACCTGAACGGTCACGCAAAACCATAAACACATCATATGTTGTAAATGGATCTAACCTTAACGAAGATAGGTCAATGTTGAAATCCTGCTTACCTACCTCCGTAGGTATAGCATCTTTCAAACCACCAATATAAATTTTTCCACTATCAGATGTTGTTGTATCAAATTTACCAGATGGTCTTGCCCCAAACTCATTATAGAAATCTTGTTCGTCAATACCCAGTGCCGCTAGATCTGTTGTATTTGGCATAATTAAGTAGTATGTTAAACCTGCTTTATTTGCTTCGTACTCTACTTTTGCCAAGTCACTACCTGCATTCTTTGTAATATCAATATTTTTAATTACAGGTTCTACTGCATCTGTATGTGTATACGTCGCATAGTTTCGTGGTGGAACAGTTGAATTAGGTGGTAATGTATTTAAATTTTCAAAGTCTAAGTTTGCTAAATCTTTTACTCCTGGTAACACTGTAACCCTCAATGTATCTCCATTAACAAAACCTGTTTGTGAAGGAATTGTTAGTAGTATACGTGGTCTATTCCCATTTTCTTGATATTCAACCTTTGATGGCTTAATTGTTTGTTGCCCATCTATATTAATGATGACAGAGCCTGATAAATTATAGTTCTCAACATTATTCGCTGTTTCAGGATCTAGTCGTTCATTTACATACAAATAGAATTGGTTATCGTTATAACGTACTAGCTCTGGGTTGGATACATATGGATGAACATTATCAATTGCTGATGTCGTTACTGTTGCTTTTGCAGGCGGGTTCTCTGAAATGTTTCCTGACTTATCAATCATTACAACATAAATTTGATACTCTGTATTCGCTTCTCTTTCAGCAATAATTTGTTCGACTTTACTTCTTGAAGTAGCTGTACCTTTCCCCGTATGATCTCTAATAATATCCGCTGTTGTCGGGTCTGGAGCTGTTGTTGCTCGACGAATGTAGTAGTAATAGTCCCCTGGCTCAGATGGTGTGAAGGAGAATTTCACACGCTGACCACCATGCATTGGTTCAGCAGTCAAATTGCCTACACGTGGCGGCGTGCCGTCCTTCGTCGTGAAGTCATATTCTACCTTCTCCGAAGCATTCCCTGCATTATCGACAACAACTAAATATAAAACATACTCTGTTTCTTCATCTAGGCCTGTAATTGTGAAAGATGTTGGTGTATTTGCTTTGACTGTACCGCGCTTTTCTGCATTTTGCTGTAAAATTTCACGTATCGTCGGTGCCTTCTTAGTTGCTTCTAATGCAACCCAATAATACGTTCCATCCTCATTCGACGTAAACGTAGCAGTTGCCGTAACACCCGCTGTATCTACCGAGGTGATTGTTGCAACTGGACGCGTTTCATCTGGGATCTCCTTGTCCTCTTCTTCACGGTCAATAGGCTTGCCATCAGGGTCTGTAATATTGCCCATTTTATCGTCATCGTTTTCGAAGTCATCGAAAATTTGGTTTGGCTTTTTGTCCTTTGGTAAAACAACGCGATCAATATAAACATGCTCACCTAAATCAATCCAGCCTGAGCTATTATCTACATATAAGAAGTCGATAAAGCTATCTGTATTAAGGTAGACGCTTTTCTCATTGTTTTTATAGATTGTTTCAATATTGTGCACACCGTAAAGGACTAAGTTGCGAGCTGTTTCGATATACATTGTTGTCATATCCGCATATATTTCTACTTGCTCTGCATCACGTGCAATCGTTACACGACTTAACGTATCGTCAGCTGATACAAATGTATAGTTACGTTCAATGAATAGATTTGATACATATGCATCCTCAAAGTCTACGTAACCGTCTGCTTTGCTCATACGTGCTGAGTAACGTGTATTTGGCTTAGCGTTTTTATCTGGTACAGGCTTTAATACTTCATTATCTTTTGGATTTAAATAGCCATCGTCATCTGGTACATTCGGCTGTGACCAATCGATAAAGCCTACACCTGAAATGCTTGCAACATTTAGGCTTTCGATGCGCTGTGTGTAATCAGCCAACGTTTTACGTGGCACCTCAGCAATCGTTGTGCGACCATTTAGCTTCATATTTTTCACACGTAAATAAGTACCGTTAATTGTTAAATTGCCATTAAAGTTTACACCACCGCCATCTAATGCGATTAGACGGTTTGCTGTACCAGAGGCATTTAACGTTAGCTCACGAATGCCTGTTAATGTTTTTCCACTAAACGTTCCATCAATAACAGCACCCTTTAATGCGGCTGCATTTCCTTCATTAACAAAAGCCTTTAGTGACGAGCCAATTGTGTACTGGACACCGTTAATGTAAATGACATCCCCACGAATATCGCCCACTTTATAAGATGGATTACCTTTGTCTGCCTTTTCTGCGCGCCAAATAAATGTCGCTAGCTGTGCTCGCGTCACTGTGCCAAATGGCTCAAAAGTATTCGCAGTTGTACCCTTTGCGATATTTAAATTATATAAGGTTTGAATATATGCTTCATTTGCATTTTGACTTGTTACATCTTTAAAGTTGTGATTAATCTTTGACGCCACTTCAAGCTGGAAGCCAAGTGTAAGGGCTTTTGCAATTTGACCACGTGTAATTAATTCATTCGGCTTGAATGATTTATCATTAAAGCCATCAATTACGCCTTCATTGGCAATCGCTGCAATGTATGCATAGTACGGGTGCGATTGTGGTACGTCTTTAAAGCCTGGATTTTGTTGGCGTGCGATATTTAATCCCATTGCAATCGCAAGAGCTTTTGCTGCCTCACCTCTAGTCACAGCCTCGCTTGGTCTGAACGTGCCATCGCTATAGCCGCTTATCACACCACGGTTCACTAAATCTAATACTGGTTTATAATAATCCGCATTGGGATTTAAATCTTTAAATACATATGCATTTGCTGCTGGTGGCAATGCAACAAGAATACCGCTAGATGCTAAAACTGTCGCAACTGCTGCTTTGCTTAATTTTTTATATTTATTTTTCATATGCCCCTCCTTATAATATAGAAAAAGAAATCTATAATATTATTATCGGCTATAAAAGTTATACATTCATAGAAGAACATAAAAAATGCAGCTGACTTTACATAATCACAAATCATTTGAATATTTTGTCGATAAATGATAGAATTTCTCTAAAAATAAAGTCCTTTCTACTCACATTTCCTTTTACTTTATCAATTACATATCTCAAATATAAAACTATCTTCTTATTGCATAAATAATCGGCACTTATATTCACACCTTTTCCACTATAGTAGAGACAAGCTTTTCATAGTAGTATTGTTGTTAAATAATGTGCTTTATGATGTGAATGTATTGTTTTACCCCTCTTATAATTACCAGGAAATTTTTAAACAAGCAACTTTGTCAAATACACTTTCATTTTAAACTAGCATATTAATGATATTCACTCATTTGTAAGTTATTTAAAGAAAGGGGTTACTATACTATGTTTAAAAAATGGTTAGTCGCAATCGTTGTCGCTTGCTCTATCTTTACTATATCTTCCACAACTACCCATGTAGATGCCAGTACATCTACTTCACAGGTTACGAAAACAAAGGTGACCGCTGCTCAGCAAAAGGTATATAAAAAGTTCCACTCAGAATACGATATGATGTGGGAAATGGAGAAAAAGGATTACAAAAACTTTTATTTAGTTGGACGCAAAAATAATGAGGTCGTTGGTGGCTATGATACACGTAAAGGACAAAGCTTATTTGGCATTAAAATTGGCGATTCAAGCAGTACAGTCACAA
The DNA here is from genome assembly GCF_025291715.1 of Metasolibacillus sp. Classification (GTDB taxonomy): domain Bacteria; phylum Bacillota; class Bacilli; order Bacillales_A; family Planococcaceae; genus Metasolibacillus; species Metasolibacillus louembei. The sequence continues at coordinate 68,133 of NZ_JAMBIZ010000012.1, forward strand.
AAAAATATGGCAAGCCCGTTGACAGCATTCTTAAAAACAACACAGCATACAAACAAAGTTATGTAGATGGCAATGGCAAAGTAACTTCTGGCACATATTTCATCGACGGTAAATATGTAACGTTTTTCTATGATTTACATGCTAAAAACACAGTGCGCTCTATTTTATGGGTGACAGAGAAAACTGAGCTAACAAAGAAAGGCTTCTTTAGCGCTTCTTCCAATGATTTGCGCAACAGCTTCGAAGAATTAGCATTTCATTTAATGAATCAAGCGCGTGTAGCAAATGGCGTACCAGCGTTATTGTATGAATCACAATATAATTTTGTCGGTCGTCAGCATAGCCGAGATATGATTTACTATAATTTCTTTGACCATAAAGGCAAGGATGGTAAACAGCCTTGGGATCGCATGAAGGCTGGCGGTATCAAATTTACAGCAAGTGGTGAAAACCTAGCTTATGGTCAATACAGTGCAATTCATGCACATGAAGCATTAATGAATTCCATTGGTCACCGCGAAAATATTTTACAAGCAAAATTCGCACATTCATTTATCGGTGTACAATTCTCAAACACAAATATTCCGTACTTTACAATCGGGTTTTATAAATAACAAAAAAAGTCCAAGCTACAGAATCACTTCAATTCTGTAGCTTGGGCTTTTAAATATCTCTATTTAATGAGAGACGGTAGCCATGTAGATAGAGCTGGTACGAATGTAATAATTAATACATCAACGATTAAAATAAGTATCAATGGTATAGCAAATTTCGCAATCCTCATAATGCTGACATTGGTCAGCTTGGCGACGACGAACAAATCGATACCGACTGGTGGTGTTACTAATCCAATCGCTAAGTTACATACCATAATAATACCGAAGTGTACTGGATCAATGCCTAGATTTAAAGCTGTTCCTAACAATAATGGTACTAAAATTAGGATCGCTGCTCCACCCTCTAAGAACATACCTGCAATAAATAAAATAATATTGACCATAATTAGGAATACGTATTTATTTGTTACGAACGATGAGATAGAATCATAAATCATATCAGGCACACTGTTAATACCAATAAAGAAGCCAAATACTCCCGCAGCCCCAATGACTAACATAATAACAGAGCTATTCACAGCACTCTCTTTAAATACTTGTCCTAATTTAGCAATTGTTAAATCTCGGTAAACAAACATGCCAACAAAAACAGAGTATGCAACAGCTACTACTGAAGCTTCCGTTGGTGTAAACACACCTGAATAAATTCCACCTAATACGATTAACGGCATTAAAATTGCTAAAATCGCTTCTTTAAATGCTTGGAAAATTTGAGGGAAATCCTTCTTCTCCTCTCCAACATAGCCATTCTTTTTTGCAATAAATAAAGCGCTTACTAATAGAGAGAATGTAATTAATAAACCTGGCAGGATACCTGCAATGAATAAGTCACCAATTGAAACCTCTGCCGCAACACCGTATAAAATCATCGCGATACTTGGTGGAATAATGATTCCAAGAGCGCCCGCTACCGCTTGGTTCGCTGCTGCATATTCAATTTTATAGCCTTTGGCAATCATCGCTGGAATCAAAATCGAGCCAATTGCCGCTGTTGTTGCAGCTCCAGAGCCTGAAATGGCAGCAAAGAACATCGATGTTACAATAGCAACCATCGCTAAACCACCTGTGAAATGTCCTACTAAAGATGTAGCAAAATTCACAAGTCGTTTAGACATGCTTCCTGCACCCATAATATTCCCTGCTAAAATAAAGAATGGAATCGCCATTAATGGGAATGAGTTTAACGATACAAAAATTCGCTGTGGTATGATTTCCAATGGCAATGTATCATGCATTAATACCCCTATTACCGTTGAAAGGCCAAGGGAGAATGCAATTGGTACACTTAAAAACATAAAAACAAAAAGTGACACGAAAAACGCGATTAACATTTATTTCTCTCCCTTCCCTACAAACTCTTCAATCATGCATGCAATTGAATTGATAAGCATTAATATTCCACCTAAAGGTAAAGATAAATAAATTATTTGCATGGATACGCCTAATGAAGGTGCTTTTTGATTACTAAAGCTCTCTGCCATCGCATAGCCATATTTAATTAAAATAATAAAGAAAACAATTGAAACAAGTTGAATAATAATTACTAATACTTTTCTCGGTGTTCCAGCCAATTTCTCAAGCAGTAGTTCCACCGAAATTAGTTCATTTCCTCTAAGTGCTAGTGAAGCACCAATAAAAATCATAAATATCATTAAAAATCGTGATAGCTCTTCTGACCAAGCTAATGAAGAGCCTACAACAAAGCGAGAAAACACTTGCCAGAAAATAATAGCAGTCATTACTGCCAACATAGCCATCAACACGTAACCCATTGCTTTATTAATGATATCTACGATACGTATATATCCTCGTAGTACAGCTTTCAATATGTTTCACCTCTCATGATTTGGCTATTAAAAACAGCACTTTGTACGGTATACATTCGTTACAAAGTGCTGTTTTCGCAATTAGAATGCAACTAGCAATATTTAATATGATGTATTTTGGATTTTTTCAATTAATTCTTCGCCAAGCTTAGGAGCCCATTTCTCATATACAGAAGTTACAGTTGCTTTAAATGATTCCTTGTCTGGCTCAGTAATTTGATTGCCATTTTCTAATAAAAATTCACGCGCTTCATTGATTTTGTCTTGGTTTGCTTGACGACCGAATTCAGCTGCTACTTTACCTGCTTCTACTACCGCCTCTTGCTGTTCTGGCGTTAAGCTATTAAATGTTTTTGTACTAATTGAAATTGTTGCAGCACTGAAACGATCTCCTAGCTCCGCCACATAATCTTGTACTTCAAAAATCTTTGAAGATTGGATTGTTGCTAAAGAGTTTGAATGTCCGTCAATAACACCTTGCTGTAAGCCTGTAAATACTTCCGTCCAAGCCATTGGTGTTGGCTCTGCGCCAAATGCTTTCCATGTGTCGATTTGAATTTCATTTTCTTGAACACGGATTTTCATTTTCTTTACATCTTCAACACTGTTAATCGCGTTATTTGATGTTGTAGCAACAAAGCCATTTTCTAACCAGCCTAACGTCTTTACATTACCTTCTGTCTCAAATTTACTACTCAAACCCTCACCAATCTCGCCATCTAATACGCTGTATGCATGCTCGCGATTATCAAAAATAAACGGTAAGTCTAATACGTTAAATTCTGGCACCCAGTTCCCTACAGGTCCTACTGATTGGATTGCCATATCAGCTGAACCCATGCCCATTAATTCAAATACTTCACGCTCTCCACCTAAAGAGTTGTTCGCATGGATTTTTACTGTTACTTGATTGTCCGTTAATTTTTCAATTTCCTCTTTAAATTTTTTTGCTGTTAAACCAAATTTCGCATCCTCCGGTTCAGGAATACTTAAATCGAGAACAACCTGCTTACCTGATTCACCTGTAGCCCCTTCCTTTTTATCAGAACCACAAGCAGCTAAAATTACCATTAATAGAGCCGACATCATAACCATTATTAGTTTTTTCATAAGATAACCCCTTTTTTATGATTAAATATTGTGAAATTAAGATTGTTTTAAATATGCAATTAAAGCATCTGTTACTTCTGTTGTTGTTGCAGAGCCTTTTAAATCTTTCGTTTTAATATTTGATTTCAATGTGTATTCAATAGCCGAGAGAAGCTTTTCACCTAATTGTTCATGCCCAAGGAAATCTAGCATTAATTTACCTGTCCAAATTTGCCCTAATGGGTTAGCTACACCTAAGCCAGCGATATCGGGTGCTGAGCCATGTACAGGCTCAAACATAGATGGGTATTCTCTTTCTACATTTAAGTTGGCAGCAGGTGCAATACCGATACTTCCCATAATCGCACCACCAATATCCGTTAAAATATCACCGAACAAATTGGATGCTACGACTACATCATATTCTGCAGGCTTCATAATCATATAAGCAGCCATTGCATCGATATGTGCGCTACTCTGCTGCAACTCATCGTATTTAGAGACTACGTCATGGAAAACATCATCCCAGAATGGCATGCTATGCGATAAGCCATTCGATTTTGTGACACTCGTTATTTTCTTTGAGCGCTTTGATGCTAATTCGCAAGCATAGGCGATAGCACGCTCAGTACCTTTGCGAGTAAATACCGCATTTTGAATCGCAATTTCATCACTCCCTGAATGCATACGACCACCGCTATCAGAATACTCGCCTTCAGAATTTTCACGAACAACGACAATATCAAAGCTTCCAGGGTTTTTTAATGGTGATTCTAAGCCTTGTAATAATTTCGCAGGGCGCACATTAATTTGTTGCTTCAGCCCTCTGCGAATTTTTATTAATAAGCCCCATAATGAAATATGGTCTGGTACTAATTCTGGCAATCCTACAGCACCTAAGAAAATTTGGTCGTATTTTTTTAATATTTCTAGCCCATCCTCAGGCATCATTTCACCATGCTCTAAATAATAATCGCAGCCCCAAGGTAAAATATCCCACTCAAATTGGAAGCCCCCATCTAGCTCTGCTAATGCATCTAGTACACGCATCGCTTCTGGCACAACTTCTTTTCCAATACCATCCCCTGGGATTGTTGCAATTCGATAAGTTTTCATTCAGTTATAGCCCCCTCTATTTACTTGGATAAACAATGACTTTAATCGAATCCAAATGCGTTTCCGTCGCCTTCTTCATTGCCTCACTAATATCTTTTAACTCAAAAGTAGATGTAATGACTGTACCAATAACTTCTTTTAACTCTTTTAATATAGTAATTGCTAACGGGAATGTGTTCGCATAGCGGTACACGGTAATTAAATCTAATTCTCGTTGTAGCATTAATGTTAAATCGATTGGTACTTCCGCACCCTTAGGGAAGCCGATACTTACGAGTTTGCCACCCTTTTTTAATGCTTGAATACCGCTTTGAATTGCAGGTTTTGCGCCAGACGTTTCAATAACAATATCGAAATAATCCTTTGGAATTTCCTCTGCAGGAATATGGACAGTATTTGTTGCACCTAATCCAACAGCGACTTGTAATTTATGTTCAACCATATCCGTAACAAAGATTTCACTCGCATTATAGAAGCTTGCTGCACAGGCGCACATTAACCCTACTGGTCCCATTCCAGTGATTAAAACACGCATCCCTGGGCGTAGATTTGCCCGTCTTAATGCATGGATTGCGACAGATAATGGCTCCGCCAATGTGGCTTCCTCAAATGTTAGCTCGTCTGGAATCGGGAATACGAAATCCTCAGGATGGCTAACATATTGACGTAATGCGCCTTTATGTGGTGGTGTTGATAAAAAGACCACTTTATCGCACAGATTATATTTGCCATTTCTACATTTTTCGCACTTACGGCATGGAACTCCTGGTTCAACTGTCACTCGATCACCAACAGCAAAATTTGTTACTTCTTCACCGATTTCAACAACTGTACCAGCAAATTCATGTCCTTGAATATGGGGATATTGTACGGTTCTTGCACCGATATGTCCGTGTTGATAATAGTGTATATCAGAGCCACAAATGCCTACAGCTTCTACTTTTACTAACACTTCGTTTGGCAGCACCTCAGGTATTGTGTCGTAATCTACTTCTACTTGTGAAAGCCCAATTAAACTTGCAACTTGCATTTTTTGATTTCGATCTACTGTCCTCACAATTTATCACTCCAAATTTGTTGATTCATCATATTGAATAAGCACCTTGCCACATTGCTTTTCCTCGCATAATTGGAATGCTTTTTGCCAATCATTTAAGTTCATCACATGTGTAATAATAGGCTTTAGATTGATTTGATTTTGATCATAAATTTTCATCACTCTTTCCCAAGTTGTTATAGAGTGTGCTAATGACCCATATACTTGCAATTGCTTGTATAAAATCGTATCGAAATCTAGGGTAAACGCTTTCCCAACAATCCCTACTTGAATATGCTGCCCTCGCTTTTTCACTTGCTCTAAACAGCTACTAATCGCCATAGGGGCTCCCGTACAATCAATCGTAATATCAACACCTTGATTGTTCGTCTCCTCAGCTACAATATTTGCTAAATTTTCCTGCTGCACATTAATTACCCGTGCAGCACCAAGCTCCTTAGCAATTTCTAAGCGTTGTGCATCAACATCTGTACCGCTTACTAACACTTTACAACCTTTGATAGCTAATAACGACATGCAAATTAAACCAATTGGACCCGGACCAGACAATAAGACAATATCGCCACTTTTAATATCTGTTAGCTCCTCAATTGCTTGTACAGCACAAGCTAAAGGCTCTGCTAAAGCACCTTCTTGCAAGGATACGTGCTTAGGTAGTTTATAAACTGCCTCTTCCTTAATAGAAAGATATTTTGTAAAACTACCATCTACTCCATGTCCCATTCCTCGGCGTGTCTCACAAAACATGTAATAGCCTGTTTTACAATGAACACATTTACCACAAGTACGCTCTGTTGAGCCAAGCACTGTGACGCGATCTCCTATTTTTAAGTTTTGAACATCTTTTCCTGTTTCGACGATGACACCTGAGCATTCATGGCCAAGTATAACAGGTGGGTAGCTTTTAAATGTATCATGATAAATATGCAAATCTGTTCCGCAAATACCTGTATAAGCAATTTCGACTTTTACTTCATGTTCATGACAAGTCGGTTCTTCTACTGTTCCAACCTCGATATTGCCTACGCCGCCTTTCGTTTTTAACAGTGCTTGCATTTATAAATCCCCCTTATTCAATGCCTACAGAAATATATTTAACTTCTAAAAACTCCTCGATGCCCCATAATCCGCCTTCTCTACCTAGGCCGCTTTCTTTAAAACCACCAAATGGCGCTTGTGCTACAGATGGCAATCCATCATTTAAGCCGACAATGCCATATTCCAAGCCTTCAGAAATACGTACTGCCTCGGAAATTTTTTCAGAGAATACATAAGCAGCTAAACCAAATGGTGTATTATTTGCTCGTTGCAGTACTTCCTCTACCGTCTCAAATGTTGTAATCGGTGCTAGTGGACCAAATGTTTCCTCATACATGCATTCCATTTCGTCAGAAACATTGGAAATAACTGTTGGCTCTAGGAAATAGCCTGGACTATCTGTTAATTCTTTGCCCCCTGTCAAAATAACCGCACCTTTATCAACCGCATCCTGTAATTGCGCTTTTACTTTATTAACCGCATTTCCATCAATTAATGGTCCAATGACAACGCCCTCTTCAAGACCGTTTCCAATTTTTAATTTCCTTACTTCTTCTACAAAAATATTTGCGAACTCTTCCTCTACATCCTTATGCACATAAATGCGATTGGCACATACGCATGTTTGTCCTGCATTACGGAATTTCGATTTAATTAAATTTTCAGCCGCTAATTGTAAATTAGCATGTTTTGTAATAATGAATGGTGCATGTCCGCCAAGCTCTAATGAAATTTTCTTCACTGTTTGTGCAGCCTGCTCCATTAACTGCTTGCCGATTTCTGTAGAACCAGTAAACGTTACTTTGCGAATACGGCTATCATTCATCCATTCTTTAACGATAGCACCTGCGTTTCCTGTCACAATATTTAGTACACCTTTCGGAATGCCCGCTTCATGTGCTAGTTCAATTAATTTAATCGCAGTAAATGGCGTTTGCGATGCTGGTTTAATCACTGCTGTACAGCCTGCCGCAAGTGCTGGACCTACTTTACGTGTAATCATTGCAGCTGGGAAGTTCCAAGGCGTAATAGCTGCAATCACACCTACAGGCTGTTTAATAACGAGTAAGCGCTTAACCACACTTGACGAAGGAACAGTATGCCCATAAATTCGCTTGCCTTCCTCTGCATACCAAGAAATAAAGCTATTTGCATAATTTACTTCACCAATTGCCTCTGCTAACGGTTTACCTTGCTCTTCCGTCATAATTTTCCCGATTACCTCTTTATTGTTATCAATCAATTGATACCATTTTTGCAGTAGGTTTGAGCGTTCTTCAGCAGTTAATTTTGACCAAGCATCAAGCGCATTATACGCTGCGTCAGCCGCTAATTTTGCTTCCTCACTACCGCCCTTTGGTACCGTGCCAATCACATTATTTGTTGCTGGATTTATTACTTCAATTTGCTCTTTTGTGTCAATTTGCTCGCCGTTAATAATCAAAAATTCTTTTTTGCTCAATGATTTCCACTCCTTTAAAATTCGATGTAAAGGTTTACATACGATTATATGGAGTGCTTATAAAAAAAGTCAATATTAAATTTAATCTAAAATAAAGTAATTTTCTTGTTTTTCCAAAAATTCAGAACTATTATCCTTAATATATGTATCCCGAAATCCTTTTATAAAATCTATTGCTAAAGAAAAAAATCATGGTATTCTAACTCAAAAGATATACTTTAATTTATTAGGCTCTTATCCATAATTTGGGTTTAAAATAACGATAATACGTCTTATTTTTACAAGGCTTAGCGCTAAAAATAACCGTGATTACTATATAGAAATGAGGTTTTACAGTATGAAAGTAAATATTTACGATGTCGCAAAGGCAGCAAATGTTTCCATCGCTACAGTATCAAAAGTCATTAATAATACTGGACGAATTGGTGATAAAACACGTAAAAAGGTTAATGATGTTATTAAAGAGCTAGACTATAAACCTAACTTGATGGCATCTGCCTTGATGGGCAAAAAAACATGTACAATTGGCTTTATTTTACCAGATTTAGCGAATCCATTCTTTTCTGAGCTAGCAAGATATGTTGAAGACATGGCTAGTAGCTTTAACTATAATGTTGTTATTTGCAGTACAGACTATATTACAGAGAAAGAGGAAATGTATGTATCTTTATTACTACAAAAAAATGTTGATGGTTTTATTTTAGCATCTGGCTTTGAAAGCTTTGAAGCGATAGAAAAAATACAGGCAATGAATATCCCTATTGTACTTGTTGCTAGAAATGCACCTGGTAAACAACTAAATCTTGTATCAATTAATGACTATGACGCCGGATTCCGTGCTACCTCTTACTTGATTGAACGAGGGCACCAGCAAATAGCGATTATTGCACGTAATATTTGGAGTAACCGTGAACGCTATCGAGGCTATGCAGATGCAATGCGCAAAAATGGGCTTGTGCCTATGGATGAGCATTATTATGCAAAAGAATCAACAATTCAAGATGGCTTTAAAAGCCTACAGCAAATTATGAAGGTTTCTCCTATAAAGCCAACTGCATTTTTTGCATGCAATGACTTAATGGCAACAGGCGCTATTAAAGCTTGTAAAAAGCTTAATCTAAAGGTTCCTGAGGATATTTCCATCATCGGCTTTGATAATAGTATTTTTGCACAAATTGTTGAGCCTGCTTTAACAACAGTTGAACAGCCACAGCGAGAAATTGCGACAGAGGCAGTTCAATTGCTTATGAATGCAATTAACGGCGATAACGCACATCAAACTATTACGTTGAAAACTAAAATTATTGAAAGGGAAACAGTAAAAAATCTAATTTTGTAGTTGAAAATTCTAAAAATTCATTTTATAATAACGTAAAATTAGGTTAAGCGCTTAACTTATCTTGAAGGAGGCGATTATTATTCGCGGAACAGCTATGGTTGTTCAATCAGGTGGCCCAACAGCCGTTATTAACAGCTCATTAGCGGGACTTGTTACCGCTATACGTAAAAAAGCTGATATTCCTATTTATGGAGCAAAAGGCGGTCTTCAAGGCTTATTGCAAAACACCTTTGTTCGCCTTGATGCCCTTTCAGAGCAACAGCTTCATAACATTAAGTACACGCCAGGTGCAGTGCTTGGAACATGCCGATTAAAAGTAGACGAGCAACATTTAAAACAAATTATCAATGTATTTAAAGCTTTAAATGTCCGTTACTTATTTTATATCGGTGGCAATGGCTCCATGCATGTTGCACATCAAATTAGCATATATGCTCGCAACAATAATTATGATTTGTATACGATTGGCATTCCGAAATCAATTGATAACGATTTACATTTAATTGATCATTCACCGGGTTATGCGAGTGCAGCGAAGTTTTTGATTTCTTGTACACGTGATATCACATTTGATATTGCTAGCTATGAGTTTCCTAAAAAAGTAACTATTTTAGAAACAATGGGACGCAACACAGGCTGGTTAGCTGCCGCTTGCTCATTGGCAGCAAACCCTCAGTCCAATTGCCAGCAGCTCATTTATATACCAGAAGTTCCGTTTAATATGGAGCAGTGCTTGGAAAATATCGAGAAAAATAAAAACAATGGTGCCCATACACTTCTTATTGTTTCTGAAGGTATTCGTGATAAAAACGAGAGATTAATCGGCTCAGATAATATTCTTTTTGATACGCTGAATAGACCAAAATTAGGTGGTGTATCTTACACGCTTAAACAACAAATTCATCAAAATCTCGGCATTTCAACTCGCTATATCGATACGAGCATTTGGCAAAGATGCTGCACAAGCTGTCTATCTATTGTCGATGTGGAAGAAGCGTATACTCTCGGTATGAACGCCTGGGAAGCTGTGCAGAATGGTAATAACAATGTCATGGTGACATTAATCCGCCAAGAAGGTACTAGTTATGCCCCTGTTTACGGCACAGTTTTCTTAAAAAATGTTGTAGATGTTGAAAAGCATTTCCCAATAGAATGGTACAACAGCACAATGAATACGATTCAAGGTGCATTTTCAAACTATTTAACTCCTCTTTTAGAGGAAGATGTCTCACCTGCTCAAGATTATTTCTTCGACAAGCTGGTGAATATATAATTCCCGACATTGGTTAAGCGCTTACTCATTTTGAATTTAAGGAGGAATTTTATGTCAGTCATTAACTTACTACAAGAAAAGGCTACAAATGCACGAAAAGATTTATTAAAGGTTGTACATCATGCAGGAGCTGGGCATATTGGAGGCCCGCTATCTGCCATCGATATATTAACAACGCTCTATTTCAACGAGATGAATGTTGACCCAAGCAATCCAAATGATGCTGAGCGGGACCGCTTCATCCTATCAAAGGGACACTCTGCCATTGGTTTATATGCGGTTCTTGCTGAACGAGGATACTTACCAAACGAGGAACTGTTTACTTTTGATTCTTTAAACTCTCGATTACAAGGACACCCTGATATGAAGGCCCTCCCAGGCATTGAAATGTCTACAGGCTCTTTAGGTCAAGGGATTTCAGCAGCAGTTGGTATGGCTTTAGGAGCGAAATTACAAAATCAGGGCTTCCGCACATATTGCATGATTGGTGATGGGGAATCACAGGAAGGTCAAGTATGGGAAGCTGCTTTCATTGCACCAAAGTACAACCTTGATAACCTTGTTGTTATTGTAGATTACAATAAATTGCAGCAATACGGCTGGCCTGGAACAGATACAGAGCGCTCTGCACCGAACGACCTTTTCGAGGAAAAATGGCTTGCCTTTGGCTGGCATGTTATTCGTATTGATGGGCATTCTTATGCTGATATTTTACAAGCATTTGAGGAAGCAAAATCAACGAAGGAGAAGCCTACAGTAATTATTGCAGATACGGTCAAAGGAAAAGGGATTAGCTTCATGGAGGGCAACTATTTATGGCACTCTAAAGTTCCATCGGATGAAGAACTAGCAAATGCACTAGCGGAATTAAATGCTGTAGGAGGATTATAAATGAAAATTTCTGAACTTAAAAAGGTGTCAATGCGCGATACATTTAGTACGGCTCTATTAGAAATCTCACAATCTGATGAAAAGGTATATGTATTAGATGGTGACTTAGCGACATCAACAAAAATCGATACGGTGGCAACAAAATTGCCAGAGAAGTTTTTGCAAATGGGCATCGCCGAGCAAAATATGTTAAGCGTTGCGGCTGGATTAGCCACAACTGGGCTACAGCCATGGGTGGCTACATTTGCTGCCTTTATGTCAAAACGTGCCCTTGATCAAATTCAAGTTCAAATTGCACAACCAAATTTAGATGTGAAAATGATTGGTGCATATAGCGGCTTACTAACAGGGCTAACGGGGAAATCCCATCAAGCCTTAGAGGATATTGCTATTTTCAGAACGCTAGCGAATATGACTGTACTTGCTCCTGCTGATGCAGTAGAAACAGCAGCGATGATTAAATGGGCAAATGAATATAACGGACCTGTCTATATTCGTTTAGCACGTGACAACTACCCAGTTATTTTTGATGAGCAACATCAATTCGAAGTAGGCAAAGGCGTTCAATTACGTGAAGGTACAGATTTAACAATTATAGCAACAGGAACGCAAACAAGCCGTGCATTAGAAGCAGCAGAAATTTTAGCAGAACAAAATATTTCAGCGGCTGTCTTGCATTTACCTTCGATTAAGCCAATTGATCAAGAGGCAATTATTCAAGCAGCTGTACGTACTGGCGCAATCGTCACGGCAGAGGAGCATAGCATTTACGGTGGTTTAGGCAGCGCTGTAGCTGAAATTTTAGCAGCCAATGAACCTACCCCAATCGAATTTGTTGGTGTCAAAGATCGTAATTCCGAATCAGCAGATAATGATGAGCTATTAAATAAACATGAATTATTACCTATACATGTAGCTGAAGCTGCGAAGCGTGTGTTAGCACGCAAACGTTAATGAAAGGGGCTGTAGGACAAGGTTGGTATTACCTTGCCCTACAGCCCTATCCTATATAAAGAAGGAATTTCTTTAAATCTCAACTACATCATTAATAACTTGCAATATGCCCATCTGTGCGCGATTCTGTACCGCCCATCAGCACACCGTCTTCGTTACGCCAAATAATTTGCCCACGACCGAAGCCACCAGATTCGCTTATTTGGATATTGTGGCCTTTACGACGTAGCTCCTCAATTAAATATTGTGGGAAATGAGGCTCCACTAATATTGTCTTCTCACCTGTCCATTGCCATCTCGGCATATCGAGCGTTGCCTGTGGGTTTAAGTCGAAGTCCACTGTATGTGATACGACTTGCATATGCCCTTGTGGCTGCATATAACCACCCATTACTCCAAACGGTCCAACAGCGTTGCCATCCTTTGTTAAAAACCCTGGAATAATTGTATGATACGAGCGTTTACCACCTTTTAAGGCATTCGGTGCTTGTGCATCTAAAGAAAAATCATAGCCGCGATTTTGCAATGCGATGCCTGTATTAGGTACAACAACGCCAGAGCCAAAGCCCATATAATTACTTTGAATATACGATACCATATTGCCATCTGCATCCGCTGTCGCTAAATACACTGTTCCGCCTGATGGAATTTTCGTCGGCTGTGGATTCGCTGCATATGCTGTAATCTCTGATGCCTTGAATTTTGCATATTCCTCAGATAGTAAATAATCAACTGTCACAGGCATATCTGCTTGCTCTGTAATATATGCCTTGCCATCTGTAAATGCTGCCTTCATCGCCTCGATTTGTGCATGCAATGTATCAGCATCATGCCATTTCGGCTGTTCTAGCTGCTGATAAATATTAAGTGCCATCGTTGCAACAATCCCGTGACCATTCGGCGGAATTTCCCACACATCATAGCCTCTATAGTTAACAGAAACTGGCTCCACCCATTCTGGCTCGTAGCTTTCTAAATCTTCCTTCGTTAAAAAACCATTATGCTTCTTCATAAGAGCATCCATTTTATCAGCTAGCTCGCCCTCATAAAAGCTGCGTGCATCTGTTTCCCCAATTGAGCGTAGCGTGTCTGCATGCCCTTGCGATGACCAAATTTCACCAACTTTTGGCGCTCGTCCTTTTGGTGCAAATGTTGCAAACCATGCTTCAAATTCTTCAGACGTGCAAGATTCCTTAAACTTTGCATAAGCCCTTTCCCAATATTGACCTAAAATTGGTGATAACGGGAATCCTTTTTCTGCATATTCTATTGCTGGTGTTAATGTTTCAAGCAGCGATAGCTTGCCAAATTTTTTGGATAATGCTGCCCAAGATGCTGGTACTCCTGGAACTGTAACAGGTAGCAAGCCGTAAACAGGCATTTTTTCAAAGCCTCGCTCGCGAACAGCATCAATTGAAATAGACTTTGGAGCTGGTCCTGAACCGTTTAAGCCATGTATTTCTCCATTCATCCAAACAATCGCAAAGGCATCTCCTCCAATGCCGTTAGACGTTGGTTCAACAACCGTTAAAGCTGCTGCTGTTGCGATTGCTGCATCTACTGCATTCCCGCCCTTCTTTAAAATTTCTAAGCCAGCTTGTGCTGCAAGTGGCTGTGATGTTGCTACCATCCCTTTACGCGCAAAATGCGTATAGCGTTGTGAATGAAACGGCTGTTTTAAAAAATCCATATTTCCCACCCCAAATTTTTATGTATTTATACGTAAATTGTAGCATATAATCTACTTTCATCTTAATCAAAGTCTCTCAGCCTCAAGACCTAGTCAAAGATACATAGATAGGTCATTACTGAAAATGCGAAATTTCTTTACTATTAATATATAAATAAAAAGCTTCGTTACTGCTAGAAAGATTTTTTCAAGCCTTGAAATAAAAGGTATTCTCTATTATGATGCTTAAAGTATTTAAAATTTTTACTGTTAAACAAACTACATTAACACAATCACTATTTCTATTAAAAAATATTCTTTCATATGATGAATCTTTTTTGCATTTTAAACGTACTAAATATTAAGACTTTTTTAATTATTAATGATACTATTTCTTCATTTTTGTTTGCTATTGTGATATTGAGGTGATTTTCATGGGTAAAGTAATTTATATTGTATTAACGGAAACCGGCTCCATTCTTTCTCGCGCCATACAACTCTATACACAAGAAAATTTCAATCATGTCTCTATTGCATTTGATCGCAATTTAACCGAGATGTATAGCTTTGGTCGAAAATTCGAAAACAATCCTTTTATTGGAGGCTTTGTGCAAGAAAATATCCATTCTAAATTGTTGCGTTCCGCCAATTGCGCAATTTACGAATGCAATGTAACGGACGAGCAGTACGAATTATTACAACAAAAAATTCAATTTTTCAAGCAGCATATGGACAAATTCCGCTACAATTTCATTGGTTTAATTGGCGTAGCATGTCGCATTAAGCTAGAACGTGAATGGGCATTCTTTTGCTCACAATTCATAGCCACTTTACTGAAGGATGCTGGCTTTAACTTGGATGGCTTATGCCCATATTTTATGAAGCCAACTGATTTAGGCAAGCTTCCTTATATGCATCTTTGTTATAAAGGAGAGCTAAGTCGCTATGTGTTTATCCCACGCTCTAAGCCGATGCACAATATTCCAATTGCGTCCATATCAAAAGTCATCTGACCGAACTGTTGCGGCAACAAATGCACGGAGCTGTTGAAAATGAGCTGGTACAAATAAATACTTCCGATAAATTTCTATTAGCCGCTCAAACAACTCAAGCTGCTCTGTTGCCCATAATGACTTTAAAATATGACATACATGCTTTGAAGTCATTACAACAATTTCGGCATAGGGCCCTCTTTTCATCAAGTAGGATTCTTGCCATTTCACTAAAGATTGCCTCACATGCTGTGTGGAGCCATCGACAATACATGCAATCCCCCTTTGCACGCTAGCCTCAATTTTATGTAATAAATCCTCATCCTGCACCTTATTTATGTATTGATAAATCTCTGTACATGATGCGATTTCATAATCCTTTAATAAGCTGATTACACGGTCAAACTGCTGTGTTTTAACAAGTGCCTCAATAACATAATAAAAAATGAATTCCCCACAATTTTTATTATACGCCTTCACAATCGTTTCAGGCTGTGGCGGAATAATTTTCAGTACTTCGTTATATTCCACCATCAATTCAACAATATGATTATTTAAACGATCCTCCTCGATTAAAAATAGCCCGTGCACTAATATTTGCTCAGCATCCTTACGAGAGACTGCCTCCTCAAATAATATATAGGCAAGCAATGTCCGCTCCTTTTCCGTTAACGCCCACTCACCTTCAAGCCACATTGTCTCAAGCTTAGCGATGCGCTTTCTTAGCTTTTGAAAATGTTTGGAGCCACTTGTAAAGTGGATAATTACATCGCTTAAATGCAGCATTTTTAATTCATAGGATAGCTCATTGCTCTTTGTAATATTATCGATGATTTGATGGATTATTGTTGCAATACGGTTTTTGGACATCGAGATGCTTGCTAGCGCTTTTTGTAATTGTAAAATAAGCAATGCCGGGCTTTGTATATAGGCAATATCAACTTGCATAAATAAACTATATAGCTTTTTAGCATGTAACTGACACCAAAAATCGCTGTCCTGTCTCCAAATTGGGTGAATTAGCCATTGGTTTGCAATTTTATAAACTGCTAAATATTGAATTTCCTGTTCAGGTAATGTTATTTCCATTCCAGTTAAAAATCTGAGCAGATTTTGTACTTCAATAGATTGGTGGAGTGCCATATATTGCAATAGCTGAGCATCATAATTGTGCTGCAATAAATCTTGTAGCACCTTTTTCACACCTTGCTCAACATTTGAAAAAGCTGCAATATCTTCAATACAGTAGCTTTTCACTAAAGCTAATGCCAGTTCATCGCTCACTAAAATTTGTTTTATTGGAAGAAGCTCACCCCAAATGCTAGACGTTTCATTCGAAACTGTGGCAATTGCACGCATAAAGGGCTCCCCTATTTGCCCATGCGCTATGCTGTACAACTGCTCGTCTATTTGTAGCATATGCTTTCCTCCTTTAATCACATCATTCTATTTCTACTATATCAAACAGATGGTAAGGTTGCTGTAGTTTTTTGTGCGAATTTGGGCTATCTAGTTAAAGCAATAGTGACTGTTTGAAAGATAGCATATTACTCTACCTTCCAAACAGTCACTGCTAATCATATTGCTGTTTTACTGATTTAAATATTTTTGCCTGCTTTAAAAGTGATTTTGGCACTTGACAGGTAGCTGTCACAACGCCTGGCAAACGACCAACCTCAATTCCACCCGTTAACGTAATGCGGTTTTTCATTTCCTCAACAGATAAATCGAATAAAGCTGCCGCACGTTGGACTGCATTTTCTGTCGCGATATTTAAATCAGCTCCAGTGCCAACAACGGAAATCGGAAACGCTTCTTCTAGCTGCTTTAAGCCATATTCCTCAGCTAGCTCCCGTGCTAAGCGCTTTTCTTCTTTTGTAAATGGCTTCGCTGTATATGGCAAGTCATCCTCGTTCGGCAAAATGATAGGTCCATCAATCGCTACTTTCTTTAACACGCTTACTTGTAGCTGAACAATGCCTGACACATCTGTCGTATGCCCTGCAATTTCACCATCACCCTGCATTGCATGCATATCGCCAACATAAACGCCACCCCCATCTACCTTTACTGGGCAAATTATAGTAGCTCCTTGACGTACCCGATTAATATCCATATGCCCATCTGTTTTATGCTCTGCTAACTCCTCTGCCGTTACAATAAATTCATGCGGTGCACCAATTAACGCTACACCAAAGTCTCCTGCATTATGTGAATCTGGCATTGCCTTTGAAGGTACTGTACCTAGCTGCCCTAAAAACGGGCGCATTCTCGCTAGCACACCAACTAAATCAGCAGGAGCAAGGCTAACAACAGGGTTTTGCTTTGAATTTTCAGGTATGCGCATATAGCTGTTCGCTTCAAGGGCAATTTTACGTGCCCCCTCCTTACCAACCGTCACACCTAGTTTCTCATTATGATGAAATGCCATCGTATAACCGTTTGTAATGGCAAAAGGAGCTGTTTCTGTATCACAAATAGCACAGCGAATTGCCTGCTTTCCAATCCCTTGCACCTTTGTTTGTGGATGCAATTTACCACAGCCTGGGCATTTTACTTTGATAAACGGGTCACCGATAAAACGATCGGACAATGCTTCATCTGTACCTGATGCAGTCGCAATGGATGTTACTTGAATTGATTTAATTTTAATGACAAGTGCATCCCCAACTTCAGCACCCTCTATGTATACTGGTTTTGTTACTTCATGTCCGCCTCGTATTTCAGGTGTTAGCATTGGTCCCCAGCAGCCTGGCGCTGTGTTTGCAATGATTGTACCGCCATCTCGTAACGGACCAAGCATCGGCTTATTTGGATCTAATACACCATTCGTAAACTCATTCACAAAAATCGTTTCTACCGCTTTAATTGCTTCGACTTGCTCTTGTTCGAGTGGTTGTTCATTCGTCATTAAAGCCACCATCCCTTTCTATACTTTATATTACTAGTTTAACGAGTGGAAAATTATAGTACAAGCATTTATGCATTTTTCAAAGAATATTCTGTCAATTGCAGTAGTAATGACACTAAAAATTCACATCCCTTTCACTATCCCCTATACTAAAAAGGAATAGTAATGATGAGAGAGGTGCTTGTATGGAACAGCCATGCATTTTAATTATAGATGATGAGGCAGACTTACGAAATTTACTAATAACTACTCTACAAAAGGAGGGCTTTTCAAACATTGTCAGCGCAGGCTCTGTTACAGAAGGCTGGGACATGTTTCAGCAGCATGCTCCAAATATCGCATTAGTTGACATCATGCTACCTGATGGAGAGGGCTATGATTTATGTAAAAAAGTACGCGAAGTATCTCATATACCCATTTTATTTTTATCAGCAAAATCAGATGAAATTGATAAATTGCTCGGGCTTGCTATTGGTGGCGATGATTATATTACAAAGCCATTTAGCCCAAAGGAGGTTGCTTATCGCGTAAAAGCGCAGCTACGTCGAGCTGGCTATCACACACAGTCTGAAGCACTCACTACACAGGTTGGTCCGTTTTCAATTAATGAGGAGGCAACAGAGGTATATAAGGCGGGCACAGCACTCGATTTAACAGCAAAGGAAGTTGGCTTAATGGCGTGTTTTTTGCGCAATCCAAATCGCATTTTAAGCAAGGAAACATTGTTTCAACAAGTATGGGGAGAGGATTTTTTCGGTGCAGATAATACGTTGATGGTGCATATTCGTCGTCTACGTGAAAAGGTTGAGGACAATCCTTCTAACCCTATTTATATTACAACAGTTAAAGGCTTGGGCTATCGCTTCGTAGCGAAATAAGGAGGGAGGCATGATGAGATGGAAGCTAACAGGTCGCTTTTTAATGGCCATACTTTGCACAGTGTTTTGTGTTATTTTAGTAAATGCCATCATTGCACTTGTGTTCTATGCGTACTATAGCTCTGGTGAGGAGCATCCTGCCTCTGCAACTGATTTCACGCGCACACTTGCACGTTATATTACAGAGGTAGATGGAGAGCCCGTTATTTCAGATAAAGGGATTGCTGCATTGGAAGAACGCAATGCATGGCTACAATTTTTAGATGACAATGGTAATGTTATTGGCAATGCACTTGCACCCGCCACCGCACCTGTGCATTACACACCAGTGGAATTAGTCCATGCTTATAAATACCGCGATGAAAATCAGGTTTCTACATTTGTGGCAGAACACAATGACATAATGTATTTAGTCGGTATTCAAGACCGCAATCTATCGAAAATTGTTATCACTTCCAACACAAGCTCGATCACGCAATTTACTGCACAGCTTGCGCTTATTATGATTATCGTCGATTTACTTATTGCCATCATTATCGGCTTTATTTTCAGCTCCTTTTTAACGAAGCCGATTTATCGAATGATAGAGCGCATTCGCATGCTGAAAAACCGCAACTTTGCAGTTGACTCAAAGCATAGCAGAGGGCTTTACCGTTCCATCTTCCATAATTTAGATGATGTAGCTGAAAGCTTAAAATTGCAGGAGGAGGAGCGACGCAAGCTAGAGCAAATGCGCAACGAATGGGTTAGCAATGTTTCTCATGATATGAAAACACCACTTGCTGCCATTCAAGGCTATGCGGAGCTACTGCAAAGCAATATTTCTGCATCAGAACAGACAGAATATGCGGAAATTATTGAGAAAAAGTCCGTTTATATGCGAGAATTGCTCGATGATTTCACATTAACAATGCGTCTGCGCCAACAGGAAATGCCTTTACAGCTTGTTGACACAAATATTGTTTCATTTGTACGTGAGCTTGTTATCGATGTGCTAAATGATGCGACATTTGGCGAGCGCAACATTACATTCAATGCATCAATCGACAAGCTAACAAAATGTATTGATACGCATTTAATGAAACGGGCATTGCTCAATTTTATTTATAACGCACTCGTGCATAATGAAGAAGAGGTTATTTTGAAGGTTTCTGTGGAGGAAGTAGGTGGAGCCGCCGTTATTCACATTCGGGATAATGGTAAAGGTATTGCAAAGGCAGACTTACCGCAAGTATTTGAACGCTATTATCGAGGAACGAACACAGAAAATATTAAAGGGACAGGACTTGGTATGGCGATTGCCCGTGATGTCATTCAAGCACACGGTGGTGAGGTAGAATTAATGAGCGAGCTTGGCATTGGAACAAGCGTTATTATTCGGCTGTAACAAAGAAAGAGGCTGGGACATAACTACATGGTCGCTTCACAAAGCCGAATGATAGTAGGCATAATTAGTGCCAAATAAAGAGAGAAAGCCGAACTATGAAGGAACATTTCACAATTGTTTCTTCAATAGTTCGGCTTTTTGACTGGCTAAAATACTTTTTTTCCAGCCCCTTTGCATATTTGCAGGAGAACCATTAGTTTGGAGCGACTAACTGCTCCTTCACCTTGTCAGGCAATTCCTCATACGACACTTCATCGTATGATGTTACTTCATTACCTTTCTTCACGTAAAGCTTCAAATACGCATCCTGGCGTAAATTTTTACCTGCTGAAAACTTTACATCGACCGCTTCGCCACTTTCCTTATAAGCAGGCTGCTTATACCAATACATCATCATCACTTCGCCATCGGATGCTGTGAATTTTTCTATATCTCCATCTCCTGTAATTTGTACATAGACAGCGTCCTTTCCTAAACGATTAAAATCGACTGTAGCTATAATAACAAGCGCCGCAACTACTAAAACAATTAGCGATGTTAGCCCAATAAATACTTTTTTCATTTTCTATGCCCCCATTGTAAATTGTGTGAGAATTGTGTGTGTGCCAGGCACCCAATCACCGCGTAAATCCCTACATAAACCGCCATCCATATGATGACAGGCACTGCAATGTTTGCACTCATCAAGCCCGAAAATGCGCTAAGTGCAAAGGCACTATGCATAATGCCCATGATTAACGGTGCAGTAAAAATAAAGCCAATTTGTACACGTACCGTTTTTTTCATTTCTTTATGACCTACACCAATTTTATGCAAAATTTCATATTTGCCACGGTCCTCTTCAGCTTCCGTCATAATTTTGAAGTAAATAATACTACCCGTTGCTACTAAGAAAACTAAGCCTAAAAAGCTACCAACAAATAATAACGAGCCTAAGCTTTCAATTGATGCTTTATAGGTTGCTGGAAAGCTTGATAAATACGTCTCATCTCCTAGCTGCTGTTGTAGTTTGTTAGAGGCTGCAATTTGCTTTTTGTCATTGTCCATCGCAACTACCTGGTAAGCATTTGCTTCAATGTCTAATGCCTGATAATCTTCTGTTGAAACAACGATGACTTGCGCAATGACATTGGCATTCAAAACGCTTTCTACTCGAAAATCTTTCACCTTTATCGTTACATCTCCAACAGTGAATTGTTGTCCAGTGTAATCCGTTGAAAAGCGTTCATCATAATATGAATCTAGCATTATTGCCTCACCGCTTTGCACAGCTAACTGCTCACGTTGTTGTAGCTTTGCAAGCTTGTTATACGTGTCATTATCAATAAATGTGTAATTGTAAATGCGCTCATCACTGTTTAGCTCCGTTTGCTTTGCATAAATCGTTTCATTGTACAAAATATCCTGTGATGGAATGTCAGCTGCCTCACCTTTCCACATAAATGTGTTTGGCAAATAATGATGCGTTTGTGTTCCTGCGTTATAATACATCCCATATACCGCCCCACCAGCAGTAATTGTCGTCGCACTTAACACAGCGATTGTTGTCAATGTTTTTGAATTGGCACGAATGCGGTATAAAATTTGTGAAACGCTTAATAAATTAAGCCCGCGCCATGCCCAACGCTCATTGTTTTTTAGCTTTGTTAGTACAAACACTAAGGCGCTATGAAATAATAAATAAGTACCTGCAACGGTTGATAAAACAATAATAATTGGTGTTGATATACCGAGCATTGCCCACATTTTTGATGTCATTAAATCTTGAAGTGCTAGCCAGTAACCGAATGCGAGGAAGGCAATCCCTGCAACTGTTGCCACCCATTTCGCTCTAGGTAAGTTTTCCCCTTTTTTCTCCGCATGGAACAATTCAATCAGTTTAAATTGATAAATTACACGGTAGCCTTGCAATGATGTAAATAAGAAGACAACCATAAAAACAATTGTCGTATTGAGCACGGCTGCACCTGATAATGTGAAGCTCGCTACTGCATCAAGCCCCATCAAACGTACCAATATTGTCAGCAAGCCCTTTGATAATAGAAAGCCAAGCACAATTCCGATAACAAGTGATAAAATACCAAGCACGATATTTTCGAAAAATAATAAAAAGCCAATTTGCTTTTTACGTACACCTAGAAGCGAATACAGCCCGACTTCCTTTTTACGCTTTTTAATAAAAAATGAATTGGCATAAATAATAAACAGTGCTACGAAAATTAATAGCACGACAGAGGAAGCACTCATAATGCCCTGCACCTTCATTGAAGAATCTGCTAATGCGCTAATATCATCGCTATATTTCAATGTCACGAACGTGAAATAAATGACGATGCTAAACAGCACAGCACCGAAATACAGCGCATAGCTCTTCATATTACGACGCATATTTTTCAATGCTAAATCAAATAACGTCATTTACGTCACCGCCCATCACCGTAAGCTCCTGTAAAATCATTTGGAAAAATTGCTTACGCGTCTGTTCGCCTCGGAAAATTTCCTTCGATAACTGTCCATCCTGAATAAATAAAATGCGCTGACAGAAGCTCGCCGCATAGGCATCATGTGTTACCATTAAAATCGTTGATTGCTGCTTGGCGTTCAAATCACTCAAGCTTTCTAATAAATCCGTCGCTGACTTCGAATCCAATGCCCCTGTTGGCTCATCTGCAAACAATAGCTTTGGCTCTGTAACAAGCGCTCTTGATGAAGCTGTGCGCTGCTTTTGTCCTCCTGAAATTTGGTACGGATATTTATTAAGCAAATCTTCTATACTAAAAAGCTTTGCGATTTTTTGAACTCGCTCATTAATTTCTGCCGCAGGTCTTTTGGCAATTGCCAGTGGTAGTACAATATTTTCACGCACTGTTAACGAATCAAGCAAATTATAATCTTGAAAAATAAAACCTAAATGATCACGTCTAAAGTCTGCGAGCTGTTCATCTTTCATCGTTGCAATATTCGCATCATCAATAACAACCGAGCCTGTCGTTGCACTATCAATCGTTGCGATTACATTAAGTAATGTTGACTTGCCTGCACCTGAAGGGCCCATCACACCAACAAATTCACCGTGATGCACCTCAAAGCTTACCCCGTTTAATGCTTTATATAAATTGTTCCCTTTACCATATGCCTTTGTAATATTGTCGACTTGTAAAACTGGTTTCATCCTTCGCACCTCCGTTTTGATACTTTTACTTTAACAGTCATGTCTTACATGAAAATTGTGCGAAGCTTACAGCAACCTTAATTTTTGTAACAATACTACAGAAACGTTACATTTCATTTAAGGTTTGATGAAAAACCACTATTTTGCATAAAAATGCGCTATGCTATACCTGTTCCAATTATCCGCATTGTATTTACATTCCGCAAAATAGCACGCCTCGCTATTTATAAATACAATGACAATCAACCATTTGGACATGAGAAAACACCTCACATTGATAGAAACAGAAAAACAAAAAACGAAAAAAGGATTGCCTTCTGCGGAGGGCACTGAAAAACTTACATTTTTTACGATGAATTAGTTATTCAAACAAAAATAAGGCACTTTCCATTCGTTTTT
>NZ_JAMBIZ010000013.1 GCF_025291715.1 Metasolibacillus sp.
CTTGGCTAACCTCTACTTCTGTCTTCGGGGTTCGGGACTTGCACCCTATAGTTCATGCGCATGCTGGGCGCACATAAAATTGTGTGGGTGCCAGGCACTCACACAATTCTCATACAATTTATTAAGTTCCACAAAACGTTTTGTAAGTACAGCTGGAGGCAGGTGGTAATGTTGCGTACCGCTCTTGCTCATCCGTGTAGGCAAATGGCTGGGTTAATACTTTCAATAGCTGCTGGAAAGGAAGCAAATCGCCTTGCTCTGCTGCACTTAATGCCTCTTCCACTCGATGATTGCGTGCAATAATTGCTGGGTTATGCTGACGCATCGTTTGCTGGACAAGCTCTAATGGTTGTGCTTGTCTTTGTAATCTTTCTTGCCATCGACTAGACCACTGCTTAAATGCTTCGTTCTCTTCCACTTGTCCTAATGTCAATGCACGAAACGTATTCGTATAATCCGCTTCATTCGCTTGCATCCATTGCAATAGCTCATCTATTAACTCTATATCTTGCGGCTCCTCAGTTATAAGTCCAAGCTTTAGACGCATTCCAGCTAGCCAACTCGCTTCATACAATTTTGGAAATTGCTGCAGCGCTCGCTGTGCCATTTCCACTGCTTGCTCCGAATCAGGATGAATTAGCGACAGCAAAGATTCTGCGAAGCGAGCTAAATTCCAAAGTGCCATATTCGGCTGGTTTTGATAAGCATAACGTCCCTGTGTATCAATAGAGCTAAAAACAGTTTGAGGATCATATTTATCCATAAATGCACATGGTCCATAATCGATTGTTTCACCGCTAATTGTCATATTATCTGTATTCATCACACCATGTATAAAGCCTACTAATTGCCATTTTGCAAGTAACTCAGCCTGTCTTTCAATAACGCCTTCAAGCAGCTTCATATAACATTGCTCTTCATGTTGTAGTGCTGGAAAATGGCGCTCGATAGCATAATCTGCTAAAGCCTTCAGCTCCTCCCCAGTTCCCCATCTTGCGGCATATTGAAATGTCCCTACACGCAAATGGCTCTTGGCAATGCGGGTTAAGATTGCCCCTTGTAATGCCTGCTCTCGTATAATTTTTTCACCCGTTGTGACAACAGCTAGGCTGCGCGTTGTTGGGATGCCAAGCGCATACATTGCCTCGCTAATCATATATTCACGCAACATCGGTCCAAGTGCTGCCCGTCCATCTCCTCCACGCGAGAAAGGTGTGCGCCCTGCTCCCTTTAGTTGAATATCAACACGTTCATTTTGTGCTGTGATATGCTCACCTAAAAGTATTGCTCGCCCATCTCCAAGCATATTAAAATGCCCAAACTGATGACCTGCATATGCTTGAGCTAAAGGCGAGCTGCCAATAGGTGACTTGTTGCCAGCAAGCTCTTGCAGTGCCTCTTCACTGTGTAGCGCTGTTAAATTCAAACCGAGCGTTGAAGCTAGCTGCTCATTCACAATAACAAGCTTCGGCTCTTGTACAGGATTCAACGCCATTGCTGCAAAAAAAGTATGTGGTAGCCGTGCATAGCTATTATCAAAATGCCAGCCAATATTTATCATGTGGCTCCTCCTATCTTTATTGAAGTAATGCTAAATCGTAAATTGTATAATCACAACGATAAATGAATAAATAGCGATCATCAATTAATAAGCCTGTCGCTTTATCAATTTCTGTTGCAAAGTAACTGACATCCTCACCGACAAATGTAGCTAATGGCTCGCCTGCCTGTGAGCGAATTAATACAACTTTATCTTTGCCTACTGTTAAGTTTTTCATGTCATTGACCATGCGATTAATAAATGGGATAGAACGATCAAAATGTTCAATATCTACAGTTTGTGCATATTCCTCAAAAATATTTGTTAAACCATCCTCATAAGCTATTAAACTACTGCCTACATGCAGCATTTGCTTACCGCCAACCGTAATATCCAGCACGGATGATTTTTCCACCGTATTCCCTTCAGTATCCTTCATCGCAAACTTATCATCTGCCTTAATACTAACACTCTTCCCTTTAATTTGGTCAATAATTTGACTGCTTTCATCATATGTTTGAATCGTAATTTCACGTCCAATAAATTGCTCCTTTATATTACCAAATCCCCACTTCAAAAAATTACAGCCTGCTAATGTTAGTACCGAAACACCTAATACTAACGCTAAAATAAGTTTTTTCATATGTATCATTCTCCTTTAAGTTCTATACTATTTTTACGAAGCAGGCGCGAATTAGTTTCATAAAAATAGGGCTGCCTAGAAAGCAGGCTAACACGCCTCTTTCCAGACAGCCAATTGATTTTAAAAATACATAAGAAACAAAAATTATTGAACTGGAATCCAAATTTCAGAAACTAAATCTTCTTTAAATGGATTCTCATCAGAATATACTTCTAGCTCTGCTGTTCCTACAGGCTCATACGGATTGGATGGGAACCATTCTGAATAAATTTTCTTCCAAGCATTTTGCATAGCATCAGGCATTGGACCAACTACTTCAAAAACAACCCATTTTGACGCTGGAATTTCCAATGTTTCAAAATGGCTAGGTGCCCCAGCATTCGTAGCAGCAGCAATCCAGTAATCAATCATATTGCTTGCATCCTTTTGTGGCAGACAAACACCTAACACACCTTTTATGTCTCCATTGTTTAGCTGGAATAGCTCTTGGTCTGTGCCATTGGCATTGACTTCATCCCAAAATACAGGAATCCCTTGTAAATTCTCACCATTTGAACAGTTATATGTTCTTTTCACACCTACTACTTGAAACGCTTCTTTTTCAACAATTTTGTACTTCATCGGTTCTGCTCCTTTCAAACTCACCTGTATAACGAGGCGGTTATATGCTTGAATCGCATATGATTTTTTACGTGCATCACTCGGCGTCACGCCATGCTGCTTGCGGAATGCCTTCGTGAATGCTTCAGGAGAATCGTAGCCATATTTGTAGGCAAGGTCGATAATTTTATGCTCTGTCATCAATATTTCTTGTGCTGCCAACGTTAAGCGACGTTTTCTTATATAGTCAGCAATTGTCATATCTGTTAATAACGAAAATGTTCGTTGAAAGTGATACACTGAACTATTAGCCTCATGTGCGATTTGCTCTATCGTTATATTTTCTAACAAATGCTCCTCCATATAATGAATTGCCCTTTGAATCGACTCTATCCAACTCATAATGTCTCTCACTCCTTGCTTCTAGCATACAGCCAGCTAACCGCCTCGTCCTGTCATTTTGTGCTGACATTGGACTGGTTTGAAAGTTTTTCGATTAAATACGCTTCAACTCCACGCATCATATCAAATGCACCATCTGATTTATTTGAACAAACAACTACTTTGCTAGCTAAGCTTGGATAGTAAGCTGAATGAAAGCTAACACCTGGATCATAGCCCATTATATGATATTTAAAAATGGCGTTATTTGCTTTTTTAATCCATACACCGTAGCCATAATAGCTATCTTCATTCACTTGTACGTGTGGAGATAGTAATAGATTAGTTGAATTTTCAGTCAAAAGCTGATAATTGATAAGTGCATCCCACAGCTTTGCCATATCGCCAACTGTGACAAATGCACCTCCATCCGAGCCACCTTTCACCGGAACAGAATAAATATTTGTTTTCCAAGTGCCATCTAGTTGCTCTATATAGCCTAGCGCTGTATTAGCTGGAAGGCAATCTAACGAAAAATAACCAGATGCATGCATACCTGCTTTATCAAAAATAGCTGTTTGCACATAATCACTAAAATTCATTCCCGTTGATTTTTCCACGATTAACCCTAATAAAATATATCCAGCATTATTATAATGAAACCTCTCCCCTACTGGATATTTCATTGGCTGATGTTGAAATAACGGTAAAAAATCGCACAAATTCCTCATATGGTACATCGGATTTGTCACCCATAACTCTTCAAAATCCTCCATCACTTCCTCATCAAAATAATCAGGTATACCTGAAGTATGTGTTAATAAGTGATGAATTGTAATCTCTTGGTCGAAGGCTGAAAAATCATAGTGTAGACAGTCATTAAGCTTTGTATGAAAATGTAGCTGCCCTTTTTCAACAAGCTGGCAAATAGCGATTGCTGTAAATAGTTTACAGCCTGATGCAATGCCAAAACGGGTTGAAGTATTATTGGCAATCTGCTCTGAGCGATTGGCATAGCCATAGCTTTCATTTAGTTTATTGTCACCTTCTGCTATGAATACTGTACCCGAAAAATCAATATTCTTTATTATTTGCTGTAGCTGTGTCTGCATAATTTCCTCCTAGATGCTTCAGTCAACAGAAGTACAAATTTCAATATAATGCCCGTCTGGATCTGCTACATATGCAACGGTTTGTCCCCATGGCTTCACGACAGGCTCCTTTACTACGGTTACTCCTTGTGTGCGCAGCGCCTCAATTGTTGCTTGTACATCGTCTACAACAAAGCCAATTTCAAATGTTTGTGTGTCTGATAAGACGTTTGGTACATCTAGCCCAATTTCCTCTCGAACAGAGTCACGCGTATTAATGGATAATATCGTTGCCCCTGTATCAAACTCCACATATGTTCCTTGCTGCATTTTAACAGGCAACCCTAAAATATTTTGATAAAAATACATCGTTTTTTCCAAATCATTTACATACAAAATGACATATTTCATTGTTAATTTCATTTTCTTTTCCCCTTTCATGTAACAGCACCATTATAGCATTAATTATAAAATGGTATGTGTTGTTAATTTTGGTATTGACTAAAAATTTTTTAATACTAATAATTAGATAGAGAAGGAGCTAGACAATTTATGTACAAAAAATTTAGCTATTTTATATTATTTTTTATTAGTATATTTGCAATTAATTTAAGTATAGGCGAAAGGAGCGAGGTCAACTATATTACAACACAGAAAGATGACATCCCTATTTTAGATTCTCACAACGCAACAGTCGGTTTTCTAAAAATCAACCAAACATATAAGGTCAATAGTGAGGAGCAAAATTATTGGAAAATCAACTTTGGCAACGGTACTGGCTACATTGAAAAAAACCAAACAGTTTTGACATCACAAAGGCAAAAAACACCGAAGGACTATAAATCAAAAAAGACCATTATTTTAAACGATAATGTCATTGTTTATGAAAAGGCATCGTCAAATGCCAAACAGCTAGCGGTTATCAACAAAAACCAACGCTATCCGATTGTCGCTAATCATTTTTTTAACTGGTATAAGGTGCGTGTCGGTGACAAGGTAGGCTATATTCGCAAAGAGCATACAGAAAAGGATAACGGCATTCCCGTTTTAATGTACCATCATTTATTACCGGATGGCGAAAACAAAAAGTTCCGTGATGTATCGGCTGTGACATCTGTTGAGAATTTCGAGGAGCAAATGAAATGGCTCTATGACAGTGGCTATCAAAGTATTTCTCTACAAGAGCTAGAGCAATTTTTAAATAAGGAAATTAATTTGCCAGGCAAAGCTGTTGTCATCACCTTTGATGATGGGCTCAAGTCCAATTACTTATTTGGCTACCCTATTTTAAAAAAGTACAACTTCACAGCAACCGAATTTTTAATTACGAGTAGAATTCATCTTGATACAACACCTGAATTCAAACCAAATGCCATTCAAACATTGAGCATGGAGGAAGTAGAGGCGATGAAGGATGTATTCGACCTTCAAAGTCATACACATGACCTACATACAACGAGCGAAACTGGCAGAAGCGATGTCGTTCTGAAAGATGCTGAGGAAGTGAAGCAGGATTTCCTCGCAAATCAGTACATCACGAACGCCCGATACATGGCCTACCCTTTCGGTCAATATAGCAGAGAAACGATTGACATTTTAAAAGAGCTAAATATGACAATGGCATTTACTATTAAGCATGGCAAGGTGAAAATCGGTGATCATCCATATAAGCTAAAACGCTTAGCGATTAATTGTGATCATACATTGGAGGAGTTTATTGGGATGGTGGAGAACTAGGAGGGAAATAAATGAATATACGACTTGGAAGTAGCTATTCCGCTTATACAGCGAAATCTGAAAATACAAATCACTTAACCGAAAATTTATTGCTAGAAAACCACAAAGAATCAAAAGCCAAATACGAAATCAAAAAAGAAAATGGCTACATCCGCCATTATGTCACAAAGGCAAATGGTGAGGTCATCATGATTAAAGAAACAAAGCTGCCTAAATCCGAGGAAGATGAGCATAGCACTGGCGAAATAAGAGATATGCTGATGCAGCAGCTCACGAAAATGTTGGATAAAGAGCAGTTTTCCACATTGACTAAAACAGGGTTGGCTGGACAGAAGGAGAAGCAGCTTCAGAAATATGTGACAGGTATTTAATAGTAACCCCCTTCCTTGTGTGACTTAGGAAGGGGGGTTACTACGATATTTTGACTGCAAGACCCTTAGAAAATAAATACTGTTCCGCTTTTTCAATTCTTTCTCCCGTATGTTTTACAAATAACTCATAACGCCTCTTTAACCATTCAAACGTTCTATCTCGGATATGTACGTCGTCTGCTCCATATAGTAATGGAACTGCCTTAGTAAAGGAGTCAAAGCATAATAAGGCCTCAAAGCATTCTAAGTATTCAATTTCCTGATGATTGTTATTTTGATAAGCAGCTAATAAAGGTTCTTTAAAATCCATTCCAAACCAAGAGTATCCTAATACAAGCGTATTAGCTATATCAAAACGATGGTCTCCTAGAAAGGCTTTTTCCCAATCTAAAATATACAATTTGTTATCATTCGTCATTATCGTGTTCCAAAAATGATAATCCCCATGATTTAGCACCTCGCTAAATTTTACACCTTTGAACGATTGCTCAATATTTTTCAGTATCTTTCTATAAATTGGGTCTTCAAATCCCTTAACTCTATTTCTTAAGCTCCCTATGTAACCGTTTGACTGACTATTTTTAAAGTATCCATTATTTAGCTTATAAACATCAATGGAATGAATATGAGCTAATGTAGAACCAAAGCTTTCAAACGCCATCCTCGCATCGCTGGCACTAGCAGTAAAATATTTATCCAAGGTGAATCCCTCTATCTGTTCCATTAGCAAAACCCTATTTTCTTTATCCTCAAAATAAATATTTGGGGTATTTATATAGTTCATAGATTGACTCTTTAAAATATGCAATTCTTTATTAAACTGCACATAATGACTAAATTTTTTCAGCACAACTGGCCTAGAAAATTTCTCTGCTTTATGAAAGAAGCTAAGATGAAACATCGTTATCTCATTATTAAAGCCATCTTTATTTGTTTCTACATTATTGATCTCAACTACAGTCTCTAGCCCTGTATTTTTAATAATTAATTGTTCTACAGCTTGAATAATCGCTTCATTCAAATTTTCTACCTCCAGTGTGGTGTTATGATATTATTTCAATAGGCTATGTGAATAGTTAGCATGTTCACTATTGATGAAAAGAACCAAA
Source organism: Metasolibacillus sp. (assembly GCF_025291715.1). Taxonomy (GTDB): domain Bacteria; phylum Bacillota; class Bacilli; order Bacillales_A; family Planococcaceae; genus Metasolibacillus; species Metasolibacillus louembei. The sequence continues at coordinate 7,473 of NZ_JAMBIZ010000013.1, forward strand.
ATACTTAATTAAACGGCTCATAGTTTTTTAATTCATCAGCTGTCACTGGTGTACCATCGATTGTTCTAAACTCAACTTGACGTACATTGCCATGAGCAAAATAAGTATATTCTATATTCTCTTCATCCTTAAAAATAACTACTACATAAAAGGCTGGTAGCTTTTTCCCCCATACTCCCTCAATTGACTTAATTTCTTCTTTTTGATAGCCCTTCTCTTCAATAAGGTATTCTGTTACTCTGTTGGCAAACATAACTTTATTACTTTGTACATAAAGAACGGGTAAAATTATAATTGCAATAATAAAAACTATCAAATACTTTTTCTTCGTCATTTTCACCACTTCCCTTCAGTTAAATGGCCTCTAAGTAAAAAGAAGGACTTATTAATCAATCCCCATGAATGAAGTAACTTAATAAACATTATTTGAATTTTTCACATGGCTTGGGGTTATTAGTAGAGAGCTATTTCCATCTAAAATTAAATTAGTTAAATTTATTCCAGAGCCATAATAAAATGCTTGCCATAAAAACTTTGAACAGTAATTTGAATCAAGGCTACTTAATTTACCTCTCTCTATAAATATTGGTATATCAACGGTTTGACCCGATTTGATTACTGAAAAAAATATTTTTTCTCGCACTTCTTTCTAGCTATTTTCTCCTTATTAAAATTACAATAAATTAAAAGGAAGTATTTATCACATGGAAAAAGCCACACCTGGTTAGATGTGACTTTTTTGAAGAAAGTTAAAATTAGCTTTTTTTATTATTTTTTCTTTCTTGTAACATTGCGCTCATTTTTTCCGCCTGTTCAACCTTTTCCTTTTGTTTCTCCCTATCCAAAAACATCTTTAATTCTTTATAAATATTATCTTGTTCCACTTTCATGACTTTTTCAGATTCAAGATCTTGAAGATATCGATTAACATCTTTTTCCAATATCATATAGATCAATGCCCCGAAACGAAATGCACTTAATAACATGTATACTAACAATAAAAGAGACACCACTGAAAAAAACCATTCTGTTTTACTGAAAACTGGTAGTACAAGTGATACCACTAGATAAAGAAACGATGCACCAAAAGCGTTTCGGATATAAATTATCAAATCTTTAAATTGCTGAGTTTTTAGAAGACTAAAAGAAGATTTGGATGATATAGTGGCCATCAATGTAAATGTAGTAAAATATATACCTATAAAAATAGCTGACAAAGTAATTAACGTGCTATCTCTATTTATAAACCATTCAGGTAATTTACTACTTATGATTATATCTATAGCGTCTGTGTAATTATCAAGTTTGCCTAAAGAAAATAATGTTAAAGTTTTCAATACAATGACTACTATGCAAAGGACAGTGATGACCCAACAAATAAACTTCTTTTCAAAAAACAAAAAAATCGAATCAAACTTTTTGTTTTCTAGAAATCTTTTCATATTGTTCTCATCCCTTCGCTAAACTGTAAATCTATTCGATTCGACTTGATTCTTCTCCATTACTGTATCGGTCTATTAATGGCAATTCTTCACTTTGCAATGATGTTGTGACATGTCTCCACTCTTGATTAGCAAGTCTGTTAGATTGTTCATAATAGTAATTTGAAATTCCTATTGCTATAGACTCAAATGCAGTCGAATTACTATCTTCCATGATTACTCTCTTCAATTGCCCCTCGTTTTTTAAATCTGCTGTTTCTAATTTTCCTGAAGTCGGGTTTCTATATTTTACTTTTACAGATGCAATATTATCATTCTCCATGTCTATAGCTTGTAAAAAGTTGATAAGTTCATCGAATTCCATAGGGCTATTTCTATATCTTCCTTGCCCTAAATTTATAGTAGCAATATTTGCACCTATTTCTCTAAATGATTCCGCAGTGGAATTTATTGCTGAGGTGATAGATTGAATTTTATTCCCCTCTGAGTTAAATAAATTAGATAGACCTGTCATTAAATCTAATTTTATTTCAATGCCACGTATATCATTAGAACTTCTTATTTTTTGGAAAGACCCCTCAGTTTCTATAGGAATCATTTCAAAATACCATCCTCCGCTTGTAGGGAGAAATGCATTTAAATATCTTTCAATATGTTTTGGTCGTGCACCAAAATGATTATATTCAATAACAGCTAGATGGTAATCTGGAATAAACAAGCACGTTGTTAATTCCAATACATCTCCTGCAATCTCCTTTTTTTCATCAGTTCCTCTTCTTCCAGTAAAAGGCTTTTTATCTCGATAATTAGCAAAACCAACCAATCTGTCCATACTGTTATTATTAGGATTCATATTAGGTAAGAGCATTTCAATTAAAGAATATTCACCATGCGAATTATGGACATACCTTTTTCCTTCATCCAAAGAAATAATACCATCGAGAAAATCAGATACTGATATACTTGTATACCCTCTATTATTTTTAAGAAACACGTTGAAAAATTGAATAGTAGTTGCCATTTTTTCATCCCCCTAAATCATCGACAATTTTATACAAAATTATACTAGATAATCCAAGGGAATCAAAGAAAATATAAATAAGAACTTGTGTTCTCATTTTATCATACATCGAATTACATGTAAATAGTTATCATGAAAAAACATCGACCAAGGGGTTAGTCGATGTTTTCATAATTTGTCGATACTAGCATATTATCACGGTCACATTGCCCCTGTGAATGTCCTCGAATTGCTCTTATCCAAGCTTTAGACCATACACACCGAACAAAAGTGTGGAAAGGTGCTCTGCTGCTGTATCTATCAATTTGTACACTGTACGATTATTTATTTCATAATGGTCTGCAATGGTTGAAATTTGCATGCATTTTACATATCGTTTGTGTAAAATTTCGTAATTTTTACTTTCTTCGCGCTCACAAATATAAGCTAAGGCCTCTAAAGCCCTATCAAGATGTTTCACCATCTCTATTGTACTAGCAGCTTTATGTAATAAAAAAACACCCCGGAGGATGTTTAGTCTTTGTACTTATCCAAATAATCTGCTTCATTTACTAAATAAATATCTGGCATTGACTTATTTTCTGAATCTACGAAATGAAGAATTGAAGCTACCCTCGACGATTGTGTATATTTGAGATTAGCTTTTTTTGTTGTAGATATTGCAGACTCCAATTTTTTAAATAAATCACCGCTTAGAATAACCACACCTCCTCTGCTGAGAGGGTATGAGTACTCTATTTCTCCTAACGGTGGATACCCACCTTGATATGATCAAAGTAAAACAAAAGCAACTGTCCAAAAATTAAACACTCGCATCAGGGCTTGTGTAAAAGATGCTATAGATGACGGTTATATCCCTGTAGACTTTACACGTAAGGTTGAAATTACAGCAACTAAAGCAGCGAAAAAAGATAGTGAAAAACATTTAGACTATCAAGAAAGCCTACAGGCGTATAACGAACTTTTCAATCGGCTCAACCGCAGCACTGACACGTATCATTTATTAATGGGACTCGTAGGAGGTCTACGATATGGTGAGTTGGTTGGCTTAACGCCTGATTGCTTCAACTTTAAAAAAATCAAATTTATATTCATCGAGCGTGGACTATAAAGAAGGATCTGGCTTCGTTGATTTAAAAAATACAAGTTCAGAACGTACAATTTCAATCGATAAGAAAGTAATGAATTTAAAAAAATTATTTTAGCTATGCCTGAAAATCCATTTAATCTAATTTTTTATCGCCCTACATCGGTTAAGGTAATTACAAACGAAGGAGCTAACAAAGTACTTAAAGGGATGTTATCCGATTTAGACATTGATTCAATCACAGCTCATGGATTACGTCATACTCATGCAAGTGTATTACTTTATAAAGGGGCAAATATTCACTCAGCTTCAAAACGACTAGGACATGCAACTATTCAAACAACATTGGATCATTACTCGCATGTTCTGAAAAAGATGGAAGAGCGTGATGAATTAATTGCGGTGAATGTCTATGTACAATAAGCTATTTAGCGTGCTCACCTTGTATACCTAAATTCAAAAACCTATCGTATTCCAAGAAAAGCAAAAGACGTTGAAACATTGATATATCAACATTTCTAACGTCTTTAAAATCACTCTCTGACCTGTGATTTTTGATTAAAAACGTCCCCAGTAGGATTCGAACCTACGACCGCGAGCTTAGAAGGCCCGTGCTCTATCCAGCTGAGCTATGGAGACAGTTGCTTTAATAACGCAATTGGTATTAAAGACAATATTTATTATATGAATAAAGCGTTATAAAGTCAACACAATTTTAAAAATTAGTGGCGATTAAAATGCAGTGTTTCAAATAGCTCACCTTGGCGTGTAAAGCATTCGACTTTATATGCCTCTGGTTGAACGTTTAGGACGACATAGCTTTGCTCACGGCGTCCTCTTGGCATTAATAGGCTGCCCGGGTTGATGAATAGGATGTCATCAATCATTTCAGCACCAAGTACATGTGAATGACCGAAGCAGCAAATATTCGCACCTAGCTCTTTAGCGCGATACGATAAGGCTAGTAAGGATGACTTCACTTGAAATAAGTGCCCATGTGTGACATATATTTTTACATGACCATGAATGATGACATCTTCATCGGGAAAGCAATTGTCTGTATAATCGCAATTGCCGCGCACACGGACGACATCTGCTAAATTTGGATGGTCATATGATAACTCACTGTCACCACAATGAATAACAATATCGCTATCTTCCTGCTGGTTGCGCACGAGGCGAATCACTTCCGCATCGCCATGCGTGTCGCTCATTACTAGTATTTTCATATTTGCTGCCCCCTTGTCATGTCAATTAAATTAACGTTGGAAGTACATCCGCTAATTTGCGAATGGCGTTACCACGGTGCGAAATGGCACCTTTTTCTTCTGGAGAAAGCTCAGCCATTGCACGCTGTAATTGTGGTACGTAAAAGATTGGATCATAGCCGAAGCCATTTGTACCGCGCTTGTCCTCCAAAATAACCCCTTCACAAGTGCCAAACACTGTATATGTTTCTAATTGTGGACCTGCTACTGCTAACGCACAACAGAAGCGTGCTGTACGCTGTTCTTCTGGTACACCTTGAAGCTTTTCTAATACTTTGATGATATTTGCCTCGTCATCATGATCGCCTGCATAGCGTGCTGAATAAACGCCTGGCTCGCCGTTCAATGCGTCAATCGCTAAGCCGCTATCATCTGCAATAACAAGCATTTGTAAGGCTTCTGCTAATGCCTCTGCCTTTAAAATTGCATTTTCCTCAAATGTTGTACCAGTTTCCTCAATTTCCATATCAGGTGCTACATCAAACATTGTGACAACTTCATAGCCAAGCGGTGTGAATAGCGCTTCAAAATCCTTCGCCTTGCCTTTATTTTTTGTTGCAATTACTACTTGTTTCGTCATATGTGCTTACGCTTCCTTTCTCGCATCAATCATTGCAGCTACAGCGCCTAATGCTTGTTTTTGGTGCACGATTAATTGTTGAATCCCCGCTTCACCTAACGCTAATAGCTCATTTAATTCTTGACGAGAAAATGTTGCCTCTTCACCAGTGCCTTGTACTTCAACAAAGCGACCTGCACCTGTCATGACAATATTCATGTCTACGAGTGCTGCCACATCTTCTACATAGTTTAAGTCTACTACAGCGCCAATCTCTTCGACAATTCCGACGCTCGTTGCAGCTAAATAGTCGATGATGGGAAACGTGTCAAATGGCTTGTCTTCACCTAGCTTAGCAATCGCTTGTGCCATTGCGACAAAAGCACCTGTAATGGATGCTGTACGTGTACCACCATCCGCCTGAATGACATCACAGTCAATCCATACTGTTTTCTCGCCTAGTGCTTCTAAATCGACAACAGCACGCAATGCACGCCCGATTAGGCGCTGTATTTCCATCGTCCGACCATTTATCTTACCGCGCGCTGATTCGCGCTGTGTACGCTGTGCTGTGGCTCTAGGAAGCATCGAATATTCAGCCGTAATCCAGCCTTTGCCTTGCCCTCTTAAAAAGCCTGGAACCTTCTCCTCTATTGTCGCTGTACAAATGACCTTTGTATTGCCTACTGTAATAAGGACAGAGCCTTCTGGATGTAGTAAATAATTTGTATCGATATGAATTGGGCGCAGCTCATGTACTGCCCTTTCGTCATGTCTAATCATGAAAATCCTCCTTTTTATTCGCGCACTAATCTTATCATATATTATGTACGCAAAAAAGGGGCAGCCCGAAAAGATACTACCTTTTCAGACTGCCTTAGCTTTTGTATTAAAACGCAATGCGTTGAATATTTAAATTTGGCTGCTCTAGCCATCTTTCAGCAATGGAACGAAAAATAGGTACAGAGCCTGACGCAAAAAAAACATGCTGTGGCGCCAGTTTATTTGTACGCAATTGATTCGTATAAGTTAAAGTTTCCAGCACATGATATGCGGTTTCTTCTGCTGATGATACAACATGTATACCTGCCCCTACTGCCGCCTCTATTTGCTTTTGGATAATTGGGTAATGTGTACAGCCTAAAATCACTGTATCGAAGCTTACATCCTTCAGCGGCTTTAAACCGTCCGCTACTAAATCATAAGAAAATTGACCCTCATACTCACCACTTTCCACAAGCGGTACAAATGTCGGGCAAGCGAGTGGCATAACTTTCACTTTTGTTGACAATGAGTGCAATGCTTTTTCGTAGGCAGCACTTTTTATGGTGCCTGCAGTAGCGAGGACAGCCACCTCATTGCGCTTCGTTCGTTTAATGGCAGCACGTGCACCAGCATTGATAACACCAATAACAGGTATTGATAGTTTTCTTTGCAGGCTTTCTAAAGCAACCGCTGTTGCTGTGTTACAAGCAACGACTAGCATTTTAATATTCATTTTTTCTAAAGCTTTTGCCATTTGCCACGTAAATTGACGTACCTCTTGTTCTGTCCTTGGCCCATATGGACATCTAGCCGTATCGCCAATATAGTATATGCTTTCATTTGGGAGAAGCTTCATCATCGCCTTTGCAACTGTCAGCCCACCAACGCCTGAATCAATGACACCGATAGGGGCATCCATATAAACCGCCTCAATCCTATTTCATTTGTACATGTAGTTTTCTTAAAAGTCGCACTAAATCTGTCGCTTCTTCTACATCAAAATCTTCCATGATATTGCGCAAATAATGGCGACGTTGCTCAATTACTTCTTGAATAATTCGCTCTCCCTCAGGCAGTAAATGAATGCGCACAACACGTCGGTCTTGTTCATCGCGAACACGTTGTACAAGCTGGGCTTTCTCCATACGATCAACTAAATCTGTTGTCGTGCTAAAAGCTAAATACATTTTAGTGGATAAATCACCAATCGTCATATCGCCTGCTTCTCCCAACCATTGTAGTGCTACAAACTGCGGAGGTGTTATTGTATAGTTACTTAAAATTTCGCGACCTTTTTGCTTCACCAAGTGTGAAATAAAGCGTAGTTCTTTTTCTATAGTCGCTATAGAGTCAGCACTGTGTTTTTCATTATTATGCATATTACAAGATCACTCCTAACAACAATTCATAGCTCTATTTTGAGGTTTTTTGAGGAAAATAGCAAGCTTACGTTCCGTTTAACTTCAATTCTTGTAAGCGTAACAGCTCGATTAATGCTTGTGTTCTACTTGAAACACCCAATTTTTGTATCGTATTGGAAATATGATTGCGAACTGTTTTTTCGCTAATAGCAAGCTTCTCTGAAATTTCCTTTGTCGAATAATCTTCAATTAATAGTTGAAATATTTCACGCTCTCGTTTCGTTAATAATAAGCGTGATTGTGAGTTCCCCATGTTATAACACCCTCCTATCCTGTTCTTTGTAAAATATGTGAACAGGAGCATTACGGTGAGGGCGATTTCACTACTTTGTCAGCATTAGTTTTTTGGTATGGTCTGTCCATGCTTGTGCTCTGCCAGTTTGACGGTTTATTTGTACAATAGTACCTCGTCCTGTAAACACTGGCACACCTTTTTCATTTTTGGCTAAATAGTGAACATCCACAGAGCTGGAGCCTACTTTTGCAGCCTTCACAAAAATTCGCAAGCGCTCATCGAAAAATACTTGCTGTAAAAAATCACATTGCAAATCAGCAACGACAGGAATTGTTTCACTATTTGGTGAAACCCAATCAGCCATTAAGCCAAGCGATTGTAAATATTCGATACGTGCCATTTCAAAATAAGTAAATGGCACCGTATTATTTAAATGTCCATACATATCCGTCTCACTAAAACGTACCTTTACTTCTACCGAAAATCGGAATTCCTCCATCCACTGCTCTGCGTTATCAATATATACTGCTCGCATAAAAACTCCCCCTTGTATAATGAATACCTATTCATTATAGCATAAAAAATTGAAGAATATAGTAATCACTATAAGTTGAAACTGACATGCAAAATGGCACATGGTATTGCTGTTTTCCTTTGCCCTAGCTAAGCACTGTGATTTTTTTAAAGAATTGATTTTTATTTTGTCGACTGTAGCTTTCTACACATTAAAAAACCATCCAAAAGCACTTATGCTTTCGGATGGCTCCTTATTAGTCTACCATATGGTCAGAACCGAAGAAGTTCTTGAACATTTGTACAGTCGCAGCACGGTTAAGTGCAGCGATTGAAGTTGTTAAAGGAATACCTTTTGGACATGCAGCTACACAGTTTTGTGAGTTACCGCAGTTTGCTAAACCGCCATCGCCCATAATTGCAGCTAAACGCTCATCTTTATTCATTGCACCTGTTGGGTGTGTGTTGAATAAGCGAACTTGTGATAATGGTGCTGGTCCGATAAACGAAGCTTTTTCAGATACGTTTGGACATGCTTCCATACATACACCACATGTCATACATTTTGATAATTCGTAAGCCCATTGACGTTTGCGCTCTGGCATACGTGGACCTTCACCTAAGTCATACGTACCATCGATTGGCACCCATGCTTTTACCTTTTTCAAGGCGTTGAACATACGGCTACGGTCAACCTGTAAGTCACGAACAACAGGGAAAGTTTTCATTGGCTCTAAACGAATTGGTTGCGTTAATTTATCAACTAATGCCGAGCAAGATTGCTGTGGACGACCGTTAATAACCATCGAACATGCACCACAAACTTCCTCTAAGCAGTTCATATCCCAAGTAACAGGTGTTGTTTCTTTTCCATCAGCTGTTACAGGGTATCTTTGAATATGCATTAATGCCGAAATTACGTTCATACCTGGACGGTAAGGTACGCTAAATTTCTCTTCACGTGTTGGACCATTTTCCGTATCTTGACGGACAATAATCAATTCAACTGTTTTGCCAGTGTTTACTGCTTCCATTATTAATTATCCCCTTTCGAAGAATAGTCGCGAGTACGTGGCGGAATTAATGAAACGTCAACTTCTCCATACGAAATAATTGGTTCACCAGTAGCTGGGTCAAATTTCGCCATTGTTGTTTTTAAGAAGTTCTCATCGTCACGGTTCGGGAAATCAGGTTTGTAGTGAGCACCGCGTGATTCATTACGCAGTAACGCACCTTTTGTCATTACTTTTGCAAGGTAAAGCATGTTTTTTAACTGACGAGTAAAGTGAGCACCTTGGTTTGACCATTTTTGCGTGTCATGAATGTTGATTTTTTCCCAACGTTGTTGTAGCTCTGTTAATTTCTCGTAAGTTTTTTCCAAGCGATCGTTATGACGTACAACTGTCATGTTGTCAGTCATCCACTCACCAAGCTCTTTATGCAATAAGTAGGCATTTTCTGTGCCATCCATTTTCAGGATTGCTTCCCACTTCTCTGTTTCTTCTTTTACGCGTGCATCGTAGATTGTTTCTGGTAAATCTTCCGCATGCTTTTTCAGACCTTTTACATATTCTACAGCGTTTGGTCCTGCAACCATACCACCGTAAATTGCTGATAATAATGAGTTCGCACCTAAACGGTTTGCACCATGTTGTGAGAAGTCACATTCACCAGCTGCAAATAAGCCAGGAATTTCTGTCATTTGATCGTAGTCTACCCATAAGCCACCCATTGAGTAGTGAACTGCTGGGAAGATTTTCATTGGTAATTTACGTGGGTCATCCCCTACGAATTTCTCATAAATTTCAATGATACCACCAAGTTTAATATCTAACTCATGTGGATCTTTATGAGAAAGATCTAAATACACCATGTTTTCGCCGTTAATACCAAGCTTTTGGTTAACGCACACATCAAAAATTTCACGTGTTGCGATATCACGTGGTACTAGGTTACCGTATGCTGGATATTTTTCTTCTAGGAAGTACCAAGGCTTACCATCTTTATAAGTCCAAACACGTCCACCTTCACCACGAGCAGATTCAGACATTAAGCGGTTTTTATCATCGCCAGGAATCGCTGTTGGGTGGATTTGAATAAATTCACCGTTTGCATATGATGCACCTTGTTGGTAAACGATTGAAGCCGCAGAACCTGTGTTAATAACAGAGTTTGTTGTTTTACCGAAGATAATACCAGGACCACCAGTTGCCATAATAACAGCATCACCGCGGAACGCGCGGATTTCTTCTTTTACTAAGTCTTGCGCTACGATACCGCGACATACGCCGTCGTCATCAAGCACCGCACCAAGGAATTCCCAGTGCTCATATTTTGTTACTAAACCAGCTACTTCGTGTGCACGAACTTGCTCGTCTAATGCGTAAAGTAATTGTTGACCAGTCGTTGCACCAGCAAACGCTGTACGGTGCATTAATGTACCACCGAAACGACGGAAGTCAAGTAAGCCTTCTGGTGTACGGTTGAACATTACACCCATACGGTCCATTAAGTGGATAATACCAGGTGCCGCATCACACATCGCTTTTACTGGTGGTTGGTTTGCTAAGAAGTCCCCACCATATACTGTATCATCAAAGTGAATCCACGGAGAATCTCCTTCACCTTTTGTATTTACTGCACCATTAATTCCGCCCTGCGCACAAACAGAGTGTGAGCGTTTAACTGGAACTAATGAGAATAATTCAACTTGAGTGCCTGCCTCGGCTGCTTTAATCGTTGCCATTAAACCGGCTAACCCGCCACCAACAACGATGATTTTGCTTTTTGCCATGATTTCTTCTCACTCCTCTTTCTTTAACTAAAACTTCTCTCTTAAACGAATGATACGATAGCTGCTACGCCCATAATGCTTAGAATAACAAAGATGACCATCGTTACATATGTGGCAATTTGTTGTGACTTTGGAGATTGCGTAATACCCCAGCTCACTAAAAATGCCCAAATACCGTTTGCTAAGTGGAATGTTGCAGATAAAATACCTACGATATAGAACCCAAGCATCCACGGTGATGCAACGATTTGCTCCATCATATCGAAGTTGACTTCCGCACCAAGCGCCTTTTGGATACGCGTTTGGAAAATATGCCATGCGATGAAGACTACTAGGAAAATCCCTGTCATACGTTGAAGACGGAATGCCCAGTTACGGAAAGTGCTAAAGCGTGAAGTATTATTTGTTGCTGTAAATGCGATATACACTCCGTAGAAAGCATGGAACATTAATGGAATATAAATGATTACCCATTCCATTACTAATAATAGTGCATGTGGAACTAACTCCATCATTCCAGTTGCGCTATTGTAAGCTTCTTCACCACCAACTGCAGTGAAGTTCAAAGATAAGTGGAACACCAAGAACAGACCTACTGGAATAATCCCTAATAGAGAATGTAAGCGGCGCCATAAAAACTCACGATCTTTTGACAAGACTGTTACCCCCCTTAGTACTTAAAATACGCTAGTCAAGCCGTCACGAAATTGTAAACGTTGTCCGTTGACTGCGAATTTCATCATGGTACAATATTATGACATGTCCATTGTACTCTCAACCTACTAGAGCGTCAAGGTAGCTTACGATAATTCATGTCGCTCTTTAAGCGTTTTTTTCGCTACTTCATGCGCATTTTTCTTGCGTAATATCTATTTTTTGCAAATTTAAACAATATAGAAGAAATTTTAGAAAGAGGTTTTTACCTATGGAAAGCGGTAATACAAAGACGATTCCAACGTTTGGCTATGAAATACTACGCGATTATGTACTGTCCTCAATTTTAGGAAAACACGAAGGAGATGTGCTCTATTGGGCAGGCAAAGACATCGCAAGAAAATTCCCCCTGTTTTCAATGGAAGAAGCAGCTACATTTTTCAAAGAGGCTGGCTGGGGTGCATTAACATTAGAAAAAGAAACAAAAGATAGCCGTACATATTTATTGACTGGTGATTCAGACATTTTAAAATTTGATAGCCGCTGCTTCCGCCTTGAAGCAGGCTTTTTAGCACAGCAAATGCAGCATCAGCTAGGTTATTTAACAGAATGCTATGACGAAAAAAATAGCAAAAAGCAATATGTTGAGTTTCATTTAAAAACAGATTTGAAGGAAAAGATATAAATAAAGAAGGGGCCGTCCAGAAAGTGAACTTTCTGGACGGCTCCGCTTTTTTATATAGTAAAAAAATTGTGCTCCTGCGGTGGTCACAATCAATTGTCACCATCCTCGTCGCAAAGGGTGCGTCCCAAAATGACTTTTCGGACGCACCCTTTTATGTTGGTTGAGCGAATTTTCACATTGGATGGGCGAATTTCGTCATCCGTTGAGCGATTTTCACCTTTCGTTGAGCGAATCGCTATTTTTGCTCTTTTTGTTCCTGAAAATATCCGTAAATCTTTTCAGCTAAAGCTTGCGGAATGCGCTGTGCTGTTAACTCCTCCACCGTTGCTTCACGGATTTTTTTTACCGAGCCGAAAGCCTTTAATAGCTGTTGCTTACGCTTCGGCCCTACGCCTTCAATATGATCAAGCGCAGATTTAATCGCATTCGTGCCATGCTGCTGACGTAAGAAGGTAATGGCAAAGCGATGCACCTCATCTTGAATACGTTGCAATAAATAAAAGCTATCGCTTGTGCGCTTTAGCTCAATCGGTATAGGTGGCTCGCCAAATAACAACTGTGATGTATTGTGCTTATCATCCTTCGCTAAGCCTGCAATCGGAATATACAAGCCTAGCTCATCCTCAATAACTTCACGTGCCACCTCCATTTGCCCTTTCCCACCATCGATCACTATTAAATCAGGCAGCGGCAAATTTTCCTTTAACACGCGGCTATAGCGGCGGCGAATTACTTCCTGCATGGCACCATAATCATCATGGCTCGCTGCTTCACGCAATTTATATTTACGATATTCCTTCTTCGCAGGCTTGCCATCAATAAAGACAACCATCGCTGAAACCGCATCTGCACCGTGCATATGGCTATTATCGAACGCCTCGATACGAAGAGGTGCTGCGATGCCCATCGCCTCCCCAAGCGCCTCACAAGCGCCTACAGTGCGTACCTCTTGCCTTTCAATCAACTGGAATTTTTCATGAATACCTATTTGGGCATTTTTCATCGCCATATCCACGAGCTCTTTTTTTGCACCACGCTTTGGAATAACAACGCGTACATCTAGCAGTTGCTCAAGTAATGCTTCCTCAATTGATGAAGGAATCAATATTTCCTTTGGCTTCAAATGCTTCGTTTCCTCATAAAAGCGCCCAACGAATGTTAAAAATTCCTCCTCTGGGTCACGGTAAATCGGGAAAATGGAAACGTCACGCTCGATTAATTTCCCTTGTCGCACAAATAATACTTGGACACACATCCAGCCCTTTTCTACCGCATAGCCAAATACATCGCGATTGGATAAATCCTTCGTGATAATTTTTTGCTTTTGCATAATCGCCTCAATATGGGCAATTTGATCGCGAAATTCCTTTGCTCGTTCAAATTGTAATGCTTCTGCTGCTTCTAGCATTTGACGCTCTAAATTTTGCTTGACCTCGATATAATCACCATTTAAAAATTTCGCAATTTCCTCTGTCATATCACGATAAATGTGTGACTCAATTTCTTTCACACAAGGTGCTAAACATTGCCCTAAGTGATAATATAAGCATACTTGTGCTGGCAACTGTGCACATTTGCGAAGCGGATAAATACGATCTAACAGCTTGCGCGTTTCATTGGCCGCATAGGCATTTGGATATGGACCGAAATATTTCGCTTTATCCTTTTGAATTTTACGCGTCGTTAAAATACGTGGATATTTTTCATTCGTTATTTTAATATACGGATACGTTTTATCATCTGTTAGCATCACATTATACTTTGGGTCGTATTGCTTGATTAAATTTAACTCAAGCATTAATGCCTCTAGGTTAGATGCTGTCACGATATATTCAAAGTCTTCGATTTCGCTAACTAAACGCTGTGTTTTACCGTCATGCGTTCCCGAAAAATAAGAGCGCACACGGTTTTTCAGTATTTTTGCCTTACCAACATAAATCACTGTCCCTTGGCGGTCTTTCATTAAATAACAGCCTGGTTCATCTGGTAGAATAGCTAGTTTATTGTGAATGATTTCATTCATTTAGAATCACCTATACTTTTAACATAATGATAGCGAAAAATGAAAAGCCGCGCTACTGATTTCACAGTGCGCGGCTCCATCTTATTTGTTCGAGTCGATAAAGTCGATTAATGCTTCTTTCGGTTGGAAACCAGCCGTTTTCGCCTTTAATTCGCCATCTACGAATAATAATAATGATGGGATTGACATGATTTGGTATTCTGCTGCTGTCGCTTGGTTGTTATCAACATCCACTTTTACGATTTTCACATTATTACCGATCTCTGCATCTAATTCCTCAAGAACTGGTGCAATCATTTTACATGGTCCGCACCATGTTGCCCAAAAGTCTACAAGAACTACGCCGTTTGCGATTTCTTGTGAAAAGTTTTGATCTGTCGCTTGTATAATTGCCATTTTAAATAGCCTCCTTCAACTAACATCTGCCTGTAGTATAGCATGTTTAAAATACTGAGGATAGCATATTGCTCAGAGGTTATATTGATATTGAATAAGTGCGGTTTCCTCGCCACAATACAGCTCGCTACCAACGCGGCTAATTTCCTTAAAGTCAAGCTTTTCTAGCATTTTTTGTGCACGTCTATTCGTCGCATGTGTTTCACCTAAAAATGTAGTGATATGTAATTGCTCCATACCGTATTGAATTAGTTGCTGCACCACTGCTACGCCTAGACCTCTACCCCACAAACTACGATCACCAATCGTTATGCCGATTTCTGCTTGCCTGTTATGTATTTCTGCTAAATCAGTGTAACCAATTAGCTTGTTTTGATATTCAATACCCACCCTTATGAAAGTAGCATTGTTTATATGTATACAACGTTCCCACCATGCAGCTAATTCCTCTTCTTCTCTCTCGATTTCCCAGCCGCTTGCTGCACAAAAATCTGGGTCTTTGCTCCACGCTAGGACATAGGCGAAATCTTCTGATTTTAAAGGTCTAAGCATTATATTGTTCATTCAAAATCACCTCAAATTCATAATCCTCTTGCTGTTAAAATTAGCTTATCATACAACATTCAATTTCTTTACTTCTTGCTGAATATATGAAAAATCACATGAAATCAAATTAGTAAATTTTGATTTCATGTGATTTATGTATAAGGTTTGTTTAAATATTATTTATACAGTACTCCACGCCCCTTATAATCATCTGGTGTCTTATGATAATCTATTGTAAACTTTATTTAAGCATCTGCAATTTTTTTCCATCAACTGAAATAATTATTGTAGTCAAGTTAGTATATGTTCCATTAAGATATCTATTTCCCCAAGATGTCTCCCCGAGCCATTTCTGTACTAAAATTTCATATTTTTAGTAAATACCTAAATTTTTACAGCACGAAATAAAAAAATCCAAACTTTACTGCATTGAGAATCGTTTTATAAGTGAAGAAAGGAAAGGAGTGGTATTTTTGTTAACTATTCATGACTTAAAAGAAATAATGAATCTATATACAGAATCCTTAATACGATTAGCTTATTATTATGTAAAGGATTGCCAAGCAGCTGAGGATATTGTTCAAGAAGTATTTATAAAGATGTATCACCATCAAGATAAATATGAAGAACGGGGAGAGCTAAAAGCTTTTTTATATAAAATGACAGCTAATAAAAGTAAAGATTATTTAAAGAGCTGGTCTTATCGCAAAGTACAACTACAAAATAAAATTTTCCCTTTCGATAGTAAAATAGATTTAGATGAACTGGTAAGAAAAGAGGAAGAAACCATAGTAGGAGAGGCAATTCTTGAATTACCATTAAAACAAAGAGAGGTACTCATTTATTTTTATTTTAATGAAATGAATATTAAAGATATAGCCAGTATTTTGACTATTCCAGAAAGTACGGTAAAAACGCGATTAAGAAGAGGCAAAGAACTATTGAAAAATAAATTGAAAGATATTCAATGGGAGGTGCTTTTAAATGAATAACTATACACCTACTGAAATAAAAGACTTACAAGCCATTAAACAACGTGTGATATTTAATGTATTGCAGGAAATAGAAAATGGCCCCCGCAAGCCTGCATTTAGATGGCGATTTGTTATACTAAGTGCTGTTTTAACAATCAGCTCTATTCTTTTTATTGTCAATCAGATGTTTATGGGGGATAAACATGCCACAACGATTGACTTCACCGAACCCGCATTTTATGAAGAACAAGGTTTATTTTATTTACATGGTGTTACCTTGGGTGATCCAAAAGCCAAAGTAACAAAACTCTTAGGAGAGAATTACACAACAGAATTTCAAGAGGATGGTAGTAACGCGGATCTCATATTAGATTATGGGGGCAATGCAAGATTTTATTTTATACAAGAGAAATTAGTGTCTATCATACTTATTGGAACAAATGAGCAGCGTTTTGATGAGGTATTTACTCATTACAAAGGAACAAAATTTACTGTTGAGGAAACTCAGTTTCTTTATTCAAGTGAAACGTCCCATGTAATAAAAGCCGAGTTTACACCTAATGGGTTATACGTATTTCTAATGTATGCAGGCCCAGACTTTGCAGAAACACAAAAGTTTTTAGAACAACAAGACAATGCAGACTAGTCTATAATCAATTACGCCTCGGCTAACTCTTGTCCAGATTTTTTCGAGCTCGTTCGAAAACTCCCCTTCAAAATCTGTGACATCCGCCGAAGGCTTAACTTGAATCAGCAATATTTTTTGCGACGAGTAACCGCAGGAGCAAATCTTTTTTGTATCGAAAGCGTAACGTTAGATACAGGTAGTTTGGCAATCCTTCTGATTTCGTTACTTTTCCTGCATTCATCCCACACTTATAGAAGTGGCGGACTTTTGCTGAATCAAGTTAAAATAACCTTTATTGATTTATACTCTCATTTCTAAAAATACAATAAATAAAAACACCTTACATTGAAAATTGGTATCAAAATACCTAATAATTCAAGTAGAGGTGTTTTTCTATAAAATCCAGAGTGAGTTTCTTCAATATTATTATGTAACCATTAGCTATTGAAAGTCAAAAGGATTAGGGTAACCAATTTCCTCTAATTCTTCTGGAGACATCTTAACTAATTCTTCATGAGAATAATAATTTGGACTATCTGGTGACAAATCGCTACCCTCTTCTAATAATTGACCCATATCTTCGTCTAATAAATTAATTGAAGCAGGTATAAAGTTACTAAGCCAAGTTTTAGGATTAGTAGCATTTGATTGAGTGACATTAGTACATGTGGAAGTTGGGCAATTTCTAGTTTCTAATTGTTCGTGATTTCCCTATTTTTATTATCTTTTTGATAATAATCGATTTTTTCAGTAATCTTTGACAGATTTCTTGTAATATATCATTCAAAGTCAATTTCTAAATCTACACTAAGCTTTGATAGTTAAATTTATTATCGATGTAGTTATCTGACATGGAACTTGCTTGTAAAGAAAATAAAAACAACCTCATATACAATAACAAAAGAGATTGTTTTATCGGGCTTTTTAATTAATCAATTCTTTACATAAATCTACACTAACTTTAAATGGAAATGGCCTTTTCTCCATTTCAATAAAAATACAAAAATCTGTAGGGGAAGTGTTCCCCTACAGCCTTTTATTAAGCGTTTGCCTTCAACGCTTTAAATTCCTCAATTAACATTGGGACAACTTCGAATAGGTCGCCAACGATACCGTAGTCTGCTACTTTGAAAATGTTAGCTTCTGGGTCTTTGTTGATCGCTACGATTACTTTTGAGTTTGACATACCCGCTAAATGCTGGATTGCGCCTGAAATACCTGCTGCGATATAAAGATCAGGTGTTACAACTTTACCCGTTTGACCGATTTGTAAAGAGTAGTCACAGTATTCTGCGTCACATGCACCACGAGAAGCACCAACTGCACCGCCTAATACGTTCGCAAGCTCTTTTAATGGCTCAAAGCCTTCTTCTGATTTCACGCCACGTCCGCCAGCAACAACCACTTTTGCCTCTGATAAATCAACACCCTCTGCTGATTTGCGAACAACTTCTTTAATAATTGTACGCAAGTTTGTAATATCAACAGCTAATGACGATACATCGCCTGAGCGACCTGCATCTTTTGCAAGTGGTGCGATATTGTTTGGACGAATCGTTACAAATACGATGCCATCCTTCACCTTTACTTTTTCGAATGCTTTACCAGAATAAATTGGGCGGATAAATACTGCACCGTCACCAGCGCCTTCGATTTCTGTTACGTCAGATACAAGACCTGCTTGTAATTTTGATGCGATTTTTGGTGATAAGTCTTTCCCAAGAGCTGTGTGACCAAATACGATTGCTTCTGGGCTTTCTTCACCAACAACTGCCATAAATGCTTGGCTAAAGCCATCAGATGTATATGATTTTAAGTGTGGGTGTTCCACTGTGACAACGCGGTCTGCACCGTATGCAACTAATTCATTTGCGACACCCGCAACGCTATCTCCGATTAATACCCCAACAATTTCGCCACCATCAGCGATTTGTTTTGCTGCTGCAATTGCCTCGAACGATACGTTACGTAGGCTTCCTTCACGAACTTCCCCTAAAACTAACACTTTTTTTGACATGCTATTTCCCTCCGTTACCTTTGTTATGAATATGCAATTAGACTACTTTTGCTTCTGTGTGTAGTAAGTTAACAAGCTCTTTTACTTGTGCCTGTAATTCGCCTTCTAACACGCGACCTGCTGCTTTTTGTGGTGGTAAGTAGATTTCTACTGTTTCCACTTTTACTTCTACATCATCTTCATCGATGTCTAAATCATCAAGCTCAAGCTCTTCTAATGGTTTTTTCTTCGCCTTCATAATCCCTGGTAAAGATGGGTAGCGTGGCTCGTTTAAGCCTTGTTGCGCTGTTACTAATAAAGGTAATGAAGTTTCTAACACTTCTGAGTCCCCTTCGATATCACGCACGATTTTCACGTTTGTGCCATCGATTTCTAGGCTTGTAATTGTTGTGACATAATTGATACCTAAAAGGTCAGCTAGACGAGGGCCTACTTGACCAGAGCCACCATCAATTGCAACATTACCTGCTAAAATTAAATCTACCTCTTTATCTTTTAAATATTCTGCTAGAATATAAGCTGATGAATATTGATCTAATTCGTCTAAATCGTCTTCTGTATTAATTAGGACCGCTTCGTCGGCACCCATTGCCAATGCTGTACGCAATTGCTTTTCAGCATCTTCGCCACCGATTGTGATAACCGTTACTTTGCCACCTAGTGCATCACGCTTTTGAATCGCTTCTTCAATCGCATACTCATCGTATGGGTTAATGATGAACTCTGCGCCATCCTCTTGAATTTTGCCACCTGCTACAACGATTTTTTCCTCTGTGTCAAACGTGCGTTTTACTAATACATAAATGTTCATTTTCCAGACCCCCGAAAGCTAATTTATTTTGATTCAGTAGTAAATTTCCTTCTTTAATAGGAATGTGACGAGGTTTTCCTCGCATACTCAAAAAAATCCGGACGCAATTACGCTGGGGCGTAATTGATTATTTACCTTTAAAAACTGGTTGACGTTTTTCAATAAATGCTTGTATTCCCTCTTTTGCGTCCTCTGATACGAAAACTGTCCCAAAGCTTTCCGCCTCGGCTGCTACCCCTTCATGGAAGGATGCAGGCTTTGCATATTGTAGCATCGCAATAGCCGCCTTTAGTGCAACTGGACTTTTCTTCGCAATTTTTTTCGCAATTTCAAGCGTTTTTGGCAATAATTCCTCATCCGTAAATGCTTGGTTTGCTAATCCCCATTGGACAGCCTCTGCCCCTGTAATTGGCTCTGATGTAAACAGCATTTCAGCCGCTTTTGCAAAGCCTACATAACGCGGTAAGCGCTGTGTACCTGCAAAACCAGGAATTAAGCCTAGCTGTAGCTCTGGCAAGCCTAGCTTCGCACCTTCAGTTACATAGCGTAAGTGACAGCCCATTGCTAGCTCTAGCCCCCCGCCTAATGCTGCACCGTGAATCGCTGCAATAATAGGTTTCGAGAATGTTTCTAATCTCTCAAAAACATTTTGTCCATGCTGAGATAATTTTGCGAATTCTGCGCCTGATGATACTTCTGTAAATTCTTTAATATCTGCACCGGCAGAGAAAAAGCGCCCTTCACCATGTAATACGATGACACGAACTTCCTCATTATGCTCCACTATATCGAGTAATTCATTAACTTCTGCAATCATTCCTCGTGATAAAGCGTTGGCTGGTGGTCGCTGTATTGTTACAACAGCTACGCCTTCGTCTATTGCCCAACTGAGAAATTCCATTCTTCCATACACCCCTTTAAGCTTTTAAGCCATTCAGTAGTAATTGCTGCACTTTTGGTGCTTGTTCAAGTAAATTATAACGATAGTCATTCATTACCCAAGTTGTCGTAATTTCATCGATTGTGCCAAATACCATTTGACGCGCTACTCGCACATCCATTGCAGAATTAAATTCACCAGACACCATGCCTTCAATTAAAATTTCATCAAGCAATTTTAAATATTCCTTTAAAATCGCATTGATTTTTAAGCGAATTTCCTTATTGGACTGACGTAATTCTAATTGTGTCACCGTTGCAAGATGATGATCATCCGCTAATACTGAAAAGTGACCTTCAATCATTCGGCATAGTTTTTCTGAAGAGGTTTCACCACTTTTTAAAATTTCCTGTAAGTTTTCAACGAACACGACCATCTTTTCTTGAAAAACAGAAATTAAAATATCCTCTTTGTTTTTGAAATAAAGATAAATTGTGCCGTCAGCAACGCCAGCCTGTTTGGCAATTTTCGAAACTTGAGCCTGATGGTAGCCATTTTCAGCAATTGCAATAACAGCAGCATCAATAATTTGTTTATATTTTGGTTTATTGCGCTTCATGTTTATCACCACCAGTAAAAAATCAATTACATTTTCTTTTCATAAGAAAAACATGAATGACCATTCATTCATGTTTTTATATTATTATTTGTTCTACTAGATGTCAAGTAGTTCACCAAATATTTTCTTATGCTTCTTTCGCTGCAAGCTTTTGCTTTTCTTCATCAATTAATGAGCGACGTAAAATTTTCCCTACCGCTGTTTTTGGTAGCTCTGTACGGAACTCATAGTGACGTGGCACTTTGAATGAAGCTAAGTTTTTACGACAAAATTCATTTAGCTGCTCTTCTGTTACTGAATAGCCTTCTTTTAATACAATATACGCCTTCACTGTTTCACCACGATATGGGTCAGGAATCCCTGCAACAACACATTCCTGTATTGCTTCATGCTCATACAATACTTCCTCTACTTCACGTGGATAAATATTGAAGCCCCCTGCGATAATCATATCTTTTTTTCGGTCTACTACATAAAAATAACCGTTTTCATCCATATAGCCTAAATCTCCAGTTAAAAACCAACCATCATAAAATGACATTGCCGTTTCTTCTGGTCGATTCCAATAGCCTTTCATGACTTGTGGACCTTTTACAGCAATTTCACCAATTTCCCCTGATGGTAAAGGCTCATAGTCACCACTTCGTAAAATGATAGCATCTGTATTTGGCCAAGGTACACCAATCGAACCGACTATGCGATCATGCCAGATAAAGTTAGCATGTGTTACAGGTGATGTTTCTGTTAGCCCGTAGCCTTCGACAAGCTTCCCACCAGTAATCTTTTCAAACTTCTCTTGCACATCGACTGGCAATGGAGCTGAACCACTTAAACATGCCTTAATTGAGGAAAGGTCATAGTTGCCGATACCTGGATGATTTAATAAACCGATATACATCGTTGGTGCGCCAGGGAATAATGTTGGCTTCTGCTTATCAATCGTTTTTAATGCTTGCTCTGCATCAAACTTCGGCAGTAACACCATTTTGCCTTTTAGCATAACTGCTAAAATTAAAACGGTTGTCATACCATACACATGGAAGAACGGCAGTATGCCTAAAACTGTTTCATTGCCTTCCTCGCTTTTATACATCCATGCATCGCACATTTTCGTATTTGCAACTAAATTTTTATGCGTTAGCATAACCCCTTTTGGTGATCCTGTTGTCCCACCAGTGTATTGCAATAATGCTAAATCTTGCTCAAAATCAAAGTCGAGAGGTATTGGATTTGGCGAGCTTGATTGCATAATATGCGTAAATAAATGATTTGTCCCACTATGCTCAACCTTAACGCTAAAGCCATATTGCTTCTTTTGAATGAATGGGTACACTAAATTTTTCGGGAATGGTAAATAATCTTTGATCCCTGTGACAATGACATTCTCCAAAGCGGTTTCCTTTATAATCTTCATCGCTCTTGGATATAAAATATCCATTACTAATAGCACTTTTGCGCCTGAGTCAGCCATTTGATATTGCAGCTCCCGCTCTGTATAAAGCGGATTTGTTTGGACAACAATGCCCCCTGCATACATCGTACCATAGTAAGCGATAACAGCTTGTGGACAGTTCGGTAGCATAACCGCCACACGGTCACCCTTCTCTATCCCTAAGGAACGCAAATAGTTTGCAAACTTTAAAGAGGATTCGTACAGCTCTTTATACGTTAGCTCCTTCCCCATAAAATGCACGGCAACTTTATCGGGATATACATTGTAAGCCTCCGTTAAAAATTGCTGTACAGGCATTGCAGGTAAGTCGATTTCATGCGGAATCTCCTCGGGATACTTCTTTAACCACACCTTCTCTGTCATAACATTCTCCCCTTCACCTAGTATATTTTTCATATGCTATTATTAATTATTATAGTGAAAAATGAATGCGTTTACAAATGATTTTTTGCTATTAATTAGAAAATTCGCTCGATTATGCAATTTATTACTTGTCACAGTTTATGGAGAACGTAGCTAGTTTTATTACTTAAAAAGGGAATTTATTTTTCATATTTACACCTATTACAGAAAATATTATTGCTTATCAATACGGGATAAAAATGCCTTTATATGCTTTCCTAAAATAGTTGCGTTATCAAGCCAAGGGTAATGTCCTGCATTGGGAATTAATGCAAATTCACCCTTTTGAAAGTTGGCGGCAAGCTCTTCCACATAACGATACGGGCGAGGATCTGCTGCTCCGTGAATAAAGAGGGCAGGAAAGCTGTTAAACGGGATTGCTTGCTTAAATTGCTCGCTACTAAAATACGTCTCACATTGTGCCCCCACCTTTTGATTTACTTCGCTGTTGACAAACGGCTCATCCATACGTGGAAGCTTGCTAAAGTTATTGTGATTAAACAAATCTGCTTTTAAACTGAGTGCTCGTAGTCGATTTTTTGTATGCTCCCGTTCCTCATCCTGCATTTTTTCAATAGCTGAACGTAAATGAAGATACTCTGCTCTGTCAGTTGAAGTCATTCTATTTAATCTATTTTTACGATAATCAATATGCCATGCAGGGTCGATACCTGTTCCCGCTATATAAAGTAACGCTTTCAGCTTTGTCGGATATTTTGTCGCGTAGGCTAATGCTAAGGACGCCCCCCAAGAATGACCGCATACAATCCAATTTTGTCTATTCAAGTGCATTCGTAGCTGCTCTAAATCTTCTATGAATGTTTCAATCGTATAGGGTCCTGTTTTCTCTGAACGCCAGCTTCCTCGCTGCTCGTATCGAATCATTTGAAAGCAATTTTCATCCAACAGCGCTGTTACAGGCTCTAAATAATCATATGCACCTGGTCCTCCATGTAAAAATACAATGGGTATTCCTTGCCCTTGTACGTGATGCCATAGCGACACACCGTTGATTTTTGCTGTCGTTCCTTTCATTTGCTCCTCCTCATTTCACAAATAGATAAAGCTTTTAGGAATACAGCTAAATAACCATATTCCTAAAAGCTTCTATCTCGTCAACATATAATAAATGCCTACTGCAATAAATGCAACACACACAATCAATAGCACTTTCGCTAGCTTTTCCATCTATCTAACACTCCTACGAAATACTTGCGCCGATAACAAATGATAAACCGACCGAAATAGTACAAGAAATGAAGCCTACTGACCGGTTATCCTTGGCGATTTCTTCATCCACTTTAATAAGCGGTGTTAAAAATTCAAATAAGAAATAGGCAAAAATAAGCAATGAAAAACCATATAGTCCCCAGCCTAACATTTCAATTAATGATGTATGACGCTCAATCGAATAGCGGAAAACATTACAAACACCTAAAATTTTCCCACCTGTCGCTAATGCTACCGCTACATTGCCTTTTCTAATCTCTTCCCAGTTTTTATACTTCGTTACGACTTCAAATAATACCATCGACACTACTAAACAAAGGACAACAACGCTAAAATAACCTGCTGTCTCTACTAAAGGATGTTGCCAAAATGCAGATGCTAACATAAGCTATCCCCCTCTATTTCAATTCTACAACCGTTACACCGAAGCCGCCCTCTCCAGCCTCGCCATAGCGGAATGATTTCACACGCTTATGCCCTTTTAAATAGCTTTGAATCCCTTGACGCAATGCGCCTGTCCCTTTCCCGTGAATGATGGAAACACGTGGATAATTAGCAAGTAATGCATCATCTAAATATTTCTCTGTACGAAGAAGTGCATCCTCATAACGCTCGCCACGCAAATCTAATTCAAGCTTTACAGCACCGCCTCGATTTTTGACATTGGCCATTGTACGCGTTTGCTGCTCTTTTTCAGGCTTTACGTACTCTAAATCAGATTCTGGTAGCTTCATTTTTAAAATGCCAATTTGAACAACCCACTCATTGTTCGATGCTTTTTCTAGTATTACACCTTTTTGACCGTAGCTAATGACTTTTACTTCATCGCCCACCGCTAAGTTTTGGGCTCGAGTGCGCTCGGCTGCCACTTTTTGCAATACTTTATTATCTTGTGGCGCTGTCTCTTCCAAGCGTTTTTTCGCATCGATTAATTCATGCTCTTTGACTGCGCTTGCTGCATTTTTTTTCATGGCACGTAGCTCTTCAATAATCGCTTCTGCCTCACGCTTGGCCTCATCAACAATTTTACGTGCCTTGTCTTTCGCCTTTTTCTCTAAGCTTTCTTTTTTCTCATCATATGTGCGAATGCGCTCTGTTAGCTGCTCATGTAAATATGTTGCTTCCTCTAACAAGCCATGTGCTTCCTCTGCCTCTCGCTCTGAGCGAACGCGACTTTCCTCTAAAGAAGCAATCATTGATTCGACTTCATGACGGTCTGTTCCTGTAAATGATTTTGCACGGTCAATAATGTTTGCTTTTAAGCCAAGTCTTGTTGAAATTTCAAAGGCATTTGAGCGTCCTGGTACACCAATTAATAGGCGATATGTTGGACTCAATGTTTCTACATCAAATTCCACGCTTGCATTGACTACGCTTGGACGATTGTAGCCATATGCCTTTAATTCAGGGTAATGCGTTGTTGCCATCACACGTGCACCATAGTCAACAACTTCATCTAAAATGGCAATCGCAAGTGCTGCCCCTTCCTGCGGGTCTGTCCCTGCACCAAGCTCATCGAATAGCACAAGCGATTTATCATCAAACTTGCTTAAAATATCGACAATATTGACCATATGAGAAGAGAATGTTGATAGCGATTGCTCAATTGACTGCTCATCCCCAATATCAGCGAAAATTTGCTCAAAAACAGCTATCTCTGAGCCATCAAGTGCTGGCACAGGTAAACCAGATTGTGCCATTAATGTACACAGCCCAACCGTTTTCAACGTCACCGTTTTACCGCCTGTATTTGGTCCTGTAATCACGATCGCTGTTACATCGCGACCAAATTCAATCGTGTTCGCCACAGCCTCTTCAATTGGCAATAACGGATGTCTTGCACGCACTAAGCGAATATAACCATCTGCATTGATTTTTGGCATCGTGCATTTATTTGCTTGCCCATATTTCCCTTTTGCTAAAATGACATCAATTTCACCGAGTAGCTGGACAAGGACGAATAAATCATGTCCCACTTCCTCTACTTTGGCAGATAGTGTAAGTAAAATGCGCTCGATTTCCGCTTGCTCTTTCACTTTTAGACGCTGCACTTCATTGTTTGCCTGTACAACCGCATCTGGCTCAATAAATAATGTTTGTCCAGATGATGATTGGTCATGCACAATCCCGCCATAATGCCCACGGTATTCCTGCTTTACTGGAATAACGAAGCGGTCGTTACGAATTGTAATAATCGAATCGGATAGCATTTTTGCTGCATTTGCGCCGCGCGTTAAGCTTTCTAGCTTTTGACGAACCTTTGCTTCCTCTGCACGCAATGATTGACGAATCGTACGCAATGTTGTACTTGCGGAATCTAAGACGCCTCCGTTTTCATCAATGCAATCATTAATTTCATGCTGTAAGGCAGTTAAAATCGGCATTTGCTCCTTGCGTTCTACGAAATGCGGAATCTCGATTGTCTCATCTGCCTGTAAATCCTCTATAAAATTGCGCAAAATACGGCTTGCGCGAATCGTGCTGGCAATTTCCATTAGCTCCATCGGCGAAAGCATACCGCCGATTTGAGCGCGCTTTGCATGTGGACGTATATCGAAAATGCCCCCCATTGGTACATTGCCTTTGACACGTAAAATAGATAACCCCTCATCCATTTCCTCTAACAATGCTACAACTGTTTCATAATCGGTTTCAGGTACCAGCTCTTCAATCGCAGACTTCCCAATGGAAGACGTACAAAACTGGGCAACCTGCTGTCGTATTTTATCAAACTCTAGTGTTTTCAATGCTCGTTGTTCGATCATGAAAAACACCCCCTATTTTTATTTATTTCGGCGAATCCATGCCTCAAATTGGGCAAGCGTCCATGTGTTGACAATCAATTCCTTTTTCAGCCATGCCTTTTGCGCATAATGAACTCCAATTTCCATAAAGCGCAAATGTTCAATTGCATGTGCATCTGTATTAATAGCGATTGGCACATTTTTCTCCATCGCAAGCTGTAAATGCTCTGTACATAAATCGAGGCGATATGGATTCGCATTTAATTCAAGTATTTTCCCATGCTCCGCCGCCCACTCTATGAGCTGCGGAATATTTGGATTATAGCCACCGCGCTGTCCGACAATGCGTCCTGTTGGATGTGCAATCATATGCACATATGGATTTGTAATGGCTGTATAAAGTCGTGCCATAATTTTCTCCTGTGACTGTGTGAAGCTGGAATGAATCGAGGCGATAACGAAATCCAACTCATGCAACACCTCATCAGCAAAGTCCAAGGTTGCATCTGGCAATATATCCATTTCCGTCCCTCTAAATAAGCGGATGTCGGACTGCTCAGCATTAAATTGTTCAATTTCTACCTTTTGCTTTGCTAATCGTTCTGGCGTTAAGCCATTCGCTACCTTCAAATATTGTGAATGGTCGGTAATGACCGCATATTGGTAGCCCTTTTCGATTAAAGCGTATCCCATTTCTGCAACGGAATGCGCACCATCAGACCATGTTGTATGCATATGCAAGTCCGATACAATATCAGATAACTGCACAAGTTGTGCTAGTTCATCTAGACGCTCCAATTCCTTGCCGCTTTCCCTTACAGCAGGTGGGATAAATGGCAAATCAAAGTGCGCGAAAAATTCCTGCTCTGAGGCAAATGTTGCTACCGAACCATCGGGCTGCTCTACCCCATATTCGCTAATTTTTTTCCCCTGTGCCTTTGCGAGCTGTCGCATGCGCACATTATGGTCCTTTGAGCCTGTAAAATGATGCAAGGCTGTCGCATACTCACTTGGTGCAACAAGTCGGAAATCAACGCTTACAGGCTCATCTCGATCTAAAATAACAGACACTTTCGTATCTCCTGCTGCGACGATTTCCAAAATCACAAGCTGTGCTAAAATTGCCTCTCTCACCGCCTCTGGTGCAGTTGTTGCCACGATAAAATCGACATCCTTGCTCGTTTCATTTACACGACGAAAGCTACCCGCAACAGAAAAGCGTTCTACTTCCGCAATTTCCGCAAGCACCTCATTGATTTCTAGCACGACAGGCTCCAGCTGCCAAATTGGTAATCTTTCTGCACGTGAGCCTAAATTCGCTAACTCTTTTTTGATTTTTTCCTCCGTTTTAGCACCAAAGCCAGCAAGTGCCTGTACTTGCCCTGCTTCACATGCTTGCATTAACGAAGTGGCATCTGTTACACCTAGCTCCTGATACAATTTTGCTAGCTTTTTGCCTCCTAGCCCTGGCACCTTCATTAAAGGAATCAAGCCTTTTGGCACAGTTTGCTCCAGCTCCTGCAACACTGCCGATTGTCCGTTTTCTAGCAAATCGACAATTACTGCGGCTGTGCCCTTACCGATGCCTTTAATAGCTGTAATATCCTCTATTTCGCTCAAGCTGCGTTCATCTGTTTCAAGAGCAGCAGCTGCTTTGCGAAATGCGGACACTTTAAATGGGTTCTCACCTTGTAACTCTAAATATAAAGCTATTTTTTCAAGTGTACGGATAATCACTTTTTTATTCATGTTGCCCTCTCCTTAAGAAAAGCCTCCCTCATTTGTCGAGAGAGGCCATGTGCTATTTGATATAGATATACCACCAGTCCTGAAACATTTTCGTAATGACAGGTGTATGCTCAAGCATTAAGCTCGTTAAAATTGATTTGTTTAACACCGTTTGAATAACTTCCAATGGGAGTAATGCCAAAACATATAGTGCAATAAAAATAATGAAATAAAATTCGATAAAACCTAATACTGCCCCTAATAGGCGATTGATTGAACCGAGTACTGGCAAATATGTTAAAAAATCAAACATAGAGCCGATAATTTGTAAAACTAACTTCGTTACAAAGAAAATAAGTGCGAAAGCGATGACGCGATAAAATGTGCGATCGACATCTAAAGAATCCAATACTAATGTCATTGTCGCATTTTCAGTAAAGCCTGGATACGGAATCCATAGCACAAATTTTTGTGCTAATGGCTTATAATAAATATAGGCAACAATTAATGCAATTAAAAAACTACCTAAATGAATCAATTGGACGATAAAGCCACGCTTTGCTCCAATTATACAGCTTATGAATAAGACCACTAATAAAATAATATCTAGCATTTACTCAACCCTTTAACCTTTTCACTTCTTCTTCAAGCGCTTCAACTTGCGCCTTCAGTTGTAATAATTCATGTACAGAATTGACTGCTGTAAGCACTGCTAGTCTTGAGCTATCTAATGTTGGATTATGTGCACTGATTTGACGCATTTTATCATCTACGAGGGAAGCAACTAATCGCATATGCCCTGTCGATTCTGTACCAACCATTTTATATGTACGTCCATAAATTTCAACTGAAATTCGATTTTTTTCTTGTTCAGCCAAAGTAATTCCTCCCAAAAGCATAGGCAACGCCAGCAACTCAAGCAGGAAGCTGCTCGCTTCACTTATCATGTTGAAGTAGCAAAATGCAGCTTTATGCAATTCCTGTTCGATTTTCTGCAATTTTCATACTAACTATCATACCATTTTTGTTATATATAATACAATATTAGACTCATTGTCATGCAGTGGTGTAGGGAGTTTATCTATAATGATGAGGAATTATTATATTTCATCTCCCGTAAAACACTAAAAAGCAGAAGCCACCTATAGGACTTCTGCTTTTTCTAAATAAGTGAAGGATTCTTTAATATGCACTTCGTTTAATTTCAGATAACTTCCTTTGTAACATTGCGTTCTCTTTTTTCATTTGGGACAATTGACGCTCCACTATTTTTTCCCCGTAACCTTTAGGTGCTGAGGCAATTAAAACAACTTTTTCTGTAGGCTCTTTTTTCATTGTTTATCCTCCCAACAGTTTTTTTAGGAAATAACAGTATTGATATCCCTTCGATTTTATTATAGCATCCAACACATGATTTTGATACTTCAATGCATAATCGCTTGTCATCTCCCCATTTGCAGGGAAATGAATACAAAAGATATAAGGACTAGCTTTGAATAAGAAATAAAATAAATGTTTTTCTTCATTGTAATATAATGTTTCCTCTACATCCATATCTTCAGCAGTTTGTACAACATAAGAGTCTTTATTATCTCGTTCTATGCTTTCTGCTGTAACATCTCCATCGTACTCAACTAATTTCATTTCATCAATATCTGATTCATACAATGTAATAGCAGTTGCTGGCTTAATTGTTGTTAGATATTTTGTTTGATATAGAGTATCTATCTCAAATACTTCAATTTCTTTTACAATTAAATTCCTTAATTTCGAAAGTAGCCGCCTTGTATCTATAATTTCACCTTTTTGAATAACCTCTAAAAATTTCAGAGAATTTTCATAAAAATCTCCATACATTTGAAAATGATCAAGGGCTTGGTCAATCGCTGATTTTAAACTTAAATATTGAAGCCCCTCTTTTGTCATTATAGATAATTGCGTTTTCACTTGTGTAACCATTTCTGTGCCTAAATTCAAATTTTGCAAATAGTATCCTTTAATCCTATATACATATAATTATACCATAAATTAACCAATTATACCTCAATAATATTTAATCCTGTTTTATAACTTCACTTTTAGCATATAAATCCAAGTATTTGACTTCTCTCTAAATCCCTCGCACAATAAAGGAAGTTCATAGAAAGGACGGAACCAATGACCAATATCGTTTTACTCTTAACAAATGAACAAGTGCAAGAAGTGAAAAATGCTTATGTAAAAAATCAAGTGAGCCGTAATGCTCCAGGCGTTGTCTTTGCAGCAAAATTAGCAGATACATCGATTACTGCATATAAGTCAGGCAAAGTGATGTTTCAAGGGGGCGGCGCTGAGCGTGAGGCTGCACGATGGGGCATAGCGACTACAACAGCTAAAACAAGTGCAGCAAAAGGCGACAAATTACCTGAAAGCTTTGCCACAATGTCGGTTATTGGCTCTGACGAAACAGGCACAGGCGATTATTTCGGCCCAATTACTGTTGCGGCTGTTTATGTACCTGCCGACAAAATTCCACTGGTACAGGAGCTTGGTGTCAAAGACTCGAAAATGTTGACGGATGATTATATGCGAAAAATCGCTCCTGATTTAATGAAGGTTTGCACTTACAGCATTTTGACATTGCGCAATGACAAGTATAATGCCCTGCAAGCAAAGGGTTATTCGCAAGGGAAGATGAAAGCATTACTGCACAACCAAGCACTACAGCATGTATTAAACAAAATTGCACCCGAACAGCCACAATATATTTTAATCGACCAATTTGCCGAGCGCGATACGTACTATCGCCATATACAAAAGGAAAAAGAAATCGTACGTGACAATGTACTGTTTTCAACAAAGGCGGAAAATTTGCATGTTGCGGTAGCAACAGCCTCTATTTTAGCTCGCTATGCCTTTTTAAAGGAAATGGATCGATTGAGTGAACTCGTCGGCTTTACTTTGCAAAAAGGTGCGAGCAGTAAAGTCGATGTGATGGCAGCGAAAATTTGGAAGGTAAAGGGCGAGGATGTGTTGCGCTCCATTTCTAAATGGCATTTTGCCAATACGGAGAAGGCGCGCAAGATGATGAAGTAATTCAACCATAAAAAATCGATTAACCCTAAGTTTCTTAGGGTTAATCGATTTTTTATGATCTTGAATAGGAGAAATATTTCGAAAATCGAAAAAAATACGTGAAATATGTTCGGAATTTTTGTAAAATAGAAAAGAATTTGTTTATAGGGGGAATTTTCATGACAACGAATTATCCAGAAGTATGGGATTTAGATGTATTTTTCGAAGGTGGTAGCAGCTCGCCTCAATTTGCTGCACATTTAGAAAAAACAGCAGCTTTAGTGCAAGATTTACAACAATTCGTTAGTGAACTTGCTGTACCACAATCTGCTACAGAAACAGCAGGATTATTACAAGTAATTGATAAAGTGAAAGACGTGCGCCAGCATATGGCGCAGGCAGGTGCCTTTTTATCTTGTTTAAACGCACAAAACATTAAAGACCGTGAAGCAATGCTATTACTAGGCAAAGTTTCTTCGCTTTATGCCGAAGTGGCACCATCATATGAAAAACTGCGTCAAATAGTTGGTGAAATTGAAGAAACAACGTTCCAGCAATTAATTACAGCGGATGAACTTGCGCCATTTGCCTTCATTTTAACAGAGTGGCGTGATGCCTCGAAGGAATCGTTATCTGAAGAGGAAGAAGCTTTAATTTCTTCTTTAACAGTAGATGGCTATCGTTCTTGGGGCGAAATGTATGATCTATTAATTAGCGATATTCGTGTAGAGGTTGAAGTCGATGGCGAAATGAAGTCGCTTTCTGTTGGTCAAGCGAATAACTTAAGCTCACATAAGGATCCAAAAGTGCGCAAAGCTGCTTTCGAGGCAATTGAAAAAGTGTTTACAGAGCGCGAGGAATTTTTCGCAAAAACATTAAACCATTTAGCAGGCTTCCGCTTAAATGTTTATAAAAAACGCGGCTGGGACAATGTATTAAAAGAGCCTTTAACAATTAACCGCATGAAGGAAGAAACACTTGATGCCATGTGGGGTGCTATTACAGAGCGCAAAGCTACATTTGCAAACTATTTAACACATAAAGCACAAATGCTTGGCGATGAAAAGTTAAATTGGCATGACTTTGATGCACCAGTTACAGAGGCAACAGCAAAAATGGATTATCAAGAAGGGGCTGCCTTTATTTTAAAGCATTTCGGCCGTTTTGGCGCAGAGCTAGAAGCCTTTTCACGTAAAGCATTTGAGGATGGGTGGATTGAAGCAGAGGACCGCGACAATAAAAAACCAGGTGGCTTCTGCACAGGCTTCCCATTAGCACAGCAATCGCGTATTTTTATGACGTATTCAGGCTCAATGTCCAATGTAGCGACATTAGCGCATGAACTTGGTCATGCATTCCATAGCTATGCGTTACGCCCTGTTCACCCATTAAATACAGGCTATGCGATGAACGTAGCGGAAACTGCTTCGACATTTGCAGAGATGATTGTGGCAGATGCAGCGGTGGAAGAAGCCAGCACAAAAGAAGAGAAAATTGCGTTACTTGA
This sequence comes from Metasolibacillus sp., assembly GCF_025291715.1. Taxonomy (GTDB): domain Bacteria; phylum Bacillota; class Bacilli; order Bacillales_A; family Planococcaceae; genus Metasolibacillus; species Metasolibacillus louembei. Next base: position 40,929 of record NZ_JAMBIZ010000013.1, read on the forward strand.
AGATAAAGTACAACGCTCTGTTGCCTTCTTTATGAATATCCATGCACGCTTCCTATTTGAAACACGCTTCTACGAGGAGCGTAAAAACGGTGTTGTGTCATCAAAACGCTTAAACGAATTAATGGAACAAGCACAGCGTGAGGCATATGTAGATGCTCTTGGTGAAACACACCCACACTTCTGGGCAACGAAGCTACACTTCTTTATTACAGGTGTACCGTTCTACAACTTCCCATACACGTTTGGCTACCTATTCTCGCTAAGCATTTATGCGAAGGCAAAAGAGGAAGGCACAGGCTTTGAGGAGAAATATATCGCCTTACTACGTGATACAGCGGTAATGACTGTGGAAGATTTAGCGATGAAGCATTTAGGCGAAGATATTACGAAGCGCGATTTCTGGTTAAAGGGCATTGCACTTTGTGAAAAAGATGTTGAGGAATTTATTGCGTTAACATCAAATTAAACAAAAGGCTATTAGAAATAGCAGGTATCCCCTGCTTTTCTAATAGCCTTTCTTCATTTATTTCGCTTGATAATCTTCTCGTTTGGTTACATCTACTCGTTTTACAAAGAATGTTAAAATAAGCGCAATTAACGAAACAGCTGCCGCAACGAAGAAAGTGAAATTAATCCCTTCGAGCATTGCTGTTTGCTGAATTTGTGCTGTCATTTCTGCAATTTGTGCCTCTGTTGGCTGAACACCACTAGCTGCTGCTTTTTCTTTCGCTTCTGCTGCAAGCTCTATTGCGCGCGATTTCGTATGCGAGTTCATAATCGTTACGAAAATCGCCGTACCAATTGCCCCTGTTACTTGCTGTGCCGTATTGTTAATGGCTGTACCATGCGGATTCATCTTCATCGGTATTTGATTCAAACCATTTGTCATAATCGGCATCATCACAAGTGCCATACCAAATGAACGCACAGTATAAACTGTAATAATATAAGCATGCGATGAGTCCATTGATAATTTCGATAAATAATATGTGGACACTGTCATAATAATTAAACCAATCATGGCAATGATGCGAGGGCCATATTTATCAAAAAGCTTCCCTGTAATAGGTGACATGAAGCCCATCACAAGTGCCCCTGGAAGCATCATTAACCCTGCATCAAACGGTGAAATACCGCGCACTGTTTGTACGTAAGCAGGCGTTAAAATCATCCCTGAGAACATTGCTACAGACATCACCATCGAAATAACAGATGATAGGGCAAACATCGGATATTTATAAATACGTAAATTCAATAATGGTTCGTCTAATTTTAATTGGCGTACAATAAATGTTAGTAAACCAATTGCCCCTAAAATAATAGTGCCATACACTTCTACTTCGCCCCAGCCTTTTGAGCCAGCCATACTGAAGCCATATAGCAAGCCACCAAACCCGATGGTCGATAACACTAATGATAGATAATCAATTGTTACTTCACGTGTCGGCATAATATTGCGCAGCTTCCAAATTCCAAGAAGCAAGCTAATTGCCGCAAATGGAATAATCATTTCAAAAAGCACACGCCAATCGTAATGCTCTACAATCCATCCAGACAATGTTGGTCCGATTGCTGGAGCTGCGAACATTACAAGTCCAAATAAGCCCATCGCTGTCCCACGTTTTTCAATTGGGAAGCTGATTAACATTATATTCATTAATAATGGTGACATCGTAGCAGCACCTGCTGCTTGCACCATACGCCCCGCGATTAAAATACCGAAGTTTGGTGCAAATGCCGCCATCACTGTTCCAAGTAAAAATAATCCCATTGAGACAGTGAAAATTGTGCGGTTTTTAAATTTTGTAATTAAAAAAGCGGAGGCTGGAACTAAAATCCCACTCACTAACATATAGCCTGTTGATAGCCATTGAACAGTTGAGTAGTTTTCAATATTTAAGTCCACCATAATAGATGGTAACGCAATATTTAACAATGTGTTATTTAAAAAGGCAACAAATGTGCCAATAAATAAAATCGCAATCATTAAATACGGCGGTTTTTTTAATGTTTCTGTTGTCATACTTAAAAACCCTTTCTCTTTATTATTTCATAGTTCGAAGTTTCACTTGACTTATTTTATACTCATAGTCTAAAAATCGCAACTGTTTTTTACTATAAGTTTAAAAACCTTGAATTATCAAGGTTTTACATATAGAATGATAGTATAAAGAGCAACTTCAATCAGGCTTTTACGGACAGTTAGCGCCCATTCTCTCAACTCTTGAGGTGGACATCTTACTGTCCGTTAATGCGGGTTAAATAAAAGCAAATCCAAGGGACTGAACTATAGTGAATACAAGAAAAAGGAAAATCATTGATGTATCCTTACAGCTTTTTACCGAAAAAGGCTTTCATCATACATCCGTACAAGATATTATCGAGCATGCGAGTATATCGAAAGGCACGTTTTATAATTACTTCTCATCTAAAAACGAATGCTTTTTAGCCATTTTGGAGCAGCTTCGTTATACAACACAGCTTCAACGCTATGAATTGCTGGCCAATCACGATGAACAAGATATTCATATACTAATTAAACAAATTATTGTGCCAATGAAGCTGCGACAAGAACAAAATTTAATGACATTGTTTGAGGGTATTTTTCAATCGAGTGATTTGGAGCTAAAGAAAGGGCTACGCCAACACCGTTTTCAGGAAATTCAATGGCTAACAGAACGTTTAATCAATGTGTTCGGTGAAGAAATTAGACCATATGCCTTCGAATGCTCCTTAATTTTTTTCGGCATCACCCATTACTTAGCAATGGCATGGCGCAGTGCCTATCACGTACCAGCTGACTTGTATCAGCTAGTACAAAAAGGATTGGAATATGTTCAAGCCTTGCTCCCAACAATGCAACAAACAAATGCTACATTGCTAGGCGTTGATGCCTTTCAGCGTATACAAAACAAGGCGACACAGCCTGTTACAACAAAGGAAAATGTTATAGAGCAGCTAACGGGCTTTATTAAACAGCTAGAAGCGAAAACAAATGCAACAGGTCATGAGCTCGCAGCCTTTCTCATCGAGGAATTATCTAAAGACTCTTGGCGCAAACATGTAATCAACGCATCACTACAAAGCTTTCGTACTGCGTTTAAAAGCACAACGCATGAAGCTGAAGCAATCGAATTATCTTATAAAATCACGTTCTTACTAAAAAATTAAAAGATGTAGTGAATAGCGGCAAAACCGTATTCACTCCATCTTTTTTCGCCTATTTGATTAACTTCATAAAAAGATATCGCACAAATGGGCCAATAATAAGTATTTGCAGTGGCAACGCTATCACAAAGTTTTTCCCGAAAGCAGTTACATATTCCGCTACAAAATAATCAGGCATATGACCTACATGTAGACTCATCGTCATGACACCATATAAGGTCATTACAAGTACCATGCCAATTACCATACATATGGAGATGGCTAAAATTTTATATACTTTTTTCGTTGTATGCATCGTTGCTTTAAAAGCAACTTTTTTCGCAATTGGTCCAACTAAAAACACTTCAAGTATAAAGGCAATCATAAATGTAATAAGAAAATTAATGAGCCCTTCTGTTAATGTAATTTCACCTATTAAACCATTTAGATAAAAATTATAGAAGGTCATCACGACGACCATTCCAAAACACATCATTAAACTGAATTGAATACTTTCTTTTCTCGTTGTTGGCAAATAAATTCCCCTCTCTCGTCACTTTACAAATTCTAATTATAGAGAGAGGAAAAATTCTTCATAAGTGAACATTTCGTGAACTTTATTGATCACTTTCTATTGATTCAAGATAAAATAAACCACCACTTACAGCATCCATTTTAATTTTTGCATTGTAACGCTCTTGCAGTGCCTGCTGTTCAATTTGATAAACCTCAGGCTTGTCCTCCATATCCCCATAAAAATAATTGAGTACACGTAGCTCACGTTGCCATTTCATTATGGCTTCATCTGCCCATGCATGATTGTCCTGCAAAATAATTTCTTCCATCGTTCTGTGCAAACGCTGTAATCCTCTAGTTGGTGCAATAATATGCTGCACACAAAAACTATTTTGTGGCTTTGTCATCTGCAAATTTTTTTGCATAAGTAGCTCATGGAAATTTTGCTTTACGTAGCCTGTCATTAAATTCAAGCCAAATGAATAAAGCATTTCCTTTGTACAATCACAGCAATAGGACACTTTATAATTCACTGCAAGCCAAGGAGTTAGAAAATTTTGTGCAATGCCCCCTGTCTGCTCATACATTTGGACATATGCCCCTAACTCTCCTGTCACTTGGCGCAACTGCTGTAACCTTGGTGAACCAAAATGAATAATTTCTCCCTGCCCCTGCATGCTCGTCGTTAAATGTAATCGAGCTGGGTTCGGCTCACTATTTGTCGCCTCAACATATTGCCAATAAAATGGGCGATTCATTATTTTTTTATCCATCTCGACAGTTAATTGCACTTGCAAGCTATCGTTAAGCTGTAAAACCTCACAGCCTGTTTCCTGAAAAAAATGCGTTAAAAACTGATTGATTCGCTGCGCATCCATCGTTGGTCTCATCCGCTCCTATTCGTTAAAATCGCATCCAGCTCCCCGACCACTTGCTCAAATACGTCGATTTTGGCATGAAGCAATGCTAAAATATGCTGCTCAATCGTTTGTTCCACCGCAAAATTATAAATTTGTACATCCTCCGTCTGCCCTAAGCGGTGCACACGTCCGATGCGCTGCTCAAGCTTCATCGGATTCCATGGTAAATCATAGTTAATGACATGACTACAAAACTGTAGGTTAATCCCCTCACCGCCAGCCTCTGTTGCGATTAACACTTGCGCATGCTCCTTAAATAAATGCTTCATATAATCTCGCTTACTTTTTTTATATTTACCATTAAATAAAACAGAGGTAATACCCATTTCATATAAATAAGCTTGTAAATAGTGCTGTGTCGCACGGTATTCTGTAAAAATGATGACCTTATTATTAATTTGTTGAATAAGCTCAGCTGTTTTCTGCGCCTTTGAATTGATTGTTAATTGCTGCAAGCCTTCCATAAGCTCTTCAGGTAGCTGTGGCATTTTTGACAATGTTTCACAAAGTGCCTCTTTACTGCTGCATAGCTCCTTTTGCAGCGTCAAGCGCGTCATTGGGTTTGGCACGTCTAAGCTGCTTATTTGCTCATAAATTGCCTGCTCCTCTTGCGAGAAATGAATTGGTACAATTTGCACATGGCGCTTCGTCCATTCAACATTTGTATCCTCTCGGCGATTACGCACCATCACTTGATGGACAAGCTCCTGTAAAAATTCTTGATGCTCCAGTGACTGCTTTTTAGCTGAAAAAGCAGCTTGAAAAGCCTCATAGCTCCCTAATTGCCCAGGCTTTAATAAGGAGATTAAATAAAACAATTCAAAAATATTATTTTGAATCGGTGTTGCTGTTAGCAATAAGCAAAACTTCTTTTTCAAGCTTTGCACAAACTCATAAATTTGTGTTTTATGATTTTTTAATTTATGTGCCTCATCAATAATAATCATGTCAAAATTTTGTGCATAAATCCGTTCTTTATGCGGGCTTTTCTTCGCTGTATCCATGCTCATCACAACAATATTGCACTGCTCAAGCCCATATTTTTTATGATAGGCAACTGCCGGAATATGAAACTTCAATGTCAATTCGTCAATCCATTGTGTAATGAGTGACGCAGGAGCTAAAATAAGTGCCTTTTGCACAAGACCACGTACCATGTATTCCTTTAAAATTAAGCCTGCTTCAATCGTTTTCCCTAAGCCTACCTCATCCGCCAAAATTGCCTTACCATGCATTTGCTCAATAACCGTTGTTGCTGCCTCAATTTGATGCTGTAGCGGTGAAAGCATCGGCAAATATTTCACACATTGTAAGCCTGAAAAATCAGGTATTAATTGCGCCTTCGTCAGCTCATAATTCATTTGATAAAGCGCCCAGCTTTGCCAAGGCTGCTCACCATTTAGCCGTTGCATAAAACCTTCCTGCCATTTTGTTGATTGTTCGATTTCCATATGGACCACCTCAGCATTCAATTACTTGTAGGGTGTCCGAAAAAATAAATTTTATCCATGCGTCATCATCGGATTTATAAGCTCGCTAAATTTCCGAGCAGCTCTTGATAAGGGCACTGACTTCAAATGGCAAATACCAATGCTCCGCTCTGGTAATGGTTGCTGTAATGACAGCTCATATAAAAGCCCTTTTTCTAAATATTCCATCGCAAATTCCTTCGTTACACAGGCAATGCCTAAATTAATTTGCGCAAATTGCAGCAATAAATCGTGTGAGCCCAGCTCAAATTCAGGTGTTAAATGATAGCCCTGCTCCTTCAAATAGTGCTCCACATAATTGCGTGAATTTGCCTTTTTGCCAAGAAAAATTAACGGCATTTTCATTAACAAAGACAATGGAACAGGCTTTTTCGTTAAGTTTTTATATTTTTCTCCACAAACGAAAATATCATGGATTTTCTTGCATGGCAGCACCTGTAATTGTTCATCTTGAATAGGCAAATTACATACGCCAATATCCGCTTCACCCGTTCTTATGAAATCTCGAATTTCAGAGGTTGTTCCGTTTAATACCGTAAGACGAACGCCTGGATATTTCAAATGGAACGTTTCTAAATAAGGTAGCAAAAAATAACGCGAAATTGTATCTCCTACGCCAATACGTAACTGCCCTGTTGTCAAATGCTTAAATTCCATTAGCTTTTCCTCACCCGCATGTAAAATGCCAAGTGCTGATTGCACATATTCATATAACACTTTCCCCTCATCCGTTAATATCACACCTTTTGGGGTGCGATGAAAAAGGGGTGTTGCAAGCTCTTTTTCTAATTTATGAATTGCTTGACTTACTGCGGATTGCGTCATGTAGAGCTCTTCTGCCGCTTTAGAAAAACTTTTATTTTGGCTAACAATATTAAAAATACGGTAATAATCTAATTTTCCAATCATATTAATTCTACTTATACTCCCTATAATTATTATTAATTTTACTTATAACATATCATTGTTGTATAGTAAACTTTGGATAAAAAAGATAATTGGATGAAAACGTTAGGAGAGATACTATGGAACGTGTAGTTGGAACAGTTGTACGAGGACTTCGTGGTCCTATTATTAATGAAGGTGACGATATTGAACAAATCGTTGTTGATACAGTATTAAATGCAGCAAAAGTAGAAGGCTACTCAATTGAAGATCGTGATATTGTGACAGTAACAGAATCTGTTGTTGCACGTGCACAAGGAAATTACGCAGGCGTTGAGCATATCGCGAAGGATGTTGCGGCTAAATTTGGTGATGATACAATCGGTGTTATTTTCCCTATCCTATCTCGTAACCGCTTTGCCAACTGCTTACGCGGCATTGCAAAAGGTGCGAAAAAAATCGTGCTTATGCTAAGCTATCCATCTGATGAAGTAGGTAACCATTTAGTCGATATCGATGAGTTGGATGTGAAAGGTGTCAATCCTTGGACAGATACGTTATCAGAGGCTGAATTCCGTGAGCATTTCGGCTTTAAAAAGCATACGTTTACAGGGGTAGACTATATCGAGTATTACAAACAATTAATTGAGGCAGAGGGCGCAGCATGTGAAGTCATCTTTTCAAACAATCCAAAAACAATTTTAGATTATACGAAAAGCGTTTTAGCATGTGATATTCATACACGTTTCCGTACAAAGCGTACATTAGTAAATAACGGTGCTGAAAAGGTCTTTACTTTAGATAATATTTTATCGGAATCCATTGATGGCTCTGGCTTCAATCCAGAATATGGCTTGCTTGGCTCGAATAAAGCGACAGAAGATACTGTTAAGCTATTCCCACATAATTGCCAGCCAATCGTTGATGGTATTCAAGCGAAAATTAAAGAAGCAACAGGTAAAATAGTTGAAGTGATGGTCTATGGTGATGGCGCATTTAAAGATCCTGTAGGGAAGATTTGGGAGCTTGCTGACCCAGTTGTATCACCTGCATATACAAAAGGTCTTGAAGGCACGCCAAATGAAGTGAAATTAAAATATTTAGCTGACAATGACTTTGCTGATTTACGAGGCGAGGAATTAAAAGCAGCGATTTCTGAATATATTACAAATAAAGGTGAAGATTTAACAGGTCAAATGGCTGCACAAGGTACAACACCACGTAAGCTAACAGACTTAATCGGCTCGCTGTCAGATTTAACCTCTGGCTCTGGCGACAAAGGAACACCACTGATTTATATTCAAGGCTATTTCGATAACTATACAAAATAATAAGACTGGGCGTCGGGGAAACGATTTCCCCGACGTCTGTGTTTATGCCTCGTAATTAAACTGCCATTCCACACCAAATTTATCTGTTAAGCCACCATAGCATTTGCTCCAAAACGTTTCTTGTAGCTCCATATGCACCTTGCCATCATGCTTTAATACATCAAAGGCATGACGCAGCTTTGCTTCATCGTTTGTGACAACAGCTAATGTCACATTGTTCCCTACTGTATATGGGTGTCCAGGGAATGTATCAGAAAACATTAAATCTGCCCCCATCGCTGACATACGAGCATGCATAATTAAATCTTTTGCTTCCTCTGGAATTGGGTGCTCATCGTTCGCATGCCCTTCTCCAAATGTCATCATTTGCGTTGTATCAGTTTGAAATGCTTCCTTATAAAGCTCAATCGCCTCACGTGTTTGTCCATCAAAAATTAAATATACGTTAATTGCCATCTTATCCACTCTCCATCTCAATTTAGTAGTAGCTTGTACAATATTACGTTTTTTATTATACACCAAAAAGAACAAATGTTCTACATTTATTTTACGATGGTGCTAATCGCTTTAAAAGCGTCACCTTTTGCGACTTGCTGCATTTCAAATAAAGCCATTTCTACGCTCGTTTGTTTAGCGCCTAGCTGTAGCATTTTACCAATACCGAGCTGGCGATTTTCTGCCGTACGTGAGGATACACAGTCCACTAAAACCTCGACTTCATAGCCGTTTGCAAGTAAATGTGCTGCCGTTTGATAGACACAAATATGCGCTTCAATACCTGCAAGCAATATTTTTTTGCGACCTGTTGCTTCAAGCTTTACACGAAATTCCTCTGTATCATAGGCGCTAAATGTAATTTTTTCAATTGGCTGTCCGTTAATTTCAGCAGCAATTTCAGGTGTTGTGGGACCTAAGCCTTTCGGATATTGCTCTAGCCATAAAATTGGCAGCTCCAATACATTTGCACCCTTTACTACTTTTACAATATTGTGAATGACATTTTCGCTATTTTCTACGATTTGTGCAAGCTTACCTTGTATATCAATTAAAACAAGTACTGCTTCTTCTTTTTGCAACATGGATGATTCCCCCTTTTCTCCTTATTATAAAACCTGCCTATATGTTTTACAATTTACAGCATTGAACAGGCTCTCTATTTTATGTATAGTTGTATGGCGAGGAGGTTTTTTAAATGTTAAGAAAAAGCTGGCTTATTAGCATCGCCATTTCTTTATTTGGCGTGATGATTATTGAATATTTTTTCACATTTCAACTGGATGATACAGTGAAACATGGCAATTTAGGTATTGTAGGGCTTGCACTTATCACCCCTTTTATTTTATTAAGCTTATTTGTGACGTTTCGTTTTTTTATGGAGCTGTCGCGAGGCTCAAAAGACTCAATATTACGCAATATTTTAGTCATCGCAGGTATTGGATTGATTATTGCTACAGGCTATTATGCAGTACAGTACAAAAATGATGTGTATGCCTCACTTGGTGGCACAACATATGACCCACAATCTCAAATCTACGGTCTTCCTGTTTTAAATGAATATACGAATCGAGTGTTTATTAATTACTATACATTTTTATTTATCCATACGATCAGTGCAGTGCTTGGAGCTATTTATGGGGTTGTGAAGCCAAAAAAAGCGGATGAGGAGATTGAGTAGTTTTTAACTTACAGTAAAGGAGTGTATAACAATGATTCAAAAAGTAGGACAAATTGGGGTAACCGTTAAAGATTTAGGTCGCGCATTGGTTTTTTATAAAGAGCAATTAGGGCTCACTCTTCTATTTAACACAGATACAATGGCTTTTTTTGAATGTAATGGACTGCGACTTCTGCTATCACTTCCTGAAAAAGAGGAGTTCGCTTCCTCAAGCTCTGTTATTTATTTTCAAGTAAATGACATTAAAAGCATTTATGAAAACTTAGTAGATAAAGGTGTGATCTTTATAGATGCACCTCATATGGTAGCGAAAATGGGACAGGTGGAAACATGGATGGTGTTTTTTAAGGATACAGAAGGTAATACCCATGCATTGATGAGTGAAGTGCAAATTTAAAAATGAAAGGAGACCGCCGCAACGGTCTCCTTTTGTTATTGGTTATTAACGTACTTCTGCGCCAGCTGCTGCAAGTGCTTTTAATACTTTGTTATGCGCTGCGACAACTTCTTCGTCTGTTAATGTGCGCTCTGCATCGAAGTATGTTAATGAAAAGGCAACGGATTTTTTATCTGCTGCTACTTTTTCACCTTGGTATACATCAAACACTTTAACATTTTTCAATAGCTTCGTACCTGCCGCACGAATAATCGCTTCGATTTCGCCTGCCGCTGTTGCGCGGTCTAGCTCTAATGCAATATCACGCGTAATGCTTGGGAAGCGTGGAACAGGGCTATAAACAAGTCCTTCTACTTGTGCATTTAAAATAGCGGCTAGCTTCATTTCCACTACATAAGTTTCTTTTAAATCGCTCTTTTTCTGCTCAGCAGGATGTAATTGACCGATTACCCCAATTACTTCGTCATTTAATAAAATATGTGCTGTACGTCCTGGGTGTAAGCCATCCACTACTGCTTTTTCATAGCTGACTGCTGTTGTTAAGCCAAGCTTTGCAAATAATGCTTCCACAATGCCTTTTGCTACAAAGAAATCGACCGTTTTTTTCTCACCTTGCCATGTATTATCTGTCCAACGACCTGTTAATGCAACAGCTAGATGCTCTTCTTCATGTGGTAATTCTTCTGCTGTTTTCCCAAGGAAGACAGAGCCAATTTCATACAATGCTACGTCGTTTACTTGACGTGCCACGTTATGGCTAACCGCCTCGATTAAATGTGGTAGTAAGCTTTGGCGCAGTGTAGAATGCTCTTCACTCATTGGCATTAATAATTTCGTTGTTTCCTCTTTTTGTAATGCAAATTTTTGTGCATCCTCAGCAGATGTTAATGAGTAAGTCACCGCTTGGTATAAGCCTGCCCCCTCCATCACATTACGCACAACACGGCGCTTCGCTTGATATGGTGTTAAGCCACCTACTTGCTCACCTGATGCTGGCAATGTCATCGGAATTTCATCATAGCCATACAGGCGTGCAATTTCTTCCACGATATCCTCTTCAATTGTAATATCGCCACGGCGTGTTGGTACATCAACAATTAAGACACCGTTCGCTGCTTCTACACCGAATTGTAGGCGATTTAAAATCGAAATCATGTCCTCTAATGAAATTTTCATACCAAGGCGTGCATTAATGAAATCTGGTGATACGATAACTTGCTTTGGTGTTTTATCCAGTTCATCAACTAGCACCGTTCCTTCTAATACCTCGCCGCCTGCCAGTTCAGCTAATAGCTGTGCTGCACGCTCTGCTGCAAGCAATACGCGATTCGGGTCTACTCCCTTTTCGAAGCGTGCTGAAGAGTCTGAGCGTAAGCCTAAATCCTTCGATGTACGGCGCACAGATGAGCCTGCGAAATAAGCAGATTCAATGACAACAGTTGTTGTCGCATCAGAAACCTCTGATTTCGCACCACCCATGACACCCGCAACTGCCTCTGCTACTTCACCATTTGTAATTAAATAGTTATGCGGCTGTAATGTGCGTTCAATATCATCTAATGTCGTCATTTTTTCGCCTGCCTGCGCTGGGCGTGTGACGATTTTCCCTGTACGTAATTGATCGTAGTCGAAGGCATGCAATGGCTGACCGTATTCTAATAAAATATAGTTCGTAATATCAACTACATTGTTATGTGGACGAATGCCACCAGCCATTAAATAATGCTGTAGCCATAATGGTGATTCAGCCACTTGAATATTTTTAACAACTTTCGCAGCATACAATGGGTTCACTGTCGTATCTTGTACTTCAAGCTGCAAGACATCTGCTGCTTTTTCATTTGATGTTGCGTATTTGATTTCAGGTAGTTTTACATCCGTGTCTAAAATTGCTGCAACTTCGTAAGCAACGCCTAGTATTGACATGGCATCAGAGCGGTTTGCTGTTAAACCTAGCTCTAACACTGTGTCGCGTAAGCCTAATAGCTCAAGTGCATCTGTGCCTGGCACGCTATCCTCTGGTAGCACATAAATCCCTTCGGCATAGGCTTTTGGTACAAGGCGACCTTCAATGCCTAATTCTTGTAATGAGCAAATCATTCCATTTGACTCTTGACCACGTAGCTTCGCCTTTTTAATTTTAATGCCGCCTGGTAAATGGGCGCCTGGACGAGCGACAATCACCTTTTGTCCTGCATCAACATTTGGTGCACCACAAATAATTTGCTGTAAGCTTTCTTCACCAACATCAACTTGACAAATATTTAATTTATCTGCTTCAGGGTGCTTTTCTTTTGAAACAACATGCCCAACAACGACATTTGTCATGCCCTGTGAGCGGTCAATCACAGCGTCCACTTCAATACCTGAACGCGTAATTTTTTCTGCTAATTCAGCTGGTGCTAAGTTTGAGAAATCAACATATTGGCTAAGCCATTTCAATGATACTAACATCGTTCTTCCACCTTACCCTTCTGCGCGCTCAAATTGTGATAGGAAGCGCACATCGTTTGTATAAAAATGACGAATATCGTCTACACCGTATTTCAGCATGGCAATACGCTCTACACCAATACCAAATGCGAAACCAGATACCTTTTTCGGATCATAACCAGCCATTTCAAGTACATTTGGATGTACCATGCCTGAGCCTAAGATTTCAATCCATCCAGTTTGCTTACATACGTTACAGCCTGAGCCACCACATTTGAAGCATGATACGTCAACCTCTACAGAAGGCTCTGTGAACGGGAAGAAGGATGGACGTAAACGAATTTCACGATCAGCACCAAACATTTTTTTCGTTAAGACATCAAGCGTACCCTTTAAATCGCTCATACAAATATTTTCGCCTACAACAAGGCCTTCAATTTGCATGAATTGATGCGAGTGTGTTGCATCGTCTGAATCGCGACGGAATACTTTCCCTGGACAAATAATGCGCACTGCTGCACCTTGTTTCGCCTCCATTGTACGTGCTTGTACTGGCGATGTTTGTGTACGCAATAAAATTTCCTCGGAAATATAAAAAGTATCCTGCATATCACGTGCTGGATGGTCTTTCGGTAAGTTTAATGCCTCGAAATTGTAGTAGTCTTTTTCCACTTCTGGCCCTTCTGCAATTTCGTAGCCCATTGAAATGAATAAATCTTCAATTTCCTCAATAACGCGTGTTAATGGATGACGGTTTCCTGATTTCACCGCTGCACCTGGCAATGTCACGTCAATTGATTCTTGCTCTAATTGCGCTTGAATTGCTTGCTCCTCTAAAATCGCTGCCTTTGCCTCTAATTCAGTCGTTACTTGCTCACGCACTGTATTGACTAAGGCTCCCATTTTCGGACGCTCTTCAGCAGATAGCTTCCCCATCCCTTTTAGTAAATCTGTAATTGGTCCTTTTTTGCCTAAGTACGCAACACGCACTTCGTTTAATGCTTTTAAATTGGCTGCTTCTTCAATTTTTTGTAGCATTTCTGCTTTCAATTGATTCAATTGTTGTTCCATTATTTTTCCTCCTTCAAATGATGTGCAAACAAAAAACCCCGCCCTAAAAAAGGGACGAGGTTGAATGTTCGCGGTACCACCCTAGTTATTGCTATTGCAATCACTTCATTTACATAACGACGCGTTAAACGCCGGCTATTCTTTCTTCGATGCTGATGTGCGAATTCCCGAATAGCTGCTCGCGGGGTGAACTGTAGTGTTCGATTTCATTATGCAAGCTTTCAGTCGCGGCTTGCACTCCCTTAAATGAATCAATTGAACCTACTCTTCCCGGTCAATGCATTTATTTATACAATATGTTTTTATTCTACGCTATTTTTGTAGAAGGTTCAAGTTGATTACTAAAAATGATAATGAATTTGAAACGAGGATATCGAGATTTTTAGTACTAAAGTAATAATTCGCCCAATGAACATAGGAAATCGCCCAACGGATGACAAAATTCGCTCATCCAATGTGGAAATTCGCTCATCCAGCAACTAAATTCGCTCAACGAAACTAACAAGGGCTGTTCAAAAATGAACAGCCCTCCTTTCTATTTCACAAACGCATACAATAAAATCCCTGTCGCGACAGCTACATTCAATGATTCAGCCTGCCCTAAAATCGGGATGATAATGTTTTGATCTGTCTTCGCTAAAAGCTGTGGGCTAATACCACTGCCTTCATTGCCAACGATTAATGCAAAGGCATCTGTGGCTTGGATATCCTTGTACGATACCGCATTTTCAAGCGCTGTGCCGTAGACAGCAACGCCTTCGTCTTGCAGATTTTCTACCCATTCAGCTAAATCGCCACGTACTACAGGAATATGGAAATGTGAGCCTTGTGCCGAGCGCAATGTTTTCGGGTTGAAGGCGTCTGCACTGCCTTTCCCTAATATAACCGCATCTAAGCCAGCTGCATCTGCCGTGCGAATCATTGTACCAATATTGCCTGGGTCCTGTACCGCATCGACAAGTAATACTTTGCGCCATGCATTCATACCCTCTATTTTTGGCTGCTTGCAATGTGCAAAGACGCCTTGTGATTGTTCGGTTTCAGCTAACTCTTTAGCGACTGCCTCATTTACTTGCACAATCTCCACATCATCAATTGGCCAAAGCAGTGGTAAATCTACATTGTCCTTGACGATAATTTGTACAATTTTCTCTTTATTCTTTAATGCTTCCTCAACAAGATGAAAGCCTTCCACGATAAACTCACTTGATTTTTCGCGTTCCTTGCGTGTTGTCACAAGCTTTTTCCAATGCTTCACCAATGCATTTTGTGTTGATTCAATTCGTTTCATCATTCAATACCGCCCTTTTTTTCTCAATGCCTCATTTTATCATAAAATTATTTTGAAAAGTATAATTCCACTGATTTTGTCCATAGTAACAATATACTGATATTTTTTAAAGGAGATTGAACGATGAACTTTCAAATACGACAAGCAATTACTGCTAATGTGACAGGACAAAATGCACAGGAATTAACTGATATTGTAGAGGATGCAATTGAGCGTGGCGAGGAGCACTTATTACCAGGGCTCGGCGTGTTTTTAGAAAAATGGTGGAATGTAGCGGATGAACAAGAACGCCAACACTTTACAGAAAAGCTAGCGACACAATTTAATTAGCAGAAAAAAAGCAATCCAGCGTCTCCCGGATTGCTTTCGCTATGTAGCGATGGTGTAGTCCATCTTGATTACATTCATCGCAATGTAGTTATTTAATCGTGGACAGCGTCTCCCGTACAGCGATTAAAGGGAACTACGACAGCATTTGGTTGCGCTACCTGCTTGCAAATGCCCGATTTTGATTCAGCTAAACGCTGAATCAAAATCAAACCTCCGGTGGATGTATTAGATACAGTTGCGACCCGCAACTTGTTATCTACGCTAATAAAGAAATTAATACTGCCTTTTGTGCATGCAAACGATTTTCTGCTTGCTCGAAAATATAAGAGTTTGGTCCATCAATAACAGATGTTGCTACTTCTTCTTCACGATGTGCTGGTAAGCAATGTAAAAACATATAATCAGGCTTCGCATGTGCGACCAGCTCATCGTTAATTTGATAGCCTTGGAAATCCTTTAAGCGTTGCTCTGTTTCCTCTTCCTGCCCCATCGATGTCCATACATCTGCATAAATAGCATCTGCATTTTTCACTGCCTCAACTGGGTCATGTGTTGCAAGTACAGAGCCACCATTTGCTAGTGCAATTTGTTGTGCCTGCTCCATAATTGTTGCATCACATTCATAGCCAGCAGGTGTTGCTACCGCTACATGCATTCCTACATGTGCCGCTGCAATGACAAGTGCATGTGCCACATTATTGCCATCACCTACATATGCCACCTTCAAGCCTTTTAGCTCGCCTTTATGCTCAGCGATTGTTTCTAAGTCAGCTAATGCTTGGCAAGGATGATCTAAATCTGTTAAACCGTTAATCACGGGGATTGTTGCAGATTGTGCAAGCTCCTCGACCATCGTGTGAGAATTGGCACGAATCATAATTCCATCTAAATAGCCTGATAATACACGACCTGTATCTGCAACAGGCTCTCCACGACCAATTTGCATATCGCGTGCATTCATATACATGCCATAGCCACCTAACTGCTGCATGCCTACTTCAAATGAGACGCGTGTACGAGTAGAGCTTTTTTCAAAAATCATGCCAAGCGTCTTACCTTCTAGTAAACGTGGGCATTTGCCTTGCTTTGTCACGATTTTCATCTGTGTTGCAAGCTTGATTAATGCCTGCACTTCCTCGCTTGTGTAATCAAGCAATGTTAATAAATCTTTTCCCTTTAAACTGTCAACAGGCTTTAACTGTACCTCTTCTAATAATTTCATATTTATACGCACCTCTGTAACTTTATGTTGTTTTCATTATACGTATGAATAAATATAAAATCAAGTGTATTTTTATGTTTTTTAATATTTATTTAAAACTTTCGATAAATATACATTGTTTTTCAAAAAATAAACGTGTCTATTCAACACGTTTATTTCACATAGCGCTGCATCGTTTCATACATTGCCCTTGTTTCCTCGCTTGAAGCTAAATTAAAAATAACAATTTGATCATCTGCAACAAAACGAATAAATGGCGGCTTACTTTTATCAACAAACAATTTTACTTTCTCGCCATTTTCCAGCTTAAAGTGTCCTTTGAGCTTTGTACCAACTGCCGAGCCGTTTGTGCGCACCGCAATTTCTGGTAACGTTTCGATTAATTCTAACTGCTGTATATTTTTCCACCCATATTCATTGCCATACACTCCTTTCACTTCAAGCTGCTGCTCTGTTGCGATGATAGATGTTTGCTGTAATGAAAAATAGATTAAAATTGCAACACCGACGAATGTAACAGCTAAAATAATAGCAGGTCTTTTTAGTTGTTTGCCTGCACCTTTTTTCAATTTACCATGCTCATCCATGATATTATGATTGAATTTTTGAGATTTAATTACAATCACAATCGCTGAAATAATTAAAACAATAATAAGCGGCGTCATCAAGCGATGATAGCCGAACCTATCAGCAGCTCCTAACGCTAAAAACAATAATGCGATTCCATACATATAGCGACCAATAAAGCGGCTGAGCCCCTCTATATCCACATGCTCCTTCTGTTCCTTCGACATCGTATTATAGCCTGAGATAAGAAAATACCATTTAAATTTATGCACTGCAAATCCTAAAAATACCAAAACTGCGGCAATAATTATCCAAACCATTGTGCTCTCCTTTCTTTTGAAAAAAGGTAGAAATATTCACTCTCGAATATTTCTACCTGACAATTTTATTCAAAAATAATTTGATTCACTGTATCACGATCTAATTTTTTAATCACTTCAACGATTAATTTCACCGCATTTTCATAGTCATCACGGTGTAAAATGCCAGCATGTGAATGAATATAGCGCGTTGCAACACCGATTGCAAGCGATGGTACACCGTTCGCTGTAATATGAATTGCCCCAGCATCTGTACCGCCACCTGCGATTGTTTCAAATTGGTAAGGAATGTTATTTTCTTCTGCTACATCTAGTACAAAGTCACGTAAACCGCTATGTGCAACCATTGATGCATCATAGATGACGATTTGTGGACCTGCGCCCATTTTCGATGTCGATTCCTTTGGTGTCACCCCTGGTGTATCCCCTGCGATACCTACATCTACCGCAAAGCCGATATCTGGTTGAATTTTATGTGTCGCTGTTTTTGCACCACGTAAACCGATTTCCTCTTGTACGCTACCTACACCATATACGATATTGGGATGCTTTTCATCCTTTAATGCACGCAATACATCAATGGCAATTGCACAGCCGATACGGTTATCCCATGCTTTCGCTAATAGATGCTTGTCATTTTTCATCACGTGGAATTCGAAATATGGTGTAATCATATCACCTGGACGAATGCCCCATTCCATCGCCTCTTCTTTTGAAGTAGCGCCAACATCGATAAACATATCTTTAATATCCACTGGCTTTTTGCGTACTTCCGCAGGCAAAATATGTGGTGGCTTTGAACCGATAACACCGATAATTTCTTCACCGCTGCGTGTTGTAATCGTCATGCGCTGTGCAAGCATCACTTGCCCCCACCAGCCGCCAACTGTTTGGAAGCTAATAAAGCCTTTATCATCAATTTTTGTTACCATTAAGCCGATTTCGTCTAAGTGTCCTGAAACCATAATTTTTGGTCCGTTCGTATCGCCTACTTTTTTGGCGATTAAGCTGCCTAAATTGTCTGTTTCCATTTCATCAGCAAAAGGTGCTATGTATTTTTTCATCACTTCACGTGGTGCACGCTCATTTCCTGGGATACCATTTGCATCCGTTAAATCCTTCAACATTTGTAATGTTGCATCTAATTGTGTCATTATTTCGACCTCCTAAATATATTACCCTTCCATTATACCGTGAAAACGCTTGCGTTGAAAAGAAAACATTTCATTGAAATGCTTTTACGACAATTTGCTCAGCCAACAATTTCTGTTGTACTAATTGTGCAAATTGCACTGCATGCTCACCATCCCCATGCAAACAAATCGTATCTGCACGCAGCACAACATCTATTCCTTGCTGTGATGTCACCTTGCCATGCTTCACCATTTGCACAATTTGCTGCACCGCCTGCTCCCCACTTGTAATGAGCGCGTTTGGCTCATTGCGTGACGTCAGCGTGCCATCTGACTGATACGTACGATCCGCAAACACCTCGTGTGCTGTTTGTAAACCGATTTTTTCTCCCGCTTCTGTTAAAGCACTTGAAGCTAAGCCAAATAAAATTAACTTTGGTGAAACATCGTAAACAGCTTGGGCAATCGCCTCTGCTAACGCTTGATTTTTCGCTGCCATATTATATAAAGCACCATGTGGCTTTACATGCTGCATTTGTGCATGCATTGTTGTTAAAAATGCTTGCAATGCACCGATTTGATAGACAACCATATCGTATGCTTCCTGCGGTGAAATCGCCATTTCACGCCGACCAAAGCCAACTAAATCAGGCAGACCAGGATGTGCGCCGATTTTCACATCATATTGTAACGCTAATTGAATTGTTTCGCGCATCACTGTCGGATCCCCTGCATGAAAACCACAGGCAATATTGACTGAAGTGATATATTGCAGTATTTCCTCCACTTCACCTAACTGATAGTTGCCAAAGCCTTCTCCTAAATCGCAATTGATATCTACTTTATACATCTATTATCCTCTCCTTATTTCTATTATAATAAGTGCCAGGCACACACACAATTTTCACACAATTCCATGATAATAATGGAGGTTATTATATTGAAGCATATTACCTTTAAACCTTTAAATGATTGCGCACTGCTCATCGTTTTTGGTGATAGCATTTCCATTACAACACATCAAGAAATCCAGCATTTTCATAAAACGATTGAAGAGCAGCCATTTCAAGGGATGATTGAAGCGGTCCCAAGTTATACATCGATTTGTATTTATTATGATGTAATGCAAGTCGTGCGCAAGCCTTCACAAACGATTTATGAAAGCATTGTTACCTATTTGCAAAGCTTGCTGACGAAAAATGAGCAGCATGATTTATCCACGCGTCGCTTAATTGATATTCCTGTTGTATATGGTGGTGAATACGGACCCGATTTAGCCTTTGTTGCGAGCTATCATGGGTTATCAGAAGAGGAAATTATTGAACGCCATAGCTCACAGCAATATATTGTTTATATGCTCGGCTTTGCACCTGGCTTTGCTTTTTTGGGAGGGCTGGACGAGACCATTGCCACACCTCGCAAAGAAGTACCCCGTTTAACAATCCCAGCAGGCTCTGTCGGGATTGGTGGACAGCAAACAGGGGTCTATCCTTTCGAAACACCCGGCGGCTGGCAAATTATCGGGAGAACACCCCAGCGACTATTTTTGCCTGAGCAATACCCACCGACCTATTTACAGGCTGGAGACCGCATCCGTTTCCGAGCAATCTCTGCACAGCAATGGAGGGATTTCATATGACGATTACAGTAATAAAACCCGGACTTTTTTCAACCTTGCAAGATGGCGGGCGCTATGCTAGCCAGCAATACGGGGTTATCGTGAGCGGTGCAATGGATAGGTTATCTTATCACATCGGGCAATTATTACTACAACAAGAAAATAAAGCAGCCATCGAAATAACGATGATTGGCCCTACTTTACGCTTTGATGTAGATACGGTCATCGCAATTACTGGTGCCAATTTCCTGCCGCGGTTAAACGATAAGCCTTGCCCTATGTGGCGCCCTGTTAACGTGAAAGCAGGAAGTGTTTTGCAATGTGCAACCGCTACAATTGGTGCTAGAGGCTATATTGCCGTCAAGCATGGCTTACAAGTACCTGTTATTTTAGGTAGCCGCAGTACGTATTTGCGCGCAAAAATAGGCGGCTTTCATGGTCGTGCTTTGCAAAAAGGTGATGTGCTGCCCATCAAAGCAAGCGATACTAGACGTACAAATTATTTTGTGAAGCCAGAGCATTTTATTGAGTTTTCTAATGATGTAACGATTCGTGTAACAGAGGGCACAGAGTGGCAAGCCTTTACAAAGGAAAGCCAAGAGTTCTTTTTATCGACAGCTTTTCAATTGTCAACAGATGCTGATCGCATGGGTTATCGGCTACAAAGCGATATGTGCTTAACACGCTCGCTGCAAAAGGATTTAATTTCCGAGGCGGTTACATTCGGTACTATTCAAGTACCACCTAGCGGGCAGCCGATTGTGTTAATGGCAGATTGCCAAACGACAGGTGGGTATCCAAAAATTGCACAAGTGATTCAAGCGGATTTACCAAAGCTTGCACAGCTTCAACCATTAGCGAAAATTCGCTTTACCACTGTTTCAATAGAAGAAGCACAGGATATTTATATGAGGCAGCAACAACAATTAGCATTATTAAAAAATTTTTTATAAAAAAATGAAACCTTTTACGTAACTCATTCGTATAGGAGGGACTATGGACTAACAAGGGGGAACTTTTCATGGCTCTTCTACTTCGAGTGCTAATTTTAGTTGTGGTTATTTACATATTTTATAAAGGAGTTCGCTATCTTATCGATCCGAAGCGCAAGCTAGATGAAGCTTATGAAAACGGGCAATATTATTTTTATGATGATGTAAAAAACGTGCGCAAAAATTTCTTTATTTCTTATAAAGGAGCACTTTTTGAAGGTGAAAAATATTTAGGAGCAACAGAGGATGCATTTGAAGTTATTTCGATTTTTGTCTTTGTCCATGATACGATGAAGCTACAAGGATTGACGAAAAGCGATTTTTTATATTTAGAAAAAGAAATTAAAATGAGCTATCCAAATGCAAAAATTAGCTGGAAAAATCCAATTGAACAGTTAATGAAAGAAGAAAGTAGCGAGCATCTATAAGCTTGACTACTTTCTTTTTATATTACTTCAATAATGTAACAAGCACGTAAATTTGTAAGGCTGCAAGCAATGGAAAACCAAATGCAAAGGAATTGTGGCGCGTTTTATGACGGAATAAATACATGCCAAGCACACCACCAATTGCCCCACCTAAAATGGCTACACTAAATAATGTTTTTTCTGCAATACGCCACTCTTTTTTCATTGCTTTTGCCTTATCTCGATACATCAGTATGCAAAGGATAAGCGACATGACCGCTACATATGCAAGTGCAGCAAATTCTATTTTCATTTTTTCACCCCATACAAGAAAAAAGACTGATGGATACCCACCAGTCTGTATTCATTATTTAGCTTGTGCGTTTTTAGCAGCGTCTGCTAATTGCGCGAATGCTGCTGCATCGTTTACAGCTAAGTCAGCTAACATTTTACGGTTAACTTCGATACCTGCAACTTTTAAACCGTGCATTAAACGGCTGTAAGAAAGACCGTTGATGCGTGCTGCCGCATTGATACGAGTGATCCATAATTTACGGAAATCACGTTTCTTTTGACGACGGTCACGGTATGCATATTGACCTGATTTCATTACTGCTTGGTTAGCTACTTTATATAGAGTGTGTTTTGAACCGTAGTAACCTTTAGCTAATTTTAATACTTTTTTGCGACGTGCGCGTGTTACTGTTCCGCCTTTTACGCGTGGCATAGTAATTACCTCCTGCTAATTCTTTCGAATAGATTATTTTAGATTTGAACCTGACTGTTCAATTGTGATTATTTCATGTAAGTTAATAATGAACGGATACGTTTGAAATCGCCTGAAGTAGCGACTTTCGCTTTACGTAGGTGACGCTTTTGCTTAGTTGATTTGTTAGCAAATAAGTGGCTACCATAAGCACGGTCAAATTTTAATTTTCCAGTACCCGTTTTTTTGAAACGCTTAGCAGCGCCACGGTGAGTTTTCATTTTTGGCATGTCGAATTTCCTCCTAAACTAAATACTAAATATTATTGTTTTTCGTTCTTTGGTTGAAGAACTAAAAACATGCTGCGGCCATCCATTTTCGGTTTTTGTTCAACCGTTGCAACTTCGGCACAAGCTTCAGCAAAGCGATCTAACACACGTTGACCAATTTCTTTGTGTGTAATCGCACGACCTTTAAAGCGAATGCTTGCTTTTACTTTGTCTCCTTTTTCAAGGAACTTAATTGCTGCACGTAGCTTCGTTTGGTAATCATGCTCATCGATTGTTGGGCTCAAACGAACCTCTTTCATCACGATGACCTTTTGATTTTTACGAATTTCGCGATCTTTCTTTTGCTGTTCGAACTTAAATTTACCATAGTCCATGATACGTGCGACTGGCGGCTTGGCTTGAGGAGCCACAAGGACAAGATCCAAGTTTACACGAGCGGCAATTTCAAGCGCCTCATTGCGTGTTTTCACACCAAGTTGGTCACCATTATGGTCGATAAGACGAAGTTCACGCGCGCGAATGCCTTCGTTTACATACATGTCTTTGCTAATAATAATCCACCTCCAAGTAGTGTCGCGAACAAATACATGGTTTGAGCAAGTACTCTTACCCGGTTGAACGGTACATCTTTTACGTTTATCCACAAAAAAAGGACGGACATTGTAGAAGATGTCCGCCCGCTATATGTGCATACGTACTCATACGTATAACAATTCAACGTGTCAAACCTGTCAACTACTAAAATGCGTCGAACATCAGGTGAGAAGCGGGCAGCCTCTACTTCAACCACAAACTTTGTATTTATTAACCTTATTTATAATAGCATGGAGGATTTTGAATGTCAATAAAAAATATTATCTTATTATTAATGTGTTTTCTTTCTTGGTAGTAATACTCATCATTCATAATTTCTAGATAAGTTAATCATTAGGCATAAATTGATTGCGCATATAGCTCAAAAAAGAAATGACATTCATATTATTTCTTAAATGGCTCATATAAATATCAATTGGATAAATCGAAGCAATTGCGCCAATCTCCAATACTTGTAATGAGCCCTCTTCTAATTCTGTGTTTATTAAATTCTCTGGTAAAAGACCAATCCCCAGCCCTTCCTTTATCAACTTGATTGCAAATAACATATCGTGTATCTTTTGATATTTACTTAAGCCATACTCTCTTTCCAATTCTTCTAGTACAGGAATATGTTCGTTCAAATAACCAATATATAATGAATATTGTTCAAATAGCCCTTTGAGCTGTTGATTCAGATTTACTCCATCTAGCTGTAATTTAGAGGAGTATACAAGCTTCATTGGCGCACGTTGAATACGCTCTGAGTGAAAATTTTTTGATATCATTTTTTGTAAACCGATAGCCACATCTATTTGTTCGGTTCTTATCGAGGTATTTAAAGAGCTTTGGTCACCCATCACAATTTCTACATCATACTGTGTATGTAAATGAATAAAATCATGTATTTGTTTCAAAATCTTCGTTGACAGTAGTGCTGGAGAAACTGAAATAACTAGAGGAATTTTAGGCTGAAGCGATGCTTGATAAATTTCTTTCATACTTGCCTCTACTTGTGCAAGCAACTTTTTGGCAATTGGATAATATTGTTGACCGATTGGCGCAAGGGTTACTTTTGTATGCTCACGTATAAATAATTGAACCTGCAATTGTGCCTCTAATGATTTTATATGTACCGTTATACTAGGCTGAGAAATATATAGCTTTTCCGCAGCCGCACGAAAGCTCCCCTCTTCCACCACTATTATAAAAGTTTTTAACCATTTTAAATCCACCATAACCACCCTTTTGATTAAAAATATTAATTAAAGAAATTAAAATTCATTAATTTCTTTAATATCAGGTTAATTATACACTATTGTCAATCGATGAAATGAGGTGTAAAGATGGAGAAATTAATTACAGCTTTTCAGCGCTTTGCTACTTATGAAGCAAAGGGTAATAGCCCACTGTATAAATATTGGTGTGAGCACATCATTACTAATGAGCTACTGTTACAGCTAATGAAACATATCCCACTAACGCAGCCAAAGCCAAATTTATTTTTTGCCTCCGTGCAATATCTAGCTATGCAGAAGGAAACACCTTTAAAACATGTGTTCAAGCATCCCTTTGAGGTTGATTTTGCAGAAAGCTTTCAGCTGCTTATTCAATTCTGTACACAATATGAGGATGAGCTAATCCACTTATTCCAAACAAAGCTTGTGCAAACGAATGAAGTACAGCGCGCTAGCTATTTGTATCCTATTTTTTCCGAAATTGCTCAAAAGGTAAATAAGCCTTTAACCTTAATTGAAATTGGCACAAGTGCTGGCTTATTATTGAATTTAGAAGGTTATCACTATGAAATAAACCAATCTTCTGCAATTTCTTATGGGGACGAAAATAGTCATTTAACGCTCTATGCTAAAAACTTGGGCAAACCGCTGCCTTTATTCAAAAAACCTTCTATCAAGCATCGTATTGGCATTGATTTAAATATTATTGACCTTGAAGATGAAGAGCAGTATTTATGGTTAAAAAGCTTAATTTGGCCAGAGCTTATCCATAGAAAAGAAAATTTAGAGAAAGCACGCACGATTCACGCGTACTATCCTAAATTTTTATACACAGGAGATTTTAGAAAGATTCTCCTATCTATATTTGAAAAGCAAGACTTAAAAGACAGCCAAGTGATTATTTTTCATACACATGTGGCCAATCAGTTTACAGTGCAGTTAAAAGAAAAGCTGTTAACAACGCTCAAGCAATTAAGTAAGCTGCATAGTATTTATCATATCTATAATAATTTGTATGATTCAGACTTGCATGTAGATTTTATTGAGCAAGAAATGATGCTAGCAATGAAAACGTTAAAAAATACCGATGGACATGGAAATGCCTTTTATTGGTGCTAAAATATAGTGAAGTATATTTTAAAGCTTGTCTCAAACGCTAGGAGTTGAGTTTCCCCTAGCACAAATAAATATCTATCCAACAAAGTCTCTACTCTAAATACAATTAATCCTCTACACCCCTAAAATTCCCCCAAGCAATATCACGATCAATATGCCTTACCATCCGATAAGCTACTGGCTTAAAGCCGCATTTCGGCCAAAATGTTGAAGATGCAAGATTGGTGATGCGCCAGTCTGTCACCATATGTTGATAGCCTTTTTCTTGCATGATTCGATAGCTTTCATTCATTAGCTTTTTGCCAACGCCTTTGCCCATTTGCACATCATAAGTGCCGGCGATGCTTAATTCAATGGCATTATCAGGTGTCATCAAGTTAGAATTGGCAGGAAAATATACTTGAAATGCTAATTCATTTTTATCTTTTGTGGCTAAAAGACAGATGGCATCCTCTTCCTCCAATACGCTGCTGTAGCCGATTTTTATTTCTGCGGCAGTTTCTGGTAAGACAGGTTCAAACGTTGGTGCAGCATTTTGGTATGCTTGAATAATGCTCGACATTTGCCCTAGCGCTTCGCTGTCCATTTCGTTTGCGAATCGTACATCTACTTCTGCTACATTGTCAAAAGGCTGATAGTCCGCCATCTCCATCACTGCATGTGCTTGCTGGATCGCAAAGCTTAAGCGTTGGTAAGCATCGTAGTAAGCCTTATTGCCAAGTGGAATAAGTGTGTAGTGCGTAAAGCAGCCCTGCGCTACCCATACCGCTGAAGCTTTTGCATATAGCTGCCTTATAAGCTCAGATGACTCATCTTGTCGAATGGCTACCCCCTCGTAGTGAACCCATACATGCCTGCCTCTAGTCGTATCATGCTTGATTTCACCAATAATATAGCCTACTAA
This sequence comes from Metasolibacillus sp., assembly GCF_025291715.1. Classification (GTDB taxonomy): domain Bacteria; phylum Bacillota; class Bacilli; order Bacillales_A; family Planococcaceae; genus Metasolibacillus; species Metasolibacillus louembei. The sequence goes on from NZ_JAMBIZ010000013.1 coordinate 67,501, forward strand.
TTCATGATTTATAAATGCACCAACACCAAGCATGTTGTGATGATTAAACCATTTCTCAAATAAATTCGTTATGTACTCCACATGTAAACAATTATTTTTTAAAAACGGAAATGCTTCACTTTCAACCCTTTGCCTTTCAATCAATAGCTCAGCCATTGCGGGTATATCTTCAAGCTTTATTTGTTTAAACTCCATATTTACTCCCCCTTTATAGCTTTACATTACAACATAGTGCATGTAAAAAACAGCCCCTTAATAGGAGCTGTTTTCATATTATTTCTTCACTTCATCCTTCAAGCCATTCAAGAATTCCTCAAATGAAACTGTTTCTGAATCCTTTGAGCCGTAGCGACGAACGTTGACGCCACCTGCTTCGACTTCTTTGTCACCGATCACAAGCATGTATGGAATCTTTTTCATTTGGGCTTCGCGGATTTTGTAGCCTAGCTTCTCTTCGCGGTCATCCATTTCGACACGGATGCCTGCTACCATTAATTGCTCTTCGATTTGCTTTGCATAATCATAGTGCACCGCATTTGATACTGGGATGATTTCCACTTGTACTGGTGCTAACCATGTTGGGAATGCGCCTTTGTATTCTTCAATTAAGAAGGCTACGAAGCGCTCCATTGTTGATACGACACCGCGGTGGATAACTACTGGACGCTGTGGCTGACCGTCTTCACCAATGTAAGAAAGGTCAAAGCGCTGTGGCAATAAGAAATCAAGCTGTGCTGTTGATAATGTTTCTTCTTTACCGATGGCTGTTTTTACTTGCACGTCTAGCTTTGGACCGTAGAACGCTGCTTCGTCCTCTGCTTCGAAGTAGTCTAAGCCTAATTCGTCCATTGTTTCTTTCAGCATTGCTTGCGCTGTTTCCCACATTTCATCATCATCGAAGTATTTCTCTTTGTTGTTTGGATCACGGTATGATAAACGGAATGAGTAGTCATTAATGTCAAAGTCTTTGTATACTTCTAAAATTAATTCCACTACTTTTTTGAATTCCGCTTTAATTTGGTCTGGGCGAACGAAAATATGCGCATCATTTAATGTCATACCACGTACACGCTGTAAGCCAGATACCGCGCCACTCATTTCATAGCGGTGCATTGTCCCAAGCTCCGCAATGCGGATTGGTAAATGACGGTATGAATGTAAGCCGTTTTTGAATATCATCATATGGTGCGGGCAGTTCATTGGACGTAATACTAATGTTTCATTGTCCATTTCCATCGGTGGGAACATGCCGTCCTGATAGTGACCCCAGTGTCCTGAAGTTTCATATAATTTTTTCGAGCCTAGCACTGGTGTATATACATGCTTGTAGCCTAATGAAATTTCTTTATCGACAATATAGCGCTCGATTGTACGGCGGATTGTTGCACCGTTTGGCAGCCATAATGGTAAGCCTTGCCCTACAGTTTGCGATGTCATAAATAAGTCTAGCTCTTTTCCGATTTTACGGTGGTCGCGCTCTTTTGCTTCTTCAAGCATTTGAATATGATGCTTTAGCTCATCCTTTGTGAAGAATGCTGTACCGTAAATACGCTGTAGCATTTTATTATCTGAATTACCACGCCAGTATGCGCCCGCAAGTGATAATAGCTTGAATTCCTTCAATTTGCCTGTTGATGGCACGTGGATACCGCGACAAAGGTCGAAGAAATCGCCTTGATAGTAAATCGATACTTGCTCATCTGCTGGAATTGCTTCAAGCAGCTCTAATTTATACTCATCGCCAACTTCTTCATAAATTTTTTGCGCTTCGTCGCGTGAAACGTTTTTGCGCTCGATTTCGATATTTTCAGCGATAATTTTACGCATTTCCTTTTCGATGGCAGGTAAATCTTCTGTTGTGATTGGTGTTGGTGAATCAATATCATAATAGAAGCCTGAATCGATAACTGGGCCGATGCCTAGCTTCGCATCTGGGTATAGACGCTTCACTGCTTGCGCTGTTAAATGCGCTGTTGAGTGGCGTAAAATTTCTAACGCCTCTGGTGATTCTGGTGTAATGATTTCGATTGCTGCATCTGCTTCAATCGCTGTTTTTAAGTCCACTAATTGACCGTTTACTTTACCAGCTAACGCTTTTTTGCGTAAGCCTGGGCTAATTGATTGTGCTACTTCCTCTGTTGATGTACCAACTGCGTACTCCTTCACAGCGCCATCTGGGAAAGTTAATTTCATCATTTCTGACATGTTGATGTCCTCCTTTATTTTTTCCCACAAAAAAAGCGCCATCCCAACAAAGGGACGACGCGTATGCTCGTGGTTCCACCCTTCTTCCTTCCGAGAATATTCTCGAACGAAGCTCTAGGTCAGTTAACGTACTGATCAACGTTGACGGATTATCCCCGCCACAGCTCCAAGGTAGTAAAGAGTGTGTCGTACTTAGGTAGCTTCCAGCCAAGGCTCCCCTCTCTAAAAGTCGGTACACAAACTTCGTATCCTTTTCAATGCTTTGAATTATATGAGCACAGTATACGCTGAATCGACAAAAAATGCAACTGCTAACGACGTAAATTTTCACCTTCAACTCGCATTAGTGTCGTTGTTGCTTTAATGCGCTCCATGATACGGCGTGCCTTTACTTCCTCGACTTCCCCACGCTGTGAGTGCGCTAAATGATGCTCTAGCTCCTCATAATTAAAATTGGAGGAAATAAATGTCGGCAGCTGCTCGCTCATACGGTAATGCAAAATCGTACCTAAAATTTCATCGCGTGCCCATTGTGAAATTGCCTCTGCCCCTAAATCATCCAGCATTAAAACAGGTGCCTTTTTGACAAAATCAACCTTGCTTTCTAGCGTATGGTCAGCCATTGCTGCCTTAAGCTCACGTAAGAATTCTGGTACATAGACGATGACTGACTTCACCTTGACCTTCGCCAATTCATTGGCAGTTGCGCCTAAAATAAACGACTTGCCAACACCGAATTCTCCGTATAAGTATAAACCTTTATGCGGTAGCTCGCCTGTTGCTCGATATTCCTGAATAAATGCCATAATTTGCTGAGCAATATCAAGGCGAGACCTGTTACCAGCGATCGTAATATCCTCGAATGTCGCCTGTAATACCTCTTTGGGCATATGCATTGATGATACCATTGAGGCAATTTCTCGGCGCTCATCCTCGAGGATTTTTTGCTCACAGCGCTCATACGTAATATCGATGCGTCCGTTCGTTATTAATAGTTTTGGAATAAAGCCTTGCAAATAGTTAGTGCATTGCGCTGTCGTGCCACATTTACAGCAATCCGTTGATTGGCTAATATATTCATTTAGCTTTAGCAGGCTGTGCTCAATCATTTGTGCATCAATTGCTTCTTCGTTTTCCTTTAAAAATTGTTGAATTTTTTCATGCTGTAAAATCGACTTTCGCATCGCCTCATAGCGCTCTTGAAAAGATGGGACGTTGACCACACGCTTTAATGATTCTTTAATCGGTTCCATCGCTCTTCACCTTCCCATCATAATTGCGAAATTGCTGCAATAATTTATTGTATTCTGCATCTATATCTACTACCTCTGCTGGTTCTTCCTTGACAGGCTCCTCCTTTGGCTTGTTAAACCATTCAGGAATAACTTCAACTTTCTTTCCTTTGCTTGCTAGTGCCTTTTGTTCAGCACCCTTCACATAGCTTTGTGCCTGCTCCACCGTTTGAATTTGCTGGCGACGCCATGAATCCGCCACGCTGTTAATATATTTCTCTGGCAATGCACCATCCGTTTTTTGTAGCACATACTCCAGTAAAAAATTAACGACAGCGGGCACCATACCATAGCGTGTGATTAAATTTTCAGCTGCCTTAACCGTGTACGCGAACGGCTCTTGTCCGTTATTAAGCTGTTTAATGAAATCATACGGTGCTTGCTTTTCGTACTTATCATCCGCCTTGCCAAAAACGTAGTTGGCTGGATAATATTGCGCTAAATTGTCATTTGTAATTATCGCATTTTGGTTTTGCTGCTGTAAATAGTGTAACGCATCCTTTGCAAGCACAATATTTTGTATTTGCAAATTCGCCGCTAATGCCTCGATATGTTTTTTATTCATACGACCTGCCTTTGTAATGACATGCTCAAACATCGCATTAACCACACCTACCGTTAAACCAGCTGTTACGTAGCTTTCAGCCATTTCCACGATATATGGCAACGGCTCCTCGCCATTTTTCAGCGCCTTTAAAAACTCATAAGGAATCGTTTCATCATAGCGTGGTGACCAATTTGTTAAATCCTTCTGTTTCGCTTTAAAGGCAAGTGGCGTGTCCATCGTAATTTTATGCTTTGTAGCGCCTTGCTGCTCCTGCTCCACTAAATGAATGGCGTCTGCTGCACTTTTTAAATCATGTGCCATCCAGTTGCTAGCAATGGCTTGTACATAGTTTTGCGTTAATTTGCCATTTGTTTCACGCATCGCATATTCCATTAAATAATTAACAACACCGATTGGCATTTTTTGCGCTAAAACAAGCTGCTCCGCTAGCTCGACAATAAAGCGTACAGGCTCCTTGCCATGATACAGCTGCTTTAAAAATTCATATGGCGTTGTCCTGTCATAAATAAGCGCTTGTGGGGAAGCCGCAAATTCGCCTAGCGCATCTTGACTAATTTTATAAGGTGTCGCATTGCGCTGTGCTAAAAATTGCTTCGCCTGCTCTGCTGTTTGAATATTTTGCTGTTGCATTTCAGCAGCAACCGATTCGACGAATTTTTCAGGTAGCTTGCCATTTGACAGCTTCCACACATGCTCAACGATAACATTTGTGACCCCTTGTGCGATATCATAAACCGTCATTAAGCTTTCAGCCGTTTTTAATTGATTTTTAAATGGCTCCTTGCCCTTAGTTAATAGCTTCAAAAATTCATATGGTGTAGACAGCTCGTAATCCTTCATTGCCTCTGGAATATTTGTAGCTACTGAGTGCACTGTTTTTTGAATTGTTGGTACCACTTTACCGTTGCGCTTATGATGCTCCTCTTTAGCAATGCGCATCGCATCCTCAGCTGTTTTTGCACCGCTTCTTACCCATGTATCCATAATGCTCTGCATTAAATTCACATTATAATCCAGACGTCCATTAGACATCGCAATATATTGAATTAATGTATTAATGACACCATAGGAAATGCCTCGATTTAAAAAATCATTGAACAGCCGAACCGTCGTATCTGTTGGAGAAGCCCCTTGTACCTCCTCATATACTTCAATTGGTGAGGTCGTATCCAAATAATGAATATGCGCATCTCTGCCGCTCTCTTTTTGGACTGGCTTTTCCACTTTCGGTGCAAGCTCATAGCGCTTGACTAATTGATAATTATTTTGACGATGACCACTTAGCTGATAATGATCTAGCGCTGTTTTTTCAATCATGGCAGCTGTTAATGTTTGCTCATCCGATAATGCCTGCATGACAATTTGCTGCATGTCTAATGGCGAAAAATGATAAAGGAAGGCTACCTTCGCAATGGCTTGCTTCACCTCTGCTGTAAAAAGCTTGCGTGGAATAAGCGCTTGACTAATACCGTCGAAAAACAGCTTAAAATCAAAGGAATTATAGTCAAAGTCGTAGCCAGCTGTTGCTATTTCGCCGCCTTGCTCTGGATAAAGCTGCTCGATTTGCTGCAATTCTTTTTCCGTCACATTTAAAAACACATCATTAAAGCCGCGCGTCACCTCTGTATAATTATGTAGCTTCTGCTCCTTTGGTACGAGCGTGTTGCGCAAATGCTCAAAGGCTTTTTTATCAATCTTGCGCATTAATGATACAGATAAAATGGGGTCCGCAAAAAACGACTTTGCCTCCAATGGCTGGTTGACACGATAAATATAATGCGTTGTATCATCTTCCATTTTGCAAAATGTTTGTAGCAGGCCAATTGCTTCTAATGTAATTCTTGCTTGGAAAAGCTTTTTTATCGAAAAATCTAAGCTATCAAGCAAATAATGATGATGGAAGGCTATATGCTCATTCGCTGCTTCGACTGACAGCTTTAAATAAAGTGCAACCGCATCCACACCGATAATCGGCTGGTAGCAAAGCTGCAATATTTTTTGATTGATAGCATTAAATTCGTGAGGGCATTGAACTTCACAAATATCATACGGATGTAATTGATTCATAAAGGTCATGGGAACCCTCCTTACATAGTGTTACTGCGCATTTCCTTGCTTGTTTTGTAGCTCTTTTAATTCTTGGATAAAGGCATCGACATCGCAAAAACGGCGATAAACAGAGGCGAAACGCACGTAGGCTACTTCATCCAATTTCATTAAACGATCCATCACCATTTCCCCAACATCTTCTGAGCGAACCTCAGATTGACCTAGTCGTCGCAAATCTTTTTCGATTGCAATAACAAGCTCCTCTAGCTCCTCTAGCGATACAGGACGCTTTTCACAGGCACGAATCAGCCCACGCAATACCTTTTCGCGGCTAAACTCCTCACGTGCTCCCTCTTTTTTCACGACAACAAGCGGCGTTTCCTCCATTTTTTCAAACGTTGTAAAACGAAACGAGCACTTTTCACATTCACGTCGTCTTCTAATTTCTTTATTATCATCTACAGGTCTTGAATCAACAACACGTGTATCTTTATATTGACAAGCTGGACATCTCATACAAATTTCTCCTGATTCATTTCGATTTATTACTTATTTTATTATATCAAAAATAGTGCGCATAAAATAGCGACACAATAGCTACTCTATTATAACATAGAAAAACAATAAGAGGTCTGACTTATATAAGCAAAGGCTGCCCAAAAAAGGTAATACCTTTTCGGACAGCCCATCAAATTTTTTATTCCCACCAATGCTTTAGCTCTGTAAAGCTAACATCCCACACCTTCATATTACCTGTAATCGTAATTGTCAATGTGTCATATTCAAAAAACAACGGTACTTCTAACGCCCTTTCCATTGCAGAAAATTCCTTTAAATATTGTTCATCCCTTTTAAACTTTTCCTCCCCATCCGCAACTATTGTCACTTTTCCTTGGAATTCCTCATCATCTGGGATACCGAGATTTAAATAAAGCACTAACTCCTCTTTCCCTTCAATCGTATAGGTAATCATTTGACTAGTGCCTTTCTTGCTCATATATAAATTGGATTGAGGCTCTATTTGCTGACCATCTATCGTGAAAGATGGCATTTGCTTTGTTTGAGGTTTAACACCTGTAGCCTCTTCAATAGCTTGCAAAGGCTGTAGTGAGCTTGTACGTTTCTCTATAACCTCAGAAACAAGCATTACACAAAAGATTAGTATAATGGCTGACATACATGAGGCGATAAGCTTTTTCGGCGTTATCTTTGATGTGAACCCAATTTTATATACAACGTAGCCAATTGTTGCCCCTATCGTATTGGAAATAACATCATTGATATCAAAGCTGCCTAGATGTGTTAAAGCTTGTAATGTTTCTAACACTAAAATACAGACAATAAACAAGCTTATCAATTTTTTATACGTATAACGGTATAATAAAGGTAGCAGAATACCGAAAGGAATGAAGGCTGCTATATTCCCTAAATCGTATACCCAGCCAAAAGAAAGCCTCGGAAAACCTAATGGACCCACGATTGGACCAAACTCAAATACGTAGCCCTCATAATCGCCACCTTGTAAACGATTAAAGCCTAAAAACATGAAATATAAGATTAGTACTGTATATAAAATCGTCGCTGTTATTATTAAATTTCTTTTCTTCATTATCATATCTCCACTTCTAAAATCCCTATTTCTCTGGTTCAATATATGGAACAAGCGGTGCTGTCGCTCCTGCTGAAGCAGCCTTTACAAACGCTGCCCCTTCCAACTGAGCAAAATTTTTAGTCTGACCTGTTAACATTACACCGAGCACAGGTAAATCGGTCAAAGTCGTATTTTTGTTGTCGTTTAAAAATGCTTGAATCACTTCATCATTTTGCTGCGCATTATATTTCGCTAAATTTTGCATAAAATCGACGTATGCTTTTTCAGATAAAGGATAGGCGCCAAATCCGTATACAGGAACGCCAGCAGGGTCTGTTTGTTCATTTTGAACAGCCGATGCCACATATAGCCATACGACATTTAAATTTTCAGGAATCATCGATTTGATTTCCGTCACTGTATATGGTCGGTCAAAGGAAATGGCCATCTCTGCTACATAGTTTTCCATTGAGCTAACCGCAGCTATATCATTTGGAATTTTCGTAAAATATGTTTGCAAATCTGGATGAAAAAAAGTTGCTACTTTATTTTTCGTTTGCTTATCATACATATAATAGGATTTGTCCGATAAATAAAAATTAGGCTCAAGCTCATCGTAATTAATGTTAAAACGTTTCCAGCCATATGTGCTTGTTAATGTACTCCATGGCACGACATAGCCGTTGATGTTTTTAGAGCGATTCGTGACAACCGTGCCACCAAATATGGACGATTGGGTAATTTGAGAGGCAATTTGAACATTTGGCTCAGTAATGGCATGCCATAAAAATAGCGTATCCTGTAGCTCCTCCGATCCTTTCGCCGCAAGATAATCGCTCGTTGTATAAAAAACCTTATAAAAAATCGGCAATGCCACGAGCATAACGACAAATGACACCATAATCACCATCATGACGTGCTTGCGCTTTGCTTTTCTTAATGCCTTTTGTAATGATTGTTCCATTTTTACTCCTCCACATACTGTCGCTGAATATTTTTTCTAGCCCGATATAATTTTTGCTTGACGCTATCTGTTTGGATATGTAGTATTTGCGCAATTTCCTCATACGTAAAATCATAATAATATTTCAAAATAAAAATCTCTCGGTATTGTTGTTTCGTATCCTTTAACAAATAGGCAATTTCATCCTTATGATTGATGACAGCCAATTCATCATTTTCTTGCTGTAGCTTCGTATAAATTTCTTCCGTCAAAGAAAAGGTTTGCTCATCTTTTTTACGCTTTAAATCAATATATTCATTTAACGCCACACGAAAAAACCACGGACGTAAATTGCCTTCATTTAACGTACTTAGCAATGTATACACTTTGTAAAATGTATTTTGAATAATATCCTCTGCATCCTGCTTTTTCGCTCCTTTTGCTAATAAAAGCCTGTACACTTCCTCTCCTAATTGCAACAAGTAGGAAGTTAGCTTATCTTCTTTTTTCATTTCATATCCTCCCTACACGTATACAACGAATGAGCACGCAAAAATGTATACAGTGCTTGTGAAATTAATTATGTCTTATTTTTATGTTTTCAAACACCCCTGATATCCACTGAATAAAAAGCATTATACGTTGTCACCTGTGGAAGTGGACATTTTCGACTAAATCATGATAAAACAAATAAGCTATTTGCCATCCGAAGGTCGGTTAGCAAATAGCCTATGTTTGTCTCACAATACTTTATTCATCTATGCACCAACGATCACAGGTCCCATACCGCGTGGCACAACAACAGCCTCGCGCATTTTGGCGCCGAGTGCTTCCGCAATGTAATTTGCTGCAACTGTTGGATCTAAATCACCGCAAGTATACACATCGATGCTTGCATAGCCATGCTCCGGAAAACTGTGTATCGTTAAATGTGATTCAGAAATAATTACTACTCCGCTTACTCCTTGTGGCGCAAATTTATGAAAAGTTACTTCCCGCACTTCTGCCCCTGACCGCAAAGCAGCATCAACAAAAGTTTGCTCAATAAATTGAACATTATTTAACTTTTCTAAATCGCAATCCCAAAGCTCAGCAATAACATGACGTCCCATTGTTCTCATGGTTCGCTTCCCCCTTTGACATAATATTTTAAAATGTGCAAAGTTGACTACCACGGGGGAAAGTTAGTCCAAAGAGGTCCTAACCCTTTAAGTAGTCATGTGTTTGCAAATCATGCATACACATGTGTGATTATAAGATGTTTTCCTAGTAGTTGCAAGTGTTAAAACAGGGACTACAAGAAAAGTTCACTTTTCCGTAGCCCCTACATTATATTATGCGTTCACCATTGCTAATGCATTGGCTACTTTTTTTGTTAAATCGACAACGCGTGCTGAGTAGCCCCATTCATTATCATACCAAGCAAGCACCTTTACTTTACGATTCCCCATTACCATCGTTGTTAAACCATCTACTGTCGATGAATATGTCGTCGTATTGTAGTCAGAAGATACTAATGGCTCCATCGAAATATTTAAAATTCCTTTCATTGAACCTTCTGCTGCTGCTTTAAATGCCGCATTTACTTCCTCAACCGTTACATCTTTTTGTAAATCTACAACTAAGTCCACTAAAGAAACGTTTGGTGTTGGTACACGTAATGCCATGCCATGTAATTTACCATTTAGCTCAGGCAACACTAATGACAGCGCTTTCGCTGCACCTGTCGATGTAGGAATAATTGATGAACCACAGTTACGTGCACGGCGTAAATCTTTATGTGGATTATCTAAATTATTTTGGTCATTCGTATAAGCATGAACCGTTGTCATTAAGCCGTTTTCAATACCAAATGTATCATTTAACACTTTGGCAACAGGTGCTAAGCAGTTTGTTGTACATGAAGCATTCGAAATGACATCATGCTTTTCAACATCTAGCAATTCATCATTTACACCTAATACAATGGTTATATCCTCGTTTTTACCTGGCGCTGTTAAAATAACCTTTTTAGCACCTGCTTCTAAATGCAATGCCGCTTTATCGCGTGAATTGAATTTACCTGTCGCCTCAATCACGATATCTACACCCATTGCTTTCCATGGTAATAATTTCGGGTCCCGCTCTGAAACGATTTCAACACGCTTGCCATTAACAATTAATGCATTTTCTGTTGTTTCTACAGTACCTTCGAATGGACCGTGATTTGTGTCATACTTAATTAAATGCGCTAATGTTTCCGCTGGATAGCTTGCATTAATAGCGACTAAATTTAACCCTTCTTGAACGATTGCTTGGCGAAACACCATGCGTCCGATACGACCAAATCCGTTAATTGCGATAGAAACTGACATATAAAAAATCCTCCTGTTGATAGGTTATCCTTGTAATTTGCTTATCTATTTGTTAATTAGTATAACACATTATTCGAGAAGTTGAACATTTTTTATGTTATTTTTTAAAATCATTATTTTCTGACAACTAGAATAGCGAAATGAAAGCATATAAAACGTTTTCAATATAATGTCCTTTTATTGCGTCTCGCTAAATAGTATAACATATTTAAAAAATTTATTTTTAATGATTTTTTACAAATTCTTGTCGTTTCTTCGTCTACTATAGTAAGAGAGGTGAATATTTTGGATTTCGAAGCGATATACGAGAAATATTTTCATACAATCTACAAATACATACGATTGATGGTTTCACACGCGCAGCTGGCTGAGGATTTGACACAGGAAACGTTTGTCAGAGTATTAAAGGCAAATTTTCGTAATGAGGCGCATATTCAAACATTTATTCGGCAAATTGCACGCAATCTTGTCATCGACCATTATCGAAAAAAAGCATTAATTCAATGGCTACCTTTTACACAAGAGCATGAGCAGCATGATTTCACTTATACACCGGATGATTGGCTTGCTCGAAATGAAATGCGGAAAGAGCTATATGAGGCATTACAGCAATTAAAGCCTGTGCAGCGAGAAATCATTATTTTTCGCAAAATCGAGGAGCTATCGATTGAGGAAACGAGCTGGATTACTGGCTTATCTACAACCAAAATTGCCAATACACAGCGCGGTGCAATGAAAAAGCTTCAACAACTATTAGGAGGTGAATGGCATGAATCGCCTTAAACAACAGCTACAGCAATTAAATCATTTACCAGAAAATAAACAGCTAAAAACACAAATAAAGCAATCGCTTGCACAGCAGCCTAGCAAAAGGTCTTTTCAGTGGAAAATCCCTGCAACGATGATAGCCATTTGTAGTATCTTCATTTTATTACTGCTAACAAACCCTGAGCATTCACTGCAAAATGCACACACACGCTCTGCTACACTTTATACGTATTTCGATGGGGAAAAAGGAAACTTTAAAGCAAAGACCTCTAGCCTGTTATATTCGCCTATACAAAAATGGCAGGATGAAGAATTTATTCAATACTTCCACAATATCAAAAGGCTTTCGCCAATAAATGATGGTCAGCTTGGTCAACATATTGTAGATGTTATTTTCGTTGAAAATGGGGAGCAAAGGAAATTTCAAATATCTGAACTGGACATGTATGATGTTGACCAAAATGTTTATTATCAAGATGATAGTGCGAGGTACTCCTATATTTTCATGAGTTTATTTCAATCGAAAAAGGCGAGTCTCCTCTTTTCCATTTGCCTGCTCGCTATATTTACAATTAATTTTTTATCCATTCAATACTATAAAAAACGCAATATAGATATGCGAGCTGTTTTTCCGAGAACAACAAGCTCCTATATTGAATTATTTGCTACAGTAAGTGTACTTGCTCTGTTTACTTGTTGGATTTTTTTCATTGGACCTGTCTACATTCCTCCTTTCGCCGCCTTTTTTATTTTCAGTGCCCTTTGGCAGCTGCGAGAGATGAAGCGTCGAGCCCCATCATTAACTATTTTAAAATTCGAACGAGGGAAAATAATTGTTTTGTGTAGCTTAATTAACATTTTGTTGTTCTTCGGTTTTTAAAAAATAAGAGGAATGTCTGCAATGAGACAATCCTCTTATTTTGTATTTCAAATGACAGCCCATTGCTGCAAAATTTTTTCTAGCTGCTCAGCCGTCGATTGCTTTGTTGTGTTATTGTAGATGACTGCATCGGCTCCTTTTTCCTTCACAGACATCGGAAGCTGGGAGGCAATGCGTGCACGCGCCTCACTTTCTGGTAGCTGGTTGCGCTCCATTAAGCGTGCAAGCTGAATTTCCTCTGTCACTGATACAACTAAAATTTTATCAACAAAATGCTGGAGCTTGCTTTCAAATAACAGCGGAATATCCATTACCACATGTGCTGCACCATTTTGTACAAGCTCATCGCGTTGACGTAGCATTTCTGCCCGAATCGCAGGGTGGATAATATCATTTAACACTTTGCGCTGGGCGGGCTCATGAAAAATAATGGCGCCAACCTTTTCACGATCCATTGTGCCATCCTCTTTCATCACCTCTTGTCCAAAGGCTTCAGCGATTTGCTGCAATGTCTGCGTCCCAGGCTCTACTACCTGTCTTGCTACAATATCTGCATCAACAATTGGAAGCTGATAGCCCTGTAGCATTTGTGCAACGGTGCTTTTACCGCTCGCAATACTGCCTGTTAATCCGATAATCATCTAATCTCCCCTTTATCCTTTAGCAACCATTTAGGTACTAGCTTTATGTAAATCAGCTCTCCTATAAGCTGTACAATAAATAAAATAGGCGTCGAAGCGAGCATTAACTTCTCATTACCCTTTCCTAGCTGTGTGAAAACAATAACATAATCAATGCATGGTGTTAGCAATACTAGGCATACGCCTACTAAAATTGGCGTGGACTGTGGAAACAGCGCAATCAATACGTAAACGATGAGCGGCACAGCTAAAAAATTACCGATAACTAATGCGGCAATAAATTTACGGTTAGCTAGCGCCTCACGTAGCTTGAAAAATGGAATTTGCGCAAGCATGCTATAGAGTAAAATAGCAATCAACGGTGTAATCATCCCCGTAAAATAAAAGGCAATATGCTCATTTGCTATACCGACTACCGCTCCTAGCAATAGCGCAAAGGTGTACACCCAAATTTGCTGCTGCTCTAGCCTTTCTCTATAATGCGTCACATCATTCTCCTTTGCCTACTATTTTTGACAGCTTGGGCAATATGTCGATGTACGCCCAGCAATGACAACGGATAGTGTTGCCGTTTGACAGCTCGGACAGCTTTTATGACTATACATTTTTAAACGATTTTGCATCGAGCCTGCCCCACCGTTGACAGTGCGGTAATCAGAGATTGTTGAGCCGCCATTGTCAATGCTTTCTCGTAAAACATTGACAATCGCTTGGAACAGCTCCACTTTCTTTGCTTTCGGAATGGCCTTCACCTTTTTCGTCGGTCGCAGCTTTGTTGCAAACAATGCTTCTGTCGCATAAATATTGCCACAGCCTGAAATGACCTGACCGTCCATAATGACTTCTTTAATTGTTTTATTTTCATATTTTGGCTTTGCACATTGCGCAAGGAAAAATTCACATGCATAATCATCAAACGGCTCTGGTGCCATTTTCGTTAATGGTGCATGCTCCTCAATCGTGCGTAAAAAGCGTAGCTCTCCGAAGCGGCGAATATCGCTATAGACGAGCAGCTCGCCGCTTGCTAAAGCAAAGGTTGCATGAATATGCTTACGGAATTTTTCCTCTGCAATTTCTGCCACATTTTGCACGACAAACCATGCACCTGTCATCCCTAAATGGTTGACGAGCACAAATGGCTCCTCGTCTTTTTGTAAGTGGATAAAAATATATTTTGCACGACGTTCAATTGCTGCAATGGTCATTTGTTGAACGCTCGTCTCAAACCATTCAAGCGCTCCACCTTTGACAATCGTTTGCTTACCTGCTGCATGTGATGTGTAAACTGTATCCGATAATGTCACAGATTGAATTATTTTACCTTCAACGAGCGGCTTCAAATCGTTGACGACACCCTCAACCTCCGGTAATTCAGGCATAAAATCACTCCTTACTTTGCGTCATACCAAGAGTAGCCATGTGAATAATCTACTTTTAATGGGACAGCTAGCTCAATCGCCGACTCCATCACTTCTGGTACGATACGCTCTAAAATTTCTATTTCTTCAACTGGTGCTTCAAAAATTAGTTCATCATGTACTTGTAATAATAGCTTTGCCTGTAAGCCTTCTTTTTTCAAGCGGGCATCCATATTAATCATCGCTTTTTTAATAATGTCTGCTGCGCTTCCTTGAATCGGTGTATTCATCGCAGTCCGCTCAGCAAAGCTGCGCAAATTGAAGTTGGAGCTATTAATTTCAGGTAAATAGCGACGGCGATTTAAAATCGTTGTCACAAAGCCTTCGCGCTTCGCGTCTGCCACGATACTTTCCATATAGCCCTTTACCCCAGGGAAGCTTTGCAAATAGTTTTCAATAAACTGCGCTGCTTTCTTACGTGTAATATCTAAGTTTTGTGACAAGCCATAATCGCTAATCCCATAAATAATACCGAAGTTTACCGCCTTTGCTGTTCGGCGCATATTCGCTGTTACCTCATCTGGATTTGTCACACCAAACACATCCATCGCTGTACGTGTATGAATATCCATACCTTCTTTAAATGCCTCGACAAGCGTAGGGTCCTGACACATATGTGCTAAAACGCGTAGCTCGATTTGTGAATAGTCCGCCGCAAATAGCACCCAGCCCTCTTTTGATGGCACAAATGCTTGGCGAATTTTACGTCCTTCCTCCAAACGAATCGGAATATTTTGCAGGTTCGGGTCTGTCGAGCTTAAACGTCCTGTTGCTGTCAATGCCTGCTGGAAGCGCGTATGCACTTTGCCATCGTCCGCATGTATCTCTTTTGTCAAGCCTTCGATATATGTTGATTGTAGCTTTGCTAATTGACGGTAATCTAAAATATGCTTGACAATATCATGCTCAGATTGTAGCTTTTCAAGCACATCCGCCGCTGTTGAATAGCCTGTTTTCGTTTTCTTCAAAACAGGTAGCCCTAGCTTATCGAATAAAATGACACCTAGTTGCTTCGGTGAATTAATATTAAATTCCTCACCAGCCTGCTCATAAATTGTTTGTTCAATAACCGCAATCTTCTCTAGCAACGCCTGTCCCATTTGCTTTAATGTTTCAACGTTTACTGAGATTCCTTCGATTTCCATATCTCCTAAAATTTTTGCAAGCGGCAATTCTAAATCATTATATAAATCGTATTGCTCATTTTCTTTTAATTTTTTCTCAACGACAGGCTGTAAATGCCATAAAGCAATTGCTTTGCGACTCACATGGTCCGCTAACACAGCCTCTTCTGGCACTGACCATTTTGCGCCTTTGCCATAAATGACTTCGTTTGCTTGCACATTTGTATAGCCAAACTCCTTCGCAAGTGTCGCCACATCATCACCCGAAATGGCTGGGTTAACGATATACGAAGCTAAAAGCAAGTCAAATGCTACTCCCTCTAGCTTAATGCCATGTCGCGCAAGCATCGCCTGTGCCGCTTTGCTATCCACAACATATTTTTTCTTGGAGGCATCCTCTAGCCAAGCTTTCAATTCATCACTCTGTAAAGCTTTGTCCACAGATATATATTTTGCATCTGTTCCATCTGTTAGCGCAAGGCCAAGCATATCGCAGCTATGATAGTGCTCATTTTCTAGCTCCACATGCAGCGCCATCGTCTCTTTTAACATCGCAGCTGTCACATGATCTACAATGCTTAGCTGAATCTCCTCCTGCTCCTGTACTGCGCTTTGCATATCGCTTTTTTCGATTAATGATTTAAAGCCTAGCTCACGCCACACTTCAAGCAGCGCATCCTCGTTTGGTCCAGCATAGGCCAAATCATCAAGCGTTATGTCAATCGGTGCTTCTGTAAAAATCGTGGCAAGCTTTTTCGATAAATGAGCGCTTTCCTCATTTTCTACAAGCTTTTCCTTCATCTTTGAAGCTTTCATACCATCAATTGCCTCGTACAATGCTTCCACTGAGCCGTATTCCTTTAACAGCTTAATTGCCGTTTTTTCCCCGACCCCTGGAACGCCTGGAATATTATCTGATGCATCACCCATTAGCCCCTTCATATCGATAATTTGCGCAGGTGTGAGCCCGTATTTTTCCTCGATATGCGCTGGTGTATATTTTTCAATATCCGTTATTCCTTTGCGTGTAATATACACGGTTACATTGTCAGTCGCAAGCTGTGTTAAGTCTTTATCGCCTGACACAATAATGACATCGATGCCGTTCGTTTCAGCTTGCTTCGCCAATGTGCCAATAATATCGTCTGCCTCATATAAATCAAGCTCATAGCGTTTAATATTGTACGCATCAATTAGCTTGCGAATATAAGGAAATTGCTCAGATAGCTCAGGTGGTGTTTTTTGACGTCCACCTTTATATTCGCCATAAGATTCATGACGGAACGTCGTTTTCCCCGCATCAAACGCGACAAGCATTTGCGTTGGCTGCTCCTCTTCTAAAATTTTTTGCAGCATTGTCGTAAAGCCATATGTCGCATTCGTATGAATTCCGCTATCGTTCGTTAATGGTGGCAATGCAAAAAATGCACGGTATGCTAGGCTATTGCCATCAAGTAATAATAATTTTTCCTTCGCCATTGGGTACGCTCCTTTTTTCGTTCTAAAGTCAAAACATGCGTTCGAACTACTCTCCTCTTAACTTTAGCGTGAAATCAAGTTTTTTTCCACCAAAAAAGGCGCTTTTGCATAAACTTTCCTAAAAAGTTTGGCAAAGCACCTAATACGCTATTTCAATTTCTTAAACTTATATTGCTCTCCTGCATGTTGATTTTTTTTATAGAAGATTTCCTCAAAAATAATTGTTAATAAAAAGGCATTTAAAAAGCTAATAATTAAATATAACGGCATCCCACCGAGCTGGTATGGCATTAGGCTTCTCATAAACACTTCCACAAAGCCGACTTGTGCAAAATAAAAAATCATGCCAACACCAACTTGCCAAATTGGACGCGGATCTTTGCGCTTTTCAAACCACAGTACCTTTTTAAAGGCGCTACGTACATCCTCAGCAATAATAACACCAAGTATAAATATGACAATAAACAATACGGGTATATGAAATAGGCTCATTTTCATCCATTCAAAATGGCTTGACTGAAAAAGTGCCGTTACTGACGTTGCAATAATAAATGCGACTAGCAAATTTTGAATTCGCTTGCTCATACCATTCACCTCTCTATGAAATTGCATACTCTATTATAACAAGAAATAGAAAAGTGAAAAGGAACTTCTTTCTCCTAATATGACAATTTTAGGTTATAGTGCAAAAGTTGCGATTCGCCAGGCGGAACTGATTTTTCGCCCAACCAACCTAAAAAGAGCTGTCCGAATTTTTTCGGGCAAGCTCCTTTGCTTTAAACTTTAAAGCGCTCAATTTGCGCTTTTAAATGACCAATCATTTCATTTAGCTCCGTCGCAATGCTCATTAATATTTTCGTTTTACATATATGTAAAATAGTTAATAGCTAAGCGTTTGCTGTTTCGTTGTAATGAATGACATGAAATCCATTGCTAAAACACGTTCATTTTGACTAAATGAATCGCTGACAAAAAAGATAACTGCAAAGGCTGTTCCATAGTCAAAGGGCAATACGCGATATTCTAATAGATGGTCAAACTGTGCTTTAATCTGCTCATGGTCAATTTGCTCAATATCAGCAAACGTTAAATGGCTATCAAACTCTGCACAGGTGAAGCTATAAATGCGGTCATCCATTGCTGCAATTTTCTGTGCCCAATCCGGTTCCCATTGCCGCAAAGCATATTCGTATGGATTGATTTGATATGCATGCACACCGAGCTCTGTTGTGCCTACGCCTGCAAAACGTAAAGGATTTACTTCAATTGGAATTACAGACCCTTGTGCATCCATGCGCAGCTCGATATGGAATGGGTAATTATTTATTTGTAGCGACTGACCTAATTCACGTAAATACGCCTCGATAACAGGCAAATATTCTGTCAACACGTGCTTGCTCGTATAATAAATACGGTCACTCATATCCTCCTCATCTCGGAACATGCGTGCAAATAAATTTAAAATAATTGGTTGACCTTCTGCGTTAAAATACGCATCTACCGCCAATTCCTGTCCTTCTATGTATGTTTCTAAAATAAATGTTTGGAAGTTTAAAATGTCCTCTGAATATGAAGTAGCAAGCCCATCATTCGCAATTAATTGCTGGACGACTTCTGTAAATTGCTCGGCATCTTTAATTTTTTGAACACCTACGCTTGAATAACCGATAGCTGGCTTTAAAATAATTGGGTAAGGTATAGATGCTTTATCAATCTTGCTTAAATCGTGTAATGTGCTTTCTTGAAAATAGAAATTAGGAAAATACGTTGCTAAATGCTTGCGCAATGCGGCTTTATTTTTAAATAAATTTGTCCATTGCACCGCATTTAAATGTGGAAATTGCTCTGTTAAAACTTTAATTGCATGCTCTGAATTTATTACAATAAACTGGTCTTGTGGCCAATTTACCCCCTCTTGTGACCCGTTGATAAAGCACTTTTAATCAATGTCATACATCGGTGTCGTCGTTTTAAGTAACGCCTGCTCCAGCATTGGTGAAATATATAATGGATCTAATAAAATCATATCTTTCCCTCCTGAATAATCCTTTAGAATCATTAAAAAGCATTATATATAAATCAAATAACCTATCAATCAACAAGTCTAAATAATCATAAACCTATTATATTATAATATTCTTGTCTGACCACCCTTTTTAAAAAAATGGATAAATTATCATCGATTTTTAAAAGCCTTATTTCAAAGGGGTTACACACTTAAAACAGCAAAGGCTATTTGAATAATGGGACATTCGCCCATTTTCCAAATAGCCTGTCAATTTATTTATTCTAAGTAGCCAGATAGTATTCTAGCATAAGGAGAGTCTGATGGTAAAATAATGACTGTATCATCACCGATCGTCTTCTTATATGATTCTAGCGTACGATAAAGCGAGTAAAATTCAGGATCTTGTGCAAAGGCTTCGTTATAAATTTTTGCCGCCTCAGCTTCCCCTTGGGCAATCGTCACAGCAGCTTCACTATTTGCCTTTGCTAGCAATGTTTGCACCTCTTGATCTGTTGCTGCTTCCTTTTCACGCTTCGCAGCATCCCCTTCAGATAAATACGTTTGTGCTGTTTTTTCACGCTCTGAAATCATACGTGTAAAAATTGCTTGCTCATTTTCTGGCGGTAAATCTGTACGACGAATACGTACATCAACTACTTCAATGCCATAGTTATCGTTGGCTAATAGCTCATTTACTTTTAGCGTAACGCTTTCATTAATATCACCGCGTGACGAATCTGTATCATTAATAATTTGACCGTAATCTAATTTACCAAGCTCTGTGCGAATAACTGAATAAATAAATTCACTCATACGACGCTCTGCATTTGGTAACGTCCCTGCGTTTGAAATCAACGCCTTTGGATCTACTACACGCCATACTGCATAATTATCGATAATAATACGCTTTTTATCCTTCGTATTAATTTCTTCCTGCATCATATCATATGTCATTAAATTTTTCGGTAATGTCGTCACACTTTGAATAAATGGTATTTTCATATGCAGCCCAGGCTCGCGCTCATATTTCACTACTTCACCAAATTGGCGTACAATCTTATATTCATTTTCCTTTACGATATAAAGATTGGCAAAAGCGATAATACCAATGGCGAAAATAGCTGTGATAATAAAGGCAGAAGTAACCCATTTACGCATATTTTTAGGCTGCTTTTCTTTTTTAATCGTGCTCGGCTCAGCGTCTGCTGCGTCTACGACTTTACCCTTCTTCTTCGTTTTATCACTCAATAACTTTTTTAAGAACTTCTCTAAATCTCCGTCGTTGTTATTGTTACTCATTGACTATCGCTCCCTTCCTCTTTCGGCTTTGGTGTAGCTGGCTGGATTGGTAAATATTTCATCGTACTACCTTCATCATCGTTCATAATATAAATTTGCGCTTGTGGCAATACCGTTTCTAGCGTTTCTAATACAAGTCGCTCACGTGTAATCGCTTGATTCCCTTTATATTCATTGTAAAGCTGTTTAAATACAGCGACATCTCCTACCGCCTGCTCAATACGTGCAACCTTTTGTCCCTCAGCCTTAGATTTAATAGCAGCGATTTCCCCTTGCACTTCACTGATTCGTTGGTTTCTATATTTATCTGCTTGGTTAATTTTCGTCGATTTCGTTTCGCGTGCATCCGTCACTGCTGTAAATGCTGCACGCACTTCTTCATTTGGTAATTCCACATCCTGCAGCTTAACACCTAATATACTAATCCCAACATCGTACTTTTCCATTAATTGTGATAATAGCTCACGTGTTTTCGATTCAATTTCTGATTTTCCATCCGTTAAAGCGGCATCAATTTTAGAGTTTCCGATAATGGAACGAATGGCGCTAGATGTCGCACTATGTAATAGCTCCTTTGGCTCCTCTGAATTAAATAAATACTTTTTTGGATCAGTAATTTTCCATTGCACAACTAAATCTGTTAAAACGAAAAACTCATCCCCTGTAATCATTTTTGTTTCGGATGGATATAGCTCCATATCCCCTTGAGAACGCTCTTTATAGCCAAATTCTAAACTAAATGTTTCCTTCGATAAAACTTCTACTTTTTGCATCGGCCATGGTAGCTTAAAATGCAGCCCCGACTCTGTAATCGTTTCTCCTGACTTACCAAAAGTCACAACAACCGCTTGCTCAGACTCATCTACTGTATACCATGTTGTAAAAGCAGCGATGATGGCGAATATCGCAAAAAGCCCTAAAGCAATTGTTAGTAATGTACGCTTTGTACTCATATATGTGCCTCCCTTTATTTTGCTATAGCTTTTTTACGGAGAAGCCTACGAAAAGGTTTCAGAATTATGTTGATTTTTTTAATAATAAAAAAAGCGCCCAGATAATTTCGAGGGCACTGAAAAAGTCCCTCAGGCACAAGTGAGAGAGTACAGGAACGAATATTCGTTCCTGTACTCTCTTTTTCTTCGATGCCGTTGATTTCCATTGCGGCGGACGCGTTTCGCGGGCACGGCTCCAGCCTTCTCCCTCGCTTTGCTCAGTCCGGGTGCTTCCGCTCGTGCTGTTCCCGCAGAAGTCGCCGCCTCCATTCCAATCAACTGGGACCACTTTCATCACTAGAAGGGTTTTCCTCTCGTATAATCTCACAAATTTCCTGTATAATTAAAGGACTAATAAAAGGTGGTGCGACCATGATTTCTAAACAGGAAACATTCAATTTAAGCCCGTACATGGCGTTGTACGATTTAATTATTCCAAAGGACAATATGCTTCGCCAAATCAATGAACTTGTGGATTTCTCATTTATTCTAGACGAACTAAAATCGAAATACTGTTTAGTTAATGGCCGTAACGCGATTCCACCGATTCGCATGTTTAAATATTTACTGTTAAAAGCGATTCATGACCTGTCGGATGCCGACCTTATCGAACGTTCAAAATTCGATATGTCCTTTAAATATTTTTTAGATATGGCACCAGAAGAGGAAGTGATC
>NZ_JAMBIZ010000014.1 GCF_025291715.1 Metasolibacillus sp.
TATAAAATCCTCACGAATATTTCCTCCGTTAGTGAAAATGATTTCACGCCCATATTTTTGTTTAATATAGCTATTAACTTTGTCCACCCAATTATAAATACTGCGTGGTTCCCAACCTGTATCAGAAAAAATGATGTAGTCTGGAATGACACCGTTTATCTCGCCTTTTAAAGCCATTAGCAACAATGCTGTAGATTGTGTACCTCCGCCGAACGACAACACATGTACATGCTTTTTGCCATCGTCATAACTTTGTTTAATCATGAATATCACCTCTTTTTTGCTACGCTTAATGGTTCAAATACTTAGTTATCAATTTCTTTCCAACCCTCTTTAACTAGCAACTGACAGATAGGCGAGAAGTCAGGAATCACAGCCGTGACCTCTACGCCCTCCACAGTTGTGAGGAATGTTCTTGTATTTAATTTTTCTTTTGGTTTTTTACGCTTATTACCAATATTACAAATTGGAATACCATGTTTATTGAGCATTAGAACACCCCATTTTTTAGGTAATACCTTGCTTGATATAAAAACCTGTGTAAAATAACATGTCCCATCATGTCCTTTTCGACTGGACGAATTTCGAAATTATATTTCGCTTGCAGGCTATCTAATCGCCCTCGTAAAGCCTTTGGGTCGTATCGACTACGGTAATTCCCTTGTGCTAAATTACGGTCAAAATGCGGGTCCTCCACAAAGATAACGAATTTGCTACCTTGTGAGCGAATCAACTCATTGATAAATGCTTGTTGAGTATCTTTTTGCAAGTTACCGCATATTTCGTCAACGGAATTTTTACGCTCAACGTAAGAATTGAAATATAAATCACGTGTTATCCCTAGTTTTTGCGTGTCCTCATTGGACGGAATCATAAAGCTATAATCACCTGTATCAAGTTTTTGCAATTTCATCGGAATATCCTTTTGCTTGAAATATTCGATGATGTGCATAGATGATTTTTCCCTAGTGTCCATGATGATGGTTAAGTGTTTTAACAGTGCGTCAATTTCTTTGTCAGCAAAGCGGTAATGAATCATTTTGTATCACCTAGCAATTCAGGATTTTCGTAAATATTGCCGATGACTTCAAAAACATACTTACGCTCTACTATTTCGTAAAAAGCGTACTCATCCGTTCCCCAACACCATTCATCCATTGTGACTACTTGCAGTTCATTAGCGTAGCCCTCTTTATGTTCGAATTTCAAGATATCCCCCTCATAGATTTTCTCGCCGTTCTTGTCCTTTAAGCCTGTGTATTGCATATATTGCAGATGTTCTAACTTTTCAGCATAAAACCCCTCAACCGAATCATCAGGAATTAATTTATCTGCTACAATACTGTTACTATCAAAATAAAAATGAATTAATTCTTCTTCGCCTACCCAATACATTTTATTTTCAACATTGCACCAAGCACGAAATTTAATTTCCCTCACTATAAAAACCCCCTAACATATCATTTTTACCTATCTAGCGCTTTCTGTAAGGCGTTTTAATATCAAAGTAGTATTATTTATCACCTTTAATCTAAAACGCCTAAAAACACGCTTAAATCACTTATTTTGACGTGCATGTAAAATAGCACGTTCATAGATTTGTTTTTTGAGCTGTTCCGTTTCGGCATTTTCATATTTTCGCCAATCCTCGTATAGCTCTCCCCAACCGTTCACAGCTAACTTAGCTTGATAGTCCATAAATAGATTTAAAGCTACTTCATCACTGTTTAAAAAATTGCCAATAGATTCATTACGTTGCCAACCAGCCAAAGCAACTATCATTTTCCATGCTGTCATGTCTGTTGCGTTCATGCCCTCCACAGATTTGAGGTAGGCATCTATTTCATCAAAAATAGGCTCGGCTGCTTTTAAAACTTCTGACGGTATTTTTTGATGGTTTTTTAATTCGAGTTGACCGTCACTTTCATCACGTTCAATCACGCCACCAAATTTCCAAATTTGAGCTAAAATATATAAAACCACCGCTTTCCACTTCCTTACAATTTACGGGTTACTTAATTTTTTGAATATGTCGTTTTTATGCCCCTTAATTAACCCGGGTTACTTTTCCGTAACCCACTTTACACTTACAGCCACAAGACTTTAAGCGTTTCGGGTTAAAAAGGTTACTCGGAAATCGCATTACGCCCTTATAGTAGTATCTTTATATATATTTTATTTTTTTATTTTATATATATTTAAGTAACCAAAGTAACAAAATAACTACAAAGTATTGATATTACTGATTTTCTGCGGGTTACTTAAAGAATTTAAAGGGTTACTTAAACTAGCTTAAAGTTACTTTTCGCTGTTTTTGATGATTCTTCCGTAACCCATTTAGACGCTCTTTCCTGTAAAGTTATTCCTAAAAAGAAATTTTTGTTTTTTGCACCACGTTCTTTTTTGAATCCTTTAGTTTCCAACATTCGGTAAAAACTTCTGTTTCCAACAACACGTTCCTTCGCCGTGTAACAAAAACTGTCATACGTTTTATAAAGCTCTTGCGCTTCAATTTTGATTGATTCATTTTCCTTATCCACATAACAACATTCGACAAGGAAAGGGTCTAATATATCCATATCCTCTTTGTATAGACCTGTTGCTTTTGTAACAACCAACGGTTCTTTTAATCCGTCCTTCTGCCACTTTAAACAGCCCTCAATCGCCCAGTTGAGTATTCCGCTCATTTCAAGCGATAATTTTTCGGGTAGCTTTTTATCGCGTTTGTGTGCTGGCAAGTTTAAATCAAATGGAATCAATTTAACTCGGCGCCATATCCCTTCATCTAAGCCACCAATAATCGGCTTATGATTAGTGGTAAAGAATACTTTAAATTCTGGAATGTACTCGAAATACTCTTGACGCAAGAAGCGAGCTAGGACAGGCTCACCACCTGTAATTTGCTTTACAAATGATTCGGAAAGCTTTTCCCCTTCCTCTGATTCAATCGCAGATACAAAGCGTGCTCCTACTAATCTAGCAATATCATTGTTAGCGCCTGTTTCTTTTTTCTTGATAAACGTATCTGATTTAGCTTGCTTACCATATTCGCCTACGAGGTCCTTAATAGTGTTGATAAAAGTAGATTTACCATTTGAGCCGCCGCCAACCAAAAACATCATGATTTGTTCGCTGATATCGCCTGTTAGCGAGTAACCAATTAAACGTTGCATATATTCTTGTAAGTCTTTGTCACCTAAAAATATTTGGTCTAAAAATGCTAACCAATTCGGACATTTTGCATTTTCGTCATAATAGATATTTGTTATTTTTGTAAGTTTCAACTCTCGGTCATGTGGCTGTAATTTTCCTGTTTTTAAATCCACAACCCCATTTTCGACATTTAGCAAATATTTATGTCGGTCAAATTCTTCGCGGTCCGCCGGCACTAAAACACGTAAATCTTTAATAGCAGCTTCGCGCACATTATGTTTTTCGCAATGGCGCGCCCATTTTTGCTCGTTTTCATCTTCTGATTTACCTAATTTACGCACTACCTTTGCGACTAATCGCTGTAATTTTCCTTTAGTATCAATCTCCCAATGCTTGCCGTTCCAAATGTACCACCCGACCGTATTTACATGGCGGATAACATGACCATATTCGTATGCAATTCGCTCGGCGTTACCTAAATCAGTTAGCTTAAATTTTTTAGCTGGCTTGTCTACTTCCTCTACATCATCACTGTGGACGGCAAATGAAAATTCACTGTCGTTTTGATGGTCTAACACTGTTGTAGTGGTAGAAGAAATAGCTGTAGCAATCGTTCTTTCGCCGTATGTTTCCCCTGTATCGGAAAAGTGAATTCTGTCCCATTTATCACGCATAAGACTTGATTCACGAAACATTGAATCCATTCTTGAAGCGCTTTTTCCAGTCCAAAAAGCCAAATGGTTACATAGTGCCATATCACTAGATGAATGGTCATCGTTTATTAAATTTCCGTTGTACAATGACCGTATTTCATCGCCGCTTTTCGAACGGAACATTCTTTCCCAAAGTGCTTCGTTTGACAGCTTAATTTCATCTTTTTCGAACTCTGCTAAATTCACACGACCTTGTACGTCCGAATCGTCAAAATACTTTTCGAAAATCTCTGCCAACTCGTCCGTTCGGTCATAAATTTCGTTTGAATTTTCACGATTACCAGTCATCGTAAAGTAACGGCCATATTGGTAAATTTCTAAGCCATGCTTTGTACTTTTACGTCCAGTTCCCACTACAGACTGTGGAAGGCTACCCTTGATGATTATGTGAATGCCTGTACCTGATACGCTAAACTCTGTATAACTGTCCAACGCGTTAATGACCTCTTGTGCAAAATCATTAATAATTGGGTTTACTTTGTCTTTATCATCACTCGCATACGTCACACATTTATCAATATCAATGCCGATGTAGTTGTCTTGTCGGCTAAATACAAAGCCTATGCCGTCAGCGTCCGTTTCTGTATAAAACTTCGCCGCTGTTGCAAATGTAGACCATGTGCGGCGATCATTGGAACGAGCTTCATTTCCATCAACTTGATATGGTATTTTTGTATAGCGCCCGCCTTTTTTCTCCGCCTTCCACAATATCCATTGGGGCAGCATTCGTAATTCCGATGGTATTTCATTAAAATTAATTGGTGTTTTCACTTTCTCACCTTCATTCGTTGATGCCTTTGATTTTTATACCTAGTGTATCTAATGTATATACAATCGCATTTCCGTATGCTGTATGCGCTCGTCTGTCATACGGGTCATTCGTTTCTTGCCAAGTTCGTTGACGTTGATAAGTTGCTAACAATTTTTCTTCCGGCGTTTCTTCGATTTCGTAACCATTTAGTAACAATGAAACAAAAGCTTCTGTCGAAAGTTCTTTTAAACATCGCAAATGACTAGAATGCCAATTTTCGCTTAAATGCACTCGCAACGAACTTTCAAACTTATAATTTTCTTTTACATATTCAATCGCTTTCGCAACCTCACGACTAACCTTCACTTTTTCATTCATTTGATTCCCCACCTGCCATAGATATGATTTCTAAAATGCTGTCAATTACACTTTCTTCTACATAGCTTTCCTTCGCATCTAAACAGACTTTCCGAATATCTCCAAGCACCTTACATAGTTGCTTATTTTCTGCTAGTAAAGAGCTAAGATAATTAGTACCTGTTTTTATTTTTAACACTTGCAAATAAACCAATAAATCAATGATTTCCTCACTTGCATGGTCCAGCCATTCGGCTGTTGATAGCTCACTCGGCCGCACTGTTCGACCATATTTTTCAATACCTTTTTCAGTTTGATTAATCAATAATTCTTGCACTTGACTAAGCACATGATTGCTATTAATTTCGCTTTGAATATCCACTATATTTTCCCTCCCAATACCTTCATATGATTACTTTTAAAAAACTGAAAAACGTTTGTACTGATTTTATACATGCGTTTAATATCCTTGTCGCTCAATCCGAAATTGGATAATTCCAAATAAGTTTTAAACGTCAATTCATTCGGAAATTGCGCCTTAATTTTTTGTAATTTTTCGTTGCTATATGCATCGTTTTTAGCCATTTTCAGCCCTCCATAACCGAATTTGGGTATAAGAAAAGAGAGCCCCGAAAAAGAGCCCTCTATTTAGTTTTAGAATGGTAACGCATCATCGCCGACTGTAATTGGCGCCCCTGCCTGTTGTGGTGGATTTACTTTCGATACGTCATAATATTTTGCTTTAGCAAAAATTCGTTCTTGACCGTCTTTCGTATTTTTTTCGTGTTTCACATTGATTTCTAAATATTTCCCAATCAATTGATTAGCCATGTCTTGCGGTGAAGTGAATGGGTGTCCGTGTGGGAACCCACAAGCAGCAATTAACGAGTTTACGATTTTAACTGATACTTCATGCTCAAATGTGAACGTATTATATAAAATTTTAGCGCCTTGATGTGGTTGGTTAACATCGCTTCGAATTTCAAAGTCTACGGAAAGCTTGTCCTTTCCAGCTTGCGTTTTACCAGGTTCAGCATTTACAATACTCGCTTCGTATTTCCCTTCCGCTACTAATTCAAAGCTACTTGATACGTTATTTACATCTAATTTAAAGAATGACATTATTTATTTTCCTCCTCTGTGGATGGCACTACATCGCCAATTGTAAAAATTTCATTTTGCAAACAAAATTCACGATTGTCTAATTGATTTTTAGCAAACGTGCCATCTGATTTACTTAATATAAAGCCACGTACTTTTGTTTGTGGATTGCGTACTAATCGTCCAACGATAGGGATAATGCCCATGATGTGATTAACTACTTTTTCGCGAATGTCGGGCAAAAATTGATTGTACAGCTGTCCACTTTCAAGCGTAATTTGTCTTGTTGTTTCCCAAGCTGTAAATATCACATTAACCCCAAGCCCCTTGAAGGCTTCGACAATGCCGATTAAATGATTGTCAAAAATACCATAGTCTTTTAGTTCAGGCTGACCACTTTTAGTGTTTTTTGCCTTTTCCATCAGCCACAATTTTTGATAGTGTGATAGATTATCAATTACGATATTTTCATAGTTTGCAATATTTTTTTTGGCATAAACATAAAACTCTTTAATGCTCGCTTCTGGGTTGTCTGTATCAATCTTTGCAATATCAATATTTTCTTTACCAGCTAAAACACGGCTAGTATGGTCAATATCCAACAACAATGTTTTACCCTCTAAATATTGCATTGTAGATGTTTTTCCCCCGCCTGGTTCTGCGTATAGTAGTTGGCAAAAATTTTCTTCTTTTTTCATTTCGCTAGCGCTTGTAATTTGCAAGCCTTCCACACTCCTCATTTATTTCTTTAGCCATTATTTAGCCGCCTTTTCATAGTTTTCGGGAAAGTTTAAAATTGCCTTATCGCCTAACAGCTCATAAGCTTTTTTGTCGTATGCTTCAGCTGCTGCTGATTCGTGTAAGTAAGACCCACACCAATGCTTTTTGCCATTAACCTGTATCATGGCATAGTAATGATTTCCCTTTTTCGCAACACCTCTATATTGTGAAGTAGCGCCACGTTGTTTTTTAACTTGATTGATAACTTTTAAAGGCACTTCTTTAATTACTTCTTTTTCGACTACCTTTTCCACTTCTACAATCTGTGGAGGGCTAGTAATAATTTCGATTTCACCTTTTAACAGCGATGTGCGATTGAGGAATATTCCCTTTACTGTTTTGCCGTCCACAGATTTATTTATCTCAGCAATAATATTGTCCAATGACTTAAAACGACTAACTGGAATTGTAATTACTTCGTTCATTGGGTTACCTCCTACCATTTGAATTTATTAAACTCTTTACGAGTTTTTGTACCAATGACAACAAATAATAAAATTTGAACAATCACGATTGCACCTATGATGTATGCAGGAATGAACACCAACCACCATGACCAATCAATGACACTAAATGCTTTTAATAAAATAAACACGATTAATAGAATACCTAGTAAGCCCATTATTTACCTCCTATCGAATACTTAATGATTGATTTTCTACTAAGCTAGCACCTGCAATTGATTCACCATTTTTAAGTGCTTTTGATAGCTCTGTTTTACTGATTTTTGTTTCAGTTTGAATAAATTGCTGTGGAATAAGCGATTCATCAACAATTTGCACCGATGTTGATTTACGCAAGCTGAATGTAAATTTATCCGTTTTTAAGCGATTGCCTTCCACAGTTAGCAATGCTTCATACATACTGTCTTTCATGCGCTTGACGTTGCTCTCCATTGCCTTACGGCGCTCAGCCAAACGCTTTCCCTCAGCCTTCAAACCTTCAATGTCAGATTCGACATTTTTAATCACCATTGCATAGCCTTCCAGCTTGTCCGCTGTCGCAAGTTCAATTGATTCGAGTGTATCTTCTAAGCCTTCGTTACCGTCCTCAATCATGCGTTGGATTTGCAATAACGCTCCTTGTAATTCGTAGAGTGTTGCCATTATTCAACCACCTCGCTTAAATATTGAGCGTCTGTGTCGTTGATGATTTTATAATGGCTCGTATACGTACCATTATCATGAGTAGGATATCCATTTGTATCAATTCCACTAACAGCTAAGAAACGTCCAGCTGGCTTATTATCTAAAAAACAAACTTCAATCAATTGACCTACCGCCACTATAGGCTGTACCGCCTGTTCAAATTCGCTTACATCTAAATCTAATGCTCGTCCTAATGCGATGGCTTTGCCAATCCACTCATTAAATACGTCAGTAGGTGTACAACGAGCGCGCCCGACATGTCGTACCTTTTTCTGCACTGTCTTGCCACATGATACCCAACGAATTAAAGCTGTTACTTTATTGCCCTTTACAATAAATTCAGTTTCATAATAGTATTGTTGACAAGTCTTGTTTCCCTCTCTATGAGATTCATCGCCTGCACGTACAGCTTGATATTTTTTAACAAACTCTTTAGCCTTTTTAATCATTTCGGCACGCTGCTTATTTGCTGATTTTTCGACAACTGCTACCTTTTCAACAAGCTGTGCTTCAAGTAATTCAATTCTCTTTAACGCACCTGTTAACTCGCCTCTTAAGCCCTCGCTAAATTTGTCTAAACGCTTAACTTCATTTTCTAATGCTGTGATACGTTGATTTTTAGTTATTTTTGATTCGACTAACTCTAAATCACAAGGGAGAGCATATCCATAAGCTCTATTTCGTTCGAGTTTAATACGTTTTCTTGTATCTCTACCAAAAGTATCTGATGTATATCCAACAACTGTGTAGGTTTGTCCGTTTTCAAAACCAAGTAACGGATAAACATTACCACCATTCAAAAGCCTAACCTTTTCTCCGATTTTAAACTTTGTCATTTAAGATATTCTCCTTTGTGTGCTACAATAGCACTGTAGTATTTTGTTTTGCGCTCGTTAACTACTGCAATAGTTAGCGAGTTTTTATTCATCCTCATGGTCATCCCATTCAGATTTGTCGTGTTCGTTATCCACTTCATTTCTGTGGATGGCTCTCCATTGTTCCCTTGTATAGCCTGTACGGTTAACATGAGTTATGTCAGGGTGCTCAATATCCATCGTTATCAACTCCCAATGCCTTAGTAGCGGCTTCAATACATCTTTCATGAGCCTGCTCTGCTGTACATAGTGGATACGGTTCTAAAGTCCACCCATCAGAATTCGCTATTTGTTCAAGTGCATCACGTAATCGTTTGTTTTCTATACGCAAGTTATCACGTTGAAACATCATTCGTGCTGCAAATCTACCCCAAAATCCTTTATTTGCAGGAACTAATTTGTAACGTTTCATTATTTACAACCTCACTTTGTACGATTATGACGTGACTTTTGCGGACGATTAAATGTTTTGTGATACCACGTTTTAAACTTACGGTTCAACTCGTCTGCTGATAATTTCGCATCATGCTTACGGTAATTTTTTAATTCGTTCATCATTTACTCTCACCACCTTTCAAGCGAGCTTTAACAAGCTTTTTAAGCAAGTCTGAATACATAACATCATCTAAGGACCGTCCTTCGATTTCATGAATACCAAGCTTGTTTAATTGCTTGATTACGTTATTACGCTTCAACTTCTGCATCATTTCCATAAGCGTAATATCCTTCCGTATAGGCTTTGACTTCCTCGATAGCATCGAGCAATCCCATTAAACGTTGCTGTTTAAACTTGTAATCTCGTTGCTTGTCTACTAGATTTAATGCAAACGGTTCTTCTGCATTGCCTTCCATTGCATCTATTGCTAGTTCAATTAATTCTTGATTTTCTCGCTCATGCATTTCATCAAGATGTGCAATCAATTTTTCTCGTTCACTAGCAATCTTTTCTTTAACTCCTATGAATCTAAGAGCTTTTGAAAAGTCTAATTTTAGATTTTCTTCTATATAGGAACTTGTAAGTTTTTCATTACGGTAAGTAATGCAATTTTGACTTTTGTCGAAAATAGTTACTGAATCTGCTACTCCATCACGAAATGTTAAACTAAACACCTCGTATTCCTTGCCATCCACAGTTAGTGTAGGTTTTAATACCATTTGATAACTTCCTCCTTTGTCGCATTAATTGCGTTACTTACGCTTGCCAGTCGCTTGCGTAATGGATACGATAACCATCGTTTCAAACTCATTGTTTAGCCACCTTTCTTAACGCCGTTTGCTTGTCCTCCACAGTCATTTGTAACCATTGCTTGTTTGTTGTATTCATTTTGTACCTCCGTATATAAGATGAAAATTATCATTCAAAAATTGCGCCATTTCATTTGCTTTAAACGCCCATTTTTCTCCTTGTACATTTGGATAATGAACTATATCTTTCAATTGTTCTTTGAATTTTGGTACATACAATAAATTTGATTTAAGCCACAATTGACCTCTACCTGTACGTTCTTCTAAATCATCCATTGTCCACGCTCGCCCTAATAGTTGTTCTTTTTGCATTTGTTCATACTCTATTTTTTCGACAAGTACAAGGTGTTCAGGAATACTAACAGTTAAATTTACTTGTAAAGCCTGCATGCAATTTCACCTCTCTATTTATTCATTAACGTTGCTACCGTTATATAAGCTATAAGTCCGAATGTATACCGTATTTAGCTCGGTATCACAGCGCTTTGAAAATTATTAAACTGCCATATTAGCAACTTCCGAAAATAAATAATCCATAGATAAATTAGGAAAGAAAATATTTTTTATTGCAGTAGCTTCATCTAAGGTGAACGGGTATTTACCGTTCAATTTGTCCGAAACTGTAGCAACACGAACGCCTATTTTTTCTGCAATGTCTTTACGCTGAATTCCTTTTCTTGCCAGTTCGGCTTCTAAGTTCGGGAATTTTTTATTCATACGATTTCACTCCTTCCGAAAACGCAATTGCGTTGTGTTAATACGAATATTAAACGTAATTGAGTTTTAAGTCAATGCAAAAAAACGTTTTTTCGTTAAAATTAAACGAAAATGAGTAAAAGGACCTTGTATAATTACGAAATTTCGTATATAATATTAGTATAAGGAGGTGAAAGTAATTGAGCAGAACAGAATATATAAAAAATATGATTGATGAAAAGTGGGATAGTAGAACAAAGTTTGCAAAGCATATTGGTATACCGCCAACAACATTGCAATCAATATTAGAACGTGGAGTTGGTAAAGCTTCTATAGATAACGTAATGAAGATATGTAGGGGTCTTGGAATTACGACAGACAGTTTACAATTTATATCTGATGAAATGGCCATAAAAGAAAATGGAGTTGTGTATGATATAAGTAAACGTAATTATTACCGATACATTCCTTTTTCGGTTTCAGCAGGCTTACCAATCGAAATTGATAGTATAACAAACTACGATACAATCGCTATAGCTGATGAATTATTAGGCAAGTATGCAGGTAACAAAAATGTATACTTCATGCGAGTAAATGGTGACAGCATGAATAATTTATTCCCGCATAATTCATTAATAGCCGTTCTTCCTCAAACTGTGGAGGACATAAAAGACGGTGACATTGTAGTGTACAGTCATAACTACGACTATTCGGTCAAAACTTTTTATCGAGATGATAACGAGTTGATTTTTAAATCAAATTCGAACAATCCAAAGTTTCACGATTATGTATTTAAAAACACTGATGAAAACTTATGCATACACGGAAAAGTAATTTTGTACATCGTCAATGTTGATTAATTAACAAGCGCTTATTAATTAAAAAAAGAAAGACCTTGCTCATTCGCTTGGTCTTTTCTTATATACGAAAGGAGATACTATAATGGCAAGTTATCAAAAACGCGGCTCTACATGGCAATATACCATTAGTAATATGGTTGATGGTAAACTTAAACCTATTCGTAAAAGCGGGTTCAGAACAAAAGGTGAAGCGAAAGCGGCAGCAGAAGAAGTTGAAAGAAGTTTAAGAAAAGGTGCATCTGTAATAGTTAAAAACCAATCATTTGTAGAATACTTTACTAACTGGATCGAAACATTTAAAAAGAATAGACATTACACAACGTATAATCGTTATATTAATTCTAAGAATTCAATAAAAGAGCACTTCGCAGATAGACCTATCCAAAAAATTACTCGACAAGAATATCAAGCATTTATAAATCAATACGGACAAGGTAAATCAAAAGAAACGGTAAGGAAATTTAATACGCATGTGCGGGCTTGCGTTAAAGATGCAGTTCTTGAAGGTTTAATATTGCATGATTTTACACAAAAAATTGAGTTGTACCATACTGTTAAAGCAAAAAAAGAAACAGATAAATATTTGAATTTTGAGGAAGGTAAAGTATTGTACTTTAATTTGATTGAACAACTAAATCCAAAAAACTTATCAGGTTATATGCTTTTACTAGCTTTAGTAACAGGAGCAAGATATGGTGAATTAGTAGGTTTAACTGATGATGATTTTAATTTTAATAATAATACATTAGATATAAATAAAACATGGAAATATAAAAAAGACGATGTAAATGAATTCGGGGAATTGAAAGCTGATAGCAAACCACGTGTTATTACAGTTGCCCCTGAGATAATGAATATATTTAAAGAGTTAATAAAGGTACTGCCGGAACGCCCCCATAATCTAATATTTTATTCCGCTTTTAGTAAGAAGTTGGTCGTAACTAATAACGCTGTTAATAAAGTTTTAAAAAATATTTTAGAGACTTTAGAATTTGATGTAGTCACTATTCACGCTTTAAGGCATACACACGCATCGTCTTTACTTTATGCAGGCACAACTATACAATATGTGTCAGAACGCTTAGGACACGCTGACATTACAACAACTTACAATACGTATACACACGTATTAAAAGAGCTTAAAGAAAAAGATGAAAGTATTGTATTAAATTTATATCAATAATAGACTAG
Organism: Metasolibacillus sp.; assembly: GCF_025291715.1. Taxonomy (GTDB): domain Bacteria; phylum Bacillota; class Bacilli; order Bacillales_A; family Planococcaceae; genus Metasolibacillus; species Metasolibacillus louembei. The sequence goes on from NZ_JAMBIZ010000014.1 coordinate 12,871, forward strand.
ACTATTAATAAAAAATCTGATAAAATTTCAAACGTTGTCTATTCTTGTTCGTAAAATAAAATATTTTACACAAATTTTACACAAATAAAAGACAAAACATTATTATATCAAGTCCTACGAGGGGTTAATTCATTCCCTCCGAGGGCGCCATTTTACTGTTTCAATATAATATTTTGTATAGCAAGACCTGATTTATGAGCAATTAGTTTTAGCAGCCTAATTGACTCATAAGAGGGAGTCCATGGATAAAGGCGAAATCACACTGTACCGATGGAGCCTTATCCACCTCTCTTTAAACTTACATCGGTTTTAATTAAAGAAAGCTGCCAGAAAAGCTATGACTTTTCTGGCAGCTATTTTATTTTTTCAAAAAATTTTATATTTTGCTAATTCATCCTCAACAAATTGAATTTCTTCGCGTGAGGCTTCTCTGCATTGATACATCGCTTTTCCCTCTTAGTCTTCCTGTTCAATAAATTGCGTCAATGTAGCAACGGCTTTTTCAGCATCGTCGCCAGCAGCAATTAAAGTCAGCTGTGTGCCTCTAGCAATCGCTAAGCTCATGACGCCCATAATGGATTTTGCATTTACTTTTTTATTATCCTTTTGTAAAAAAATATCGGATTTATAGCGATTTGCTTGCTGTACAAAAAGCGCCGCCTGTCTCGCCTGCAATCCTGATTTCAATTTAACTTCTACTTGGTTTTCAATCATCTACGTTTCTCCCTTTCCTATACCGTTCATCTATCTAGCTTTATCTTACCGAATTAATAGAAAAAGGACAATGTATTCGTTTTCACAATTATTTTATATTTTTTCACCACGACGAAGTGCTTCAGCAATTTCATCAATTTTGCGCAGGCGATGGTTAACACCCGATTTGCTGACAACGCCTGTTGATACCATTTCACCAAGCTCCTTCAATGTTACATCTTGATATTCTACACGTAGGCGTGCAATTTCGCGCAGCTTTTCGGGTAGCTGGTCCAATCCGATAGCATTATCAATATAGCGTATATTTTCAACTTGGCGCAACGCTGCTCCAATCGTTTTATTCAAATTCGCCGTTTCACAGTTTACAATGCGGTTTACACTGTTCCTCATATCTCTCACAATGCGCACATCTTCAAATTTTAGCATTGCTTGATGTGCTCCTACTAAGCTTAAAAAATCTGAAATTTTCTCCGCTTCTTTTAAATACGTCACAAAGCCTTTTTTCCGTTCAATCGTTTTGGCATTTAGCTGGAATGTATTCATCAAGCTGGCGAGTGCTTCACCATGCTCTTTATATAACGAATAAATTTCTAAATGATAGGACGATGTTTCTGGATTATTGACAGAGCCCCCTGCTAAAAAGGCTCCACGTAAATAGGCTCTTTTATGGCTATTTTTTTGTACAAGGGATTCAGAGATGTCATGATTAAATTGAAATTCATCTGAAATAATTTGCAAATCTGTTAACAATTCACGTGCACCTTCACGTACACGACAAATATATACATTATTTTTCTTTAAGCGCATCTTTTTACGCACAAGTAGTTCAACATTATATGGGTAAAGCTTTTTGACGATTGTATAAAGTCGTCTGGCAATTGCTGCATTTTCCGTTTGAATATCTAAGCTAAGCTGACGATTTGTAAATGATAAAGAGCCATTCATGCGAATTAATGCAGAAACCTCCGCCTTTAAGCTCTCATCATCAGCCTCGACCTGTGTTAGCTCTTTTTTTGTTTCTGATGCAAACGACATCGGTAGTTCCCCCTTTCTTCGTTGCGGTTCGTACTTTTATAGCCAAACTACATTTTCTTTTTTCTTTGTTTTTGTTCGCTGTATTCTTCTAGCCATTGCGCTACATTCGTTGCATGATGGCGCACCGTATTATTTTTAATGCGGGCGATTTCCTTTTGAATCACTTCAATACCCATTTGCTCAATGCGTTCCACATCTACTTCCACAGGCTCTGCACATTCAGCCTGATAACTATCAATCACTTCTTGTGGCATCGCAAAATTATTAACAAGTGCTTTTTGAATAAATGGTGCTTTCATGTGTGCATGGATCGCTTCAATATGGTCTGCTGCACTATAATTTAGCGTTTCACCCTTTTGCGTCATCAAATTGCAAATATATATTTTCTCCGCCTTTGAGCGAATAACGGCGGTGCCTAATTCTTCTACTAACAAATTCGGGATAATGCTCGTATATAAGCTTCCTGGGCCAATTAAAATATAGTCTGCACTATGTATCGCACGAATTGCTGCTGGCAATGGTGTTACATCTTGGGGCGATAAAAATACGCGCTTTACTGCTGCCTCTGCATGTGGAATGCGCGATTCGCCTTCAATATATGTTCCATCTACTAGCTCGGCATGCAATGTTATTTTTTTATTAGAAGCAGGTAATACTTTGCCATGTACATTTAATACTTTGCTCATTTCTGCGATAGCATGGCTAAAGTCACCTGTAATATCCGTCAATGCTGTTAGCATTAAATTCCCTAATGAATGTCCACTTAAATCCTCCGAATGAGCGAAACGATATTGAAACATTTGTTCAACGAGCGGCTCCACATCAGAAAGTGCAGCAATGACATTACGTATATCGCCTGGTGGCGGAATATCGTAATCATCGCGAAGGCGCCCTGAAGACCCGCCATCATCGGCTACCGTTACGATAGCCGTGATATCGAAGGGCTTCTTTTTTAGCCCTCGTATAACGGTAGAAAGCCCTGTGCCCCCACCGATGACTACGATTTTTTTATTGTGTTTTTCCATCTCATCAAGCCTTTCTATGTTTAATATCTCGATGTGTCACGACAGTATGCTCTATTTGGCTAAGCAGCTTTCCGAAATATTCAGCTAATGTCACAGAGCGATGCTGCCCACCTGTACAACCAAAGGCTATGACGAGCTGTGATTTCCCCTCTTTTTTATAAAGAGGCACCATAAATTGAAGTAAATCTGTTAGTTTAGCAATTAACTGCTGTGTCTCCTCTGTTGCTAAAACGTAAGAGGAAACTTCTGTTTGCAAGCCTGTCTTTTGACGTAGCTCCTCCACATAATATGGATTTTTCAAAAAGCGTACATCAAATACTAAATCTGCATCGATTGGCATACCGTGCTTAAAGCCAAAGGACATAACGTTCACTGAAAAAATTGGCTTATTTGAATGTGCAAATTTGCTCGTAATCATTTCGCGTAGCTCTCTAGGCTTCAGCTTGGATGTATTAATAACGGTTTTTGCCTGGCTTTTAATTTCCGCAAGCAATTGGCGCTCTAATTTAATGCCGTCTAGCAATAAGCCTGCTGGCGCTAAAGGGTGTGAGCGACGTGTTTCTTTATAGCGTCTCACTAAGGTTTCATCATCAGCATCTAAAAATAAAATATTGCCTTGAGTCTCCTCTTGATTTGCCAGCTCCTTTAACACCTCTGGTACCGACTCAAAAAATTGATGTCCGCGCAAGTCCATCACAACAGCAATGCGTGAAATTTTTCGCTCTGAATCACGCATTAAGGCTAAAAATGTCGTAAGTAGCTCTGGCGGGATATTATCGACACAATAAAAACCTAAATCCTCAAAGCTTTGCACTGCCACCGTCTTTCCAGCACCTGACATTCCTGAAATAATTACTAGCTCTTGTGCATATACTTGGTTTTCCATAATCGATAGTTCTCCCTTCACTTATTATTCCTGTGAATTTTGTATTGTTTCTTTTAAAAGCTCAAATTGCTCTGTATATTCAAAAGTACCATATTGCATCCCTTGTTGTGATGCAACAAACAATAAATTTGTTCGATCCCCTTCAGCCATTGGTAAATGATGTAATTGCTCAATATCAAACCAACCGAGCACACCTTCCTTTGTTTCCTTATAAGGAACACCTGCAATACCATGTGCGACAAATGTATAAAGCATCCACTCATTGACGATTTCTTGGTCTCGCTTAATAACCATCGTATAAACACCTTTTAAATGAACATTTTGCGGCGTTGTATTTGTCTCTTCTTGAAATTCGCGAATTGCTGCATCATAAATGGATTCACCGCTCTCCATTTTTCCACCTGGTGCTACATACCAACCGCGCCTCGGCTTTTGTAATAATAATATTTTTCCATCCTGTATTGCTAATAAATTGGCGATTCTTTGCATATTTCTCACCTCTAATTGAATTGCTATTTTTCATTATACATTGCTTGCGACATTTTAAGCACAAAAAAGAGGTTGCTTCTGCAAATAAGCAGAAACAACCTAAAAAATTTCAAAAAGGGAGATTCACTAATACATTTAGTATACCCTTTTATTGTTGCAAGAAAGTTACAGCATTATTAAAGTTCAATTAAAGATTATGCTTTTCCTTTAATTCTTCAACAAAATGCTGTGCGGATTGTGCAGCAATACTGCCATCACCAGTCGCTGTTACGATTTGACGTAGCATTTTATCACGCACATCTCCAGCTGCAAAAATACCTGGTACAGCTGTCTCCATCTTTTCATTCGTTACAACATAGCCTGCTTCGTTTAAAATATTTAAATGTGCAAAAGGTGCAGTTAGTGGAACCATTCCTACATAAACGAATACACCGTCTGTTTTTACTTCTGTTTCCGTGCCATCAACTGTAGATATTAATGTTACACTACCTACTTTACCATTCTCTTCATTCACTTCTTTTACTGTTGCATTCCAAATGAAATCTACTTTTTCATTGGCAAATGCGCGATCTTGAAGAATTTTTTGTGCACGTAGTTTATCGCGACGGTGAACAATCGTTACTTTATCTGCAAAGCGCGTTAAATAGACGCCTTCTTCAACAGCAGAGTCTCCTCCACCGACAACGATTAAATTCTTTTGTTTAAAGAATGCTCCATCACATACCGCACAATAGCTTACACCGCGACCGCCAAGCTCTTGTTCGCCAGGCACACCCATCTTTTTATATTCTGCACCTGTTGAAATAATAATGGCGCGTGTTTTATATTCTTTTTTACCAGAAACAATCGTTTTATATTGTTCTCCGTCAATGATTTCTGATACATCACCATAAGCGTATTCAGCACCGAATTTTTTGGCATGCTCAAACATTTTTGTCGATAATTCTGGGCCTAAAATATGATCAAAGCCTGGATAGTTTTCAACCTCTTCTGTATTTGCCATTTGACCGCCTGGAATACCGCGCTCAATCATCAGCGTAGCTAAATTGGCACGAGATGCATAAACCGCAGCTGTCATACCTGCTGGACCAGCACCAATAATTACTACATCGTAAATTTTTTCCTCTGTCATAAAAAATCCTCCTTAAAGCTCAACTACACTGCCCTCATCGTATACAATTCAAAAGCTAGTTTCAAATAAAATGCCTATTCAGCCTTTGTTGGTACGAATGTTAATAACTCATTCATATACTTCGTTAATGTTGCTACACCTACACAATAATTTTCAGCACATTGCTTTTTTGTTATATTTTCGCCAAGTGCCGATTGCAGCATATAATCAATCGCTGCTGCAATCGCCACAGGATTTTTAAAGGCATAATTTGCACGTAAAGCAATTTCTCCAATGGAAAACCATAGCTGTAATGCTGAAGCCGCTGTAAAGCTTAGGTCACCATGTACAGCAAACAATTTTTCAGCTACTTGTAGAAAACGAACAAAGCTCTTTTCAGATGCTGTTTCCATTTGAAATTCATGCCCAAGTGCGTAAGCTAAGCAAAGCTTTTCTACTTCATTATATTGCTCAATATCAATCCATTTAGGGTGTGCAACAATTTCCTGCTTATGTGGTGAATGTTTTAGCATAAAAAAGCCAAATAAACGGTCTGATGTGTAACTACTATTAATTTTCTCAATAATTAATTCACGATTTTTTTCTAATGAATGCTCCTCTGTAGCAAGCGATTGCGTATGCCACGGCTCCAGCCCTTCCTTTGAAGGGTCTAAAGCAAGCAATGCTTGCCATGCAGCTTTTGCTATATCCTCCTGCTTCGAAAAATACGCAGACTGTGCTAGCCAATAATAAAAGCCTGGATCGCCTTCATATCCTCGTTTATGCATGGAACGTAGCCATTTATAAGCCGTTTCATACTCGCCAATTAACGCTAACGTAGCGCCAAGCTTATAGCGATTTTCCCACTCATAAGGCTGGATTTTTTTCAATAATGCCATCAGCCCTTTAAGCTCCTCCTCTTGTCGCTCGTAATAAGCAAAAACAGCTAAATTACAAAGCGCATGGAGGTTGCCATGATTTTCTCGCAAAACATGCTTTAATAAGGCGTGTGCCTGCTCCGCTTCACCAATATAAAAGTAAGCAAGCGATAAATTATTATAAGCTGGCCATGCATCAGGAAATTTTTCGATTAACTGCTCTAGCACCTCAATCGCTTTTTGAAAATCCCCCTGCTCCATAAAGCGGCGTGCCTTCTCCTGCCCGATTAATTTTTCCGCATCCTGCTCATCGACATCCTCTGCAATGTTTTCCTCATATTCTACGAAATCTAAAATTTCATATGCATCAAGCGCATATATACCATCTGGCTCCTGCGCTAAATATTGCTCCGCATATTTTTTAGCATCGCGCATTAAGCCTAAACAGCCTGAAACATCCGCTAGCAAAAAAACAATTTCTGAATTGCTTGGCTCTAAGCTATATGCCGTATGAATCAATTCATATGCATGCTCATAGTTTTGAGCCTCTATTTCTAATAGTCCATACTGTGTTAGCACTCTTACATCATCTGGACTTAATTCTTCTGCGCGCTTTAAATATTTATAAGCTTTATCAATTTGCTCCTTTTCAAGTGCCTTTATTGCTTTCTCGTAATAATAATCACCTGTCGGTAAAAAGGAGACAATCTTTTCTTTTTGGTGTTCTTTATTTTCCAACAATATTTCCTCCGAAACAAGAATAGAGGGCTGCCTGAAAAGATAGCATCTTTTTAGACAGCCTTAACCTATATACTAAATATTTGCATTCGTCGCAAAGGGCACGTCTCAAAATGACTTTTCAGACGCGCCCTTTGCCAACAGCCTAAATACATTTGACAGTCCTATATAACTTCATATTATTATAGCACAAACAATGCATTAGTCATGCGAACATACTTAAAAAATTCCTCAACACACTTTAATTTTAAATTAATATATAAAAAACTATAGGAAAAGCATGTAACAACACACCTTTCCTATAGCTTATTTTTTCTGATGCCTTTCCTCTAACACCTTTAATACTTCGTAAATGTCGACCTTTTGCTCCTGTAATAAAACGAGCAAATGATACATTAAATCGGCTGCTTCCCATTTTACTTCCTCCGCATCACGATTTTTTGCACCGATGACGACTTCCATCGCTTCCTCACCGATTTTTTTACCGATTTTATCGATGCCTTTATCGAATAAATACGTTGTATAGGCGCCTTCTGGCATTTGTTGCTCTCGCTCTTTAATTAACTCGCTTAATTTCGATAGAATGCTGACAGAGCCAACATCCTCATTGCGTACAAGCTGCTCTGTAAAGCAAGAGGTTGTACCGTTATGGCATGCTGGACCTGCTGGCAATACTTCGACAACTAAAGCATCGCGGTCGCAGTCTGTCGTAATGGCAACGACTTGCTGTGTGTTACCGCTCGTTGCCCCTTTATGCCATAATTCATTACGAGAGCGTGAAAAGAACCATGTTTCATTTGTTTCCATTGTTTTCGCTAAAGATTCCTCATTCATATAAGCAACTGTCAATACTTCCTTCGTTTTTGCATCTTGCACAACAGCCGTTATTAAACCTTGTTCATTAAATTTCACATCTATCATCGCACACAAACTCCTTTATCACGTAAATACGCTTTAATCGCTGTTACGCTCGTTTCTTTATAGTGGAAAATGGAAGCAGCTAGTGCAGCATCTGCGTCTTGTAACACCTCGGCAAAATGCTCAGCATTCCCTGCTCCTCCACTTGCAATAACAGGCACTGTTACCGCATCGCGAATCGCCTTTGTTAAGGCAACATCAAAGCCTGATTTTTCCCCATCTCGATCCATGCTCGTTAATAAAATTTCACCAGCACCTAAACGTACTGCCTCCTGTGCCCAGTCAATTGCTTGCCAAGCTGTTTTATTGCGACCCCCATGCGTATAGACCATCCATGTGCCATCCTCCTCACAAAAATGGGCATCAATCGCCACAACGATACATTGTGAGCCGAAATAATCAGCACCTTCTTGAATTAGCTTCGGTCGCTCCAATGCGGAAGTATTAATCGATACTTTATCCGCACCTGCTCTCAATATGCGCTTCATATCGTCCAATGTGCGAATGCCACCGCCAACTGTAAACGGAATCGCTAACGTCGCTGCTGTTTGACGGACAACATCCTCCATCGTTGCACGCCCTTCCACAGAGGCTGAAATATCTAAAAAAACAAGCTCATCGGCACCTTGCTCGTCATAAAATGTTGCAAGCTCTACAGGATCACCCGCATCGCGTAATGACTCAAACTGAATCCCTTTGACAACGCGTCCATCCTTAACGTCTAAGCACGGAATAATACGTTTCGTTAACATTACTTCACACCTTCCAGCCACTGCTTTAATAACGATAAGCCAAATTGACCTGATTTCTCAGGGTGGAATTGCATACCTGTAAAATTATTTTTCGCTACAATTCCTGGTACTTGCACACCTTCATAATCTGCAAATGCGACAAGCTCCTCCCGCTTTAAGTCGCTTGCAAAAAAGGAATGCACAAAATAAACGAAGCGCTCATCCTGTAATGCTAGTAACCAAGTTGGTATTTGTGCAAACTGCAAATTATTCCAGCCCATATGTGGAATGCGTGGTATATTCGTAAACTTTGTAATGCGTCCCGAAAAAATGCCAAGTCCCTTTGTATAGGTCACTTCATCGCTTTCTTCAAATAAAAGCTGCATACCAAGGCAAATGCCAAGTAGCGGCTTTGTTGTTGACTGAATATATGAAGCAAGCCCTGCGTCATGCAGCCGCTTCATCGCATCTGGAAATGCACCAACCCCTGGTAAAATAAGGGCATCCATTGCATTTAGCTGCTCTCGCTCTGCTGTGACAACAACCTCCGTGTCTAAACGCTTTAACGCTTGCTCCACGCTAAATAAGTTGCCCATGCCATAATCAATGATACCTATTTTCACGTTAACAGCCCCTTCGTTGACGGCACACCTTTTACGCGTGGGTCAATTTGCACTGCATCATCAAGCGCTCTCGCTAATGCCTTGAAAATCGCCTCGATAATATGATGTGTATTATGTCCATACGGCACGATGACATGGATATTCATACGCGCCTCTAATGCAAACTTCCATAAAAATTCATGTACTAGCTCCGTATCAAATGTGCCTACTTTTTCTGTTAATGTTGGCGTGACGCGATATTCTAAATGCGGGCGGTTTGAGCAATCGATGACAACTTGCGCCAACGCATCATCCATTGGTACAAAAGCATTGCCATAGCGCCTAATGCCTTTTTTATCGCCTAATGCCTCACGCACTACTTGCCCTAAAACGATACCAATATCCTCTGTCGTATGATGTGCATCAATATGCGTATCGCCATCTGCGATAATTTTACCGTCAAATAAACCATGCTTTATAAATAAGTCGAGCATATGGTCCATAAAAGGTACGCCTGTCTCAATTTGTGCCTGCCCTTCTCCGTCCAAATTTAGCTCTACTGCAATTTTCGTTTCATTTGTGTTGCGTTCTATTTTCGCGTATCGCATCTATACCTCTCCTTTTTTCCAGCCGCGCGCCTCAACTGCTCTAGCATGTCCTTCTAAGCCTTCTAATCTTGCTAAACGCGCAATTTTTGGCATGTTTTGCTGCCATGTTTTCTCACTATAATAAACAACGCTTGTGCGCTTAATAAAATCATCTACATTCAAGCCGCTCGCAAAGCGGGCTGTGCTATTTGTTGGCAAGACATGATTTGTCCCTGCAAAATAATCACCGACAGGCTCTGAGCTGTAACGCCCGATAAAAATAGCACCCGCATGCGTAATTTTTTGTGCATCTGCCTCTGCATCGACCGTTATAATTTCTAAATGCTCAGGTGCTAAAGAATTCACTGCGGCAATCGCCATTTCCATTGTTTCGGCTAGATAAATTTGACCGAAGCGCTCAATCGCTTGTCGTGCAATCGCTTCTCTTGGTAATATTGCAAGCTGACGCTCCACTTCCTCCGCAACTTCCTCAGCAAGCGATTCACATGTTGTAATTAAAATTGCACATGCTAACGCATCATGCTCTGCTTGTGATAATAAGTCAGCCGCCACTTCATCTGCATAGGCTGTTTCATCTGCTAAAATCGCAATCTCACTTGGTCCTGCAATCATATCGATTGCCACTTCGCCAAACACTTCACGCTTTGCTAATGCCACATAAATATTGCCTGGCCCTGTAATTTTATCAACAGGGGCAATTGTTTCAGTACCATAAGCTAATGCAGCAATCGCCTGCGCACCACCAATTTTATATATTTCCGTTACCCCTAAAATATGTGCTGCAACAAGCACTGCGTCTGGCAATTTGCCATTTTTACTAGCAGGGGATGTAATAACGATGCGCTTTACTCCCGCAACCTGTGCTGGAATAACATTCATTAAGACCGATGATGGGTATGCCGCTGACCCTCCTGGCACATATAGTCCTACTGCATCTAACGGGATAATGCGCTGTGCTAAATAGGAGCCATCTGCTAAAGGTAACTTATAACCTGTGCGATGTTGCTGTTCATGATAAAGGCGAATATTTGCTGCTGCTTCCGTTAAATCCTGCAACAACACTTGGTCAAAGTTAGCAACGGCTTCCTCTATTTCTTCCTGCAAAACACGGAAATCAGTCAAGGTGACACCATCCCATTTTTCGCTATATGTACGAATGGCCATATCGCCTTGTGCCTTGACGTTTGCAAGCACCTCACGCACGACAGCTAGTTGCTGTTCATTGCCCCCCTCTAATGGGCGCTTTAATGAAATATTGTTTGTTAATGTTGTAATTTGCATATATTAGCCCTTCTTCCTAGTCAACGCATTTTCTTAAACGACTTACTAATTCTTGAATGCGTGCGCTTTTCAAACGATAACTTACAGGATTTGCGATTAAACGTGATGACACATCCGCGATATGCTCATATTCCACAAGCCCGTTTTCTTTTAATGTGCGTCCTGTTGATACAATATCAACGATGCGATCCGCTAATCCAATCATCGGTGCCAGCTCAATCGAACCATTTAATTCGATAATTTCAACCTGCTCACCAATTTCCTTATAATACTTCGTCGCAATATGCGGATACTTTGTTGCTATGCGAGGTGCTACTTCATTCATCGTTGTATCAGGCAACCCTGCCGAGGCAATATAGCAGGCGCTGATTTTTAAATCAAGCAGCTCATGCACCGTGCGTTGTTGCTCTAATAAAACATCTTTTCCTGCAATGCCTATATCTGCAACACCATGCTCTACATAAACAGGCACATCCATCGGCTTCGCTAAAATAAAGCGAATATTTTCCTCTGGAATTTCAATCATCAGCCTGCGTGTTTCTTCCATTTCATCGGGCAACCTGAAGCCTGCATTTTCTAATATTTTGCATGCCTCCGTAAAAATACGTCCTTTCGGCATCGCAATTGTTAGCTCTGTCATCGCTGCCCCTCCTCTTGCACATAAACAACCTCATTAAATTCCTTCTGATATGCAGCAATGTCTATTAAACTTTCAATCGCTTGCATTGTCACACGACGACCATCTGCACGTAAATCTGCTGCGTATTGCAACGCCTCATGATACAAAGCTGACTCAAATAACAGCAAAGTTGTTGTGAATGTCGCATCGCTTGCAGGCACAACCTCTAATAAGCGGTCAACACGTAAACCAAAGCCTGTCGCACCAACCTCTGATCCAAAATGCGCTAAAAGTCCATCGTAGCGTCCACCATTGCCAAGCGGGAAGCCACTGCCTACTGCAAATACTTCAAACAGCATACCCGTGTAATAATTCATATGGCTTGTAATCGTAAAATCAAACGTAATATAGTCCATTAAATTTGCTTGCTTTAACAATTGTTCCAACTCAAACATATACGTTAATTCATTTTGATTGACTACATATTTCTCTATATTTAGAACGGTTTTTATGTTCATTGCTTCTTCAATAAATTGCAATAAAATCTCGCTTTTTTCCGTTGGTAAAGCAAAGGATTTAACCGCCTCTTCAAAGCCAACATAGTTGCGCTCCACCAATAATTTGCGCAGTTGATTCATTTGCTCCTCAGTTGCTGTATATTGCTGCAAAATTGCCTGTAATACACGCGCATGTCCAATCGTAATCGTAAAAGTTTGAATGCCTAACTGCTGAAGCAATTGAATCGCTGTTATAATAACTTCCGCATCTGCGAAAACAGAGGAATCACCAATTAATTCAATGCCCATCTGTTCAAATTCTGCTGGACGTCCACCCTCTGTTTGCTGTGCACGAAAAACACTTGCAAAGTATGCAAGGCGCTGTGGAATTTTTTCCTTTAATAATTTTGCCGTTGCAATGCGTGCAATCGGGGTCGTCATATCAGGACGAAGAACAAGAAGATTTCCTTGATTATCCACCAGTTTGAATAGAGCAGCGTCATCAATAGCAGACGCCTTCCCTACTGTGTCGTAATATTCCACTGATGGTGTTTTTATAAAATCGTAGCCTCGAGCGTATAAAAAATGACGCCCCTGTGCTCGAATGGCTTCTAGTTTTTCATATGTTTGCGGGAATGTATCACGCATCCCAAGTGGTTTTTCAAATAATTTAATCGTAGACATTGCTATGCACCTCAATACACTTTAATTCACTAGTGTGATAGTATAATAAAGTGAATATGTTGTCAAGCTTCTGACTAGATTGCATCTACGTTGGCATAACATGGTATTTAATTGAAACCTTTGAAATTTTCTATATTGGCGGGTTTTGTTTTATTTGCGGATTTTATGATTTATTTGCGGGTTTCTCAGTTTATTTGCGCTTTCCGTGATTTATTTGCGAGTTGCTCAGTTTATTTGCGTTTTTTATGATTTATTTGCGGGTTTCTCAGTTTATTTGCGCTTTCCATGATTTATTTGCGAGTTTCTCATTTTATTTGCGCTTTCTATGATTTATTTGCGGGTTTCTCAGTTTATTTGCGCTTTCCATGATTTATTTGCGGGTTTCTCAGTTTATTTGCGCTTTCTATGATTTATTTGCGGGTTTCATGTTTCATCACCATAAAACGCAAACAAGCTGATGAGAGCTTCTTTCTCATCAGCTTGTTATTGCTATTTTTGTCGTGCTGCCATTTCCTCTGCCGTGAAAATAATGCGCATCGGATTTCCCCCTACCATACATCCTGCTGGTACATCTTTATGTACGAGTGTTGCTGCGGAAACAATGGCGCCATCACCAATCTCTATACCTGGCAAAATCGTTGTATTGGCACCAACCATAACATTGCTGCCAATTTTCACATCACCTAAACGATACTCATTTATTAAATATTCATGTGCTAAAATCGTTGTGTTAAAGCCTATAATTGAATTATCTCCAATCGAAATGCGCTCTGGAAACATCGTATCAGGCATGACCATTAGTGCGAGTGATGTTTTTTCGCCAATCTTCATTCGAAGAAATGTGCGATAAATCCAATTTTTCATTGCCATAAATGGTGTAATGCGTCCAATTTGAATAAAAATAAAGCATTTGACGATTTTCCAAAAAGATACCGTTTGATAAACATGCCAAAGTGAATTTGCCCCTTCCACTTTGTAACGCTCTGTTCTTCTCATAGGCTTATCCTTTCACAATTGTTAATAAATCGGTCATATTGTCAAGAATATATGTCGGCGAAAATTGCTTTAAGTAATCCTCGCCTTTAAAAGTCCATGCAACACCTGCCGTTTTCACTCCTGCATTATGCCCTGCCTCAATATCATGCGAATTATCCCCAATCATAATGACATCTTCTTTTGCTACTTGGAGCTTTTCTAATGCTAATAAAATTGGCTCAGGATGTGGCTTGACATGCTGTACACTATCAAAGCCAATAATATGCTCAAATAAATGACCAACACCTAGCACCTTTAAACCGCGTTCAATCATATCCACACGTTTTGTCGAAACAATCGCTAACCTTATACCTTGTGCATGCAATTGTTGTAATGTCGAAACAACCCCATCATATTGTGTCACAAGCTCATCATGATGTTCAATATTCCATTTGCGGTAGCTTGCTACTAGTTCATCTACCATATCTGGAGCTATTTCAGTAAAAGATTGTCTTAATGAAGGACCAATAAAATTTATGCAATCTTTTGGCGAATATTGCCCAGGAAATTTTTCTTCTAATACATGCATAAATGTTTGGATAATTAACTCATTTGTATCTAACAATGTTCCATCAAAATCAAATAATAACGCTTTTACCATTATAATTCACCCTTTATTTGTCTAAATAGCGTACAGCAGGCTTTACAGTAATTCGACGATAAATAATACAAGCTAAACCAATGACAATACCAAGTATCGACACGACTTGTGCTGAACGTAAATCACCAATTAAATACAGGCTATCTGTTCGTAGTGATTCGATATAGAAGCGTCCAATTGAATACCAAATAAGATAGAAGAAAAACATTTCCCCACGACGCCAATTGAATTTACGTGCAATGATTAAAATAATAAAGCCTACGACATTCCATAATGATTCATATAAAAATGTTGGGTGTACATATGACCCTAAATTTTCGATATACATTTGCTCAATCAACCAATTAGGTAAATGGAGACTTTCCAAAAAGCTACGCGATACTTCCCCGCCATGTGCCTCTTGATTAATGAAGTTGCCCCAACGTCCAATAATTTGTCCTACTAAAATGCTCGGTGCTGCGATATCTGCAATACGCAGGAAGCTGACATTTCGCCTTTTTGTAAAGATATAAGCTGTAATAAATGCACCAATCAATGCACCATGAATTGCAATTCCACCATTCCATATTTCAATTGCTCGAAGTGGATTGTCTTTATAAGCCCCCCATTCCATTGCTACATAATAAACACGTGCACTTAGTATTGCAATTGGCACAGCCCAAATGAGCATGTCCGCAATAAAATCTTGGTGAATACCTAATCGCACCGCCTCACGCTGTGCTAAAAAGTAAGCTAGTACAATACCTGAAGCAATTAAAATACCATACCATCGCACATCAATAGGTCCAATGGAGAATGCTACAGGATTGATTTTCATCATAATAAAGTCCATCATTTTACTCCTTCTTTAATTAAAATCATCCATTTCCCCATTTGATGCGATAACTGCATCTAGCCTTCGGGAAAATTCCTCTGCTGCATTAACGCCCATTCTTTTTAGACGATAATTCATCGCAGCTACTTCAATAATAACAGATACGTTACGTCCAGGCTGAACAGGAATTGTTAGCTTTGTTAGCTCCGTATCAATAATTTTCATTTTTTCCTCATCAAGCCCTAGGCGATCATATGATTTATTTGGATCCCAGTTTTCTAGCTCTACAACAAGTGTAATTCTTTTATATGGTCGAATAGCACTTGCACCAAATAATGTCATAATATTAATAATACCGATTCCACGAATTTCCAATAAATGCTCCAACAATGGGGGTGGGCTACCGATAATCATATTTTCTGATTCTTGACGAATTTCTACAGAGTCATCTGCTACAAGACGATGCCCCTTTTTGACAAGCTCTAATGCTGTTTCACTTTTCCCTACACCGCTTTTCCCAAGAATGAGTACCCCGATTCCATAAATATCCACAAGTACCCCATGAATAGCTGTGGTCGGTGCCAGCTCACTTTCTAAATAATTTGTTAAGCGGCTCGAAAAATGAGTTGTCGTTTGCTTTGAAACTAAAACAGGTACATGATTTTTATTCGATGCATCAATTAATTCCTTTGGTACTTCCATACTTCTTGAAAGAATAATTGCTGGTGTATTGCGTGCACATAACAAGCACATACGTTCAATTCTCACATTTTCTGGAAGCATTTCAAAAAAGGAGAGCTCTGTCTTTCCAAGTAGCTGGACACGATTTGCTGGGTAATGTGTAAAGTAACCAGCCATCTCAAGCCCGGGTCTTGAAATATCACTTGTTGTAATAGCGCGCCCAATCCCTTCATGACCACTCACGATTTGTAAATTAAATTTCTCCATTACATCTCTTGTTGTAACTTGAACCATTGGCACAACCTCTCGATCCTTTATAGTCTTTCCTTATTGTAACATGTTCCAGTCATTTTTACGGAAAATGTATCCTTTATAAACCAATAAAAGGGGCGCCTCGAAATTCAGACGTCCCCTCCCCATTATTTTTGTTCTGCTAACCATGCCGCTGCTTTTTCAGCATCTTCGCCTTTAATTAAACCACCAGGCATACCATTTGATGTACCATTTAAAATGACATTTAAAATTTCTTCCTCCGATAAACGTGCACCTACATCATTTAATGCAGGTGTTTTACGCATACCTTGCAATTGACCGCCGTGACAGCTGGCACAGGTTTGCATCACAATTTTTTCACCTTCTGGCTGCGGTGTTGCATTACCGCTTTCTTCCTCAGCGCCACCACACGCAGCTAAAAATAATGCTGAGCTAAATGTAGCTGTTAATAATAATTTTTTCATTTCAACCCCTCCAATCCATTTCAGTATAGCAAAGTTAGACACGTTTGAAACCTTCTCCTAGCACCTCATAGGCATCTGAAACGACAACGAATGCTGTTGGGTCCACCATCTTCACAACTTGTTTCAATTTCGTGAATTCAGTTTGATAAACAACAACCATAAGAAATGTTTTTTCTTCTCCAGTGTAACCACCGAAGGCAGGAAGCTTCGTTACACCGCGATTCACTTCTCTGTAAATAGCTTCACGCATTTCCTCTTCCATGTTTGTAATAATATACGCCATTTTCGATTGGCTAAAGCCAAGCTGAATAATATCAATCGTTTTTGTCGTCACATATAAGCCGATAATCGCATACAAGCCTTTTTCTAAATCAAATACTAATGCAGCACTCACAGCGATAATACCATCAATCATCAAAACGCTTGTGCCTAGAGTAAGCCCTGTGAATTTTGTAATAATTTGCGCTAATAAATCGGTACCGCCTGTTGAAGCTTTACCTTTGAAAACAATGCCTAGTCCTGAACCAACAACAATCCCACCAAAAATGGCACCAAGTAGTGGATTTAAAGTCCATGGCTCCCAGCCACTCGTCAATATAACGAATGCAGGCAATGTAATTGTACCAATAAAGGATTTTACACCGAATTTCTTACCTAAAACTAAAACACCTGCAATAAATAAAGGAATATTAAATGCATATTGAATAATTCCTGCATTCCAACCAAATAAGCCATTTAAAATGGTACTAATTCCACTTACGCCACCAGAGGCTACTTGGTTCGGTAATAAAAAAACATTAAACCCCACTGCAATTATCGCAGCTCCTACAATAACAAATATATACTCGCTAACTGTATCTTTCATTGTTAACTGCTCACTACTGTTCACACGACTTCCTCTTTCTATATGCAATTTTTATTTATAGCATAAGCTACTAGCTAATAACCTCTCTTGCCCATTGCTCTGTTTCATCATAAATTTGGAATACCTTTTCTTGGTTCAAGCCTAGCTGCTGTGATAATTCTGTCAGCTTGTCCCAATCTAATTTGTACAATGCTTCACTAAATTGTAAATAGGGTGTCATTTCTGTTTCTACACCGTTAATCGTTTGCACGATTTCCTCTGATAGCGGCATCTTTCTTAAAATTAAATGCATCGGTCGCTTTAATAAGGCATCAATTAACGATAATAGACCAATTAAAAAATACTCAGAAAAATTCTTTTTATAATTTAGCTTCGCTACTTTTTCACATGCTTTCGCTCTAAACAATGACGCTACAACTAGCTCATTAAACGTATCTGTTTGCTCATGAGTATTTAATTCACGCATTGCAAGTAAATACACAAGCTTACGTAGCTCCGTTAGCCCTAGCAAAACAATCGCTTGCTTAATTGAACGTATTTTAGATTTTTTGCGATTTTTTGAGCTATTAATGAGCTGTAAAAGCTTATAAGAAATCGATATTTCCCGTTCAATATTTTCTGCTAATATATTTATATCGGGCTCCTCATCCTTTAAAATCGAAATAATTTGGAAGTAATTAATAATATTTGCAGGTATATCAATCGCTCTCATAATTTGTGGCTTCTCAAAAAAATACCCTTGAAACAATACATAGCCCGAATGTATCGCAACTTCATATTGCTCTCGTGTCTCTACTTTTTCTGCCAAGAGTTGAATATGTGGAAATTTCGATTTTACTTTATTTTCAATTTCCATACGTTTTAATAAAGGAGTAATTAAAAAATCGACTTTAATATAGTCTATATAATGAAACAATTCATCATACACCGTTACTTCATCATTCAATACAAAGTCATCAAGCGCTAGTTTAAAGCCTTTTTTCTTTAACTCCTTTACACGTTCTATAAGACCCTGTGTTATGCTGACATCTTCTAAAATTTCGATAACTACTTCTTGTGGGTTCACATAATCGACTAATGGGCTAAACAATAGCTTTTCAGTAAAATTAATAAAGGCTGGCGCACCACCTGTTGCTTTATCTATACCAATTGCTAAAAATGAGTTGATAATAACATCAATTGTTGCAGCATCTGCTCCTACGCCCTCTAAAGGAAAAGCATTCATATTTTTACTTCGATATAACAATTCATAAGAGACAATTTGTTCTTTTTCATCAAAAATCGGTTGTCTACCAATAAAAACTTCCACACTAACTCCTCACTTTATGTATCTTCATAATTTTTTCATTCTTGTTATTACGTTTATTTTATAAAGAAAGCTAAAATAGCATTCTTTTAACATATTATTTATTAATTTTGCCAACGTACAAATAATAGCAAATTCACTGCTATATTTCAGCAAAATCTTTAGTTGTTTTCATGCTTTATGCTTTAAAATCACTTAATTATAGCATACTTATCTTTAATGCATTGTTCAATTATAATTGCCTATATATTTCGAGACATGTAATATAATACTATATACGTTTAAGGGGGAGTAAGTTATTTATGAACATCATTGAATATGAGCAACAGCAATCTATCGCCTATGTAAAACTAAATCGACCTGATGTTTTAAATGCCTTTAATTTTGAAATGCTATGTGAGCTGCAAGCGATTGTAGAATCCATTCGTATACACCCTGATATTCGACTTGTTATCATTACAGGTGCAGGCGATAAAGCCTTTTCTGTCGGCGCTGATTTAAAGGAGCGCCAAACATTACCAGAGCCTTTAGTGAAACGAAATTTAAATAAATTTGCTGAAGTATTCAATGCTATCGAAGCATTGCCACAGCCAACCATTTGTGCGCTGAATGGCTACGCTTTTGGCGGTGGCCTTGAGCTTGCTCTTGCCTGTGATTTTCGCATTGCTGCCAAAAATGCAGTTGTTGGCTTAACAGAAACGAAGCTCGGCATTATTCCTGGTGCTGGCGGCACACAGCGCTTGCCTCGCTTAATTGGTGAAGCAAAAGCATTGGAATTTATTTTAACAGCGAAAAAAATTGCAGGGGAGGAAGCGTTAGCTTGTGGGTTATTTACACAGCTAGTTGAACAAGAGCATTTAATGCAAGCTACTGAGAGCTTTGCCAATACAATTTTGCAAAATGCGCCAATCGCTTTACAGCAAGCAAAATTTGCTGTCAAACAAGGAATGAAGGTTGATTTGCAAACAGGCCTACAAATCGAGCGTAAAGCATATGAAATCACTTTACCGACTGAAGACCGCATAGAAGCATTAAATGCCTTCGTTGAAAAGCGAGCACCGCAATTTAAAGGGAAATAAAAATGAGGAAGTGCATTTTGCACTTCCTCGCTTTTTATTCAGCAAAAACAGTTGCCCACTCCGCACGCTTTGCAAGCATTTCACGCGCTAATTGCTGTGCTCCTTCTAAGCTGTGATTCGCAGCCCAGCCGCATTGCACTTCGTTACATGCTGGCACCTCTGTTGCATTGACAACATCCTGCAACGTTTTTTCTAAAATAGTTAAAATTTCATCATAATTATCATGGTTAATAACAGATAAATAGAAACCTGTTTGACAGCCCATCGGACTAAGGTCAACAACATGTTCTGAATGGTTACGGATATTTTCAGCCATTAAATGCTCAATCGAATGAAGAGCATCCATTTTCATATACTCTTTATTTGGTTGCTTAAAGCGAATATCATACTTATGTACAACATCTCCATGCTGCCCTTCCTTTAATCCAGCTAAACGTACATATGGTGCAGCTACTTTCGTATGGTCTAAGTTAAAGCTTTCTACATTCATTTTTGTCATTTTCCATAACCTCGCTTATTTATTTTTTCGTCTCCCATTTAACGCACTAATAACCGCTGGTATAACAGAAATAAAAATAATTAATAACAATACTGTGGAGAAGTTTTCTTTAATAATAGGGATATTGCCAAAGAAGTAGCCAAGCATCGTACAAATCAATACCCAAGCAAATGCTCCAATAACATTATACATAATAAAGTATTTATAGTTCATACGGCTAGCTCCTGCCACAAACGGAATAAACGTCCGAATAAATGGCATAAAGCGCGCAATGACAATCGTCTTTCCGCCATGCTTATTGAAAAATCGCTGTGCCGCATCCATGCGCTCTTTATTAATAACCCGACCTAAAAAGCTATCAGGTGGGATCGATAAGCCAACAGCTCGTCCGATATGGTAATTTACCGTATCTCCAATAATTGCAGCTGTAATAAAGACCGCCATTAACAATGGTAAATTAAAGGAGCCTAACGCCGCAAATGTACCTGCTGCAAATAGTAAGGAATCTCCTGGTAAAAACGGCATAATGACGACGCCTGTTTCTACAAATACAATCGCAAACAAAATTGCGTACGACCAGCCTCCAAATTGCTGAATAATTTCCTGTAAATGCTGGTCAATGTGTAAAATAAAATCAATCAAGCCTTGAATAATCGCCATCCATATACTCACTTTCTCATCAATTTTTACTCTCTCATTTTAGCATAATATGATTTACTATGCTTTTTATAATATTAATTTAGAACGAAAATTAATACAAAATGTTGCGAATAAATGGACGCTTCTTTTTAAAATAATTGTGCATTCATCATTTTATTTTTTATAAACCCCTTAATGTTTAAGTAAAGAGCCAATTACAAAAAAGCTATTTAGCCTCAATCCAAATAGGAAGCGTATTTTTCAAGTGCCTGCTGTTTAACCTTATCCTCGCGTGCCCATTCGGATAATTTTTCTGTAGCATAGCTTGTATTTGCCTTTTGTACAGCCTCTCGCAAGGCACTCGTTTCATTTTGCAAAGGCACTTTTCCATAATTATTCCCTATAATTATATAGTATGGATCTGTCGTTGATTTTCTTAAGAATAATAAGTATTCATTATCTTCCTTCATTAACTCATAGCCTGCGATATGATATGCAATATCTTCGCGTTTATTGTATGCCTCGTTTTCTAAAATTGTTATTTCCATACCACTTTGCACCTCATCACCACTTATAACTTTTTGGACTAAAAAGTTAGACAAAGTATATGCAACATCGATGCGGTCCTCTTGATTATAAATAACAGTGGGATCTTCTTGAACAACCTTCTTCCCAATAACAATCATTTCAGCTTTGTTTTCTATAGATGCTAAATCTGGCGTTACATCTGTTTTGGCATCTACAATTAAATTTCTACCAAATAAGCGCTCTTCCATCCCATTAGTTATTTCTTTTTTATTTCCAAAGATGAACCATCCAACTATAGAAATACATACAATTCCAATAATCATTACTAAGCTTTTTTTCATCAAAGTACACCGCCTTCTAAATTGAATATTTACAATTTTAATATAGATAATAACCCTTCAACGATAACATAAAAAAACAGATTCAAAAAAATAGAGCTTTTCTGAATCTGTTTTTCATATTTTTATAATAGATAATTCTGATTAAATATATTTCTCAAACCAACCAACAATTTGCTCTAAACGCTGGATACGTAAGTTTGGCGTCCCCGTGCGTGATAAATTGTGGTCGCAATCTGGGAAGCGAACAAAGCCAACTTCTTTGCCCATTGTTTTTAACGTAATATAAAACTGCTCTGCTTGCTCAATTGGACAGCGGAAATCTTTTTCACTGTGCAAAATAAGCAATGGTGTTTCTACATTTTTTGCATATTTTAATGGCGAATGGTGCCATAGCTTTTCGATATCTGACATATCGCCACCAATTTGCCAATCTGTGAAGTAGTAGCCGATATCCGATACGCCAAAGAAGCTAATCCAGTTCGAAATCGAGCGCTGTGTTACCGCTGCCTTAAAGCGATTTGTATGTCCCACAGCCCAGTTTGTCATAAAGCCGCCGTAGCTACCACCTGTTAAGCCAAGACGCTCCGTATCAATCCAGTCATAATTTGCTAGTGCATAATCTGTTGCTAACATAATATCTTCGAAATCGCCACCACCATAGTCGTTGCGCACCGCATCTACAAATGCTTGGCTATAACCATGACTGCCACGCGGATTAATATACAATACACCATAGCCTTGCGCTGCTAGAAGCTGCATTTCATGGAAGAAGGTATTAGCATACAATGTATGCGGTCCACCATGAACCTCCACAATCAACGGATATTTTTCACCTTCCACGTAGTTGGCAGGCTTCATAATCCAGCCATGTACATCCCAATCCTTCGCTCCTTTGAAGACGATTGGCTCTGCTTTAGATAATGTCGTTTCTGCTAAATAAGCATCATTGAAATGCGTTAGCTGCTTGCGCTCGCCTGTTGCAATATTGTGTGTAAATAGCTCGCCAGGGAATGTTGGGTTTGAAACGGCCACAATCGCTTCATTGCCGCTTTTCGCTACAGCATAGCCATAGACATGCTCGCTTTCTGGTGTTGCAGGGTACAGCTCACCTTCCAATGTTGCATAATATAAACGAATATCGCCCATCGTTGATACTTGGAAATAAAGTGCATTTGTTTCAGTCCAAACGACAGCTGGGGCTGCTGCGCCTTGTTGGAAATCGGCTACTGCATAATCACCAACAGGTGCATCAAGGCTTTCTGTTAAATTGCTCGTTTGCCCTGTTTCAGTATCGTAGACATAAACATTTGTATGTGTCGCATTTTTAAATGTTGCATCACTACCTACATAAGCAATATAACGGTCATCAAATGAATATGCCGCACCGCCATAATAGCCATCCTGCTCAACTAAAACCGTTTCTTCCTTCGTAGCTACATCTACAATATAAAGCGGTTGGCGGAATTCAAAGTCTTGATTTTCTGAGCGATTGACAGCAATTACTAGCTTTTTGCCATCGTGTGAAACAGCACTTAATGCGTAATCATGATTGCCCTCTGTAAATTGCGTAATTGTGCCATCAAGTGTTACTTCTGCCACATGTGTGCTCATGCCTTGTTTGCGCAAACCATTGCCACCAACGCCATCCATTTTATGCTTCATTCTGTCCACAACATACGCTTCAGGTAATTTTTTGTCTTCCTTTTCCACTGCATCTGTGAATGCTGTTCCATCTTTCAGACTAGCTGTCACCCAAAGCTTTTGACCGCATGGACTCCATACAAATGAGCTAACGCCATATGGGAAATCTGCTACTTTTTTCGCTTCTCCACCATTGCGCTTTAAAATATAAAGCTGATTTTTCTCGTCGCGATTTGATAAAAAAGCAACTTGTTTACCATCAGGTGACCATTTAGCACCACTTACACGCTCCTTGCCAAATGTCCATTGCGTTACTTCCTCACTCGCTAGCTCAACGTGGAAAAGATGTGCATAATATTTATTGTCCTCTTGATCAATTAGCGTGCGTACAAATACAGCTTCCTGCCCATTTGGTGCTAGTACTGGTGCTGTTACAGATTGCAATGTGTATAAATGCTCTTTTGTTAAAAATGCTGTCATTCCCTATTCCCTGCTTTCTTATTGTTATTTCGAACTTCGTAATATTAAGTTTACCACGATACAAATATGTGTCAATATTCGAATAATTCTAGTTATAGTCCTCTAACTAAATATTTGCCCCATTCACGCATCGCAACCTTCTCACCCGCCTCTGCTGCCCGCTTTAGCCAATATTCACCTTCATTAATATTTTGTTCGACATGCTCGCCTCTAATGAGATAAATACCTAACAAGCGCATTGCTACAAGCTCATGTAATTCCTCTGCTGCTTTTCGTATCCACTTTACCCCTTCGTCTATATTGCGCTCCAAGCTATCACCTGTGATTAAACGATAGCCTAAAATTCTTGTCGCAACACGATCTCCTCGGTCAACTGCTAATCTTAGCCACTTTTCACCTTCTACAGAATCTTTAGCGAGCACTTCTCCATCAAGCAAGCGAATCGCAATATCAACCATTGCCCATAAATCACCATAGCTTGCTGATGTACGTAGCCAATGCTCACCCTCCACTGTATTTTGTGTCACACCTTTTCCTGTTAAATAGCAATAGGCTAACTCATTCATTGCGCCTGTATCCCCTGCATCCGCAGCAGCCTTCAGCCATTTTAGCCCTTCTTGAACTTTATTTCTTTCCTTTTCCTCTATAAAATTAATGACATTCGATTTTTGCTCTGATGGGATCGTCTCTGTCGTTGCAGTCACTTGCTGTTCCATATTTTCGACTTGCATTTGTTCCTCAGCTTCTTCTTGCTTTTGCTCCTCTTGTTCAAACCCTAACGACTTCGAAATTTGATTAAACAATGAAAACTTTTTCTTTTTATCGTTATCCTCATTCATATCACATACCTCCTTCATTATATTGTACACAATTATCCAAATAATTGAGAAGCAATCGCCTTCTTGTCTAATCAAGCAATTTCTATAACTCAAAAAGGAGAGTGCCCTTTAAGACACTCTCCCATCTACTATTTTGCTGCTTGCTCCTTTAACGAGCGGCGCAAAATTTTGCCTGTTGTATTTTTTGGTAGCTCATCGATAATTTCAATAACTTTTGGCACCTTATATTTGGCAATATGCTCTGTGCAATATTGCTTTAGCTCCTCAACAGTTACGCTATCATCCTTTACTACAACGTAAGCGCATACTGCTTCACCAAAATCAGGATCTGGTAAGCCGATAACTGCTGCCTCTACAATATTTGGATGTGAGTAAAGCACTTCCTCTACTTCACGTGGGTACACATTGTAGCCTCCAACGATAATCATATCTTTTTTGCGGTCAACGATGTAGAAATAATCCTCCTCATCTTTACGCGCTAAATCGCCTGTGTATAGCCAGCCATCTTGAATTGTCACAGCTGTTTCCTCCGGCATATTGTAGTAGCCCTTCATCACATTCGGTCCACGTACAATCAATTCGCCCACTTCGCCAACAGGTACTTCATTACCATCTGGATCAACAATTTTATTTTCTACATTGATAATTGATTGACCAATGGAGCCTGGCTTGCGCTCCTTATCTAATGGATTAAAGCAGGTTACTGGTGACGCCTCTGATAACCCATAGCCTTCTGAAATGCGGACATTAAACTTGTCCTCAAAGTTATGCAGCAAAGCAACAGGTAAAGATGCCCCACCTGAAATAGCTAAGCGCAACGTTTTAAATGCTGCGGCATCTCCTTCTGCAAATTGATAAAGGAAATTATACATTGTCGGTACACCTGCGAAAACTGTTGCCTCCTGCGCTTTTGCCAGCTCAAAAATTTCGCCTGGGCTAAAGCGCGGTGCTAATAAAATAGTCGCACCTTGGACTAATGGTGCATTGACAACAACCGTTAATGCGAAAACATGGAATACTGGCAATGTCGCAATAACACGATCCGTCTCCGTTATTTTCAAATATGCGCCAACATCACGTGCATTTGAATATAAATTGCCATGTGTTAAAATAGCGCCTTTTGGATAGCCTGTTGTGCCAGATGTATATAAAATAACGGCATTATCATCTTCTACTAATGTAGTAGACTTTGCTGTGCCTTCTGTCGTTTTTAATAAAGCTGTGAAAAGAACGGTTTTCGCCTTTGCATTATCGCTCAATGCAGCAACTTTCTCCCCTGTGTCTGCCGCCGTTTCACAAATAATGTATTTCTCTACTTTCGTAAATGCTTGTACCCCTTTTTCTACAAGCGGAAGTAGCATATCAAGTGCAATCACCACTTTTACATCACCATTTTGAACAATATATGAAATTTCATCAGGTGTATAAATCGGATTCACTGGAATGACTGTTGCACCAATACGCATCGCACTATACAGTGAAATTAAAAAATGAGGTGTGTTCCCCAATAATAATGCTACATGGTCGCCTTTTTCTACGCCCATATCCTGCAAAGCTTTTGCAAAACGGTCAACCGTTTGCTCAAATTCACTGTAGCTTGTATTTTTCCCCATAAAATGATAGGCCGTTTTTTCTGGTTGTTCGAGAGCTTGCTGTCTTACCTTTTCTACTAGATTCAATACACCCATCCCCCTTTTATCAATGGCGCCTTTTAGACGCCGAACAAAAAATGAATTATCATTCATTTAATATTATTTTAAAATAAACATTACAAGATTACAATAGCTTTCATATCATTATGCAAAAATCTTGTCGCTTATGTCATTTTATGCTGAATTTTATGAGCGCACATGCGCAATATAACGCCATCTAATCAA
This sequence comes from Metasolibacillus sp., assembly GCF_025291715.1. Classification (GTDB taxonomy): domain Bacteria; phylum Bacillota; class Bacilli; order Bacillales_A; family Planococcaceae; genus Metasolibacillus; species Metasolibacillus louembei. The sequence goes on from NZ_JAMBIZ010000014.1 coordinate 39,649, forward strand.
ATAAAAATAAATAACTTGAATCATAATAATAAAGGAGAAAGCAAAAATAATTTCCTTTCCAAGAGACACGTGCATGACATTTTTTAAAATAGATTGCAGCACTAAAAAGGCAAACATACTATGCACCAAAGCAAGCCCCCACGGTAGGAAAAACTGTGGGAATAAATAGCGTGTAATTAAGCGCTTTTGCTCGTTATCGGTTAGTCCCATACGCTTTAATACATCAAATTGCTTCTTCTCACGCTCTAAGCTTGTATATAGCTTAAAGTAAATAAAGCTCCCTGCAGCTAGTAAAAATACAGCGACAACTAACAAGCCTACTAAAGTAAATAAAGAGTAGGCAGCTAATATATAAGAATAATTTAAGCCTGCATTTTCAAAGTAAAATGGCAGCGTATAACGATCCTTTAAATATTCCTCAGCAACTGTATAATATAGCTCTGCGCCAATATTTGCTGCATCAGCCCAGTTCGCAATATCAAATGCGTATAAATGATAGCTTGGCTCCACAATATTTGCATGCTCAAATGGGTTCGTAATTTTTTCAAAATCCGTATCACTAACAATAATCGCATTGCGGCTAATAATAGCGTCAGGGAAAATAAGCTTTGGATATACGCTATTAATAACAAGCTCAATATTATTTTCTTTTAACGTTGTACGCACAATTTTATTTTCGAGCTCTTTAATTGAGTCCTCTGAGTAAGCAATGAACATCGCTTCCCCATGCCCAATTCGCACCATTGGATAACCATAGGAAAATAGCAGTTGATTAATATCTGATGCGCGAAACACTTCAACTGAATTGGACGTATGTGTAGACGTTTGCTTTTTTACAACAAAACGCGCCAAATTGTAGGATAATCCTGCCTCCTCTAATTCATATCGTAACGAGGAAATATGTGCTACCTCATAAGGATTATTGACAGTGCCTTTATAAATGATGCCAAGCGGATTGAGCTTATCGTATTGAGCTGTGTAGGACGACAATGCGGATAATACACCTACGCATAAAAAAGCTAACGTCGAAACAAGCGTTACAACAACAAACATTTTGCGATTGCTGTACATAATATGCCCTTGCTCAGCAAGCGATAACATACGTGTCTTGCGCCAATACACCTTTTTGCGCTTTTTGATTCGTTCAATAAAGGCTAATATTGTATCCGTAAATATAAAATACGTACCGATTGTCACGATAAGTGGAATGACTAGCAGCATAATTGGAAGTGTCACAAATGTCGTGATAATTGCTAAAAGATAGCCAAGCCCCACTAAAAAAATACCTAGCCATGCACGAATTTTCGAATACGCATTGGACACATCAACCGATTGGTGTCCCTTTAGTAAGTCGATTAGCTTTGTTTCCCTTGTCATTAATACACTAATAAAAGAAATCACGACAAAGGCGCTCATAAAGACAGTTAATGTTAAAACAAATGGCTCCCATGAAAAATAAAGAGGTAGCTCATCTAAATATAAAATTTCGCGTACAATCATAAAGAAAAATTTTGAAAAGGCGTAGCCAAATACAATGCCAAAAAAACTAGAAATAACCCCGATTAACATCGTTTCTAAAAAGACCAGCTTGCTTAATTGCCTTTTTTCCATACCGAGATGTAGCAAAATCGCAAACTCTTTAGAGCGTGCCTCTAAAAAGGCCTTCATTGAATAAAAAATAAAAAACCATGAAAACAGCATTAAAATAATTTCAGCAACAAGCATGCCGAGCAAGGATACATTTCCTAAAAAGCCTTGTTCACTTGCTGGATGAAACATCAGCATCGAATAAATAAAGAAAACAAAAACTGAGAAAAAGCTTGCCATAAAAAAGGCTGCATATATGCGGAAATTGCGAAACACATTACGGTAAGCGAATTGTTGAAAGGTCACCCACTTGCCCTCCTAATAAACTTAAAACATTTAAAATACGCTGAAAAAACGTTTGGCGGCGGTCATCACTATAAATTTCATTAAAGAACTCACCATCTTTAATAAATAACACACGGTCACAGTAGCTCGCTGCGATTGGATCATGTGTTACCATAACAATCGTCGCCTGTCGCTCCTTATTAATTTTACTTAACAGTTCCAACACCTCTCTTGATGCATGTGAATCAAGATTTCCCGTTGGCTCATCCGCCAATATAATAGAAGGTTGGTGAATTAATGCTCGTGCAATCGCTGTACGCTGTGCTTGTCCCCCAGAAATTTCATTTGGACGCTTTTCTAAAATAGCTTCAATGCCTAATTTCTCTGCTAAATCAGCAAGACGCTTTTCCATCACTTGCAATGGCTGGTTATCAAGCGTTAACGGCAGAACGATATTTTCCTCGACCGTTAGCATTGGTAATAAATTGAAGTCTTGAAACACGAAGCCGAGCTGGCGACGACGAAAATATGCGAGCTCCGTTTTATTTAAGCTTTGTGGCTTAATTTTCTCTAAAATAATTTCACCTGACGTCGGATGATCGATTGTTGAAATCATATTCAGTAATGTTGTTTTACCGCTTCCAGATGGTCCCATAATCGCTAAAAACTCACCTTTTTCCACTTCAAAGCTTAGCTGATTGAGCGCGCGATGTGTTACTTTTCCTTCATATACCTTTGTTACTTCATTGATTTGTAAAATCGCCACAATTATCCCCCATTTCGCTCGCTTGAAAATGTAATATATACCGTTGTCCCAACCCCGACCTCTGATGTAATGACAAGCTGATGCCCTAGCTTATCGCATATTTCATTTGCTAAATATAGCCCCATGCCCGTTGATTCCCCTGTTTTGCGTCCATTTTCTCCTGTAAAGAAAGCCTTTGTAACACGTGATAAATCTGATCTTGGTATGCCAATCCCTTCATCTTTAATTGATAAAGTGATGCTGCCTCCCTTTTGTCGTGCACAAATCACAATTTTTTTATTCGGCTCAAATGTGTATTTCACCGCATTCGTAATAAACTGACTTAATGCAAATTGTAGCGATTTTGAATCGCTTGCAATTGTAAACTCCTCATCAATATGCACTTCTGGAAAAACTCGATTCGTAATAAATAGACGTTTATGCTCATTAATAACCGTTGTGACAATCGCCTTCAATGGTACTTGCTCCACCTGCATATCGTCCTCAAAGCTATCCAGGCGCGCACTCATTAATACCATATCCAGCCCTCGTTTTAGTCGCTCCACTTCCTCCTGTACACTTTTTTTATCAAGTGGTGCTTCCTCCTGCAAAAGTAGCTCTAAAACAGCAATTGGTGTTTTCATTTGGTGAATCCATTGATTCATAAATTTGTATTGACGTTTTTGCTTCGCATATAATGCTTGCACTTCATTTTGGTACACATAATATAGCTGGTGCATATATTTTTCCGTTTGCATATATTCCATTGTTTTTGCATTTTTTTGTAGCGCATCCTCCATCGTCACAGGCAGCTGCATAATTTTACTTAAGTAACGACGGCGCAGCATATAACGTACAGCTAAAAAGGATATAATTAAAATTGTGCTAATGACAATGCTATAAACAGCTGTTTCAAAATTACGAAAGCCATCTAACCAATATAGAAGTAACACAAATAGCACAAGTAGCACTTGAAAAATAATATAGGAAATATGTTCTTGTAAAAAAAGCTTCAATCCCATTACATTTCCTCCGCACTTAGAACAAAGCGATAGCCTGCACCACGCACCGTCTCAATTGCCGACTTCACATTGTAATCCGCTAGCTTTTTACGAACGCGCGTCATATTGACATTGAGCGTATTTTCATCCACAAATGCTTGATCATCCCATAATTGCTCTAACAACGCATCACGCGACACAACCTTTGGCGCTTGTCCAAGCAGTAAATCTAAAATAATGCATTCCTTTTTTTGCAAAGGAATCACAATATCCTTCACATGCAGCTCCATGCTTTCTAAATACAGCGTCAGTATCCCTTGCTTTACTGTGCGCTCCTCCTGTCTTGCTGCATACTCCCCGTATGTACGACGCAAGTGACTACGAATTTTCGCCAGCACAATTTCATAATTGAACGGCTTCGTAATAAAATCATCCCCACCATTTTCTAACGCAAAAATCTGATCCATCTCTCCAGAACGTGCTGAAATAAACAAAATCGGACATGTCGTATGCTGTCGTAGCTGACGGCACCAATAATAGCCATCATACGCGGGTAAATTTATATCAAGCAGCACCATATGTGGTGCAAATGCTAAAAACTCTTCAATCAACGCATCAAAATCCTGCACCACCGCTACTTCATATTGATATTTACGCAGCGTATCTGCAAGCAAGGAAGCGATCTTCTTATCATCTTCCACAATAAAAATTCGATGCTTCTCCATCGTCAAATCCCTCCTTTTTCCAGGTGCCAGGCACTCACACAATTCTCACACAATTTATGTAGACGCTCCAACTAGCCAAGTAGTTGCTAAATGCCTCCTTCTTAAGCTTACATGATTTTATGTCAAAAATGAAATCACAAAACAGCCTTAAATTCTTAAAATAAAAATTAGGGCTGTCCAGAAAGAAGTTTCTTTCCAGACAGCCCCTTACTACAGCTTATTAATAAATCAACTGCAAAAAGTCTTCGATTGTAATACCGCCAAAATATGTCGCAATATCGATTTTCTTTAATGCCTCAGCAATTGCGGCACGCTCATATTTACAGCCTGTTAAAAGCTGCTCCACTTCCGCTACATCGCCAACACCGAAGAAGTCTCCATAAATTTTTATTTCCTCAATAATACCGCGATTCACCTCTAAGCGAATATCGATACCGCCAGATGGGAAGCGATGTGTTTTTTGAATATTGAAGCGTGGCGATTTGCCGTAATTCCATTCCCATTTTTGATAGCGCTCTGCTGATAGCTCATGGATTTTCGTCCAATCCTCGTCTGTTAGCTCATAGTAGCGAATGTTTTCTTCGCCATTGAAAATTGATTTTAAAATTTCCATACGGAATTGCTCTACTGAAATTTTGTCTGTTAAAAACTCTGAAATGTTGGCAACGCGTGAACGCACTGATTTAATGCCTTTTGATTCGATTTTATCCTTTTTCACCTTCAATGCTGAGACAACTTGGTCAATATCTGTATCAAACATTAACGTACCGTGGCTAAACATGCGACCACGTGTTGCATATTGAGCGTTGCCTGAAACTTTGCGCCCTTCCGCTAAAATATCATTACGTCCTGATAGCTCTGCATTGACACCTAATTTCGCTAATGCGTCAACTACAGGCTGCGTGAACTTTTTATAGTTGTGGAAGCTATCACCGTCATCCTTCGTTAAGAAGCTAAAGTTCAAATTGCCTAAATCATGATAAACAGCACCACCACCTGATAAACGGCGCACAACGATAATGTTATTATCCTCTACATAATCTGTATTAATTTCTTCAATTGTATTTTGATTTTTGCCAATGATAATAGATGGTTGGTTGATATAGAACAGCAAAAAATCATCCTGCTCAATATCCATATTGCGTAGAATATACTCTTCAATTGCTAAGTTAATGCGTGGGTCTGTAATGCCTTTATTATCAATAAAATACATGCTGTATCTTCCCTTCATCATATGTTCAAATTTATTTTACATGAAATTAGGCATTTTGTGTTGACGAATGCATACTGTTATAATACAATACATATAAATAAATCAGTATTATAACAGTTAGCTCAAGGAGAGGAAAATGATTATGTTAGAAAACGTAGTGGAATTTTTCAGAAACTTGCCAGAGAAAACTTGTGTACAATGCGGCAAAGCAATGGAAGAGCAAAGTGAATGCTACAGCCATTGTTGCGAAAACTGCAATACAAACTAATCCCATGAATCGCATCCCTATGATGATTCTATAAATGAACTGCTTACGCATAAAGGGCAGTAGGAGGGCAAGTGTTCATTTGCCCTCCTACTGTCTTTTTGCATGGATATGTTTAGCCCACTAAAAAATTGCCTGAAAAGTAGCATGCTACTCTTTCAGGCAATTTCATTTTTATTATGCTTGTTGTTGCTTTGAATAACGACGTGTGAAAACTAATGCGAAGTAGCCAAGTGTAATTGCTAAGCATACAAGTGTGAAGCCTGCTAATACTGCAAAGTTAAAGCCTAAGAATGCTCCATCACCTGTAGAGATTGCTACTTTAAATGCTTGCACTGAGTACGTCATTGGGAAGAATGGGTTGAATGCACGTAATGGCATTGGCACTAATTCTAATGGGAACGTACCCGCACTCGTTGTTAATTGGATGATTAAAATAAGAATCGCTACGAAGCGTCCTGGGTCACCCATAATCGATACAAGCATTTGAACAATCGCTAAGAACGTAAAGCTTGTTAATACCGTTGTGACAATAAACCACGGTAGGCTATCTACTTCAAGTCCTAAAATGCCAACAACAATCGCAATCGTAATCGCAGATTGGATAATACCAACGACTGCTAAAACTGATACTTTACTAAAGAACCAAGCGACAGGATTTGTTGGGCGTACTGCTGGCTCAACAAATGGGAAAACAATCGAAATTAATAATGCCCCTACGAATAAGCCTAAAGAAATAAAGTATGGTGCAAAACCTGTGCCATAGTTTGGTACATGGTTAACAACTGTTTTATCTACATCAACTGGCTGTGCCACCATTTCATAGTTGGCATCACCTGAGTCAATTTTAGCCTCTTCACTTGCATCCTGTAGTTTTGATGTTAATGTTTCTGTACCTTCTGCAAGCTCTTTTGTACCGTCTGCTAACGTTGTAGAGCCCTCTGCAAGCTCACCAGATTTTTCAGCAAGCAATGATGTACCATCATTTAATTTACCTGAACCTGTTACTAACGTATTTAAGCCCGTTGCTAATTCATTAGCACCTTTTTTAGCTGCACCTGCACCTTGTGTTAATTCATTTAACTTTTCAGCCATTGTCGCATTGCCGCCAGCAATATTTTGAATACCGCCACGTAATGCATCGCTATTTGCGACTAAATCATTAGCACCCGCACTAATTTGTTGCTGTGCTGCAAGCAATTGGCTGCTGCTTTCGTTTAACTGTGCTGCACCTTGCTGCAATGAGCCTGTGCTTGTCGTTAAATTATTTAAGCCACTAGCTAATTGTGTGCTACCTTCATTTAATTGCTTTAATGTTGCCTGTAAGCTGGCTGCCTGCTCTTCAGGAAGCGTCGCTAAAATTTGCTGCATTTGCTCTGATAATGAGCCAATACCTGCATTTAATTTTGTTGCACTTTCACTTAATTGGCTTGCACCCGTCTGTAAATTCTCTGTATTTTGCGTTAAAGAATTTAAGCCTTGATTAAATGCTTGTTGCTTTTCTACTAATGTATTTTGACCTTCAGCAACTTTTGCTGCGCCATCTGTATAATTGTTAATACCTTGTGCTAATTGCTTTGCACCCGCTGATAATTCACCAGCGCCTGCCGATAATTGTGAGCTACCTTGCTCTAGCTTTGCAACACCATCAGCTAAGCTTGTTGCACCTGTTGCTGCTTTTTGTGCACCTTGCTTTAATTCGCTCGTACCGTCAGCTAGCTCGATTGTGCTTGATGCTAATTGCTCTAAATAGCCTTGTAAATCTCCAGCACCATCCATTAGCTTTTGTGCACCTTCATCTAATTTTGATGCGCCATCTGCTGCCTCAGCAAAACCATCTCCAAGCTTTGTAATGGAAGTAAATAATTTTTCAGCATATGTTTTTGATACTTGTGAATTCACTTCAATTTTAATTTTTTCCATTGCTGTTTCACCAATTTGAGCACTTAAAAAGTTAAAGCCTTCATTTGGTATATAATCAATGACTAATTTTGAAGGTTCTTTATCAAGCAATGTTGTTGCATGCTGTGAAAAGTTTTCTGGAATGCGAATTAACATATAATAATTGCGATCCTGCAATTGCTTTTCTGCATCCTCTGCTGAGATTTCCTCAAATTTAAATTGCTCACTGGAGACAAGCTTATCTGTTAGCTCTTCACCAAGATGCATCGTTTCGCCTTCAAAATTTGCACCGCTATCTTCATTGACAATCGCAACTGGTAAATTCGTTAATTGTGCATATGGATTCCAAAATGCCCATAAAAACATGCCGCTATATAGTACTGGTATAAATAACACCGCGACAATCGATACTAACATTTTGCGTGTCTTAAAAATCTGTAACCATTCTGATTTAAACACTGACATCACCTTTCTTTTTACGTAATGACCAAAAACGTCAATTGGTCATTTTAGACCAATAAAAAATCAAGTTTCCCTAATCGAAAACTGATTTTGTTATTGCTTTTGTAAGCCTCTAAAAATCGTTTGCTTAAAGATATCCAAAATTTGATCCTCACCCATCGGCTCATCATGTATTTGCTGCCAATCTACAACAAATGCTAAATAAGATTTAAACAATAAATACGCGACAAGTGGCGCATCACATTCATGCACCTCACCTTTGCTAATCCCCGTTTCAATGCGGCTTGCAATATAGGAGATTCCCTCACTTTCAATATCCTGAAGCATCTGTTTAACCGCTGGCGTGCGCAGCTCCTTTTCCTCCTCAATTAATTTGGCGAAAAGTACGTGGCGCTCTCTAAATTCCAGCATTTTCATTAATACGCTATGCCCGTTTTCTGTAAAGGACTGATTCGTATCAATCGTTGCATCCATCGCCACTTTCATTTCCTTAATAAGCGACATCACAACTTCCTTTAAAATTTCTTCTTTATTAGAGAAAAAAGTATAAATCGTCCCTTTACCGACATTCGCAATTTTAGCAACTTGCTCCATTGTCGTTCCTTTATAGCCGAATAAAGAAAACGACTTTGTTGCTGCCTCTAAAATTTCCTGCCTACGATCCAATTTATTTCCCCCCTTTTTCCATAAAGAATCACTTTAAAAGCGAAATGACCAGAAAACCATTTCGGTCATCTGGTCATTATTATACATGTCTCAAAAAAATTTGCAAGCATTTATTCAAAAAAATTTTTAATGATGGTGCTCCTCTTCATCCTCATCGTTTTCCTCATGCTCACCATGCTGCATTGAATTGTCGCTTTTATCCTCCAGTACCTTGCTCATATCTGGATTGCCTACAGTAATTTGCTGCTTCGGCATCACGTGTAAGCTGCGTGCTGTCGTATGTGCAAACATATAATAAACGCCGTCATGGTCGAATGTAAATGCTGCTTTATAGACACCATCTTTATCTAATTGACCATCAATCATATGGCCCTCATCTCTAAATCCTGATTCCCATACTTCAAACTGCACTGTTGCATCATCTACATTTTCATCACCTTGTGTCACATATGCTACTAGCTCCACTTCCTCATTTACCGCAACCGCTTCTGGTGTTTGAATCTCAACAATTACTTCCTGTGGCATAACCCCACTATCCATCGTATCTACCTCTGGTTCATCATTACAGCCTGCTAACATCATTGGTACTGCTAATAAACTTAAAAGCCATTTTTTCATTTTTTATTCCTCCATTAATGGTATTTTCACATAAACACATGTGCCTTTATCTATTTCACTTTCAATTGTCAATTGCCCTTTATGTAGCTTCACTAACTGCTCTACAATAGACAAACCTAAACCACTACCACCATCTGAACGACTTCTTGCCTTGTTCACACGGTAAAAGCGCTCTGTTATATGCGGTAAATCCTCAGTTGGGATACCAATACCCGTATCCTTTATGGAAATCAATGCAAACTGCTCATCTGTAGTTGCTGTAATTTGCACTTTAGAGCCAATCAAAGAATAACGAAGAGCATTTTCTAAAATATTAATAAAAATTTGCTTTAGCTTTTCCTCATTGCCTAAAACAATTAATTCCTCATCAAGTATTTCACTTATTTCAATTTGCTTTGTTTGCGCAGTGCCGTGTAAAATAGCTGTCACCTCACGCACCACCTCAGCGAGCACAATCGGATAAAGCTCTAGCTCCTCCTGCTCCTGCGTTGTACGGGCAAGCTGCAATAATTCATTCGTCAAACGCTCCATACGACCAGCCTCACGTGTAATGAGCTGAATTGCCTCACGCTGCTCAGTCTCTGTCATATAATTTTGACCAATTGCTTCACTATAGCCTTTGACATAGCTAATCGGTGTTCTCAGCTCATGTGAAACCGTCGCTAAAAAAGCCTTTTGCTGCTCATCCTCTTGCTGAATAGCATGGGCCATTTGATTGAAGGCTTTAGCCAATTGACCGACTTCATCCTTTGATGTCACATTTACCCTTGCTTCATAATGCCCTTCTGACATTTTTTCTGCCGCCTGCTGTACCTCATGAAGCGGACGCATAATGCGACGTAGCCCTTGTCCTATAAATAATGCAACAAATATAGAAAATAGGGCAGCTCCGCCAATTAATAAGCCTACTTCTGTTGTCGCTAGCTCGCTAATTTTTGTTAGTGGATAATATAAATAAATAATTCCCTCTAAGCGGTTTTGCTCCGTAAATGGTAGAATAACTGAAATAATCGGTCGATCAAAACGCTTTTCATAGCCTACCTTTGTCACCGCTCGACCTTGCAATAGCTGCTCTCGTTCTTCTGCGCCAATGAGCGTATCATAGTCGATATCGAACGGTACACAGGCGCTCAGCTCACGTGGGTTGCGCACCGCGAATATTTGAAAATGCGAGTATGCATTAAATTCCTCAATGCGCGCAATTAATGCATCATCTACTTTGCCACCACGATACATCGTTTGCAGCTTTTCGCCAACTTCAATCATCGACTGCTCCATATCGGAAACGTATAGCTCCTCATAAATAAACTCGGATAAAATATACATAAAAGCAATCGTTGCCAACAGTAAGCTACACATTAATAGCCAAATTTTTGTTGTCAGCTTTTTCATAGTGGCTCTCCAAATCGATAACCAATCCCCCATACCGTTTGAATATATTCACTGGCATCCTTCAATTGTGTACCAAGCTTTAAACGTAGCGTTTTAATATGCGTATCGACTGTGCGCGTTCCCCCTGCATAGTCCATATCCCAAATGCAATCAAGCAGCTTCTCACGTGAATAGACGATATTCGGATTTTGCATAAATAAATGGAGAATTTCATATTCCTTTAATGTCAATGGTACAGGCTTGTCCTGTACAAATACTTTTCTCGATATTTCATCTATTTTAATAATACCGTGCACTAATAACCTTTGTGTTAACTGCATATCAACAGCTTCTGTACGCCTTAACACTGCGAAGATTCGTGCGATCACCTCGTTCGCAGTAAATGGCTTGACGATATAATCATCACCGCCAATTGTTAAGCCATTTACTTTATCTTCATTAGCATCCTTTGCTGTTAAAAAAATAATGGGTATATTGGATGTTTGACGAATGGTTTTGCAAACGGTAAAGCCATCTATTTCAGGCATCATAATATCTAATAAAATAAGGTCAATTGTGCGTTTATTTAATTGCTCATAAGCCTCATAACCGTTTGAAGCTGTTATCGTTTGTATATTTTCCTTGCGTAAAACGACTTCCAATAAATTTCGCATATCTCGCTCATCATCTACAATTAATACAGTTGTCACTTAGGAATCCCCCCTTACAAGCAATTGAAACGGACCTTTATCTACTGAAATGGTTTGATCGATTTGGCCTTCCTTAATAAAATATAGTGTATGATCGTCATAGCCTGCAACGATAATATGCTCATTAAAATATGCCACAGCAAATGGATTTGCACCTATTTCTAATTGCCATTTTAGCTTCCCTTTTTGCTCTGTGACATAAAGCATATTGCTGCCATGACTGACAACAGCTAACTCATTTTCATGCTGTGCAAAGCCAATTGGCATCAACGGCATAGATAATGTAGAGAGCACTTCACCTGATGCTAAATCGTGTACCTTCACCGTTTCATTCGGACGCATTCCTTCCCCGTGTCCTCCAACTAACAGCTTATTGTCAACAATCGCCAGTCCATGTGATGACTTTTCAATGGACCACTCTGCCTGCAATACTAAATCTTCCATAGCAATGACGGATAAAGAAGTATCTTTATAATTAACAACATACAATAAGCCTTCATGTGCAATCATCGACATCGGGTAATTGCGCAACGCAAGCTCGCCATCGGGCTCACCATATAAATTGTAGCGCATTAATTTATTCGTGCGACTATTTGTTAAAAAAATCATTTGCTCTTTTTCAGCATAATAGGCATTTGTCGTGCCAATACCTGTTTCTAATGTCGCAAGCTTTTTGCCAGAGGACAGCTCATAAATATCCGCCTCTGCTAATTGATGCCCATATAATAAAATACGGTCTCGCTGAATTAATATTGCACCTGTGTACGCTTTTTCAAACGTCCAATCTGCAATGAGTTCACCTTTGCGGTTATAAAATGTCAGCGAAGGCTCTAAAATATTCATTGATGCTACGAATGATTGATGTGTGTTAATACTGTGGAAGCGTTCATTTGTGCATCCTACTAATAACGATACAAATACAATGACACATATGATTTTATATTTCATCACTCACCCTCCCATCCTATCGTACTCGATAATTGTGAAATAATAATGAAAAACTTGCGGTAAATTTATGAACAATATATAGTGTTCATCATGAAAAAGAGAAATGCAAACTAAAAATTCCGTTTGCATTTCTCTTTATATCATTCAGCTATGACGTAATCCAAACATCAATCGGGTACAAATAAGGCGTTTCAGGCTCTTGAATCTTTACCCATTGTTCTATTTTAATAACAGGTAGTAATGCGCCATCAAATTCTGTTACATCGATTGTGCCCATTGCTTCAATCCATGTATCCTCGTCAAGAGAAGCAGCCTCTGGAAATTCTGAAAGGAAGCCGACTATATTGGCATCTGCAATACAATGAGTGACAAAAAATCTCGATATGACGAGTTGGTCTTCAGCAAATTCCTTTTCTTTTAAAACAAAGCCATTTAATTGAATTCTTTTCCCGATATGCTGTGCTATATTATTATTTATTTCATCATAATAAATAATATAGTCTTCCTCCGTCATAGTGATTTTTTCTTTTTTAGAAAGCTCTGTCCTTAAAAGCTCATATTCATTTTCCTTCATTTCTTTTCTGCCATCCAATAATGCTGGATCAGGTTCATGATCGTATATATTGTCAACAATCGGTTGATTTGAAGTAACATAATCTTCTATTTTCATTTGCTGTTGATTTGTCAGCATCATTACTCCGCCCTTTTTATCGGCTATTGTAGAGCCTAATATTTGAGCGGGCATTAGAAAACCTGTAAGTATAGGAATGATAATAATTGTATAGGAAAGATACTTTTTTGTTGTGAAAGCTGAGTCTCCATGATCATGCGAGGAACAGCAATGCTGACAATGCGATTCTTTTTTTAATGAAAGTATTCTAGTGACCTGTACTAAAAACAAAATGAAAAATAACAATGCGGCAACTATGCTTAGATGATTATACTTTGGATTAATTAATTTTTTTATGTCTCCAGTCCAATGTAAGCTAAAAATCATAGCGGAAAATGCGAGCAAAATACAGGCTCTAAACGCTTGTTGATAACGAAATTTCATCTTGTCCCTCCCTATAGTATCTCCGCCAATAGAAATAAACTAAAATAGACAACAGCTGTAATAAAAATAAATAACCATATAACAAACTTTACTCTAAATACACCTAAAAGCATCATTGTATTTTTCAAATCAATCATTGGACCAAAAATTAAAAAGGAGAGGATGGCTGGTGTAGGAAAGATTGAGCTAAACGAAGCACCTATAAAGGCATCTGCCTCTGAACAAAGTGAGAGGATAAACGCTAACCCCATCATTACCAGCAATGAGGAGGATAAGTCACTTCCTATTGCAACTAATGCCTTTGTTGACATATAAGTTTGTACAAAAGCCGCTAAAAATGCACCAATAATTAAATACTTGCCCATATCAAAAAACTCGTCTATGGCATGCTTTAGCATGCTATGTAATTTTTTTAAAAAAGGCTCCTTGTTTGTTTTGACAACATCTTTAGCGTGTAAAAGCTCCCTCTTAAATTGATTTCCTTGAAAAAATAAACTAACGAGTAGCGCTATGATGATTGCGAGAATAAAGCCTAAAATCATTCGATATCCCGCTATTTCTAAATTATTTCCGAAAGCCATATATGTTGAAACAATAACAATAGGATTAATCAAGGGTCCTGTTAGCATAAATCCAATTGCAGCAGGCAAAGGCACCCCTTTTGTAATCAACCTTCTTACTATTGGTACAATGCCGCATTCACAGGCTGGAAATAATGCACCTACAAAGCACCCCATAATAACAGCTAGAAATTTATTTTTAGGAATCCATTTTCGAATATGCTCTTCCGTTAAAAATATTTGAATAACCCCTGCAATCAATACCCCTATTAATACAAAGGGCAATGCCTCTATTAAAATACTTAAAAATATCGTATTTAAGCTTAAAAATGAAGCTGTTACTGTGCTGAAGGAGGTAATGTTATTTAATATCGGTGCTATAAGAAACAGCAATAATAAAATAAACATTCCCCAAGCAATAAATAGACTTCTAGTAATGAAAGCACCTTTTCCCATAGTTCCCTCCATAGCATTTTGAAGTAGATTATGTTTAAAAGTAACTTATGAGAAATAGCACTGAGATATTCTAATGATTTTTTACTGGAGATTGCTAAAATAGAGATGTCAATAAAAAAGTGAGCAGGGCTATCTTTCCCTACTCATTTTCAACATCATATTCAAGCAGTTTTGCAAGTATGTTTTGCGCAGCATCCTTACCTTGTGCAACACATTCCGGTACACTTATCCCCTCATAGGAGCTCCCCGCTATTTGAACATAGGGGAATTGCTGCATTAATTCCTTTTGCATCGTATGCAGTCGCTTTTCATGCCCTACCGTATATTGTGGCATCCCTTGCTTCCAACGTGTAACAACCGTGAAAAGCGGCTTATCCTGTATACCTAATAAACGCGATAAATCCTGTAGCACGGTTTTTTCGATTTCTGTATCTGATAGCTCCACAACAGCCTCATCGCCAACACGCCCAATATAAACACGCAATAAATCGCAATCATCTGGCGCTACATTATCCCATTTTCTGTTGCTCCACGTACAGGATGTAATAACAAAATCGCTATTCCTTGAAACGAAAAAGCTCATCGCTTCTTTATATTTTTCAATTTGCTCACGCTTGAATGCCATCGTTACAGTAGCAATTGTTGCATAATTCATATTCGGTAAATCCTGCATTAAATGATGCGCTTTAAATGCTTCCTTTGTCGCATTAAAGGGCGATGTCATAATGACAGCATCTGCCTGTATTGGCGTACCATTGTTTACGTGAATCGTCATGGAGTCATCTAGCCCTTTATCAATCGCTTCTACACGTACCCCTTTTAAAATCGTGCATGCTCCAATTTGCTTCTCTAGCGCTTCTACTAACGTTTCTAAGCCGTTTTGAAAGGTTTCATAATAAGCTTGCTCGCCTATAATATGAGGATATAAATGCTTACCATTTTTTTTCAAACCGAGCAGTAAGCTACGATGTTCCTTTTCCAATTGAAAAAATTGTGGAAACATCGCTTGTATGCTTAAATGATCAATATCACCAGCAAATGTTCCTGCTAATAAAGGCTCCACTAAATTTTCAACAACTTCCTTACCGAATCGCCGTCTAAAAAAATCACCAATTGGTTCATCTTCTTTTTCTGGCGATTTCGGCAATAATAAATCGCCAATTGCGCGGATTTTTCCTGTCAACGAAATTAGACCAGATGTGATAAAGGAAGATACTTGAGGTGCGCCACCTAACATAATACCGCTTGGAATTGGATAAAGCTCCCCCCCAACCGCTACATATGTTTGGCCTGTATTATGGTGAACCATGTCCTCTTCAATTCCTAAATTAGCAGCTAAGTTACGCACGCTCCCTGACTGATCGAAAAACGATTCTGGACCTCGCTCAATAATGAAGCCGTCTTTACGCAATGTTTGGATTTTCCCTCCAAGACGCAAAGATGCTTCAATCAATATAATTTCTATAGGTAAATTATTTTTTTTCGCTTCTTGCTGCAAATAAAAGGCTGCGGATAATCCAGTGATACCTCCACCGACAACAACAACCCTCCGTCTTTTTTTACTTGTCACTCTCATCACTCTCTTGTTATAAGTATCACATATTAGTATTCTTTATCTTGATTCAGGAGAAGATTGTGTATCTCCACCAGCTGTATTCAATCAAATAGTTATGTAAACTCCTGCTGAATCAAGATAAAGCTTTCAATCAGTAAGGATTTTTTACTAATTGAGCTAATCAACAGAATTAAACATACGAAGGTTGTCTGAAAGGGAATAATCTTTCAGACAACCCCTATGCTTATTCATTGCAAAGGGCATGCCTCTAAATGACTTTTCAGACATGCCCTTTATTCAATTATGCTAGTTTTTTATAAATGGCATCAACCATTGCGTCAATAAATAATGGATGTGTATTTGGCATTGCTGGGCGATAATAGCCCACACCTAATTCGTCGCAAACTACTTTACATTCAATATCATTGTCATAAAGCACTTCTAAATGCTCTGTTACAAACCCTACAGGAGCATACATAAATGCTTTATAGCCATGTGCATTAAATAGCTCACGCGTTAAATCTTGCACATCAGGCCCTAACCAAGGCTCTGGTGTTTTACCTTCTGATTGCCAGCCTACTGCAATATTTTCAATAGTAGCCGCTGCTTTAATTAAGTTTGCTGTTTCAATTAATTGATCTTCATACGGATCACCAGCAAGCTTAATTTTTTCAGGTAAAGAGTGATTAGAAATGATTAAGCAGCAGTTTGCACGCTCTTCTGCTGACATTTTTTCTAGCTCGCCATCAACAGCTTGGCGCCAATACTCAATAAATTTCGGCTCATCATACCATGCCTCCACAGACGTAATTTTTAGCGTACCACCTAGCTTGTCCGCCTCTTCCTGTGCACGGCCATTGTATGATTTAATCGAGAATGTAGAGAAATGTGGTGCTAATACAATAGATACAGCCTCTGTAATGCCTTCGTTGACCATTGCTGCAACGGCATCCTCCACGAATGGCTCGATATGCTTTAAGCCAATAAACACTTTATATTCCACTTCGTCCTGTACTTCATTTAAACGTGCACATAAAGCATTTGCCTGTGCCTCTGTCATTTTCGCTAACGGTGAAATGCCACCGATTGCACGATAGCGTTCAGCTAAATCATCGATATCCTCTTGTGCAGGCTTACGCCCATGACGAATATGCGTATAATAACGCTCGATATCCTCTTCCTTGTATGGCGTACCATATGCCATCACTAACAATCCACGTACTTGCTTCATCATTGTCACCTCGTCTAAATTTTGCTTATCTGCGCTTTGCAATTTGCTCGCGGCTATAGTCATGAATAAATGTTGTTAAACGCTTTAATACCGCAGGGTCCACCTCTGGGAATACCCCATGTCCTAAGTTGAAAATATGTCCTGGCGTTTCAAGTCCTTGGTCAATAATTTCTTTTGCACGTGCTTCAAGCACATCCCAGCTAGCTAAAAGCATTGTTGGATCTAAATTTCCTTGCACAGGCTTTGTAATGCCTTTTGCGCGCGCCTCACTGATTGATAGGCGCCAATCTAAACCTACAACATCAATCGGCAATTCATGCCATTCATTCACTAAATGGCTTGCTCCAACACCGAATTGAATCAATGGTACGTTTAAATGGCGTAGCTCACTAAAAATGCGCGTCATCACAGGCTTAATATAAATACGATAATCGGCTACATTTAAAGCGCCTACCCATGAATCAAAAATTTGAATGGCCTTTGCTCCAGCTTGAACCTGTGCCGTAATGTCCGCAATAATCATATCGGCAAGCTTGTCCATTAAAGCAAACCATGCTTGTGGCTCTGACACCATAAACGATTTTGTTTTTGCGTAATTGCGTGAAGGACCGCCTTCAATCATATAGCTTGCTAATGTAAATGGTGCACCACCAAAGCCAATTAACGGCACGCTTAATTGCTCTTGCGTTAACAGCTTAATTGTTTCTAGCACATACGGTGTATGCTCCTTGGCATTAAATTCCCCAAGCTTTTCTACATCTTGCTTTGAACGAATTGGATTAGAAATAACAGGACCTACACCTGCTTTAATTTTCACATCCACACCTATTCCTGGCAATGGTGTCACAATATCCTTATAAAGAATCGCTGCATCCACATCATATTGCTCAACTGGTAAACGTGTGACATACGCACAGAGCTCTGGCTGCATTGTAATTTCTTCAAGTGAATATTTCTCTTTAATCTCTCTATATTCAGGTTGTGAACGCCCCGCCTGTCGCATATACCATACAGGTGTGTATTCTGTACGTTCACCGCGTGCTGCTTTTAGCAGTGTATCATTTATTGTTTTCATGTTTACTTAATTTACTCTCCCCTCAATGTCATTGCTTTAAAACAAAATTAATTATTATCGCTTAAATTTTATTGATATCTGTTATCAATAGTAAGCTGTCCACCATCTATTGTATAGTTTTCTTATTAAAATGTCATAAAAATGTTGTTTCTATAACCATGCTTTTGACAAATATCGTTTCAATAGCTTTAAATGGAGGTAGTACTGTAAATTAGGAGGCGAACAAATATGTATATTTATTTCACATCAGGCACAGCGGATTATATGGAGAAAATTCGCGCACAGCATAACGGTGATTCCATTTTTATTATGCACGGTGAGGGCAATACACTTTTACTTGAAGAAAGCGAGAAGAAAAAATCCGTTTTCGCTGTACCACGCAAATATGAGGTATTAGATGCAGTAGGTGATTTGCAGCAAAAAGGCTATTTTGTTATGAACAATATCCCTGTTTCAGATGAAGGACGCCCTGTTTTCGAGCATCGCTTTTTAAACCGAGCAGGCGCTATTGACGGGGAACCAGGCTTTATCGCATTTAGGCTGTTACGCCCATTAGATTCCGATACGTATATTGTGCTAACACAATGGGCAGGACCTGCATCGTTCGAGGCATGGCAATCCTCACAAGCCTTTAAAAAAGCGCATAGTGAGCGTCCAGCGACTTCTCCTGCGCAAAATATTTTTAGCGGCAAAAGCTATGTAACAAAATATAGCGCGCCAGTAGACGAGGAATAATAAAACGAGGCACGGGTTTTTGACCCATGCCTCGTTTATATTTTATTCTACGTTTCTGAAGATTTATTCTACGTTCCCTCTATTTCTTCGACAAGCGTAGCGTCAATTCACTTACAGCAATCATCACAACAAAAATCACATAAAAATGCGGCTGCATCATCGCGCAAAGCGTTACAATCACCGCTTGCACAACACTTGCAATGCGTAACAGCTTTTCAACTGCCTGCTTTCGCTGTGTTGGAGCAATAGGGAATAGCATATCCATGCGAAATTCACCGTTCGATAGCAGGGCAACCTTTAGCTGTAGTGTTGTTGCAAAGGCAAGTGCAGCAGCTACAATCCACGCCACAATCGAAATATCGACAAAAGCTGTAATCACTGCGGCAATCGCTGTTAAACGCACCCATAAATAAAAATGGTCATCTGTACGAATAAACGTGCGCCATACTAAATAAAGCTGCGTGTTTTTTTGTGCAAATGGTATCCATTTATACACGCCATCTAGCCATGCACGATGGCGAATCGTACCACGTAAATGAGGTACATCTGTGAAATAATTCGCAAAACGATAAAAGCGTAGCATGCGATTTTGCTCTAAGCGTACAAAATGTTCGTATGGTACAGGCTGGTCTGCCACGCGCTTTTTCAGAGACATATTGTAAGCAATGAATAGCACTAAATAAATGGCAGCCATATAAATGCTCGCTGTTAACGCTGTTTCAATTGCTAAAATTGACAATGCCCCGCGCGCTAAACGGTCAATGACAATTGCATGTCCACGGTTGGCAAAGCGATAATTAAATTCAATTTTCACATTCAAATACTTTAAAGCAATAACAAAAGCAAGACCTAACCAAACCTGCAATGACGATAGCTCTGTCACTGTATTTAACAACGGAATCGCCACAATATAGACAATAACAGGAACAATCAGCTGTGACCAAAATGTCCAATTAACTGCCTTTTTAAAATAAGCAGGCATTTGCGTTTCTAAGGGTAATAAATATACTTGGTCGGGCTCTCGAATGAGCGTTGTTGGGCGACTAAATGCGAGCACAAGCCCAACAGCAGCTGCTACAAGCCACTCAGCAGGAAAGCTTGCTGGTGCTACTTTCAGCCATTCGCTATATTGATAGCCTGCCGCACCTATCACGAAGACAAAAACAATGGCAATATGTCCTGTCACAATAAAGCGCATATATTTTTGGACTTCATTAATATAATGCACAAAGCGCGATTTCCATATATTATCCATGTTGTTCATTGTTGTCTTGCTCCTTCGTCATTGCGATATATAAATCATCCAAGCTCGCATTTGGCATATTGAAGGCTGCTCGCAAATCGTCCATCGTACCTTGTGCACGAACATGTCCTTCGTGCAATAAAATAATGCGGTCACAATATTTTTCAGCCGTTGATAAAATATGTGTCGACATTAAAATCGAAGCGCCCTCTCGTTTTTTCATATCCATTTGCTCTAGTAACGATTGAATGCCGAGCGGATCTAAGCCAACAAAAGGCTCGTCAATAATATAAAGGCTTGGGTTAATTAAAAAAGCACTCATAATCATGACCTTTTGTCGCATCCCTTTGGAAAAGTGTGATGGGAACCAGTTTAGGCGCTTCTCCATTCTAAATTCCTTTAATAAAAAGGAGGAGCGTTCCTTTAAAGCCTTCTCATCTAAGCCATAAGCCATCGCTGTTAGCTCTAAATGCTCCTTCAATGTCAGTTCATCATATAAAATTGGCGTTTCTGGAATATAGGAAAAAGACGTGCGATAGGCATCCATATTTTCCTTTAATGTTACACCGTTTAAGCGAATTTCGCCCTCCTGTGGTAACAGCGTACCGATAATATGCTTAATCGTTGTACTTTTCCCTGCACCATTTAGCCCGATTAAGCCAACTAGCTCCCCTTTTTCAATTGTGAACGATAAATTTTTAATTACAGGCTTACGTGTATAGCCACCTGTCACATTTGTCACTTGTAAAATTGTCATAAAACACCACTCCTATCTCTTTGTTTAGTTTAACAAAAATAAGCAGAACAAGCAGTCAATATATGCTAAAATATATGTACATTTTTATGAAGGAGTGTTGAACAATGAGTGAGTGCTTATTTTGTAAAATTATCGACGGCTCTATCCCAAGTACGAAAGTATATGAAGACGAGCATGTTTATGCCTTTATGGATATTATGCCATTAACCAAGGGACATACTTTACTAATTCCGAAAACGCATTGCCGTGATTTAATGGAAATGCCTGAGGAAGTAGCAAGCCATTTATATGCGGCGGCACCAAAAGTAGCAAAGGCAATTCAAGCAGCGTTCAATCCAGCTGGCTTAAATACAGTAAACAACAATGGAGCCGCTGCTGGACAAACGGTATTCCATTACCATTTACATTTCATCCCTCGCTACGATGAAACGGATGGTCTGCGCTTAGTTTGGACAACAACACAGCCTTCACGTGAAGAGTTAACAGAGGCGGCAGAAGCGATTAAATCATTCCTCTGAAAATTTGAGTTGCTTTTTCATGCATTTATCCGTACAATCAAATATAAGTTTTCGCTAATAGCGATGAGCGCATATTAGGAGAACGACAAAATTAGCTGAGCTTAGAGGAGACGAGACAAATGAATACGAAAAATTTAGTTTTAATGGCACTTTTAGTTGGGGTCGGTGCTACACTTTATGTGATTATTCCAGGCATTAATGGAGGTATGAAGCCAGACTTTATGCTAACAATGATGTTTATTGGCATTTTATTATTCCCAACCTTTAAGGAAACATTTTTATTAGCACTTTCAACAGGCGTGCTTTCTGGATTATTTTCAACATTTCCAGGTGGCTTCGTACCAAATATTATTGATAAAGCAGTTACAGGCTTTTTATTTTTAATTATTGTGCTTGCTTTACGTCAATTAGTACAAAAACTAGCTGTTACAATTAGCTTAGTGGCAATTGGCACAATTGTTTCTGGATCAACTTTTTTAGCAATGGCATTGCTATTAACAGATGTACCAATTAAATTTTCCGTTTTATTTTTAACAGTCGTATTGCCAGCAGTTGTTTTAAACACAATTGCCTTCGTTATTATTTTCCCGATTGTTAGCAAACTATTAAAACGTTCCAGCTTTAAAACAGCAGTATCACACGCATAACTTCAAGGGGCTGTCTCACAATGAGACAGCTCCTTTTTGATTAGAATGTTTGTATAATCTCTAGATGTAGTGGTTTAATATATATATGAATTGATTAAAGGAGAGATGCTTTTATGAAAGCGAAGCCATTTTTAATTGGATTAACTACAGGTATTATTGGTGCTGCAGTTGCCACTATTTTATCTACACCACAATCGGGCAAGGAATTAAGAACAAATATCGCAAAATTCTCTACAGATGCTAAAGGGCAAATCGGCAATGTCAATACCCAAGCGAAAAACGTTAAACAATCTTTCGTAAATTTGTCAAATGAAGCAAAAAACAATATTCCACAAATAATAAAAGAATTATCGCAATCAATTACAAGCTTTAAGCAGCAAATCGAGCCAGAAACTGCTTTATTAAAACAAGAAATCGAGGGATTACAGAAATCTATTAGCGAAATCGAGCAAAACTTATCCCAATTTACAGAAAAGGACGAGCAAAATAAATAGGTATTTTGATTCACCACACACTATGAAATCATGCCATTTTTAATGCTTTTTCGTTATTTTTATGTATAAACAAAATTATTTTATTTTTCAAACTTTAAACTTTTTTCTTTTACTGCTATAATATTTTAAAATCGCTATGAAAGAAGAAGGTGAAGGTTTTGTCTGAACAAGTATATACGACTAAAGAAGCAATGCTTTATAGCCAAAGAACGGCACAACTGTCCAAAGCGTTATGGAAGGCAGTTGAAAAAGACTGGCAGCTATGGATTAAGCCCTACGACTTAAATATTAATGAACATCATATTTTATGGATTTCATTTCATTTGCAAGGTGCATCGATTTCAGATGTTGCGAAATTTGGCGTAATGCATGTTTCTACAGCCTTTAATTTTTCGAAAAAATTAGAAGAGCGTGGCTTATTGAAATTTTCGAAACGTGATGATGATAAGCGTAATACATATGTGGAATTAACAGAAGCTGGCTCGCAGCTCATCACGAAGATGAATGAGCATTATCATGATACACCACACTGCATTTTAGATGGTTCTCTACCTTTGCGAGAGCTTTATGGCAGATTCCCAGAATTTTTAGATGTCATGGCGGTTATTCGCAATATTTATGGTGATGACTTTATTCAAATTTTTGAACGCTCATTTAAAAATTTTAAAGATAATTTTGATCAAGTGCACTCATCTTCCCAGCAATAATATGAACAGATGCTAAAGGGCGTGTCCAAAAAGATAATACTTTTTTGGACACGCCCATTTTCAGTAAATTGAAAACAATAGCTATTTTATCGCTTTTTCTTTACAATAGTGATACGAAATTATTGACTAGAAAGAAGGTGCTTTATGCACTGCTGGAAAACAATTAACGTTGCATCTGAATATGGCATTTTACGGCTTACCTTATTAGCCGTGCTAACATTTGTTGCTGTTTTTTGCTCATCCTATGTATTAACAAGCTTACAATTGCGCGCACCACATACAGATCGATACATGCTGTTATTTTTTATTGCTTTTTTGCTGCTATATCCGCTTCATAAAGCGTTTCATTATATACCATTATTCGATTATCGAGGGAAAATGAAATTTCGCTGGAAAAAAATTTTCCGCTTTGTTCCTATTTTGCGTATGCGCTTGCTAGAGCCAATTTCTAAAAAGCGTTATATATTTGCATTGCTGGCACCTTTTTTATTGTTAAATAGCCTGTTTTTAGCAATTGCAATATTTTTCCCTTTATACTCACACTATGCTTGCCTACTACTAGGTTTTCATAGTAGCATATGTTTAATTGATTTAATCAATGCTAAGCATTTATTGCGTGCACCTGCCAATGCATTAATTGAAGAAACGCCTAGAGGCTACGAAATATTAATACCATCTGTACTGTAGCTATAACTTGTCTTACTAGTTACATATTTGGTATGCTTGACGATGAATCGAAAGAGAGGAGGAATAGGCTTGCTATTAGTAGTAATTATATTATTCTCTGTATTTTATTTATTTCAAATAAACCGCATGACCTATGCTCTTTGTATACGCAAAGAAATTCCAGAAGAAAAGCAACCGAAAATCTTTCGTACGATTAATGTCCTTATAACGATTTTATTAGTTTCTTTTTATATGGAAGTATTATTCACTGTTTAAAACAAAAGGACAGTAGGAAAAGATTACCTTCTCCGACTGTCCTCCTTTTAATTAATAAAGATATGCAGCACCGACAATGATCAATAAAATAAATAATACAACAAGTAGCGCGAAACCTGAGCCGTAACCGCCGCCATTATAGCCTCCACCGCCCATTGTGCTCCCTCCTTTCGCCTTTCTATCATCTATCGTATGCACATACCACTTTAAATCTTAGGCACTTTCAACATGCAACCATTTTGTTTTTTTGACGTTTATGTTATAGTAACTATTGCATTCAAAAGAAAGTTAGGAGCGTATATTTCACATGAAAAAAACATTTTTAGCAGTAACATTAGCTGCATCTTTAGGTTTAGCAGCATGCGGCAACGCAGGGAAAGAAGTAGTTGTTACGTCAAGTGTAGGGGACTTAACACAGGACGAATTTTACAAAGAAATGAAATCTTTAGCTGGTGAACAATTATTACAGCAAATCATGGTTGAAAAAATCTTAAATGACAAATACAAAGTGACAAACGAAGAAATCGATAAAGAATTGGCTTCAGTAAAGGAATCTGCTGGCGAGCAATTTGAAACATTACTTTCGCAAAACGGTTTATCTGAAGAAGGCTTAAAGGAAAACATTCGCATCAACTTATTAAGCCAAAAAGCATTAGAGGAAATGGAAGTAGCAGATGAGGATATCCAAAAATATTATGACCAAGCTAGCCAGGAGCTACATGCGCGTCATATTTTAGTTGCGGATGAAGAAACAGCGAAAGAAGCAATTAAACGTATTAACGATGGCGAGGATTTCGCTGATGTAGCAAAAGAGCTTTCATCTGATGGCTCTGCTGAAAAAGGCGGCGATTTAGGCTGGTTCACAGTAGGTATGATGGTAAAAGAATTTAATGATGCTGCATACGCACTTGAATTAAATACATTAAGCGAGCCTGTTAAATCACAATTCGGTTACCACGTAATTGAAGTAACTGAAAAGCGCCCTGTAGAGGACTATGGTACATTAGAAGAGAAAAAAGATGAAATTCGCGAACAGCTTCTTGCACAATTCAGCATGGATGATGTTATTACAAAGCTTTTAAAAGATGCAAAAGTTGAAGTAAAAGATGCTGATTTAAAAGGCGCTTTCGATAAATATTCAGTAAAATAAAAAATAAAAAAGGAAATGCGACAAAATGCATTTCCTTTTTTATTTTAGTTTTTCTTAACAAATTCAGATTTTAATTTCATTGCACCGAAGCCATCAATTTTACAATCGATATTATGGTCGCCTTCTACTAAACGGATGTTTTTCACACGTGTGCCAATCTTTAACGTAGAGGAGCTTCCTTTTACTTTTAAGTCTTTAATAACTGTTACAGTATCACCATCTGCTAATAAATTGCCGTTTGCGTCACGTACAACTAGCCCTTCCTCTACAGATGCTTCCTCTGTCGTAGACCATTCATATGCACATTCTGGACAAACATACATCGCCCCATCTTCATATGTATACGCCGAGTTACATTGTGGGCAATTTGGTAAATTTTCCATTAAAACTCCTCCTTTACTAATCCCCTCTATACTGGCATATTCCCACATTAAATTCAAGCTTAAGACAAATATTCAGTCTTATTCGTGTCAAAATATTCGTGTTTTACATAAAAAAATTACTCTTTTCTACTTTTTATAGAAGGAATTTTAAGAATTTTTCCATAATAATAAAAGAACAGTGTATTATATAGTTATATTCACACTAGAAAAGGAGTGTTTCCATTTGAATTCAACAAATCAACGTGCATTTAATTTCAATGCTGGGCCTTCTGCTTTACCTTTAGAGGTGCTTCAAGCAGCACAAGAACAATTAGTTAATTTCAACGGCACAGGCATGTCGATTATGGAGCTTAGCCATCGCAGTAAAGACTTTGAGCAAGTACATAATGAGGCAATCGAACGCTTACGTACAATTTACGCTGTACCTGACAATTATGACATCATCTTTTTACAAGGTGGTGCAAGCTTGCAATTTTCAATGATACCGATGAATTTTCTACAGCAAGATGGCCAAGCTGACTATATTTTAACAGGCGTATGGTCTGAAAAGGCTTTAGAGGAAGCAAAATTATTTGGCACACCTGTTATTGCGGCCTCAACAAAGGATAATCATTATAAACACATCCCTGCCTTGGATGAATTAAATTTAAATGCTGCATCAGCATACGTGCACATTACAACAAATAACACAATTTACGGCACACAGTGGAAGGAATTCCCGACAACAGTGGCACCACTCATTGCTGATATGTCGAGCGATATTTTATCAACACCTATCGACATTAGTAAATTTGGACTTATTTATGCCGGTGCCCAAAAAAACTTAGGACCTTCTGGCGTAACGGTTGTCATTATCCGCAAAGATTTGCTAGAAAAAGCGAATACGAACATCCCGACAATGCTGAAATACACAACATTTACAAAAAATAATTCTCTATACAATACACCGCCAACATTCGGCATTTATATGTTAGGTGAAGTATTAAAATGGGTAGAACAGCAAGGTGGCTTAGAAAAGGTTGCAGCTCATAATCAAGCAAAAGCAACGCTTATTTATGATGCAATAGATGAATCAAATGGCTTCTATATAGGACATGCACAAAAAGATAGCCGTTCCCTTATGAATATCACATTCTGCCTAGCTGATGAAGAGCTGGAAAAGCAATTTTTAGCTGAAGCAAAGGCAGCAGGCTTCGTTGGCTTAAACGGACACCGCTCAGTTGGTGGCTGTCGCGCCTCAACATACAACGCCGTACCGTATGAAACATGCAAAGCATTAGCAGACTTTATGGTTGCGTTTCAGGCGAAGCAATAAATTAAAAACAGAGGCATACTCTTGTTTTTAGTTTGGTTGGGAGAATTTTGCTGTTCATTGAGCGATTTCCCATGCTCGATGGGCGAATCCGCTTATCTTATGTGCGAATCGTTACTTTTAAAATCCAAAATGGCTGTTGGAAATTTCCAACAGCCATTTCTTAAATTGTCGGCTTATAAAATGAGCGATTGTCTAATGGGAATAGACGCTCTGTAAATTCACCTGGCTTCGTTTTATCTAATGCACGTTTTAACATATTCATTTTCGCATCGATATTATCAATATAATGTAAAATTTCCGCTTCTTGAATCATCGGCTTTTTCGGGCTGCCCCACTCCTCTTTACCATGGTGCGATAACACAAGATGTTGCAGCAGCATAACCTCTTCGCCCTCAATTCCTAGCTCCGTGGCTGCCTGCCCAATTTCATTGACCATAATCGTAATATGACCAAGCAAATTGCCCTCAATCGTATAGGCTGTAGCAATAGGTCCTGTTAATTCCACTACTTTTCCGATATCGTGCAAAATGATCCCTGCATACAATAAATCTGTATTTAAAGATGGATATAATTCAGCGATTGCCTTGCCTAAGCGTAGCATTGATACGACATGGTCAAGTAAGCCTGATACATAATCATGGTGATTTTTCGTCGCCGCTGGTTGCACAAGGATGCTAGGCTGATGCTTTTTAATTAAGAAGCGTGTAATACGCGAAATATTAGGATTTTTAATTTCAAAGAAAAACTGCGTCATTTCCTCCATTAGCTTCTCTTTTGGAATAGCTGACGATGGCACTAAATCGCTCACTTGGATGCCTTCCTCTGGTCGTGCTACGCGAATTTGCTTTATGCGCAGCTGATTTTTCCCACGATAATCATGGATTTCTCCCCCAACGCGCACAATCGTTTCCGCTTTATACATATTTTCATGCTCTTCATTTGTATCCCATAGCTTTGCCTCAATATCACCGCTTTTATCTTGTAAAATAAGCGACATAAAAGGTTTCCCTACTGTTGTCACACCTTTTGTAGCTTGTTTAATTAATAAAAATTGGTCTACTGGCTCCCCAACTTGAAGCTTCGTAATTCCTTCCACTACGAAATCACTCCTTTACATTCATCGTCTACAGCACGATTTCTTTACTATTATTGTACCATGATTTACTATAATCATCTCACAAATTGTCAATAATATGGCGAATTCAAAGAAAATAATAGACATAAAATGAATGTTCATTCATAATATAGTTAGATTTACATAAAAGGTGGGGAATCTATGGAAAACTATCGCTTCACAGCATTTGAAAAAACAGGGGAAACATTGTTTGATGAAGTATGGACATTTGCCAATGATGAGGCAGCAAAAACTGAGGGCCAAAAACAAATTGAAGAAAAAGGTGTAGCAGAAAAAACGCATCGCCTTGTAAATAGTGCAGGAAAGCTTATTTTATTTCACGTATAAAAACAACAGCCGTTTACTTTTAGACGGCTGTTGTTTTTTAGCAGGCTTTACATCGCCATTGGCTGAAGCACCTCATATATTTCTTCATTTGTTGGTACATGCAAATACATGCGCAATTTAACAATACGCATTAACTCACCTTGAATTAATTGGTCTGCAAATTGTTCTCGGTCTTCAGCTGCATACATTTCTTTTAGCATTTTTGGCATATTGTGCAATGCTTCGAAATCATGTAATGCTTGCTCTAGCTCCTTCTCATTCAATAAATACTCCCCAGCTAAAACAGTTAAGCGCTCATTAAAAATATCGAGCATTTGTAGCGCATCATCGCGTATAAACATATCAAGAGCTCGCTTTGTAATTTTGCTAGCTAAGCCGCTTCCGATAAGCAATCCAACAATTGCGCCAATCATGCTGACAATCGCTGTACTAACATTTGGAATTGTCAGGCCAATACCGCTTCCAACAAGCATTCCTATCATACCACCGGTTACACTAGCAGCCGTTTTTGCGATATTTTTAAACAATTGCTGTGAGGACATTTTCCCTCTCACCGTATGCGCAATATCCACTGTCGACATCATCCCTGTAACAAGCGCACCTGTCACTACATTCGTATTCAATAGCATAATGCCTTTTTTTAGTGCGGCAGAGCTAATCATCGCCTTTTTCGTTATCGCTGTAGCCATTTTTTTAGAGGCCATTTTCGCACCACCTGTTTTAAAGGCACCTCGTATATCAGGGTTTAAATCAAAGTCCGCTATAACCTCTTCATGATTATATATTTGTAATGAGATGACTTCCTCAGCAAATGTTTCTCCTAAAACAGCTAGCCCTGTATGGATGCCATTTTCAATCGCCACTTTACGTGGTGCACCGTTCCACTTACTTTGCGCAAAGGCAGTTACTGCACTGATGCTAATTGCATCATTAACAAAATGGATACGTCCTTGCTCATCCATCGTTAAACCATGAATATTTCTTGCAAGTGTTATATGTTCAATTTGGGCATAAGTAAAAGCGCCTTTTTTAATGATTTGCCTGTAATCAATTGTATCACTTACTTGCTGCTTCATAACGTTAATAATTTCCTCATATTGCTCAAATGGCACTTCAAGCAATAATCGCTCATTATTCGTTATATAGTGTGAACAAATATCCACTGCCTTTTCTACTGTAGGACAATAAACATTGACACTTTGATTTGTATAATATTTGCCTTCCATATGTGCTTCCCCTCAATTTTATCTTTTATATAATAATCATCTTTCGCATAGATGTACAGTGAATTTTCTTTGGCTAACGAATTTCTATACTCATATCAAAGTGAGATAAATCTAATAAAAATGCACTAAAAGAGTACTATCAATAAAAATTGGTGGGATATGTCGGTACAAAATTCTACTTATTTTGATACAATTAAAAAAATCTAGTTGTTATTTTTTTAAAAAAGGATTATTAAGTTATAATTATATAAAATATGTAAAAAGGAGAATTAAAATATGAAAAACAATAAATTTTTATATCTTGTAATTATTTTAACTGTGCTGTTTCTATGTTTTCCAAATAATATGCAAATGACATCAGCAACTTTTTCTAATAATATCAATCATGAATTAAATGGAGAAATAATAATTAAATATTCGGCACCTGATATGGATTGGAAAAATGCTACTGAACATCAAAAACAAATTCTTACGAAAATTGGTTGGGAGATTGAAAATGATATTCCTGTCTTATACAGAAAGACTTCAGATATTTTAAGAAATAATAACCATAATCACAATTCGCTGAATACTCCAACTATACACCACGAAAAACATGGTATGAAAATAAGTGTTAATAATAAGATACAACAATCATTTGATGGAAAATTTCATGTAGATGAAAAGCATAGTCAAGTTTTTATAGAAATTGATGGCTTTAATAATAAAGTTCAAGTTCAGAAAAATTCAGAAGGGATATTTCAAGCAATAATTGAACTAAACCTTAGTGAAATAATTGATTCTATGAGCTATGCTTCATACAATGTAGGGGCAGTTCCTCTATTTTCTCCTCCACCTCATGGAACTTATAAGTATCAGGTAGGAGACCAAGTTCATTGTAATCGTTTTAATGGACCTTATACAGATCACTATCACTACGCTAAAACTCATCCACAAGCTTATATTAACTTTTATATGAGCGATTGTGAACACGGTGTTGCTGCGTTTATATGTAACTCATATGGAAATGACCCATGTAATAGGGATAAACAATTAGCATATTGTTCATTGATGATTTACCATATTACAAGATATCATTTACACTAATTAAATATCTTTTTGCAAGGAGGAAATAAATTTTGTCACTATTACTTATAGCCATCATTTTTATCACAATATTCCTAATTGCTACTGGATCTTTAAGAAATGATAATCTAAAACCAACTTTATTAACATATATTTTTTTCAGTAGTGTAATAATTATTTGGGGATTATTTATTACTGGCTTTTTTACCCTCTTTTCAAATGAAATAGGGAATATATTATGGACATGTAGTTGGATATATTTATTACTATTAGGTGGCATCTGTTTCATATATGAAATAAAGAATAGTAAGTTATACACTATATCCATCTTATGTGTCTGTATCATTAATCTAAGTTTTTATATCTTCTCTACTTTTCTTGGTAGCATGTGAATTTTAGTAATTTAAGGGAGGTTGGATAAAAGAAAAATGTTAGACCATATAGATAGTGTCCCTTTAAAGTTAGATTTTCACTCTAATTTTTGGGTGTAACACTATACAATTGGTCTAACATTTTGTTGATTTCAAAAAGGATATTTAACTCTGTAAAATAGAAAAATTAGTATCTATTCTCGTGTTTTTTATAAGCTCCTAGGGTTCTGCTCCCCGTTCGCTTCTTATATTTTTATCTAATTTGTTTACTGCCCTATAAAATTAGGTGGGCGCTTTTCAACAAATGCCGTAATGCCCTCTTGATGATCCTTTGTTGCATGCATTTTTGCTTGAGCTTTTGCCTCTGCCTGCAAAATACGCTCTAGCTCTAGTAATTTTTCTGTATGCAAAATTTGCTTTGTTTCAAGCATTGCAGCAATTGGTGATGCTAGCATTTTACCTACAATTTGGTCTACGGTTGCAGTTGCCGCACTATCTGGCACAACGTAATCTACTAATCCTTGTGCTAATGCCTCCTGTGCCTCCATCACTTTGCCTTCCCAAATGAGCTGCTTCGCTTTTGCTACACCTAAGCGCTCCTTCATAAAGAAATGACCGCCACCATCTGGAACAAGTCCAATGCCAATAAAGTTCATCGCAAGCTTTGCGGATTCTTCTGCAACAACTACATCACTTGCTAACGCTAGGCTAAAGGCTAACCCAGCTGCTGCACCATGGATTTGTGCAATCGTTAGCATCGGCAATGTGTAGTAGGCTTTTGTAAAGCGGGTAATTGAGGACATCAGCGCTTCAAAATCAACCGCTCCATCTGCACCAAGCATCATTTTAATATCGCCACCAGCTGAAAAGGCACGGCCTTCACCTTTGACAATTAACACTTGCACATCCGGTTGTTCGTGTAACTGCTCTAAGCAGTTAGCTAATTCCTGCATCATTGTCGCATCCATTGCATTCATTGCTTGTGGACGATTTAATGTTAAAATCGCTTTTCGCTCTAATATTTCTAAATTAATTGTTGTGTAATTCACAGCTATCTCCTCCAATAATGAATATCCATTCACTTTTAATATTCTACTTTTATTGTCGAATTCCTTTTTCTAAAAAAAATTTAGTAAATATCGAACATTTTCCATTTCAAATCATAATTAACTTAATATTCTGCAATCTCCGCTATAATAAGCTTTTCTTAAAATGATAACGGTTACAAAATACGAACATTAATAAAATATTTTAATAAATTAGTTCGCTTTTCAGTGCATACAAACAAATTTTTCAGATTATTTTTTCGTTTTTTTCGGAAAAAGTCGTTGACAAACATTTATTTCCGGCTTATGATGTTATCAAATTTAAATATGCAAAATATTGTGACGGAGACATGCTCATCGTACTTGTTCTAAAGAGAGCTGATGGTTGGTGCGAATCAGTGAAGAAGACGAATGTAGTTCCACTCCTGAATAGATAAGTGGAAAATTACAGTATACTTATCCGCGTCATGCTCGTTACGCATTGGAAAGATTGCAATTATATTTTTCTGAATATTTTTGCAATGAATAAGGGTGGTACCGCGTAAGTATGTTCTTTATAGCCTTTCGCCCCTTACATGTTGATGTAGGGAGCGAAGGGCTTTTTATTTTATTTAAAAATTAAAGGAGAGAATGAAATGATGACAACGCAAGCAGTAGAAAGAGCAACAAAAGCAATTACGGTTTTTATCGCTGATCCATTAAGTGAGGATGGCATTTATCCATTAATCCAAGAATCTGAATTGAATTTAAATATCATAACAGATACAGGCTTAACACAGTCGCAATTAATCGAAAAAATTGCCAATGTTGATGTGCTGTTAGTGCGTTCACAAACAACTGTAACACGCGAAGTAATTGAAGCAGCCAAAAATTTAAAATTGATTGGGCGTGCAGGTGTTGGTGTTGATAATATCGACTTAGCCGCTGCAACAGAGCATGGAATTATCGTTGTCAATGCGCCAGATGGCAATACAAACTCTGCAGCTGAGCATACGATTGCGATGATGACTGCGCTTGCCCGCTACATCCCACAAGCATTTAATACGTTAAAAAATGGTATTTGGGATCGCAAATCTTATGTTGGTGTTGAATTAAAACATAAAGTTTTAGGTATTATTGGCATGGGACGTATCGGTGTGGAAGTCGCATATCGAGCAAAAGGTCAGCGCATGAAAGTGATTGCCTACGATCCATTTTTATCTGAGGAGCGTGCACAAGAGCTTGGTGTCACAAAGGGAACAGTTGATGAAGTATGTGCTGCGGCTGACTTTATTACAGTGCACACACCGTTATTACCAGAAACGCGCAATCTGATTAATAAAGAGCGCTTTGCTATTATGAAAGACGGTGTTCGCATTATTAACTGTGCACGCGGCGGTATTATTAATGAAGATGATTTATACGATGCAATTGTAGCGAAAAAAGTAGCAGGTGCAGCATTAGATGTTTTCATTACAGAGCCTGCAACAGACCATCCATTATTAACATTGCCTGAAGTCATTGCAACACCACATTTAGGCGCATCTACTATCGAGGCACAGGAATCTGTTGCTGTTGATGT
This sequence comes from Metasolibacillus sp., assembly GCF_025291715.1. GTDB lineage: Bacteria > Bacillota > Bacilli > Bacillales_A > Planococcaceae > Metasolibacillus > Metasolibacillus louembei. The sequence continues at coordinate 73,700 of NZ_JAMBIZ010000014.1, forward strand.
ATCAAATGATATTATTAAATTTTTCAAAACAGGCACTGTTACAAACCCTGTCAATATGCCGTCCATTTCAAAAGAAAAGCTAGCACAAATCGAGCCGTTTTTCGGGCTTGCTGAAAAGCTTGGACAATTTCTAATTCAAGTAACAACTGAAGCAGTAAAGGAATTAAATATTTCCTATGCTGGGGATGTTGCAAACTTTGATGTACGCCCGTTAACAGCAAATGCAATTAAAGGCTTGCTATCAACAAACCACGGCACACATGTCAACAATGTCAACGCTCGTTACCTTGCTGAGCGTATCGGCATGAACATTAATGAGCATAAAACAACGACAGCAAAAGGCTTTACAAATTTAATTACGGTTGAAATTAAAACAGCTAATGAAACGCATACAGTTGCAGGTACTTTATTAAATGGTTTAGGTGCACGCATCGTCAAAGTAGAAGGCTTTGTAGTCGATGTTATTCCAGCAGGTAACCTTTTATATATTAAAAATACGGATAAGCCTGGCGCAATCGGTCGCGTCGCAACAAAATTAGCTGAAAAGGATATTAATATCGCCACAATGCAAGTAGGTCGCGATATGGTCGGTGGTTCGGCAGTAATGATGCTGGCAATCGACAATATTGTCACAGCTGAAGATTTACAATATGTCGCACAGCTCGAAAACATTGACGAAGTGAAAGCAATTACACTGTAGCAATAATAATTGTCTGAAAAGAAGCCTGAATGCGCTACTTTTCAGACAATGTATTATTTGCTATAAACGCTTTATTATAAAAAATTCCTTCCTTTTTTCAGACTTCTCTTTTTACTTATTTATTCGCTGTCGCATATAATGGTAAGCAAAGGAGAGATCGTATATGAAAAAATGGCTCTTTAGTTTACTTGCTGTATTATTGCTAAGCATTGCCTTTCTGAACATGGAAACCAAAGCAGCGCAAAATAAAACAGCGGTAAGAACTGTTGTAGAGGAAACATACTTACTATCAGAGGACTATGTTACACCGATTACAGCATTACCACCGAAAGCAATTGTCCTTTTACATAATGTCAAAGCTGGGTGGGCACATATTGAATATAAAGGTCAGCAAGGCTACGTACCTTCTACTACGCTGAAATCTGCTCAAGCAAAATTAATGCTTGTATCTTCAAAAAACCCACCGATTGTACGCGAGTCAACAGTTGCTCAAGCAAAGCATTTAGGCAATCTTTATGTAAATAGCATCGTACATGTATACGCAACGAATGAGGAAAACTGGTATTTTGTTCAGTATGGAAATTTAACAGGATATGTCATCGCAACAGCATTAAAAACACCGACTACTAAAAAAATGCTTGTCCAACGACCAGATGGGCTCGTAGTGCGTGATGTTGCAAGTAAATCAGGGGAAAATCTATCTGTCATTCCTGCAAACACGAAGGTGGATGTATATACAGATTTTCAAGGCTGGGCGTATGTTGTGTCAGCTCAACAGGTTGAAGGCTATGTATTAGCACATGGCTTAAAGGAAATTCCGATGCCGAAGCTTGGCAAATACAGTCAAGGTGTTGCAACAAAAACGAAGCGCATTGCTTTAACCTTTGATGATGGCCCACATCCTACTGTGACAAAGCAAATATTAGCAACATTAGAAAAGTACGATGCAAAAGCAACATTTTTCGTGACTGGACATCGCGTTAATAAGAGTCCTAAAGTGTTAAAGGAAATTTATGATGCAGGGCATGAAATAGGCAACCATACATGGAATCATCCTAAGCTCACACAAATATCACTAAATCAAGTTAATGCACAAATTAATGAAACAAATACTATTGTTAAATCAATTATTGGTGAGGAGCCAACATTATTTAGACCTCCGTATGGCGCATACAATAAAGAAATTTTAAGCTCCTTATCTGTTCCGCTTGTTACATGGTCTGTTGATACGCTCGATTGGCAACATCATATGCCTGCTAAAACGTTAAAGGCCATACAAAATGGCTCATACAATGGCAGCATTATATTAATGCATGATATTCACCAAACAACAGCAGATGCTTTAGATAGTGTTTTAAGCTATTTATCAAAGCAAGGCTATGAATTTGTGACAGTGTCAGAAATCATTACACAGTAACCATTTTACGTATAAAAAGAAGGCTAGATGAAAATCATCAGCCTTCTTTTATCTATATTGATTCAGCTCCGCAAACGTCAAATATGGCGTCGATGCTGTTTGTAATATGTCCATATGATCTACAACCATTATTCCTGATACACAGGCAATTGCAATGATGCCTGCTGTCATCAAAAGCGATAGCTTGCGATGAATTTTTTGCATTTCTGTATTAGAGGATTTATGATCTTTGCTACGTACTAGGGTGAAAAAGCGTGCTCGCTGACTTTCCTGCGCTAATACAGCATGACATGCGAGACAAAGCTCTGCAACATGTCCTTCTACATGTAATTGATGAATTTCCACAATATCTGCTGTACGTCGGCAGTTTTCACAACAGTTCATAAACATTTCCCCTCCATTCACTATACTCTATTATATCTAAAAAATCAGAAAATTCAATATGTTGAATAAAAAAAGCGTGAAAGTAATTAGCTACTTTCACACTCCATTTTTATAGACTCTTTACAAGCGTCAAAAATGCTGTTAATGAATCTACTTCATATGTAGGCATTACCTCTGCATTAGGCTCTTTGTGCTCGCGGTTCACCCAGACGTTGCGCATCCCTATACGCGATGCCCCTAAAATATCTGTCATTAAATTGTCGCCGACCATTATGGCATTTTCAGCTGTTGTGTTAGCCTGCTCTAGCACATATTCAAAAATAGCTACATCTGGCTTTCCTTTGCCGAAATCACCTGAAATAATAATATGGTCAAAATAAGATATGAGCTGCGGCGTGATTTCAAGCTTGGTATTTTGCAAGCTCGGTGCACCATTCGTTAGCAAAACGAGCTGATATTTTCCCTTTAGTTCATCCAATACCGCAAATGTATCCTCATATAAAAATGGATTTTTTTTACGCTCTGCTACAAATCGCTCTCCAAGCTCAAAGCCAAACGCAGCATCCTCAACCCCAAGCTTTGCTAACGCCTGTGTCCATGCATCTGTACGATATGCTGGTACAAGTGACTTCATTTTTTGAAACATCTCAGTTGGATCATCAAATGTTCCCCAAAGCCCTTCAAATGGATTAATGCCAATTAGCATCGCATAATCATATGTTTCATATGCTTCATAAAGCGCCCTAGCACTCTCACGTACAGCCTGCTCCAATTGCTTTGCATCCACAGCATAACGCTCACTTGCATATGCACAAGTATTGTCAAATGCTGTTTGCACTGATTTTTTATCCCATAATAATGTATCATCTAAATCAAAAATGATGGTTTCAATTGTCATATGGCAGCCCCTATCTATGTATTCTTCTATTATCCTACCATAATAGCTAACTTTTCAGAACATTCTTTCATAAAATTCAACTTTAATTATTTGAGAGCTTTATTTTACAGCCTCGCTAACTACTATGTTAAAGTGAATATATAAACTTGAGGAGCTGTTTTTGAAAATTCAGCGGCAGCTTGCTATATAGCAAAGGAACTGTCGGGAAAAATCCCCCGACAGTTCCTTTATTTCTTCCTATTACGCAATGCCTGCACCATTTGCTTCATCTTATTTTGCTGTGCAGTTATTTCTTCATCTAATCGCTCGATGTGATAGATGCCATCTTCATAGCTAATTGCTACAATATCCCCTTCAGACAGTAGCTCGCTATATTCACTACGATGGATCAAAATTTGCTCAGTTTCCTCTGGTCGCTTCAAAAAAATCGCATAATCTCCTTCAAAGCGATCTAATGTATAGTTATTCAAGCTCACTAACAATCTCTCCCTTTACATTGATAAGCTTTGCTGCATCACCACTATTTGACCATATTTGCTTTGAAGTCCATTTTAATTTTCCTTTGCCATCCTTTGCATCTGCTCCACTTGTAATCGATAATTTGCCGTTTGGCTGAAGTGTAATATTTGGGAAATTAAATACTTGATTACCTTCTACAGATACAAGCTGCCAGCCTTGTAATGATACTGGTTCACTTCCCGTATTTTGAAGGACTACCACTTCATTAACTAAATCCTTGCTCATTAACTCAACCGTTGTTTTCTTCGTTGTTGGCTTTGGTGTAACGGAGCTCGTCGCACCAATACCCGTCCACTCAGCCGCTGTTGTATTATAGCTTACCCCATTTGTTGTAAAAACAATCGTGCCCGCTTCTGCAGTACCGTAAATTTTGCTTTTAACTGTTAGCGCATTTTCAATAACCTCTGCGTGTGGGTGACCATATTTATTATCCTGTCCATAGCTTAAAACAATCGCCTCAGGCTTTACTGCTTGAACGAAGGCTAAAGAGCTACTCGTATTTGAGCCATGGTGTCCTGCTTTTAGCACGGTTGCTTGAATATTTTCATTTAACAGCTGCTTTTCAATACTCACACCTGCATCACCTGTTAATAAAAATGATACTTCTCCATATGTAATTTTCAAAACGATTGACGCATCATTATTGTCTGAGGCATTTTCGTTCGCATATATTACTTCTGTTTTTAATTCCTTATCAAAATCAATTATATCGCCTTTCTCTGGTACGCTATAAACGATATTTTTATCCGAAACTAATGTTAGCATTTCCTCAAATGTTTGTGATGTATGCACTTTTCCAGAATCAATAAAATGCTTGATTGAAATGGAATTTAACACGGCAATCAAACCACCGATATGGTCTGCGTCAGGATGTGTCGCAACAACATAGTCTAATTTATTAACACCTTGCTCGCGTAAATAGTCAACAACCATTTTACCTGCTCCTTTTACGCCTCCATCAATCAACATCGTTTTTCCACTTGGTGACTGAATCAAAATAGAATCACCTTGCCCTACATCAATAAAATGCACTCGCATTTCTTTACCGGAAACAGGCTGCTGCTCTGTTTGTTGAAATTCCACTGTACAGCCTGCTAGCAATAAAGCAATTACAAGTAAACTAAAAAATATTTTTTTCATTTAAAACCTCATCTTTTCTACTGCTTGGCATAAGCAATTTTAAAATCATTGCGACCGTTGCGCTTTACTACATATAGCTCTTCGTCAGCTGCCTTTAAAAGCTCTGTGAAATTTTCAACATTTGTAGCATCTACTACAAAAGCACCTATACTCAAACTAATTTTTACATGTCCTTTTTTAGTTAAAATAGATTGCGTTTTGAATAATAAATAAAGCTTATTTATTATTTCTTCAAATTGCTGTGTATCTTTTGTATGTACACACGCAATAAATTCATCTCCACCATAACGAGCAAAAATAGCGTCATATTGTGCAAATAGCTTTGCTGCACTTGTTGCTACAAACTTTATAATATCGTCGCCTACTAAATGTCCATGTTCATCGTTTACTTGCTTAAAATAGTCAATATCAAAAATAATGCAGCCAACAAAATGATTGTAAGACGCAGCGTCTAATAGATACTTTGGTGCTTGATATTCGATATAGCCACGATTATATATTTTAGTCAATGGATCAATAAAGGATGCCATTTTATACTTCCGCTTCTTTTCATCTAGCTGGAATTTTAATAAGGCGCGATTATATGATTCTTGCTTATGCTTTTCTAATAGCTCAATATACTCCTCTTGGGCTCCAACAAGCTTCTCAATTTTATTACTTTTCTTGTAATAATCAATAAGGCCACGTTGCATGACTTTGACCATATAAATATCACCCTGCCCGAAAAAAATTTGCTTTGCTTTTTCAGCAGCTTCAATTGCTTGCTCAATATAGCCTTTCGTAAATGCCAATGCCATTCTTGCATTATACAGCAACGCCCGATTACGATCATCACGATCCCTGCCATATCGTCGTATAGTTTCTTGCATTTTTACATATAGTACATCTGCCTCTTCTATGTCCCCAACATACGCAAGAGCAATTACCGCATTTCCCTCTATCGGCAGTAAATCAATTTCTTCGCACTCAAAATAAGGTACCACCTTAAGCGATTTCATCGCATATTCCTTCGCTCGCGCATAGTCTTTTAAATCATGATACAGATTCGATAAATTGGAATATGTGTAACATAACCGCTTATATTCCTTTTGCTTTCGAGCAAGTGATTCCGATTTCAGCATAACCTCTTTTGCCATTTCCGTATGGTTTAACACCATATATAAAATACCTGCTAACCCATAGTATAGGCTGTAATGTTCATTCGATGGATGACTGCTGCATATTTGTTCCACTTGAAAGAGCGCAGCAAAGGCTTCTTCATAGCTGCCCGTATATATATAAGCAACAATTCGATTTTTTAATATGTCTAAGATGTCATCCACTTCATTTAACTTGAATAATCTATTCTCAACTTCATCACTTAAAATAATAATATCCTCGTAGCACTCTTCAGCACGTAGATGTCTAATTGTTGCAGCTAGCTCTTTTAGTGTACCTTTATTCATCAACGCATCTCCTTGACTCTCCACGGAAAGCGGAGGAATTATTCAATACAAATATTTATCTTGATTAACGGGCTAATTTCTCTAACAACTTCTCATTTTAGTTTCTTACAACGCTCATATCATATGCCCCTCTATTTTAAAATGAGTTACCTACAATTCCTTTAATAACAAATATCCCCTATTTAAACAAAGCAGGAAATAACATAAAATAAATATGCTATTCCCTGCTATTTTACCTAATTTATGCGTATAAATCATTTAAAATTTCAATTTTTTTCTTAATTGCTTCTTCAAAAGTCGCAATATAAGCTGCTGGGTCTTTAGGATTATGGAACTGAGTTATTTTCCCTGTTTCAGGATGAACAAATTTCGATGAGGCACCACAGCCAATGCCTAAAATTGTTTGGACTTCCTCCATAATTACGATATTGTAAATAGACTCCTCGCCAGGCTTACAATAGCCGACATTTTCTAAGTTCCCTAAAATATTTTTTTGACGGTACAAATAATAAGGAACATAGCCGTTATTTTTTGTCCAATCTGTCGCCATCTGCATCATTTCACTTACCGTATCTCGATCTGCTACACGATATTTATCTTTATTGCGCGTCATTTCAGATGCGCGCTTAAAGCTTAATGTATGCACAGTTAACGATTCAGGCATCATTTTTGCGGACTCATTTAACGAATGCTCAAATTCTGCAATACCCTCATTTGGCAGACCAATAATTAAGTCCATATTAATATTATTCATACCATGCTCACGCGATAGCCAAAACTTATCAATCGTTTCCTGTACTGTATGATGGCGCCCGATTGCCTTTAATGTTTCCTGCGTATACGACTGCGGGTTTACAGAAATACGATCAATTCCCCATTTTTTCAATACTTCTAACTTTTCTGGTGTAATCGTATCAGGACGTCCTGCCTCTACTGTAATCTCTCGAATCGTATGCGGGTTTGGAAATGCTTCAAACATCGTTTGATAAAGCGCGTCCATTTCATCGGCTTCAATAGAGGTAGGCGTTCCCCCACCCCAATAAATCGAGGTAATGCGCATATTATTTTCTGTTAACCATTTACCCATTTCGCGCAATTCAATATGCAACCCATCAATAAACTTCTCTACGCGTCCTTGCTTGCGATTACTTTGAATCGCATACGCTGGGAATGTACAATAAGCGCACATCGTTGGACAAAACGGTACACCAATATAAATTGAAATTTCCTGCCCTAGCTCATCCAAATCTGGAATCACTTCAAGCTGTCGTGCCACAATTTCCTTCATTAAAGAAATTTTCGCATCTGATAGACGATAATCCTTTTTTAAAATAGCAAAAATTTCTTCCTCACGCATGCCAGCTTTGCGGTATTTATGATAAAGCTTTGTTGGGCGCACACCTGTTAAAATGCCCCATTGCTGCGTCATACCTGTATACTGCTCAAGCACATCAAGCATTACGTATGAGAGCGCACGCTTCATGCGAATGCTCTGCTCCTTTTCAGTTCCCTCTGTTGCATAACGAATCGCATAATTGCTCGTATATTTTTCACCATCAACCGTTAATTGCGCCTCTGTATGAATTGTAAAATCTGCTTCTATACGATGCTGAAAAGCAATAGCCATATCAGTGCCATCTTGTGTAAGTTGAATAACTGAATCTTCATAAAAAAGATTGGCAATATGGTTTAACACACGATTCCAATCTTCTTTAAACTGTTCATTTATTTGTATTGTTTTCATTATTTTTTCTCTACCTCATTGTAAATTAGCGTTTATAAACATACTAATTATCATTGTACCAAAAAACGTCGATATTTTTTGTAAAAATGCTTGATGTTTTTTAATTGTTTCTTTTGTATAATTCCTTTAACAGCTTAGTAGGAGGGATATTCAAATGGAGCATGTTTTATTAGAGCAGGTCAAACATACACGAGCATTTTTACGTAAGGAGCTACTTGCAACTATTTTCACTGAATTTGACCAACAATGTATGGCATTAACAGAGGAGCAGCGACAAGCTAAATATCAAAAAATGCTGGAAAGTCCATTTCGTTTTTTTAGGGGCAGTGCCTATTTATTTTATTATGATACAACAAAAATCCCGTCAATTTTCCATACACCTCCAATGAAACCAACTTGGATTCAAGGCGATATGCATATGGATAACTTCGGTGCTTTTCAAAATGAGTCAGGTACAATTGTGTTCGACATTAATGATTTTGATGAAGGCTATGTTGGCTCCTATTTATATGATTTGCTTCGTATGAGTGTTAGCATCGCACTTTATTTGGAGGAGCAAGGCTTGCATACTGCTACACAGGAAATGGCAATCCAATCGTTTTTAACAAGCTATATTCAGCAGCTTCAACGCTTTCAACAAAAAAAGGATGACCCCTTCACATTAATTTTTACAAAGGATAATACGACAGGCCCTATCAAAAAAGTATTGAAAAAGCTAGAAAAACAGCAACGAGAGCAATTTTTGCAAAAAATTGCCCACCTGACTGAGGATGGACAACATATTTTCCAATGGTCAGAGGAATTACAGCCTGCATCCGCCGAGGAATATTCGGCAATCATTGAAGCATTACCACATTATAAGGTGAAGGATATCGCCATTAAATATGGCTCTGGTACAGCGTCTATCGGCTTGAAGCGCTACTATATTTTAATTGAGAGTGGCGATGACACACAGCATGCAGATGATGTCGTGTTGGAAATGAAGGAAGTACGCACAGCGATTCCTTCTTATTTTTTACCATATCACGAAGCATTTTGGATACATTATGAGCATCAAGGTGCACGTGTTGTTGGCACACAAAAGGCTATGCATCATTTAGAAGACCCTTACTTAGCTTATTTAACAATAAATGACCAGCAATTTTACATCCGTGAACGCTCACCCTTCAAGAAAAAGGTTAAGCCAAAAAACTATAAAGAGCTGGAAGATTATTTTGCCACTACTGCCATTATGGGACGTATCGCTGCGAAGGCCCATGCCCGTGCAGATATCGATTACTCTGCTGTTTTTACATATCATAGCGAGGATGAAATTTTACAAGTCATTCAAGCAACGCCAGATACTTTTAGCAAGGAAATCATTTTACAGGCGTTGTCCTATAAAGAAATCGTTTATGCAGACTATGCGCAATTTCAAGACCTTGTAAATGAATGGTTTCCAGTAGAAAATTGAGGCGGCAGATTTTATGAGCGATTCTCTCTCCAAAAACTATAAGTAAAAAAGTAGCACAAACCAACATTAAGGTTTGTGCTACAAATCATATTTTATAGTCCGTCATAAAGCGCTTGAACAGGCTTTGTTAAAATACGGTTTACTTCTTCGATTACGCGGCTTAAGCCCATTTCAGCTTCAAGCATTGCGAGAATTTTAACGTTTTGCTGTGCAAGCTGTGCTGCCTTTTGTGCGTAAGCTAACTCATCCTCCAAAAGCTCCTCGCCAGCCATTTGCTTTTGCTGTAGCTTCATTTGAATATCGCGGAAGTTTGTAAATAAGTTTTTTGCTTCCTCATCTCCACGCACAGCCTCTACCGTTTCCTGTAATACTTTAAATTCATTTGTATTGCGGAATGTTGCTTCCAATCTGTTAATATCGTCATAAATGTTAATCATCGTATTCCTACTCTCCTATTATTTTGTCATAAAGACAATGAGTGCTTGCACAATACCGACAAGACCACCAATAATACCACCTAGCCATGTAATCATACGTAGCTCACGGCTAATTATGCCTAAAACAAGCTCTTCCAGCTTGGCAATTGGGAATGAATCAACTTGCTCTCGCACAACTTCCGCTAAATTTAGACGCTTTAACACATCTTCAATTTTCTCTTCCGCTGCTAAAAATGCTTTGTCCATTACTTTTGGTAGTAGCTCATCACACACCCAAGCTTGCCCATTCGGCCAATAATCGTGAATCGTTTTATCTAAACGTGCCTCGATTGCTAGCTGCTCCTTAGCATATACCTGAATGCTCTGTTCAATCGTATCAAAGTTTACATCTTTCATAAAGTCCATTGCTGGGCGCTGTTTAATTTTATCCCATTCTGCTGAAAAAATGCGATATAAAAGAGCGCTCGTTCCAGGTGCTTGTAAGAAGCGAATAAGCTCACGCTGTACTTTTTCTACAAGTGATAAGGAATCGCCCATAAACATTTGAATCATGCCGCCAAAGGAGCCTTTTGAGCTTAAAAAATCATCCAGCATATTTTTAATTGTTTTTGCACCTTCTGGTGATTGGAAATAAACGACCCCTTTATCTAAAATTTGATCGACTGCCTCACCAATTTTTTTATCTAATACTGGCTCTAAATCTTCAGGTAATAGCTGCTGAATCGTTTTTGTTGCGAGCGTGTTTTTGACAGATGTGAATTGATTGGCAATGACCGTATCCACTTTTTGTTCCAGCAATGCCGGCATATGCTGTAAATTCGCAAGCATTAGCCAATCATTAATTGTTTTCTCTGTCGTAAATACAGTTTCAGTAATTTTTTGCTTAGCAAAGGCCTGTACGTTATCACGTATATCCTGCGACAAAAATTTCTTTTTAATCGTATCAGGTGTTAATAAATAATCCGATACCGTTTTCCCTAATTGTACTGCTAGCACATCCCGTCTTTTTGGAATAAGCCCTGGCGTTAATGGCAAGCGCCAACGCATAAAATAAATCGGCTTATACGGACGGAACAGCATTTTAATCGCCATATAGTTGGTTGCGGCACCTACAATTGCACCTACACCTGCTAGTAAAATTAATAGCCCAAATAAACTATCCATGATATCCTCTCGTTTCTATATCAATTACGCTCATATTGTATAACAGAAAAGCTATTTCACAAAGCAATCGCTATTGCATATTGCTTCACCTATTTAGTACGATTAACAGGAAGGGGTGGTTTCATGATTCAGCATTTTCATTTTAAGCCATTGTATGAAAATAAACAGTTACCTGGCTGGCTTATTAGTTTTTTCTATAAACAACAGCGCTATCAAGCGGAATATCATAAAGATGGTAGCATTCGATTTCTTGGTGCAGCACCAGCAGAGGACGATTTAGCCGTTGTCGAGAAAATGGTGCATGAGCTTATGTTATTCCATGTATATGATTGAGCATCGGGTTAAGGGGCTTGTCTGAAAAGACACGTCCCTTAAAAAATTTACCATCAGTTAGTAACAGTAACTACGCAAACTCCTCATTAAAAACTCCCTCCTCATAACAAAACCAGCTAAGCATATACTAGACTAGCATAGAGCTAGTAGGAGGGAATACCATTGGAAATCATCCAAGGAATTTTATCAGTATATATGCAATTTTTCGATTGGGCGATGTGGTGTAACCGCTAAAATAAAATTAACAGTTTTTGCTCATTTCAATTGAACACTTTTTCACCAATTCAATAGTTTCCTGT
>NZ_JAMBIZ010000015.1 GCF_025291715.1 Metasolibacillus sp.
ATCAGCTGTTTTATGTCCAACGCGCGCATCTGGATCATTTGAATAGCTAAGCTGTTCTGTATAATCTTCTACTACTTCCTTTAACACATTTAACTTTTCTTTCACGGCAGGAATCTCGGCAATTTGTGGTTCCGCTTCAATTACAGTAATCACTTGACGGCAATAATCCAATTCTTTTTCGATTTCGTTAGAAGTCATTTTCGGTGGAAACTTTTCTTTCATGGATTCATCTATTTGGTAGACAGCTTTTCGAACATTTTTCGCTTTCTCTTGTAAAAATTCTTTCGGTGATTTTTGATTATAACGGGCTTTAGTATGTGTGGCATCCACGATAACGGATTTACTTTTAATGATTTCTTTTTCGAGTGCAATCTCAACTGTTTTCCCAATGAGCATATCTAATAAACCCTCATCTGGAAGACGGAGCTTACGGAATTTTGTTAGAGAGCTTGGATCAATCACAGTCTCTTCTGGTGCCATATCAAGGAAATATTTAAACGACATGTCATATTTCGAACGTTCTACAACATCTACATCTGATAAATCAAAGATAGATTTAAGTAATAGATATTTGAACATGCGAATGGGCGGCACTGCATTGCGACCGTTATCAAGGCAATATTTCGTTTTCAATTCTTCCAAAATAAACGTAAAGTCTACAAGGTCATTAATTTGGCGAAGCATATTATCTTTTGGCACAACAAGATTGTATATGGCCATGAACGGGCTAAGGTTGAGCGATTGTTGGTTTGAAATCATTTAAATACCACCTACATACAGTTAAGTTAATATGTTTATTATAAAGTAAAAGGGCAGTTGAAAGTTCGATTAAATCGAACTTTCAACTGCCTAATTTAAATATTGGACTTTTTCAGTGCCCTCCCCGCTGGTACGGGGGTTTTTTGCTTTATTCCATGTTTTTTTGGTTTTATTCCATATTTTCAGAAGTTTATTCCACGTTTTTTGAGATTTATTCCATGTTTTTCAGAGTTTATTCCACGTTATTTTATTAGGAATCATATACTCTCTTTTTTTGCGTTCTCCAATCCTCTCTAAATTAAGCTGAGCTAATAAATTCCCTGCCACTTTCACATCCCGTATACCAAAAAACTGCCGAAATTCACTATTTGTAATCTTGTCACTCACTAATATTTTATAATCACGTAAACCTTTTAAAATTGCATCATTTACACGCATTTCACAGCATGGACATTGAAAGGTTTTGCCACGCCAATGTTGCATACGGACAGCAGGCTGACAATTTGGACATAATGCACCCATTATTGTGTTTGGTGGAATAATTGATCTGATAAACAGCTTTCTTTCATAGCTTGCTAGCAGTTGTTCCTTTAAGTAACTTAATTGATTGCTTGTAATTATAGGAGGATATTTTTCAAAAAGCTGTTGTAGCTTTGTACGTAAGCCAGTCACGTGGAAAATCAAATATTGAGGTGGCGTTGTAGCAATGTGTGATGAGGGAGTCGTCACAACGATAGCTGGAATTACAGGGAGCTCAACTCCCCATTGTAATAGGAGTGTTTCCATCAGTAGGCGATGGCGTTCAACCTGATCGATTGGATTTCGGTAAACATTTTGCGTACCATCATTTTTAGTGCGGATAAATTGATGTGTCTGTTCTTCAAAATCGAGCCGCCCAACAATATGCTTTACTTCAATTAATAAAATAAAGGAGCGACAAATAAACAAAGTGTCAATTTGATGCGTAAAATTCGCTTTGTTTGTTAGTTGATAATCATGAAAAAGATAATGCTCCTGCTTTAAAAATATATCAGCCCATTCACGGTCTACTCGAAGCTCTCCTATGTATCCCGCATTCACGCTCTGATATTGCTCATAAAAGTCTGCATTTCTTTGCAGCAATGTCTCTAAAAATAGCAATTGTTCTGGCATTTTTCTACACATAACAATCATTAGCATTTCCCCTTTTTTAGACAATATTATATAATATTCCCCAGGAAATTTCTTTATTGGAGATGAAAAAATGAAGCGTCTACTTATTATGACGGTTGGTAAAACACATAGTGGAAAAAGCTCGTTTGCTAAAGCATTGGAAAACAAATTAATGAATTCTTTTGTTATGGATCAAGATAACCATGCTGAATTTTTAAATACGTATTACGAAAAATTGCTTCCTAAAACAAGTACAAATACATTAAAAAATGGTCTTTCTAAATACATTCTGGAGTATGCCATTGAACAAACGAGCCTACATATTATTGTGTGCAATGCAAATCGTGATAAAAATAGCCGCATGCAGCTATTTAACGAATTCTTCACAGAAGAAAAGTTCATTCGCATTTTAGTACATTTTGATTTGTCAGAGGAAGTACTTTTACAAAGAGTAAAGACAAGCAACCGAAGCACCAATATATTCAGGGAAAGTTATTCAAGCTTTCAGCAAGTACTGAATCAACAGCAAAAAGCCCCATCAGAAAATATCTCATCTAATGAGGCAGATTATTTATTTGTTATTAAAGATAATGCGGAAAACGATTTAGTCATTGAACAAATTATAGAAATTGCGCAATCTATATCACCCTAACAACGCGCGGTCAGAGTTCATTTTTTCGCCACGAATGCGCTCAAATTCTGCCATCAAATCAGGAATGGTCAAACCTGGTTTTGTTTCTTCATCGATTTGTAAAATGATTTGGCCTTTGTCCATCATAATAAGGCGATTACCTAAATCTAAAGCTTGCTGCATATTGTGTGTCACCATTAATGTTGTTAAATTATCCGCTTCAACCAATTCTTTAGTTAGGCGTGTAATCAGCTCTGCACGCGATGGGTCAAGTGCTGCTGTATGCTCATCTAGCAAAAGAATCGCCGGCTTAGTAAATGTCGCCATTAATAGCGATAATGCCTGACGTTCGCCACCTGATAATAATCCTACTTTCGCATTCAGGCGGTTTTCTAAATTTAAATGTAGTCGTTCAAGCGATGTACGGAAGAAATCACGGCGCTCACGGTCTACACCACGGCGCAAAGAACGCTTTGCATTACGTGAATAAGCAATCGCTAAGTTTTCTTCAATTGTCATTGATGGTGCTGTACCTGCCATTGGGTCTTGGAATACGCGGCCCAAATATTGTGAGCGCTTATATTCAGGCAAACGTGTAACATCAGTACCATCAATTGCGACAACACCATAATCTGGTGTTAATGCGCCTGAAATCATGTTCATCATTGTTGATTTACCTGCGCCATTACTCCCGATAATTGTCACGAAATCACCTGACGCTAAGTGCAAATTGATATCATTTAAGGCAACCTTTTCATCAGGTGTCCCTTCATTAAAAATCTTATTAATTTGTTGTAATTTAAGCAAGTGGCTGACCTCCCCGCTCTGCTAAGCGTTTTGCCTTGCTTTTTTGCTGCTTGCGTTTATTTACTATTTGTGGAATAACTAGAGCTAAAATGACAATGACCGCTGTAATTAATTTCATATCTCCTGTGTCTAACCAATCGATGCGTAGTGCAATCGCGTAAATAATACGATAAATAATTGCCCCTACAACAACAGCTAATGTTGTACGGAAAATCGTTTTCGTACCAAAAATGGCTTCCCCAATAATAACGGAAGCTAAGCCAATGACAATCATTCCGATACCTAGCCCGATATCTGCATATTTTGCATATTGGGCGATTAAAGCACCTGAAAATGCAACAAGTGCATTAGAAATACCAAGCCCTAAAATAATGAGGCGGTCTGTATTGGCAGAGAAGCTACGAATCATGCGCTTATTATCACCTGTTGCACGAATCGCAAGCCCTACCTCTGTTTTTAAGAACCAATCGACAATCAGTTTAATAATAATCGTAATAATAATGACAACTAATAAAATGCCCCATGTTGCTGGTAGTGGTGCGATGCCTATGCTTGCTAGCATGTTATTTAATGCATCATCGATTCCCAAATTACTCCAAAATGCATAAAACTTCGTAAAAATCGTTTCTTCGTTCAATAATGGGATGTTGGAGCGACCAATTGTATTGTCAGCTGTTAATCCCATAATGCGCAAATTGATTGACCATAAGGCAATCATCATTAAAATCCCTGAAAGCAATGGATTTATTTTTCCCTTGGTGTGTAATAAGCCTGTCATGCATCCTGCAATAAATCCTGCAACAATTGCCACTAACGTCGCGAGTATTGGATGATAGCCGAGCACAATCATCATCGCTGCTGTCGCCGCACCTGTTACAAAGCTTCCATCAACCGTTAAATCTGGAAAGTCTAACACTCGGAATGTTAAATACACCCCGAGTGCCATAATTGCATAGATGATTCCTTGCTCCACCGAGCCAAATAATGCTGTAAACATGCTGAATCATCTCCTAGAAAAATTATTTCACTTCCGCATTCCAAGTATCTTTAATTTCAAGACCTAATGCATCTGCTACACTTTTATTGATTGCTAATTTTAAATTTGCAGGGTATGCTGCTGGTACTTCACTTGGTGATTTGCCATCTTGTAAAATTTGAATCGCCATTTGCCCTGCTTCATAGCCGATATCATAATATTCAAAGCCATATGCACCTAAACCACCACGTGCTACTGAATCAAGTTCTCCTACCATTGTTGGTAGGCTGTTCACTTTCGCTACATCGATAACAGATTCTAAAGCTGAAACAACTGTATTATCTGTAACAATATAAAGCGCATCTACTTTACCTACTAATGATTCTGTCGCTTGCTTCACCTCAGCAGATGTCGCTACTGATGCCTCTACTAATTCTAAACCTTCATTGGCTAATGCTTGCTTCACCTGTGCAATTTGTGCAACAGAGTTTTGCTCACCAGAGTTATATACTGTCCCAACTTTTTTCGCACCTAGTTCATTTTTCATAAATGCTACTGTGTTAGCAATTGTATCTGGATGTAAATCAATCGTACCTGTAACATTGCCACCAGGCTCCTCCATGGAATGGATTAACTGTGCATCAATCGCGTCTGTTACAGAGGTAAAGACGATTGGAATATCGGATGTTGCACTTTTTGCTGCTTGTGCAGACGGTGTGGAGTTTGCAAAAATTAAATCAACTTGATCCCCTACTAGCTTTTGAGCGATTGACATATTGGCATTATTGTCACCGTTTGCTGTCTGATAAATAAATTCTGCCTCAATACCTGCATCGGCAAATGCAGCCTGAAACCCTTTATATGCTGCATCAAGCGATGGATGCTCAACGATTTGTGTGACCCCAATTTTATATTTTTTTGTATCTTGTGATGTTTCTTTGTCCTCTGTACCTGTAGATGACCCATTGTTTGAGCCAGTCCCACATGCCGCTAGTAACAAAACGACGGCTACTAGTAAAAATGCTAATTTGTTTTTCATTTTCAATAAATCCCCCTGCTTCATTTGAATAAAGTGATAATTATCGTAATATTACATGGGGTATTCTATATAGTCAATACGATTTACACAAATATTCTTACAATTTTTCGCTTTAAACCGCTAAACTAAAGTTTTTTTAGAATTATGAATTTTTTTCGACAAATAGCTGATCAAAAAATTTTTATTGCTATCTTATAAAAATTTACCTATAATATTTATTTGTGCTTATGCACCGTGGTTCGTAACCATCCCACGTGAACAAAACTAGGAGGAATTGAATATGAAGGTCAAATTTTTAGCTACGAGCGCTATTATTGCGGCACTGTATATCGCAGTGACAATGCTTGTTGCACCAATTAGCTTTGGACAAGTACAGTTTCGCATTGCGGAGATGTTTAACCATTTAGTTGCATTTAATCCACGTTATATCGTAGGTGTGACGCTTGGTGTACTTATTTCCAATTTTTTATTATCATCTGTTGGACCGCTCGATTTAATTTTCGGTGTAGGTCATACAATTATCACATTAGGCATTTTTATTTTTATTTGTAAATTTGTCAAAAATATTTGGGCACGTTTGATTATCAATACATTTTTATTTACATTTACAATGTTTATTATTGCGTACCAATTAAATTTAGTGTTAGAGCTACCATTTTGGGAAACATGGCTCTTCGTGGCGGCAGGCGAATTTACTGTATTAGCAGTGAGCGCACCAATTATGTATGCATTGAACAAACGACTTGACTTTAAAAATTTAATATAGAATTTTTCAACTGAATGCTTAAAGCATTCAGTTTTTTTAATCAGAATTAATTGACTTTTCTGTACATACCTTTTACAATGACACTACATCTTTGTTCGGGTATGGTAGCAGGTTGCGGGAGCGCGACCACCAAGAGACGAGATGAGTAGAGTTTGAGCTGAGAAAAATTGATGACTAAGAATAGTAGCTATTGTTTTATGTGAGAGAGAGTGCATGTTGGGTGGAAATGCACCATAAACAGTAGTGAATGGGCCTTAGGAGAGCTGTCGGCTTTTTTGTCGATGGACGGATTCCCTACGTTATAAGGGCATGAGTGGAAGCAAATAGGCTTCAAGCTGAGGTGGCAACGCGGTATTTATCGTCCTCTACAAAAGGAACAATTCCTTTTGTAGAGGACTTTTTTTATTTTAAAAGGAGGAAAATGAAATGCAAAAAACTTCACGTACGACGATTCGCAAAGTAAATGGAGATTGTTTAACGCCAATTGTACTTTTTAATAGACTGCAAGGAACGCAAAAGTTTTTATTGGAAAGCGCCACAAAGCATGAAACAACTGGGCGCTACTCCTTTATTGGAGCAAACCCACGCAAGACATATAAAGGCAAAGGAGATACGCTACAGGAAATTAGCCATGTCACATATAGCCATCATGGCGACTTAATTCAATCGCTCAAGCAAATGATGCCACGTATTTCACAGCATACAGAATACCCTTTTATGGGTGGGGCAATCGGCTATATCCATGAAGATGAGATACTGTTTCAAGTATATGATACGGTCATTATTTTTGATCATATAACTGACGAGCTTGCTATCGTGCATACAAATATTGAAATCGAGCAGCAAACACCTAATTTAGATGCACTAATTGAGCAATTGATGAATGGAACTACAGCAGACGCTCAGAACAAGGCTTTTGCGGATTACCGCAAATTCCGATTAGAGCAAAGAGCTGCCTATTTATATTATGTAGAATTTGCGAATAGCACGCTTATTGGCTCTTCAGCAAGTAGCACAATTAAGGTAAAAGATGGAGTGATTACAACAGCAATTCCAACGGTAAACGAATGGGCACAGAATGGGCAGCTCCCCCCTTCTGCCCATTCAATCGACGCATTAGCAGAAGCGGTAAAAAGCGTGCCAGCAATGTTAGGCTATATCGGTTTTAATGGACAAATTGATTTTACGGTGGAGGGATAAGTCATATGTCATTACAACAATACACGGCGCAAATTAATCATCATGAAAGCTTACCACTTAAAGAAATGAAGGCGGCAGCAGCGCTTGTTTTCAATGAGACAACTCCTGCTCAAGATATCGCTGACTTTTTAATTGGCTTAAGCAAGAAAGGGGAAACGGCGGAAGAGGTAGCAGGTCTTGCAATCATTATGCGTGATAATGCACTGAAAATTGATGTACCAGAAGGAATTTATATGGATAACTGTGGCACAGGCGGTGATGGTCTACAAAGCTTTAATATTAGCACAACGACCGCTTTTGTCCTCGCTGGTGGGGGCTTGCTTGTTGCCAAGCATGGCAATCGCAAAATATCGAGCGCTGCTGGCAGTTCTGACGTTTTAGAGGCATTGCAAATTCGCCTGCTCCCTTCTGTTGAGGAAACTTCCGAATTACTTGAGCAGCATGGCATCGCTTTTTTACATGCACCTAATATGCATCCGAAATTAAAGCGTATCGGTGAAATCCGTCGTTCTATTGGCAAACCAACAATTTTTAATTTAGTTGGGCCTTTGACGAATCCTGTCCCTCTAAAGACGCAATTTGTCGGCATCAATCGTCCGCATTTTACGACAGATTATGCACAGGTTTTGCATATGCTAGGTCGAGAGCGAGCAATTGTTGTTTCGGGCACACAAGGAATGGACGAAGCTTCACTAGAGGGAGAAAACACGCTTGCATTGCTTGACCGAGGTGATATTATCCCATTTAAATTACGCGCTGAAGACGTTGGTTTACGTACCATGCCCTTATCAACAATTCGCGGTGGAGATGCACGGGAAAATGCAAAAATTTTGCTCGATTTATTAAATGGTCAGCAAAGTGCTTACTTAGATACTGTATTACTTAATGCCGGCATCGGCTTCTTTGCATATGGCTCCGCACTATCAATTAAAGAAGGTATTGAAATGGCTAGGGATAGCATTTTTTCAGGTCGTGCTTTAGAAAAGCTACAGGCTGTCGTTGCCTATTCACAGCACAAGGAGGGTGTCCAATGACCATTTTAACGAAAATTATTGACCATAAAAAAACAGAATTAGATAGCTTACGTGCAACAGAGCCTAATTTTATCGCAACGGCAAAGCGCCCTTCTCTTTATGAACATCTGCGTCAAACAACGACTGTACAGGTTATTGCTGAAATGAAACGTGCCTCCCCCTCAAAGGGCGATATTGCGACACATGTTGAGCCCGTTGAGCAAGCAAAGACTTATGCAGCTGCAGGTGCTGCTTGTATTTCTGTTTTGACAGAAAGTAAATTTTTCAAAGGCTCTTTCGCTGATTTAAATGCTGTGGCACGAGCTGTTGATATTCCTTTATTGTGTAAGGATTTTATCATTGATCCAGTGCAAATCGATTATGCAAAGGCTGCTGGGGCATCGGTTATTTTACTTATTGTGGCAGCTTTAACGGATGAGGAGCTTGCTTCGTTATATGCTTATGCAACGTCTTTAGGGCTTGATGTTTTAGTAGAGGTACATGATGTTGAAGAACTAGCACGCGCATTAAAAATCAACCCGAAAATTGTCGGTGTTAATAACCGCAATTTAAAAACATTTGAGGTAGACTTAGCGCAAACAGCAGAGGTAGCGCAGCATTTAACAAATAACGACATCGTCTTTATTAGTGAAAGTGGTATTTGGGTACCTGAGGATGTAGAGGTAGTAGCAAAGGCTGGTGCACGTGCTGTGCTCGTTGGCGAGTCCCTTATGCGTAGCAACGATGTAGTAGCAGATTTACAAGCATTGCAAATTCCATTAACAAAGGTCAAAATTTGTGGCTTAAAAACATCTGAGCATGTTGAAGCAGCAGTGCAAGCAGGCGCAGATTTCATCGGCTTTGTTTTCGCACCAAGCAAACGCCGCATTTCAGTGGAGGAGGCAATTGAACTTGCTAAATTGATCCCTGCTAACGTGAAAAAGGTTGGTGTATTCGTTAATGCAGATGTAGAAACAATTCGTGCTATTGCTAAGACAGTTCCACTTGATTACATTCAATATCATGGCGATGAAACGAATGACTTTATTCAGCAAGTTGGCTTACCTGCATTAAAGGCATTTTCGGTACGTGATGCAGAGGATGTAAAAAAGGCAGCAGCTTTTAATGTAGATTATTACTTATTCGATGCACCAGGCACAGATTTCCGTGGTGGTAGCGGGCATACATTCGATTGGTCTTTGGTAGAGGAAGCAAATATTCCAAACTCAAAGGTAATTGTTGCAGGTGGTTTAACGGTAGCTAATGTTGCAGAGGCCGTTCAATTTGTTCATCCCGCAGCAGTCGATGTATCAAGCGGTGTAGAACGAGATGGTATAAAAGATTCCACATTAATTCAAGCATTTATTCGTAATGCGAAAGGAGCTAAATAATGACAACTGTAAAAGGACGTTTCGGTGAATACGGTGGACAATTTGTGCCTGAAACATTGATGACTCCACTTTTGGAGCTGGAGCAAGCTTATGAGGAAGCAAAACATGACCCTGAATTTTCAGCGCAATTTCAATATTATTTGCAGCAATATGTAGGGCGTGAAACACCTCTTTATTTCGCAGAGCGCCTAACAGCTAAATGTGGTGGTGCGAAAATTTATTTAAAGCGTGAAGATTTAAATCATACAGGGGCACATAAAATTAATAACGCAATTGGGCAAGCATTGCTAGCAAAGCGTATGGGTAAAAAGAAAATCGTAGCTGAAACTGGTGCAGGGCAGCACGGTGTCGCAACAGCGACAGCCTGCGCATTGCTCGATTTAGAATGCATTGTTTATATGGGGGCAGAGGATGTGAAGCGTCAAGCATTGAACGTCTTCCGTATGGAGTTACTTGGCGCAAAAGTTGTGGCAGTTGAAAAAGGCTCTGCTACATTAAAGGATGCGGTAAATGAAGCTTTACGTCATTGGGTAACACATGTGGCGGATACGCATTATATTTTAGGCTCAGCGCTTGGACCACATCCCTTCCCTACAATTGTCCGTGATTTCCAGCGTGTCATTGGTGATGAAACACGTGCACAAATCGTGGCACAGGAAGGTCGCTTACCAGATAGCGTTATCGCTTGTATTGGTGGAGGCAGTAATGCAATTGGCATGTTTTATCCATTTGTCGAGGATGAAAATGTGCAATTAATTGGGGTTGAGGCTGCTGGTGCAGGTCTTGCAACAGGCAAGCATGCGGCAGCAATTTACGGCGCACAAAAAGGCGTGTTACATGGCGCATATATGTACTTATTGCAGGATGAAAATGGCTTTGTACAGGAGGCACACTCCATTTCAGCTGGGCTAGATTATCCAGGAGTAGGACCTGAGCATTGTTATTTAAGCGATATTGGCCGCGCACTTTATGAAAGTGTAACAGATGCTGAGGCTTTAGAAGGCGTTAAATTGCTTGCTGAAACAGAGGGCATTTTACCCGCTTTAGAAAGCGCCCATGCTATTTACTATGCTGCACAGCTTGCGAAATCGAAGGCAGCCGATGAAATCATGGTCGTTTGTTTATCAGGTCGTGGCGATAAAGATGTGCATACATTAATTGATACGATTGGAGGAACAGACGCATGATTCAAAAAACGATTGAGCAAGTTTTAGCACGTGGTGACCGTGCGTTCGTTCCATATATTATGGCTGGAGATGGCGGCTTAGAAACTTTAAAAACAACCATTTTACGCTTGCAGGCAATTGGTGTAACAGCCATTGAAGTCGGCATCCCTTTTACAGACCCTGTAGCGGATGGACCGACGATTGAGCTTGCAGGACAGCGCGCATTGCAAAATGGCACTACATTAAAATCAGTCTTAGCTACACTAACAAGCTTTGCTGAGGAAATTACTGTGCCACTTGTTGCGATGACCTATTTAAATCCTATTTTAGCGTACGGGGCAGCAACATTCGCTCGTGATGCTAAGCGTGCGGGCATCCACGGTGTCATTATCCCGGATATGCCGTTGGAGGAGCGTGACATTATTTATAGTGCACTACAGCAAGAGGAAATTGCGTTAATTCAGCTCATTTCTTTAACAAGCCCTGCGGAACGTATTGAAAAATTAGCTGCGGCGAGTGAAGGCTTTATTTATGCGGTCACAGTTAACGGCATTACAGGCGCACGCAGCAATTTTGCAAATGAGCTAGAAGCCCATTTTGCTAAATTGAAAGCGGCAAGCACTATCCCTGTATTAGCCGGCTTCGGCATTTCTACACCTGAGCACGTCAAAAAATTCGCCAGCTTTAGCGATGGCGTCATTGTTGGCAGTAAGATTGTTGATGCTCTTACAAATAATGATTGGGTAACAATTGAGGCTTTAGTTGAGGCTTCAAAAAACTAACTAACAGACAGAAAAAGCTCCGAAATCAACTTCAGAGCTTTTTCTCATTTATTTTTTCAATTTATCTAACATATCCACCGTCATTGATGCAAGATCATACTTTGCATTGAAGCCCCATTCCGCCTTTGCCGCAGAGGAATCAATCGCATTTGGCCAGCTGTCTGCAATCGATTGACGTACAGGGTCTACATCATACTCCATCGCAAAGCTTGGAATATGCTTCTTGATTTCTGCAGCAATTTGTGAAGGTTCAAAGCTCATTGCTGAAATATTGAATGCATTACGGTGCACTAATTTAGAACCGTCTGCCTCCATTAAATCAACAATTGCTTGCAATGCATCTGGCATATACATCATATCCATGTACGTGCCTTCTGCAATATAAGATGTATATTTCCCTTCTTCAATCGCCTTATAGTAAATATCAACCGCATAATCTGTTGTGCCCCCACCTGGTGGTGTCGCATAAGAAATTAAGCCTGGGAAACGAACACCGCGCGTATCTAAGCCGAATCTTGTGAAATAGTAATCACATAGCAATTCACCCGCTACTTTGTTGACACCATACATCGTTGTTGGGCGCTGTAATGTATCCTGCGGCGTATTATCTTTTGGTGTCGATGGACCAAACGCACCGATCGAGCTTGGCGTGAAAAATTGCAAATTCAGCTCACGTGATACTTCCAATGCATTCATTAAGCCACCCATGTTTAAGTTCCAAGCAAACAGAGGGTTCTTCTCTG
Organism: Metasolibacillus sp.; assembly: GCF_025291715.1. Lineage (GTDB taxonomy): Bacteria > Bacillota > Bacilli > Bacillales_A > Planococcaceae > Metasolibacillus > Metasolibacillus louembei. Next base: position 12,426 of record NZ_JAMBIZ010000015.1, read on the forward strand.
CTGTTGCTGATAACAATGCTGCCATATGAATCATTGTGTCCGCGCCAAACTCCTTGGCAAGCTCATGCATGCGCTTACCATCTGTTACATCTAATATTTCAAATGGACCATCCTGCTGCGCTACGCGAATATCCGTCGCTAAAACAGCATCTGTTCCATAAATTGTACGTAATTTCCCCACTAACTCTGAACCAATTTGACCAAGTGCACCTGTGACAATAATTTTTTTCATTCCCGTACCCTCCTGTGGCGTTATACATTTGTACACTGTGAAAATACAATAAAACACTGATATACAGCGTTTATTTTGTCCTTTTGCTGAAATTAATTATAAAATGTTCTTTTCAAAAACACAATCATTAATTTTATTTATCGTTGAAAATACTATTAAATAGATAACTTAAAAGTTATGAGTACTTTCTACACACAAAAACAAAAAACTAGCCAGAAATTGACTTCTGGCTAGTTTTTCACTACTTCTTCATATAAATTTGGTCGGCGGTCATCGTAAACTGGTATACGTGTGCGTACTTCATCTACAATGGCAAAATCAACATCGATAATGGCAAGCTCCTCATCAGCTGCACCTGTCCACAGCACCTCGCCCCAAGGCTGGATAATCATTGATTGTCCATTGAAGTTTTCTACTTTACGCGAAATTCGGTTGACCGCAATAACAAAGCATTGGTTTTCAATTGCTCGTGCTTGCAGCAACGTTTTCCAATGGTCAATACGCGGCGTAGGCCACTGCGCTGGCACAAATAGCACTTTTGCGCCTTGCAACGCATGGGAGCGTAACCATTCTGGGAAACGAATATCGTAGCAAATGACACCCCCTGCCTCAACATCTCCTAAAGCAAAGCGGTTCATTTTATCCCCTGCCTGCAAATATAAATGCTCGTCCATTAGACGGAATAAATGCGCTTTACTATATTCGCCAACAAGCTCGCCCTCCTTATTAAATGTATACATCGTATTAAAAAATTTTTCGCCAACACGGATAGCGACTGAACCTCCAACAATATGGACAGCTAGCTCCTTCGCTAATTTACTTAAAAACGCTTGCGTACGCTCGCCGTTTTCATCTGCTAGCTCTGGCAACTTTTCAAGTGCATAGCCCGTATTCCACATTTCAGGTAAGACGATAATTTCAGCGCCACCTTGTGCAGCCTGACGAATAAATTGTTCCGCTCGTTCAAAGTTTTCATCTACTTTGCCAAAGCCGACATTTAATTGAATACATCCGATTTTCATAGCTTCACTTCCTATATAGACATTTTTTCAAAAAAGCTTTACCATATTTTTATTATATTCAGAAAACGAGGGGATTGCATGGAATTTTCAAAAAAACTACAGCAGTTACCGCCTCAATTTTTTGCTTCGCTTGTGCAAAAGGTTAACGCGGCTATCGCTGAAGGGCGCGATATCATTAATTTAGGACAAGGTAATCCTGATCAGCCAACACCTATACATACTATTGAGGCATTGCAGCAAGCTGCTGAAAACCCAGTGACGCATAAATATCCACCTTTTCGTGGCATTGCGGAGCTACGCGAGGCAGCAGCAGCGTTTTACATGCGTGAATATGGTGTATCTATCGACCCACAAACAGAGGTCGCAATCGTTGGTGGTACAAAAATCGGGCTTGTTGAACTACCACTTGCCATCATGAATCCTGGTGATTTAATGCTGCTACCTGATCCAGGCTATCCAGATTACTTATCAGGTGTAGCGCTTGCTGATGTGCAATTTGCCACAATGCCGCTACAAGCAGAGAATCATTTTTTGCCTAATTATGATTTATTAAGCGATGACATTAAAGCACGAGCAAAGCTTCTCTACCTTAACTATCCTAACAATCCAACAGGGGCGATGGCAACTTATGACTTCTTTCAGGAAACGGTTGCCTTTGCTAAAAAGCATCAAATTGCTGTTGCACATGACTTCGCCTATGGTGCTATTGGCTTTGATGGCAAAAAGCCAATTAGCTTTTTACAGATAGAGGGAGCTAAAGAGGTTGGTATTGAATTTTATACATTATCAAAAACATTTAATATGGCTGGCTGGCGTATTGGCTTTGCAGTAGGTAATGCCAAAATAATTGAGGCGATTGAATTGCTACAGGATCATTTATTTTGTAGCCTCTTCCCAGCAGTTCAGCATGCTGCGGCACATGCGCTCAATATGGAGCAAACCGTTGTTGAAGAGTTGCGTGCAACTTATGAAAACAGGCGCAATGTATTAGTTGAGGAGGCAGCAAAAATTGGCTGGCGAGTGAAGGCTCCCGCAGGCTCATTTTTTGCATGGCTTCCTGTGCCTGAAGGCTATACAAGTGAGCAATTTACCGATTTGCTATTAAATGAGGCGGATGTTGCTGTTGCCAATGGGCGAGGCTTTGGGGAATTCGGGGAAGGCTATGTGCGTGTTGGGCTTTTAGTTGAGGAGGAGCGCTTACGTGAAGCGATGCAACGCATTGCCGCACTTCATATTTTTTAAAATTAAAGACTGTTTGAAAGGAATATCTTTTCAAACAGTCTTCATCTACAAGAACTATTATTTATGTCATAGCAACAATAAATGCGTCCTAGAGAGGTTTAAAAATTTGTGCTGTGGAGGTTTTGATGTATTTGCGGGTTTCTCGTTTTATTTGCGACTTCCCTAATTTATTGGCGAGTTTCTCGATTTATTTGCGCTTTCCCCGATTTATTGGCGACTTTCTCGTTTTATTTGCGACTTCCCCAGTTTATTGGCGACTTTCTCGTTTTATTTGCGACTTCCCCGGTTTATTGGCGACTTTCTCGATTTATTTGCGACTTCCCCGGTTTATTGGCGAGTTTCTCAATTTATTTGCGACTTCCCTAATTTATTGGCGAGTTTCTCGATTTATTTGCGCTTTCCCCGATTTATTGGCGACTTTCTCGATTTATTTGCGACTTCCCCGGTTTATTGGCGAGTTTCTCAATTTATTTGCGACTTCCCTAATTTATTGGCGAGTTTCTCGATTTATTTGCGCTTTCCCCGATTTATTTGCGGCTTCTCTGATTTATTTGCGTTTTCCCCCATTTATTTGCGCATCATCTGAAAATTATTAGTTACTCCATTCAAAATGAACGATGCACATAGCTAAACACTATTAAAACGTTTCAATGAAGAAATCTACGACACCATTAAACCATGTGGAAACATTATGCTCAGCCTTTGCCATTTTAGTATATTGATTTGAGAAAAGAACTTTTCCTGCTTTATCTGTTATTTCAATGTCCTCCACCACTGTATCGTATATATCATCTGTATATTGCTCATGCGATGTATCCTTTTTAGAATAAGCTGCACCGAAACCGATTTGTGTACTTTGAATCGCCTCATTCATTGCAATTGTTGCTATAGGCTCATTATCGACTATTAATTGCAGCTCCCCTTGCCCTACCTGTAGCTCAAAATGGCGGCGGTTTTTTAAATTGCGAGGATATTCCTCCTCATCAATACGAGAGCCTTGTTGTGTATCATAATAAGAATAGACAGTCGCCTTATTAAAGGCATAATCCTCACCGCTCCACTCTATTTCCTTCAGCGGATAGCGTTGCACCTCAGCCTCTGTTTGATTCGGCTGCTTTTCTAATACAACCATCTCGTTGTCCTTCAGCATAATGCGCATATAGCTCCCATCGTCCGCCTTCACATAAAGCGATTGCTCACCAACAACATTGCCATAAAAATCGAATTCTAATTGATAAGTAGTAGGTAGCTCTTGCTTTAAAAATAATGTCGCTTGTGCAGAGGGCTCTGACGTTAAAATAAGCTGATTATCCAAAAATTCTGCTGCGCCATTTGCTAAGGTCCACTGCTTTGCATGCTTCTCGTTACCGATAGCAAAATCCACATTTTGCTTGCTCGATTGTTGAATTTTCATCATTAAATGGTTGGTTGGCCAATAGGGGGAAACTTGCAAGCGACTCAAATTATAAATATCAGCATCCGCCTCGTTATAAGCATCTAGCTCTAAATTAAAATGCATTTTGTATAGCTCTTTAATATGTTGATCATTCGCCTTTTCAACGAGTCGATCCATATTATTATACAGCGCATTTGCATGCATAATCGCATATGCTTGTGGTACTTCTCCAAGCGTCTCTGTATAAATATCACGCATTAGCCCATAGTCCCCTGCAATACGCTGTTCTAGCTCCGCTCGTGTTTCTGTCGGAATCATATACTCATCACGAATAAAATCCATTAAATAATGGTTATAGTACTCGATTGTCATTTTGTCTGGCACATCGTTTTCATCTATCATGCCTAATGACTTCCCTTCATCATTAAAAACATTAATGTATGTTAGGCGATAGCCGTTTGAGCCGAGCTCCCAATAGCCGCTGTTTTGCATGAGCTTCAAATGATTAGGCTTTAAAAATTTTGTATCTTTCGTATCCATTTTATTTGCATATGTGTACATCGTTGCGCGATAGTTGAGCTTTTCCAATATTTTTTGTGCAAAAATACTTGAATCTGTACGCCCATCCTCAAACGATAAATACAAGGCCTTTTCAGGTAAGGGCTTGCCTTGCTCATAAAAATCAATGATATCCTGCTGAGAAATCGTTGTATAGCCCTGCTTCGCCAACAATGTTAATTGCTTTTCCAATTCAGCCTTTGCTACATATTTCGGTGACTCTCCTCGGCTCACACCGAAATAAGACAGAGCGATAAAGCCATCTCCATTTGATGTAGCAAAAGCTGTATCTTCATATTTGTTAAGTAAAAAGACAGCACGTATTAAAATAAAAGCTAGAAAAACAACAATTACCGCTTGAATAATCGTTCGAATAACCTTTTTGCGCTCTTTCGATTTTTGATTTAATGCAACACCCTTTTTACTCATTTTTCTCACCTGCATTTCTAAAAGCCCATTTTTTCTTGCGACGAGCTTTTCTTTCCAATTTCTTTTCTCGCTCTAATACATCCTGTGGTGTTTCTCTCGTGCCCCATGTTGATTTCCAAAATGTGACCCAAGCAACAGGCATTTGCCATAGTAAAACAAACTCATAAAATAGCACAAAAATAAAGCCAAATGACCATAGCTTACTTCTTCTAAAATAAAGATGTGCTAAGCTCATTAGCATTGCCATTAACAATAGCCCTAACAAAAATGTTCGAGGAAAAATACTTTGCGTAATCGGCACCCATATTAAGTTATATACAACGACAATAGGTGCAGCAATTGGCACGATTAAGCCAATAATGAAGAAGAGGAACATAAACGGCTCCTTTTTCCACATAAATGTAAAAGCACGCAATGATTCTCTTAGCCATGAACGTTTCCAGCGCATCTGCTGCGATAAAAACGACTTCGTATCAGATGGTACAATCGTTGAGCATACAGCATTATCCTGATATGTCGTACGATGCGTTTTTAAAATATAGTTCGTCATGCTACGATCATCACCAAATGTTGCTGGCTGACCGAGAAATTTTTGATTGAGCCATGCTTCTTCATTTTGTAAAACAAGGTCTTTGCGATAGCAAGAAAGCGGACCAGATAAGCATGTCACTGCATCAAACCATGACTCTGCTGCCTTCATAATGCGAAATGCAATATAATATCGAACCGTTTGGAGCTTCGTTAAGGCATTTGTAAATTTGTTTTCTACCTCAGTGCGCCCTGCTACGCCACCCATTTTTTCATCTTGAAAAGGCTGCACTAAGTTGCGAATCGCGTTTGGCTCTAAAAAACTATCAGAATCAACGAACACGACTAAATCGTGCTTTGCCATATGCACACCTGCTATTAATGCCTCACGCTTGCCACCATTTTGAGGCAATTGATGCACGATTAAACGCTCCTTCGTTTTAAAGCGCTCCCCCTCTTGATGAATGAGCTCTGCTATTTCATCCGCCTTTCGCTTCGTATCATCTGTCGAACAATCGTCAACAACAATGACCTCCAATTTATCAACTGGATAATATTGATTCATACAGCTTAAAATTGTTCGCTGAATCCACTTCTCTTCATTAAATACAGGAATAATAATGGATACAGCAGGCTCATACTGTGGGTTAATGCGAACATTTCGATAAAACATGCCAAATACATAGCGACTAATTAAAAATGCGGCCGCAATTAAACTATATAAATATAAAGATTTATTAAATTTGAAATAAATAACACTTTCTGCACGCATCAGCATTACTGTTAATGTTGCAAGCAATAATACGAGGCTTGCAACAAAAATGGATAGACCCCAGCGCTTTTTTTGCATATATTGATTCAGCGACTGTAAAAATTCACAGGCATAATAATAGCGTGTTTCTCCATCTACTTCCTTTGTAAATGTACGAATAATCTTACCCTTTAGCTTAACGTTTGCCTCATAGCCCTCAGGCATTGCACCGCCAGGAATTTTAAATGCTAATGTTAAAATTTCATCACATTCAAAAACATTTGCTGTATCTGAATAAATTAAAATCCCCGTAACAGAAATGTCCTCAGAATAAAATTTTATAGCCGATTTTAATTTTGAAACCTTTACAGGGAATCTTGTAATATAGCGTAAGCTTAATGACTGTAAGCGAAACAATTCATTAACATCCGCAACATCTACCTCAGCTTGCTGATAACTAGCCCCTCTTCGGTCTATCAAGCTACGCATATTTTCCGGGTCGGGAATATTTGATAAAATACGCCGATCCGGTCGTTTAGTCATTAACACTTCCTTTTCTATTGTCATCAATCCACACCTTCTTCTGCATATTGTTCTATCCATGTCGAGAGCTTTTCAAATGTGTAGCCTTGCTGCTGTAATTGCTCAATAACTAACGGCAATGCATTCACTGTTTCCGTACCATCCAACACATGCATCACAATAATTTTCCCCGGTGCTACTCGCTCCATAATTCGGTTATAAATATCTTGTACAGTGTAGTCTGTTTTCCAGTCAAATGACGCAATATCATATAAAGCAATAGCCTTCATTCCTGTTGCTGTGACTACCTTTGCGGATTTTTCATCAATCACGCCTTGCGCTGGCCTAAAATATAATAATGGCGATTGCTGCAAGGCATATGTTAGTGCACGATGTGTTTTTACAATATCCTCTTGAAGCTCCTCAGGCGTCATTTCAGTAATATTTCGATGATAGTAGGAGTGGCTTGCAACCTCATGCCCCTCATCTAAAATAAGCTTTGCTAAATGCGGATCCTTTTCCACACCACTTCCGATTAAAAAGAATGTACTTTTAATGTCGTATTTGCGTAATATGTCTAGAATTTCCTTTGTTCTTTCCTCGCTTGCCCAATCATCAAAGGTTAAAGCAACTTCCTTTTTTGTTGTATTTTTTCGATAATAAATATATGGCTCTACATCTTCATAATTCGCGTTCATTTGAATGGCATCATAGCCTTCGATTTCCTCTAATTCATGCAATGTATACTGATCCTTTAACACTTCTGATAATGTCGTGAGCGTATAGCCTCTTTCATTCGCTTTCTCTGCTAATAACGGAATCGCCTCAATCACAGCTGGGTTAATATATGTGTTCAAATGAATGACAGCACCACTACTCCAAAAACGCTCAATATATGCTACAAGGTCCTCTGCGCTTTGCATTTTTCTATCCTGTGGATTAATCGAGTATTCTATAACCGCCTTTAACCCTAGTGTAGCGGCTGCTAAACGCATGTTTTCTGTTGCATCGCCTGAGCGGCTGCGCACATATTGTGGTGTATAGTGTAAATGCTTATCAAAAATTTCATTCGCTAAAAAGATTTCTTTATATGTTTGCTCATAATCTAGCGTTGACATATCCTGAAATGTTAAGGTACCATTTTGCACTTCATGCCCTCTTGCTATAATTTCCTGTGCAAGCTCCGGCTCTTCTGCCACACGCATTCCCTCTAAAAAGAAAGTTGCTTTTATTTTATGTTTGTCTAGTTCATCTAATATTTTCATCATTGTGTCTTCGTCTGCTAAGCCGTTAAATGTAAGTCCTATTTTTGGTTCTAGGGTGTTAGATACTCGAATTACATCGCTTAGTGTTCCATCAGATGCCTCCACTTCAATTGAAGGTTCTACTGCCTGAACAGCTCCCTCTCCATTTTTTGACTGACAACCTATTAAAAATAAAATAGGCACTATACTATAAAGTAGCCATTTCTTCATAAATAACACCCCTTACAATTTATAGTAATTTCCATTTTGGAATAAGTAGTTTGTTTGACGAGTATCGAAAATAAAATTCGCATGAATATCGATCATTTCATAATCAATATTGGAATGGTTTGTTAAAATCAAAACTCCATCTGCCTGCTGAACAAGCTCAGGTGTTAATAAAACGGTAGGTATATCTGTCATAAATGGATCAACGATTTGAATGTTGCAATTCATATTTTTAAGCAATTGAATAATAGCAAGTGCAGGTGATTCGCGTACATCATCAACATTCGGCTTATATGCCACACCAATAACGACTAGCGTTGCACCTGCTAACTGCTTGTGTAGCATATTCAAATAGTTTGCTAATCGATATACGATAAATTGTGGCATTGATGCATTCACTTTATCAGCGGTATCAATTAGTGATGTGTGCACACCATATTGTTTCCCTATCCATAGTAAGTATTTAGGATCGATTGGTATGCAATGCCCGCCAACCCCTGGTCCTGGAGTGAAACGCATAAAACCATAGGGCTTTGTAGCAGCCGCATCCACAACTTCCCATATATCAATATTCATCGCATGACATACTTTGCTTAGCTCATTAATCAAAGCAATATTCACTTGGCGGAATGTGTTTTCAAGTAGCTTCTCCATTTCGGCTACTTCCGGTGTCGAAACGCAGTGTACTTGCGTTTGCAATGCATTTTCATAAAATAGCCTTGCTAGCCATGTACAGCTTGTAGTTAATCCTCCAACGACTTTTGGTGTATTTTTTACATTAAAATGTTGATTCCCCGGATCAATACGCTCAGGAGAATAAGCGATAAAGCAATCTTCCCCCACTGTATAACTATGTTGCTCAATCATTGGGTAAATAACTTCCCTTGTCGTTCCTGGATATGTTGTGCTCTCTAAAATAAGTAATGTATCTTTCGTCATATAGCGTTGTATTTGGATAACAGCGTCTTCTATATACGAAATATTCGGACTTCCGTCGACATTTAAAGGCGTTGGTACACAAATAACAATAATATCAGCTTGCTGTAATCGCTCAAATTGATTTGTTGCTATAAATCGCTCACTCTCTAATGCTGTTGCTATATCGTTAGAGAGCATATCTGAAATATAGCTTTTTCTTTGATTCAAACTATTAATTTTATCGATGTTATTATCAAAACCAATGGTAAAAAACCCATTGTTGACAGCTTCAATTGCTAAAGGTAATCCGACATAACCGAGACCAATCACACCAACTACCGCCTGCTTCGATTGTATTTTGTCAGCAAATATAGAGTATTTACTGCCCATTTTATTATTCATAAAAATCTCCCTTCATCTCTTTTCAACTAAACATCTCTCTTTATTATTGAAATCAAAATAAGTAATATTTTTCCTTTTATAAATATATAATGAAGACTTAATTGATATATGCAATTATATTTCAAAGTATGATTTACCTGTAAATTCCAATATAAAAAGATGCACTGTTACCGAATTGAAACTTAGCATAGCTTGCAAAGGTTAAAATTAGGTTAAAAAATCACAATTTTTCTCAAAAATCCCCTAAAATAATCCTATAGTTTCAATCATTATGAAATAGGATAAAACACATGTAATCCATAATACCCAACCACTATAATATTATTCAAAAGTAATATTTACTATTGAAATAAAAATGGAGTTATACGAAAGGATGATGCTCTTTCGTATAACTCCATTCATTTTCTAGCAAATAGGTTAGCCACAGTCCGACGGATTCAGATAAAAACACCTTCTTTTGCTGTTGCATATCTGTTTGCAATAGCCCATTTTTATTAATCAATTGCTCCAGCACAAACTGTTCTGTAGGTGATAGTGGAGGCATCTGTTCAACTATTTTCTCCTGTTCACAGCCAATCAATACTAAAATTGAAAAAATCAAAAACCCTTTCATTATCCGCTTCATTTAGCCGCACCTCCTTACACATAAATATGCTTTAAGCTATATACAAAAGGCTACCAAAAAAGTAGGTAGTTTATTACCTATTTTTCCGGCAGCCTTTTGTTGCGCTTATTGAATTACACCTAATTCGCGACCTACTTTCGCATAAATCGCTAATGCCTCATCTAGCATTTCCTTTGTATGTGCTGCTGTTGGCATGTTACGCACACGACCAGTTCCTTTTGGTACTGTTGGGAAAACAATTGATTTTGCGTAAACGCCTTCTTCAAATAGGCGCTTTGAAAATTCTTGTGTTAATTTTTCATCACCGATAATACATGGTGTAATCGGTGTTTCGGATGCACCGATATTAAAGCCTAACTCCGATAAACCTTTTTTCAAGTAATCACCATTGTCCCACAGCTTATCATGTAGCTCTGTTGAATCGATAATCATTTGTACTGCACTTGTAATTGCTGCAACATCCGCTGGTGGCAATGCTGTTGAGAATAAAAATGGACGAGAACGCACTTTTAACCAGTCGATTAATTGCTTCTTCCCAGCTACATAGCCACCAACAACACCGATTGCCTTTGATAATGTACCGATTTGGAAGTCGATTTCATTTTCCAAGCCGAAATGCTTCACTGTGCCTTTTCCTTTACCTGTTACACCAGAGCCATGCGCATCATCCACATAAGTAATCAAATCAAACTCTTTTGCAATTTCAACGATTTCTGGTAGCTTAGCGATATCGCCATCCATTGAAAAGACACCGTCTGTAATAACCATAATTTTATTGTAAAGACCTGACTCTTTCGCTGCCTTCGCCTTTGCACGTAAGTCATCCATATCTGAATGGTTGTATGCGATAATTTTTGCCTTTGATAAACGGCAGCCATCAATAATAGAAGCATGGTTTAATTGATCTGATAAAATCGCATCATTTTTATCCATCACAGCTGAAATTGCTGCCATATTACAGTTAAAGCCTGATTGATAAGAAATTGCTGCCTCTGTTCCTTTGAACTCTGCTAGCTTTTCCTCTAACTTCACGTGCAAATCAAGCGTACCATTAATCGTACGTACAGCACCTGCACCTACGCCATATACATCAATTGTTTCCTTTGCAACTTTCTTTAATTCATCATTTGTTGCTAAACCTAAATAGTTATTTGATGATAAGTTAACTAAATTTTTGCCACGCACTTTAATAATCGGACCATTTGCGCCTTCTACAGGGTCGATTTCGTTATATAATCCTTGCTCATGCAACGCTTGTAAATTTTCTTGTAAAAATGTATCTAATATTTTTGACAAAGCACTTCATCCCTTCGTGTAATGTAAATCTATTTTAACATATTTGGCTCGCCAATCAATTGCGCTAGTTGTTTTCTAAAGAAAGGCAATGCCCATTGAATAATTTGTCCAGAGCCTAGTGCAAGTATAACTGTCCCTACACCAACTGGACCACCGAGCAGCCAACCAACAGCCGCTGCAAATACTTCCATAATCGTCCTTGCTAAACGCACAGAACCGCCAAACTGTTCAACAATAATCATCATAATCGTGTCGCGTGGACCTGCTCCGACATTCGCCGAAATATATAAGGCACAGCCAATGCTCATGACAAAAAATCCTGCGATAAAATAGCACAGCTCCCACATAAAAATAGATGTTGATGGTAGCAGCCAGTTAAATAAATCAATAAAAGAACCAATTAATAGCATATTTAACCATGTTGCTATTTTCGGCCATCTTCTTAAAAATAATGAGGTGCTTACAACGATGATAAGCCCTGTCAAAATAGACCATGTACCAATCGTTAAGCCAAATTGCTTAAATAAACCAATATGTAATACATCCCACGGGCTTGTTCCTAACGCTTTCCCTTTAATCGTTAAAGAAATCCCTAATGACATGACAGTTAAACCGACAAAAAAGAATGTCCACTGCCATGCAAATTTTTTCCGCATATCATTTGCCTTCTTTCTTATACTTTACATCGTCAATTCACCGTATTGTGCTTTGACAACTTCCAATAAATGCTGTGGTAGTAGCTTCATCTGCATACCAATTTTCCCTGCACTGACAATCATAAATTGTAGCTGCTGTGCTGATGCATCAATAAATGTTGGGAAAAGCTTTTTCATGCCAACTGGTGAACAGCCTCCACGAATATAGCCTGTTAAGCCTAGTAACTCCTTTACTGCAATGAGCTCGACTTTTTTCTCACCTGCTATTTTTGCTGCTGCCTTTAAGTTTAATTCCTTTGCTACAGGAATGACAAAAACATAAAATTGCCCTTTGCCATTTGTGGCAATAAGCGTCTTAAACACCGTTTCTACTCGTTGATTTGTTTTTTGCGCAACTGTCACACCATCGATTGCACCGCCTTCCTCCACCGTATATTCCAACACCTCATACGGAATCTTTTGTTGTTCAATGATGCGAACGGCATTCGTCTTAGCTGTTTTCTTTGCCATTTTACACCCTCCCTTTTAGCATATATCAATTACTCTGAGGCTTTATCATGATTCAATGGGTATTTAAATTATGATAAAAAAAGCTGTTCTAGCATACATACTAGAACAACTTTTATGTTTACGCAATTTTTGAAAATGTTGGCTCTTCAATCGCAAGATAGCCGTTTTTCACCATCTCAATATGGCTTTGGTACTGCATCTTTGCTTTATTAAACGTTCTTTGTGTAATAATATTTTCTAATTCCTTACCGAAAATCGTTGGTGCTGTCGCATTACGCTCTACATCATTTGTAAATTGCTCAGGCACATCGAAAGTTAAGTCTTCGTTTACAAATGGGGGCTCTTCATGTGGCTCCAGCTCTGCAACAAGCCCTGTCTGCACTTGTTGAATCTGTGCTGCTGCGCTCGCAGCTACTCGCAAATCCTGTGGAGATGGCTGTGCAGGTGCCAATGCCGCTTGACGTACCTGCTCTAATATTTTTATTGTTTCCTCGTCAGAGCTTGTCGTAGGTGTTTGAATAGACACTTCTCCACCACTTACATAAAGCTGATCATCTGGACCTTGCGTATATGTGTATGAAATTGGCCCTGTGACGCTTGCTCCCGCCGCTTTATGCGCCTGCTCATGCGCCTTTACTTCGCTCTCTGTCATTTGTAGGTGGCGTAATTGCGCTTGCGCTTCAGGTGTCTCTAGCCTTTGCTGTGTATCATTCGCTTTTGCGTCTGCTGCTAGTAAATCCTTCTCTGTTTTACCTGACAGCAAATTTTCTAACGCCACAAGAACTGGGTTTTGGCTTGCCTTAGCAAATTGTGCCGTTCTTTTATATGCCTCACCCATCTCTTTGCGTTGTAATACCTTTTTGCGTCCCTCAAAATCCAACATGCCGCTTTGCATCAAGCTAGCAATTTTCATAAACTTCACCTCTTTCTGTGCATTTTAATTAAGACAATTATATCAGACCATACCCTATTTTTTCATGCACAAAACGTTAAATAGACCTTAAGTCATATAGCCTTAATAAAAATTTATGCTCATATTTTTATTTGGCTTTTCAAAAACTAGATTTTCATTATACGAAGCCTTTCTCAATCAAATAAAAAAATGAAAGGTTACCAAAAACAACCTTTCACCTTTATTATTTTGAAAGCTCACAGCGCACTATATACTGAAAATGCATCCACTATATTAAATTGCTCAGTTCGTGGTCCTCCTTCAGCTCCTGCCGTTACAAGGATGTACTCTTGTCCATTTACCACTGCTAAGCTTGCTAAACATAAGCCTGCCTCATCTGTATAGCCCGTTTTGCCACCTACTATTTCTCCCTGAGGTAGCATGCTGGAGCTCATATTTTGAAACATTCGACTTGTCAATGTGATGCCTTCTGGATGAAGATTTGTTGATTGTATAGAATAACGCTGTGCTGTATAAACATTTCGAAACTCCTGATTCATTAACGCATATTGCAAAAATAAGGAAATATCTTTAACCGTCGTATAATGATTAGCATTGTGTAATCCTGTTGTATTTGTAAAATTCGTATTTTCCATTTCTAGCTGCTGAGCCTTATCGTTCATAAGCTTTACAAATGCTTGCTCTGAGCCAGCAATATATTCAGTTAAGCCGATTGTCGCCTCCGCACCTGACGGCAGCATAGAGCCATACAGCAAATCCTCTAAAGTAAGCTCCTCATTTGGAAGAAAACCTGCCATAGAGGCATTTTCTTGATATAAATCATCAAATATTTCCCTTGGTAATACAATGCGTTCTTGCAAATTATCAATATGTTCAATCGCAACTAAAATTGTCATCATTTTTGTTAAAGATGCTGGGTAAATAATTTCCTCACTATTTTTATCCAATAGCACTTCATTTTTATCCAAATTCACTAAAATTGCATTGGAACTGTGTAAACTAATATCAAGCGTTCCCTCGCTCTGCACAGGTACGAATAATTTTGAAGAGGCAATGTCCTGACGTAAAGACATTGAAGGCTCCCTTGTTAGCATAAAATAAAGGAATAGCGCCGTTAATATCAACAAGATACTAAAAATCCCTTTTTTCGTGAACATAAATAACAACTCCTTTTCTGTATGCTTCTATTCAAACATAAAAAAAGGAGCGTTTTTTTAATTAACTATTAGCAAATTCTTAAGGTTTCTTAAGAATTCGTTGGAATCATCACAGTAAACACGGTTTTATTATCACTTGAAGTGGCTGTAATCGTCCCACCATGCGCTTGTATAATTTCATTAGAAATTGCTAAACCAAGCCCCGCACCACCTGTTTGCGTCGACCTTGCGCTATCTAAACGATAAAACTTTTGAAATATCATCTCCAGCTTTTCAGCAGGGATTGTTTTCCCTACATTCGTAAATGAAATAAACGTCTGATTATTTTCGTTTCTAGCGCTAATTTCAATGGTGCTATTTGGATTACTATAGGCAACTGCATTTTTTAAAATATTATTAAATACCCTTGCCAATTTATCGCCATCTGCATAAATATTGATTTCATCATCTATTTGGACAACTGCTTTTTGACCTTTCGGTGCTAGCAATGGATAAAATTCATCAGCTACTTGCAATAGCATATAATTTAAAGGAATTAGATTTTTTTCTAAAATAATAGATTGCAAATTAAATCTCGTTATTTCAAAAAACTCATTAATTAATTGCTCCAATCTATACGATTTTTCTAATGTAATCGTGACATACTTTTCCCTTTGCTCCACCGGCATATCCTTCGCCTCATCTAAAAGGCTTAAATAGCCAATAATTGATGTTAGCGGTGTTTTAATATCGTGCGCTAAATAAACAACTAAATCATTCTTTCTCTGTTCAGCTTCTTGCGCATCTTTGGCACGCTTCTCTAATTTAGCTTTTACATTGTTTAATTGCTTTTCTAAAAAATCTAGCTCAACAGGAAGGTGAATTTCCTTCTCTGAATCCTCTGAAAGCATCATAATACCATCGCTAATTTGATTAAAATAACGAGTAAAACGAGATAGCGCAATGTAAAAAATAATAAGTAATAATATAATAAATCCTATAGCCAACCAAAAGGATTTATTTTGTTGAAACAATATGGAGTAAGCGTCTCTTGCTACATACCAATCTAATTGCAGCACATTTTCACAGAAGGCTATAAATAAATCCGCAAACGGCGCTTGTAATATTCCATCAAGCAAAACGAAGCTAATGAGATAGCCACTAATGATGGCTATTACTAAAATAAAAATAATTTGTCCAATCATTTTCCTCTTCAGTCGGCCAAACTCACTTTTCAATTGTATATCCCACTCCCCAAACCGTTTTAATAAACTTTGGATTTTCCGCAGAATCCTTCATTTTATCTCGCAAATTTCTAATATGGACCATAATAGTATTATTGCTGTTAAAATACTTTTCTCCCCAAACCTCCTGAAATAGCTGCTCTGAGCTAATCACCTTTCCTCTATTTAAAGATAAGTACCATAAAATAGAGAATTCAGTTGGTGTAAGAGCTAATTGCTTTTCGTTCAGAAAAACTTGACGTGTACTTTTATTTAAAACTAAGCCAGAGAAGTCTATCGTATCTTCACTATGCTTAGCGTCCTGATTATACATTGTAAACCTTCTTATTTGAGCCTTGACACGAGCGACGAGCTCCAACGGGCGAAAAGGCTTCGTAATATAATCATCTGCTCCTAGCGAAAAGCCGTTTATTTTGTCTATCTCCTCTTCTTTTGCAGTCAGCATAATAACAGGAAAAGTGTGAGCTTCTCTAATTTTTCTTAACAGCGTAAAGCCATCTATTTCGGGCATCATTACATCTAAAATGGCTAAATCAATCGTTGTGCTTTCTATAAATGCTAAAGCCTCTTTCGCATCGTAATATTTAAACACATTGTATTTTTCATTTATTAAATAAACTTCGATTAAATCGGCAATTTCCTTTTCATCATCTAATACTAAAATATTCAAATTCAAGGCTTCATCTCTCCTTACTATATTCCCTACACCGTTCCCCTTGTCCATTATTATACCTTCTGATAAATAGTACCGTATATTTCTTCTGAATATCTTAAGTTATTCTTAAGAAAATATTGAGCACTGTGGGGCAAGGATAGAAAACCTTCTGTCACACGAAATAAAATATAAAAAGCCGTATCCATTTTGGTATTGATTAAAAATAAATAACCCAATTGTTTAGGAATCCTAAACAATTGGGTGCATTTCATATCTACAAGCTATTCATCTAATTTAAGACCCTTTAATAATTCAGCAAATGCATTATTGATTGGCTCTGCTTCCTTATCCTGCTGCTTCATATATTTTTGCACAGAGCGTTTATCGACCTTACCTGAGCCTTCTTTCTTACGACGTGCTTCAAAGGCAGACAGTTTTTCACGGTAACCACATTTACATACGAAAATTTGCCCTTCACCTTCGCCACGTAGTTCAAGCTTTTTCTTACATTGTGGACAGCGTGCATTCGTCGTGCGTGAAATATTTTTACGATGACCACATTCACGATCCTGGCAAACAAGCATTTTGCCCTTTTTACCATTGACTTCAAGCATCGGCTTGCCACAATCTGGGCAAGTTTTTGTTGAGATATTATCATGCTTGTATTTTTTATCGTTATTTTTAATATCTGTTACGATTGCTTTCGTATGCTCTTTCATTTCATTAATGAACGTGTCCTTTTGTAGCTTGCCTTTTGCAATCAATTCTAGCTTTTGCTCCCACTCGGCTGTCGTCGCTGGCGAGCGCAATTCTTCAGGTGCTAAATCAAGCAATTGGCGCCCTTTCGATGTAATGAAAATATCTTTACCGCCACGCTTTTCAATCATAAAGGAATTGAACAGTTTATCAATAATATCCGCACGTGTCGCAACAGTGCCAAGCCCACCTGTTGATTTCAATGTGTCTGCTAAACGTTTGTCATCCGTCTCTAAATATTTTGTCGGATTTTCCATCGCCGATAATAATGTCGCCTCTGTGAAGCGCGCTGGTGGCTTTGTTTGACCGGATGTTCCTGCGATTAAGCGCGTTTTCAGCACATCACCTTTATTAAGTCGAGGTAACAGCTGCTCCTTCACATCTTCGTTTGTTTCTTCATCATCAAAGCGATTTTGGTAAACCTCTTTCCAGCCTGCGCTCAGCACCGTTTTACCTTTCGCAATAAATTTCTCCGCTGCAATTTCAGCCTGCACTGTTAATTGCTCGTACTCATGTGCTGGTAATAATACTGCAAGGAAACGCTTGACAACTAAATCATAAATTTTGCGTTCCTTATCGGAAAATGCCGATAAATTGACATATGCCTCTGTTGGAATAATGGCATGGTGATCGCTGACCTTGCTATCATCGACAAATGCTTTCGTTGCTTTAATTGGCTTCGTCGCTATCTTATTTGCAATTGTGCGATAATCGCCTACTGCGCATGCCTTTAAACGCTCTGGCAATGTACCCACAATATCCGATGAAATATAACGTGAATCTGTACGTGGATATGTCAGCACTTTATGCGATTCATAAAGCTTTTGCATAATATTTAATGTTTCTTTAGCTGAATAACCGAACAGCTTGTTAGCATCACGCTGAAGCTCTGTTAAATCATATAACGCTGGTGCAAAGGATTTCTTTGGCTTTCGTTCCACATTGATAACCTTCGCATCTTGGCGACCTAGCGTTTTAATAATGCTGTCGATTTTTTCCTTATTAAAGCTACGGCTATTACCATTGGCATCTTGCCATGTTAGTTTAATTGAGTCTGTTTGGGCTTCAATGCCGTAATATGTCTGTGCCTTAAAGTTTTTAATTTCATCTTCGCGTGCTGCAATCATGGCCAATGTCGGTGTTTGCACACGCCCACAATTCAACTGTGCATTATGCTTCGCTGTTAATGCGCGCGTTGCATTTAAGCCGATATACCAATCTGCCTCAGAGCGTGCAATCGCTGCATGGTATAGGTTTTCATACTGTTTACCAGGCTTTAAATTAGCAAAGCCTTCTTTAATCGCTTTATCTGTAACAGAAGAAATCCATAGACGCTTGACAGGCTTATTAATTTTCGCCTTCGCTAAAATCCAACGCGCCACAAGCTCCCCTTCACGTCCTGCATCTGTCGCAATAATCACTTCATTGACATCACTACGGCTTAGCTGTGACTTTACCGCATTAAATTGTTTGCCTGATTGCTTAATCACTGTCAGCTTTAAACGCTCTGGCAGCATCGGTAAATCCTCTAAATTCCATGTTTTATATTTGACATCATAGCTTTCAGGGTCAGCAAGTGTTACTAAATGCCCTAAAGCCCATGTCACAATGTATTTGTCACCTTCTAAAAACCCGTTACCCTTTTTATGACACTTCAGCACATTCGCAATATCACGTGCTACTGAAGGTTTTTCTGCTAATACTACGCTTTTTGCCATTTTGACGACTTCCTTTCTGCCTCACATACTCTAACTATACCATAGCACTAGTGGAGAAGAAATTTTCAAGAGGATTGCGTTTCGTTAACCTTTCCTCTTGATTTGCGCATAGGCAGCGAGCGCTCTTTCTCTTGCAAATACATGATCAACGATTGGATATGGATATGTTTCACCTAAATTCACACGAACATTTTTCAAAATAGGTGCAGGTGCTTTCCACGGCTCATGTATATATTCAGCTGGGATATGTGCGAGCTCTGGCACCCATTTTTTAATATATTCGCCAGTCGCATCGAATTTTTGCCCTTGTAAAATAGGATTAAAAATGCGGAAGTATGGGGCTGCATCAATACCACATCCCGCTGACCATTGCCAACTGAGCGCATTGATTGCTACGTCGAAATCGACGAGCGTGTCAGCAAACCACCTTTCTCCAACTTGCCATCGGATAAGCAAATGTTTTACTAAAAAAGATGCAACAATCATCCGCACCCTATTATGCATCCAACCTGTTTGCCATAGTTGACGCATACCTGCATCAACTATTGGATAACCTGTGTGTCCTTTTTGCCAATTGTCAACGACTGTACAATCTTCTTGCCACGGGAATGCTTGGAACTGTGACCGCAGTGACATTGTGGGCATTGTTGGGTAATGAGTTAGCTTATAATAGGCAAATTCACGCCATATAAGTTGCTTTTCATAAGTCACCACCGACTCGAGGTGTGCATTATTTAATATCATTTGTTGCGCCTCTTTTAGCATATACCACATTGTGCGCACACTTATTTCACCGAATGCTAAATATGTAGACAGCATGGACGTCGCTTGTTGTGACGGGATGTCTCGCCCTTCTTTGTAATCGTAAATCTCATTTTGTAAAAAATTACGCCACTTTTTTAGTGCACTATGCTCACCTGCTTGCCAATGTGCACGAACAGTAGTGCTCCACGCTAGAGTAGGCAGTAGTGCTAGTTGTTCGATTGTTAAAGATGGATACAGTTCGGTTGAGTGTGCGATTTGTGTTGGAGTTTGTTTCGGCTGTTCAACTGTATAGTGCAAAAAACGCTTATAAAATGCGCTATATATTTTATAAGTATCCCCCGTTACATTGTAAAAATCCTCGCTAGAGCGGAGCAACATATCTGAAAAATAATGAACATAGATGGAAGGATTCTCGATTTTCTCATTTCCTGTGCGGTAGTTCGTATAAATCGCTTGTGCGCCTGTCTCTTTGACAAATTGGTGAAGCACTTCACTTTTGTTGCCGCTCCGTATGGTCAATGTCAACTGTTTTGTGCTTAGTTCCTCCTTTAAAGCACACAGTGCGTCATGCAAATAACAAGCTGCAGCACTACCGCGCACAATTCTGTCGTCTTCTGAGAAAATAAAAAGAGGGATAACAACCCCTCTTTTTGCCGCAGCAATCAATGCTAAATTATCATGTAAGCGCAAATCTTTCTGAAATAACACAATTATTTTTTCCATTCATTTTCACCATTTAATACTTGTTCTGTAATGTTTTCTAATACGCCATCTGTCATTTGGAACACTTTGTCGAAATAACTAATAAGACGCGTATCATGTGTTACAACTATTGTCGTCGTTTTATTATTTTTCGTTTCATTTTTTAATAGCTCCATTACTTCAAATGCACGATCAGAGTCAAGAGATGCTGTCGGCTCATCTGCTAAAATAATGGAAGGCTTGCTGTAGAGCGCTTTTGCGATAGCGACACGTTGGCGTTCACCTCCTGATAAGTCTGAAGGATATTTTCCGCGTAAATCATCAATCCCTAAATCTTTACATAATCGATCGACATCCTGTATAGACATATTTTCTTTCTTCACTTTATCGAGTAATTTCATCTGGTTATCAACTGTTAAAAACGGCACTAAATTCGATGCTTGCAAAATAAAACCGATTTCCTTTAAGCGCAATTTGGAGCGTTCTTTTTCACTCAATTTAGAAATATTTTGGCCGTTAATAATAATATCACCTTCTGTCGGTGTTAACAGCCCTCCAACAATCGTTAAAAATGTACTTTTCCCAGAACCAGATGGGCCGATAATGGCGATGAGCTCATCGCTATTTGCTTCAAACGTAATATCTTTTAGCGCTTCTACCTTTTTATGACCACTGCCGAACGTTTTTTTTATATTTTTCAATTGTAAAACTGTCACTTTCTTACCCTCCAATCGCTTTCAATGGGTCGATGCGGACAATCGTCCATACAGAGAATAACGCCCCTGCAATCGCAACGACTATTAAGACAGCACCATATATAATCATTTGCATAGCGTCAAATGTGACAGGTACCACAGCTGGCAAAAATACCCCTGTTAACAATGTTAGCAGCAAGCCTACTACTGTACCTATGAATGCTAAAATAGCTGTTTGTGCCATCACAGAGCGAGCTAAATAGCTATTAGAAATGCCTTGTGCTTTCATAACACCAAACATACTAATCTTTTGTACAGTTAATACATATAGGAAGATTGCAACAATAACAGAAGAAATGACGAATAAGAAATAAATCATAAAAGTTAGTGTCATATTTTGCTCTGTATAACCCGGTAAGTTTTTAACGAAAATTTCCATTCTTACCCATTCATATGCTTTTGGTGCATCAGATGATAGTGCATCTTCATCTTTCGTAATAAGTGCATTGCGTACATTTTTATTTTCCTCTGCTCTGTCACCGTATTTAACATGTTGTAACGTCTCGATTGTCGTATACAAAACAGGTGCTGCATTAAAGCGCGCATTTTTGGTGAACCCTGTAATCGTTAACTTCTCGTCTGATGAAGAAATAGACAGCTCATCGCCAAGTTTGAAACCGAGCTCTTCTAATGCATCACTTGCGACCACTTCATTTTCACCTTTATATAGAACACCTTCTGTCACCTCTGGGATAAGAAAACTATCTTCTTCTATCCCAAAAATGGAGACATTTTTCTTCGTCTCATCGTTTTGGGCAATTGTACTAAACTGACTTAAAAATGCGGTGCGCTCCATATCGAGATTCGAAAACTCTGTGCGATCAATAGCAGACTGATAAAGACTTTTATCGGCATCTTGCGACAATAAAATGGCTGTACCTCCCCACTTGTCAACAGCCTCCCTATTTAAGCTTTGCAAACCTGTCGCTAAGCCTGATAAGAAAAATACTAGGTATGCGACAAGCATTAATACACCTGTTATTAGAAGAAACCTCAATTTATTTTTTTTAATTTCATTCCATGCTAAAAACATGTAAAAAATTCCTCCCTCTATAAATGTTGATGTATCAATGGCTCGCGCCACTTTTGAGTGTCTAAAAAATATTTTTCAACACGTACATCTATCGTTATTTTGTAATTAATGATTTTTCTTACATTTGTTTAGAGGCTCCGCTAAAGGATGAACCATAAACTAGTAATGATACTCCTAATCCAGTGTCTCCCTTTGTTTTTAAGAACTGTGCCGGGGTTTTGTATTTACAAATAAAGAGCCGAATACATAGCCAAAAAGGGCATGTCCTATTAACCAATAAAGCAGTGCATCAACATTCGTCACTTTCGGCGTGCGCAGTGAAAACTCTGTCGTTGGGAAAAGGCATAACCCAATAAGCACACTGCAACAAATTGTGTAGGTGATTTGCTTTTTAGCAGCATGTATTTGCATCTTCTGAAAAAATACATAAAAGCAAAAGCCGACAATAACAGAAACGATTAAATGGAACGTTACTTCAATCCACTCCGAAAATGTATATCTTTTCAAGACAGGAATATAATCTACATTTAACAACAATGTATAGACACTTTCTGCTGTCAACCATTCTACGACTTTCAAAAATAATGTCAGGACGATACCTGCTATTAAACTTGCACTTATAATGCGGAAAAGAGGTGCTTCTCGCATTTTTCCCACCCCCAATAAATGCTCAAAATTGAAAATAATTTCTTTATACTTTATCTAATATTTGCCTTTCCCAGCAAGAGGAAGGACATCTACCTCCTTAAAGTAATGGACGCTGTTATTTGAGCAATTGTGCCTTGCCTATTCATACACTGCGTCGCAAATAGATTAATAAATTTTACCAAAAATTTATACAGACATTCAAAAAATCTTGTCAATGCTACTAATTTAAATTTTTCTTATGCAGTACAAATAAAGCCCCCCTGCAATCTGTGAACTATCGTGTTAAATAGCTACTTTGCTAGTTGTATTGAGCTGTAACACTATTACTAACCGTAGTAAAACACCCTCAACAAACTCTGAAACTCAAACACTAACGGTTATTACACTTGCAAAATATCGATATCTTTCAAATGTTGTTGATCTTGTTTACTATGTTTGCTTGAAGGTTGTGGCAACGGCTTAATAGCGTGTAGTAATTGATTATCTTGCGCTAAAATTCCGTTTGACGTAATGCGTGCAGATTCCAGTATAATCGGCAAACCGCTTCCTGGATGTGTACCACCTCCAACTAACCAACAATTATCGAGCTCTTCAAACTTATTGCGCGGGCGGAATGTTAACATCTGTGAAAGCTGATGACCTAAGTTAAATGTAGCCCCTTTATAAACGCCTATTTCTTCTTCCCATATTCTTGGTGAAATCATTTTTTCTACTTCAATATATTGTTCAAAATTGTCTATTCCTAATTTTTCTCCTAACATTTTAATTAACATATCCCTGTAGTCTTTTTCACAATTTTGCCAATTAATTTTGCTGAAGTTATTCGGCACCGGAGCAAGTACATAAAGTGTTGACTTTCCCTCTGGTGCAACTGTCGGATCTGTAACAGCTGCATTTTGTATATAGATGGATGGGTCTTCAGATAAAATTTTCTCTTTTGTAATTTCTTCTACGTTTTTGCGATAGTCTTTTGCAAACCAAATCGTATGGTGTGGTAAGTCAATTTTTTTATTAACACCTAAATATAGCATAAATGTTGAACAAGAATATTTTTTCTTGTTTAATTTTTTCTCTGAATACTTTTTCAGTGTGCCTTGTTTTACTAAGGTTGTCATCGCATGTGCAAAGTCTGCATTAATTACTATTTCATCTGCAGCAATTCGTTCACCACTTTCTAGTAATAAGCCTTTAACTTTACGACCTTCTAGCCACAATTGCGAAACAGGACAGTTTGTATGAATTTCCCCTCCTAGTTCTCTTACGACTTGTGCCATAGCAACTGTTAATTGATTAATACCGCCTTGAATATGATACACACCGTACGCATGCTCAATATAAGACAAAATCGAAAATGCGCCAGGGCTTTCCCACGGTGACATCCCTAAATATTTCGATTGGAATGTAAAGGCAAGTTGTAGCTCTTCATGTATATAATAGCGACCTAATTTGTCCATCAACGACTTGCCAATTTCCAGCTCCCCTAGCGCTTTTAACACTTTCGGCTGCATTAAGTCTATTATACGATTCATTGATGTTTGTAAGACAGGAGCTAGCTTTTCCAATTTCCGTTCTGTCTCTTCCATATAACGTCTATATCCTTCACCATCTCCTGGGAACAACTCCTCGATTTGTCTCACCATCTCTTCGCGGTTTCGTGTCATATTTATCTTTTGATCGTGGTAAATCAGTTGGTACATTGGGTTTAAATCAATTAAATTGACATAATCGTGAATATTTCTTCCTGTCAACTCAAATATTTCCTCTACAATATAAAGCATATTCAAAAAAGTAGGTCCCATATCAAAACGGTAATCACCTAGTATTATTTCGCTCGTTCTACCGCCAACATAAGGTTGTTTCTCATAAATATTAACGCGATACCCTTTTGTAGCTAGCAGCATAGCCGCTGCTAAACCACCTGGTCCTGCTCCAACAATTGCAATATTTTTTGCCATTTCAATTTCCCTCCAGACTTCTGTCGCCATTAGCCATTTCCCTTATTTTTATTTTTAAAAAAGGTTGCTTAACGTTATACATCAGTTGTACAAAAATTATACAACTTAATGATTGTATTGTACAACATTTTTTAAGTGTTGGACAAAAAAATAGTTTTTGTAAAAATTTCTTCATATCTCACTAAAAAAAGGTTAAAACAAAGTAAAAATTGTTTTAACCTTTTTTCTATATAACGATGGATTGTTGCGGTGTTGTGGCTGGCTTGCCAAAAAAGTAACCTTGAAAAAGTTTATAACCTTGTTGTTGTAGCCATATGAAATCTCGCCTATTTTCAATACCTTCTGCTAAAGGAATCGCCCCTACTTCTTGCGCTTTTCGCAAAAAATTTAGGGCCATTTTTTGTTTCATCTCATCGATGCTTACATCTTGACTATACTTCATATCTAATTTCATATAGTGCGGTTTCAATTCGGCAAGCACCTCCAGCGTACTATGCCCTTCACCTACATCATCGAGAGCATACTGAAAACCTTTTTCATTGTAGTATCGCAAAATCTTCTTCAAATGATTGATATCTTCTACTTTATCGGTCTCTACTACTTCAAAAACAAACTGTTGAAAGTCCACACCTGTCTTTTTAGCTAGTTGCATTGTGGAACGCAAACAAAATTCAGGTGAATAAATGGATGTCGGAATAAAATTAATAAATGTTTTTTTCTTTAATTGTGTTGAATATTCGACTGCCTTCATACGACAAAGGCGATCGAGTGCATAAAGCCGCCCCCTCTGCCTCGCTGCTACAAATACTTCATTTGGAAACTTCAACGTTCCGTCTTCATTCGGAAAGCGCGCTAATACTTCATAGCCGAAAATCTCCTCATGTTCATCTATAATCGGTTGCGAATAGCAAACAACCGCTTTGCGACGGATGATATCATCAATCCATTGCGCCTCTAGTATAGTTGTTACTTCTTTTAATGGACGCCATTCGGCTTGTTGGTGGCGAAAATATAGCTCGTCTATTGCCATAAAATCTTGTGCAAAATCAAGCAATTCACGTACTACGCTCTCACTAACGATATAGTAATTTTTCACTTTTTGTGCAGCTATGCCGAGTCTCTTGAAATAATTTACTAGTATTTGTTCCATCGACTCATTTTGTTGTCCAGCTATTTTTATATCAAAATTCAATTCATACATTATACAATTTCTACACCCCATACACATGTCCCTCTCCTTTTCTTTCAAACATTACGATTTCTTCAATATTTCTCCCAAGTCGTTCGTCATATATATAGCTCGTAAATCGGCTTGGTTCAAAAAGCGAAATGTCCCAGCCCCCCCGATGTAAAACTGAATATCCTTTTGACTTATAGCAAAATCGTCTAACTCCTTGATTGCCCTAGGGTAAAGTTCGAAAGGTTGTGTCGTCATAGCTGACAGTAAGACAACTTGCGGTTGCAATTTAACAATTAAAGATTCTATAGCTCCAAGAGCAGGTGAACTACCTATCAAAACTGTGCGCCAACCTGCAATTGCCGCATGTAACAGTAAAATATGCAACTGTATTTCATGCTGCTCACCAGGTAAGCAAGCCCCTAGCAGTATTGGCGCTTTTTGTGATACTTCATAGTTACGTCTAATTTGCACTAAATAATCCCGCACAACCATTGAACAAAACGCTTCTTGGTACTCACTCCAACGTCCTTCTTGCCACGCCATGCCAACTTTCATTAAAAGTGGTACGACCACTTCTTGCAAAAACTGTTGAAGCCCTAGCATTTGATGTGCGTTCGATAACAAACGACTAAGCTCAACTTCATTGCATTTTTCACCTTCTTGTAACAACATCTCAATAATATGGTCGCCACTGTTAGCTTCAAATACTATCTCCACTTCGCTAAACACAAAGTCGTTGTTTGGTCTTTGTTGCTCTACAATAATTGCCGCAGCCTGCTTAATCGAATAGCCTTCTTCAATCAAGCGCTGTGCTTTTTTCAAAATATCAATGTCTGCTACCATATAAACACGATGCCCATTTTCTAAACGACGTGGTTGAATAAGTTGATAGCGCTGTTCCCACTTTCTTATAACTTGCTTAGACAACCCCGTAATATCAGATACTTGTGTAATGTTGTACCAATTTCCATTGTTTAACTTCATTCATAATCAACCTCTAAAAAATTTGATAACCATCTAAAACTTTTACTCCGAAACTATCATGTACTGTCTGTTTAAGCCAACAATCCTTCACAATACTATTTTAACACGCCTACAAGGAAAAACCTCTAACTACAAAATTATAATACTTTATTATAAGTGCATCGTAGTTGCATACAATTGGCTCGCTGTATTCGCAACGGTTTTTGTTTCTTGTCCAATGGAACTAATTACTTCTTTCAAGTTAGCAACTTCAACAGCTACTCTTTTAATTTGTTCCTCATTTTCAATAAGTTCATGTAAAATTTGGTGCAACTTATTTTGCACGCTCGCAGATACTCGGCCCCCAGACTCTACCCTTGCTTGCACATCATAAATCATTTCTACAGCTTTCACCGTTAAATTGCTCGATGTTTGTATAAGATTCGTAATATTTTCTACTGAATTTTTCGACTGCTCAGCGAGTTTGCGGACTTCCTGCGCAACAACAGCAAAACCTTTTCCATGCTCTCCAGCCCGCGCCGCTTCAATTGCGGCATTTAAAGCAAGTAAATTCGTTTGCTCCGCTATATTTTTAACTAACGTAACAATCGAAATAATTTGATCTGAGGATACTTTCAATTCTTCTGTCACTTGCCCCATATGCTTTGCGCTCGACGCAATCTTCATGATTTCATCGTCAAGTTTTATCATCTCTTCAATTCCACTCACCGCATCTGTATTAATTAGTTGTACAGTATCGACATTAGCTTTCACGGTATTATTAATGCGGTTCGTGAAAAAATTCACTTTTTCAATTGAAGTGTTCGTTTCATCCGTCAAATCGGCTAGATTTTTACTAATTTCCGATATTTTACTTTTCAATTGATTTTTAACGACATTGTATTGTTGATTTCTTAAATTGATATTTTCATTATCATATTCTTCAAGAACAATTTGCATTTCAAGATTAATCAGTTTTGAAACAGTAAAGATAATTTCTTCACGCTCTATCGGATTGACAACATCCTTCACAATTAGCGAAATCATCATTTCTTGCAATTGTAGAAAAGTACCCATATACCATTTAGGATCTAAACCTATTTTAAAATGCATACGCGCTAACTTTCTCTTACGCTCAAGCGATTCCTCGTCAATAACTCCATCAAACATCGCAATAATATAAGCCCCTAATTTTCTCTTCAAAGGCTCCACCTGCGTACGTTGCTCAATAATATGTCGCAATTTCTGTACTTTTAACACGTTCTTATAAAACACATCTGTCACTTCTTGTATACCTTGTGATATATAAATTTGATATGATTTCAATCTATACAAATCTTCCTCCTGAAGATTAATTAGATCCATCTGCTCCTGAAGTTCAGGCATACTTCCAAGCGCTACAATCGGCTTGAAATTCAAGGATTGTGCAACTTTGCCCTTACTGTCATTTGGTACTTCTCTTCTCCACCAACTTATCACACAAATCTCTCCATTCTTTTTGTATAACTTCTGTATAACATTGTGTATTTTATATTGTCAACAATAACTTACACTGAAAAAGCACAAATAAAGATTATAACTAAAATGTTGCTTACCTGGTCAGCAACATCTTATTTTTTTATACTAAGTACAGGGTAGAATGTTATCTTTATTTATGAAGCAGTATTCAAATCAGATTATAAAGAAATACCAAGCAAGGAAGGCCGCATATGACCATCTCTTTTCGCCTTCCGAAATAAAGTTAGCGACTTTCGATAAAGAATATGATACGATACTTGTTGCTTTGATTTGATATCGGATAGAAAAGAGGTTTTTTATGGCGAAGAAAACGAAAGAACTTGGCCTATTTCAATTGACTTGGCCACTCTTTTTAGAATTATTTTTATTTATGTTAATGGGGCTAGCAGATACGCTGATGCTCAGTGCCGTTTCAGATGAAGCGGTAGCTGGAGTTGGTGCAGCAAATCAATATATCCAAATTGCTATTTTAATATTAGGTGTTATCGGCTCAGGTGCTGCCATCGTTGTTTCTCAATATTTAGGCTCGAAGCGCTTTAAAGAGGCTTCCAAAATTTCAGCGTTGTCAGTGTCGCTCAACCTTTGTGTCGGTATTATAATGAGTGCGCTGTTTATCTTATTCTCAAATAACATTATGACGATGATGAATTTACAAGGAAATGTCCTGCTATTTGCACAAAGCTATCTTGGCATTGTCGGTGGCTTTATTTTCCTGCAAGCATTAATTAATTCATTATCTGCCGTTATTCGTGTAAACGGTTGGACAAAGCAAACAATGTATGTGTCACTTGGCATGAACGTCATCCATTTAATTTTAAATTATATTTTGATTTTCGGAAAATTCGGCGCACCTGCAATGGGTGTTGAAGGTGCAGCTATTTCTTCTGTTATTAGCCGTGCGCTCGCTGCTGTCGTGTTTTTCTGGCTGCTCTATCAGGCGCTGGAGGTACGTGTAAAATTACAATACTATTATACTTTTTCCAAAGACTATATTAAGAAAATTTTACAAATCGGAATCCCTTCTGCTTTAGAGCAGGTGCTTTATCAAACTGCACAAATTGTTTTCTTATATTATGTTACGTATATAGGCGCAGCCTCTCTTGCAGCACGTCAATATGTCGTCAATATTTCCATGTTTACTTATTTATTCGCAATGGCAATCGGGATGGGAACGGCAATTTTAATCGGGCGCCATGTTGGAGCAGGTGAACAGGAAATCGCCTATAAACGCGGCTGGTTTAGTGTGAAAACTGCTTTAATTTTCACACTCGTTATGGTAGCAGTCGTCATGCTTTTCCGTGAGCAATTCGTTCAGCTATTTACAAAGGACCCTGAAATTATAGCCATTGCCTCAGCTGTCCTGCTATTAAGTATTTTACTTGAAACAGGACGGACAATTAATATTACGATTATTAACGCATTGCGTGCATCCGGTGACGCACGCTTCCCCGTGAAAATCGGCTTCATTTCAATGATTTGTATGAGCTTACCACTAGGTTATTTATTCGTCTTCGTCCTTGATATGGGATTGGTTGGTGTATGGTTAGCTATTGCAGCAGATGAGTGGCTACGCGCAATTCTTGTATTACTACGATGGAAAAGCCGAAAATGGGAGCGCTACGCTATCGTTACGGCAAAAGCAGAATAAAAACAATGGCTGTGCGGCGCTCTTGCCACACAGCCTTATTTTTATGAAAATTGCTGCTGCAACGACTGGCTTAATGAGCCAAGCTCTTCAATTTCCTCATCTACTTGCTTCGCTGATTCTATTTGCTGGTCGCCGATTGCTCTTAACCTCTCTACAGAATCAAAGCCTCTTTCCGTAACAGCTAAAACTTGCTGCATATTTTCTGTTACATCTGTCGTATCACGATGAATCGCTGTCATCATATTGTTCATTTCAATAATACATTGCAGCATTTGCTGAATCATTTGATGTATTTTTCCAAAATCAGCAGCGAATGACTCTACATTTGTTGTTGATTGTTGGATAGCCTGTTGACCGACATTAACATGCCCAACATTCGCTTCACTTTCCTCACCAATCGTTGTAATAATTGCTTGTATTTCCTCCGCCGCACTTCGACTTTGATCAGATAATTTACGAATCTCATCTGCTACGACCGCAAATCCTTTACCGTGCTCTCCAGCCCTTGCTGCTTCAATTGATGCATTTAATGCTAATAAATTTGTTTGATCTGCAATTGCTTGAATCATGCTTGTCATACTTTGTGCCGCAAGCGCTGATTGCTGTAACGATTTCATCGATGAAACGATAACGGAAGTTGTGTGTAATACATTTTTATTTTGCTCCTGTATTATCTCAAGTCTGCCATAGCTTTCAGTTACTGCTTTTTCTGTTGTTGTTGCTTCTCCTTGAATTTCCTCAAAGGAATCGAATGTTTTTTGAATTGAATGATGAATGCGCCCAAGATTGTCATTAACATATTGAATTGAATCAATTTGCATTGATAGTCCTTGCGTTACCTCATCAAATGAATGCCCCATTGCCTCATTCGATTTCAAATTTTCCTCAGATTTACTCGAAACGTTCATTGAAGCTGATTGGATGCGCTCAGATAGCTTTTCAACCTGCTGTACTAAATGGATTAAGCTTTCTTCCTTGCTACGCTTCTCTTCCTCAAGTTGCTTCGTTATCGCATTTTTCGACAAAATTTGCTTAATTGTTGCATAGCTAGTTAATAATAAAAAGATTGCATGGATAACTAACATAAGGAAGGTATATTGGTCTGTTCCAAAAACAATTTGTGGAATAAAGAAGTAACCTGCAACATGCTGTACTGCAAACAGTACCGTCATTAAAATCATTAATCGTACTTGCTCATAATAAGCAATGATCGCTAACACCATAAAAATCGAAAAGTGAAACTCCACTCCTCCACCAGCACTACTAATAATAGCCATACTACCGAATGTTTGCGTTAATGTATTAATCCATGGCAGTAAATGGTGCTCTGAGTTTTTAATATAAAGCACAATTCCCCATGCTAAAAATAAGAAAGGAATAATGAAAAATATATATCTCCCTACTATAGTACCTGTTGAAACTTCTGTAACTGCCCCATGTGAATTATGCTTGCTTAATAAATGAAAATACTTCTCCAGTACAAAAACAATTATATTAATCCCAACCGTTAAAGCCGCTAATCTGAGCATTAAATAATTCTTTTTATATTGCATAACACTCCCTCCTCTTCCTTTATTCCTAGTTTGCAATATGTAATGTTTCTAAAAAAGATATATAATTACTATATTACTATGTGGACCTAAACAAATTCTGTGCAATATTATAACTGTTAGTATCATATTACTATGAATAAAAAAACTGCTGGAAAAGCACGTACTCATTTGCTTTTCCAACAGCTCTACTCAATCTCTATATATTGTTTTTCTCGCTGATTAAATGTTACTAGTGAAGAAACTCCCGCATTTTTTAACTGCTGTGCGTTTTCAAATGTAAATTTCCCTAAATCATCTGGGAAATGTGCATCAGATGAAACTGTAAACTCGACGCCATACGCTAATAATGTTTGCAAAAAGCGTGGGCTTGGACACATTTCCTTAACTGGATAACGATAATATAAGCCTGCATTAATTTCTGTAGCAGTATTTGTGGCAATCAACGCCTTTGCAATACGCTTATACGCTGTGTCCAAAAAAACTTTATCCTGCACTTTATAATTAAACACTTTAAAATTATCTAAATGCGCTACAAAATCGAATAAATTAGATGCAATCATGCCTTCAACTGTTTCAAAAAAACGTTGATAATGCTTCTTTAATACCGCTTCATCCATGCGCTTAAAAATATACTCTGTTTGCGGATTATCGAAGCCCCAGCCATCCACAAAATGAACAGAGCCAATTACGAAATCCCAAGGATGCCCATCTAGCAATGCTGCTAACTCTTCTTCCCCACCGATAAAGTAATCAGCTTCGACACCAAGCTTCAGCGTCACACCTTGCTCATGCCATTTTTCCTTTGCTTGCTGAATCGTTTCTATAAATTCATCTATATTCTCGGTCATTACACGCTCTAGCCAATAGCGCTGTAAACTGCCATATTCATGCTGCTCGTCCAGCTCCATATAACGTTCAAAGTATGCGCGTGTTTCTTTAAAGCGATATAAATGATCGACAATGCCTACTTCCCGTAAGCCTAACCGTTTTGCTTGCTGTAAATATAAATCAAGCCATTCCTCACTATAGCAGCCTTTTTGTAATCGCTCGGATAATAATTGCACTTGTCGCTCTACATTTTGACGATAGCCCTTATCTGTAGCATCTTCTTCATAAGCTTGTAATGCTTGCGCAGTACGCTCTAGCCAACGAAATGAATATGGTCCCTCTTCTAAATGTACATGATAATCAATCATCCAAATTTCCCTCCATGACATAGCGTCCAAATTTCCTCATATGCTTGCCATGTTATCGGACAAGCCTGATCACACAATACTTCTACACATGCATCCAACTGGCAAATTTGATAAAAGGATTTACTATTTAATTTCGTAGCATCAGCTAATAAATAGCTTTTTTTGCTTTGCTCCAGCATTTTTTTTGAAACTAAAGATTCATCTAAATCATAATCATAAACGATGCCTTCACTAATTCCACCACATGATAAAAATGCTTTATCAAAATTCATTTTACTAAGCATTTCAATTGTCATGGCGCCTACCAATGAGGATTGTGCTGGGTTTGTCATACCCCCAAGTACAATTACTTTTCCTGTCATACGGCGTTCTTCAATTGCTAAATTAAATTGAACAGCTGCTGCAATTGAATTTGTTACAACCGTTACATCATCCACTGCAAGCAGAAAATCTGCAATGTGCACAGTCGTTGTGCCTGTATCCACAGCAATTGTATCTCCGTTCTGAATACGGTGAGCTGCTGCACGTGCAATTTGACGCTTTGCCTCCATCTGCATTTGAAGCTTACGTAAAAAGGCTGGCTCATTTCTTACATTCATGTATTTTACAGCCCCACCATGGACCCTTGTTAATAGCTTTTGCTGCTCCAATTCATCAAAATCTCGACGAATTGTCTCAGGAGCTACTTGCAACGCTTCGGCAATATTAGCAACGATAATTTTCCCTTCAAGCTCTAGCTGCTTTACAATGTATTCAAAGCGCTCGATTTTTGCGTACGTCATAATAATGCGACCACATCTTCCTGCGCAACATAGCAAGTATATTTTTGACCAAGCATCACCTTTTGTTCACGTTGATGTAGCTGCTCCATTACAAACATACTTTCACCTTCAAATGTCGTACGAATAACATTCCCACTCATTAAAGAATGCTGCGCTATACCCGCTATAGCAATATCACCTTGTTTCTGGTCAAGATGAATGACCTCTGGGCGGATTGCAAATTTTTCTCCTTTAATAGATAAAGGTGCACCAACCATTTTTTCTAGCATTTGACGTGTAAATACATTGTAATGTCCAATAAAATTCGCTACAAATTCGCTTTTAGGGCTTGTATAAATTTCAGTTGGTGTCCCACTTTGCGCAATCATTCCGTTATTCATTACGAAAATGCGGTCTGAAATTGCCATCGCCTCCTCCTGGTCATGTGTCACTAAAATCATTGTCATCTCAAGCTGCTGTTGAATATTACGCAAGTCCACCTGTAGCTTTTTGCGAATCTGTGCATCTAGTGCACTTAACGGCTCATCTAGCAGAAGCACTTTAGGTCGAACAATAATTGCACGTGCTAAAGCAACACGTTGCTGCTGCCCACCTGATAATTCTTTAGGATAAAAATGGGCCTTTTCCGTCAAGCGAACAATTGTAAGTATTTCCTGTACACGCTTATCAATTTCTGCTTTGGCCACCTTTTGCATACGCAAGCCGAATGCTACATTTTCATACACCGTCATATTCGGAAATAACGCATAGGATTGGAACACCATGCCTACCTGTCTCTCCTTCGGCTGTACCCCCATCATATTTTTACCATCAATTTGAATAACGCCTGCTGAGGATTCTGTTAGCCCCGCCAATATGCGTAAAATTGTACTTTTTCCACAGCCACTTGGGCCTAATAGTGTAATAAATTCGCCTTTATTAATTTGCATATCAATTTCTGTTAGTACCGTCGTATCTCCAAATTTTTTATGAAGTCCTTCAATCGTTATATAACTCATACGTTTGTAGCACCTTTCGTCTTTTTCGTCACTTTTGCTGCAATAAATGTTAAAATGCCCATTAACACAATATATACAAAGACAACTGCACTCGCAATGTGCCCGCTTGTGCTTAGCTTTTTCATTAAATAAATTTGCACTGTTTCAAAGCGTGAGCCAACAACAAGATTGATTAACACAAATTCACCGAACAGCACAGAAAAAGAAAGCAAAGCCCCTGCAAATAGCCCAGGATAAACAGTCGGCAGCAAAATCTTCGTAAATGCCTGCATTTTAGAAGCACCAAGCAATTGCGCTGCATCTAAAAGCTGACGCGCATCGACATTGCGTAAACTATTGCGTGTACCTTGATAAATATAAGGTAATATACCAATAACATAAGCGCCAAGCACAACTAAAATCATTGATATACCAAATTGGCTATAAACGCGAATTAGCCCTACTGCTAAAATAATACCTGGGAAGGAATAAACCATCACAACAGTCGCTTGAATCCACTTTTCATACTTCGGAAAATATAACACAATAACAAAAATTGCTGGGACAATGACAAGTAATGCAACGATGACCGCCCCACCAGCTAACAACACAGAGCGCCCGAATGCTTGAATAAAGGCGGGATCTTGAAATAAGGTCATCACCCATTTCAAAGTTAACCCTT
Source organism: Metasolibacillus sp. (assembly GCF_025291715.1). Classification (GTDB taxonomy): domain Bacteria; phylum Bacillota; class Bacilli; order Bacillales_A; family Planococcaceae; genus Metasolibacillus; species Metasolibacillus louembei. The sequence continues at coordinate 47,764 of NZ_JAMBIZ010000015.1, forward strand.
CTGGCAATATTGTTTTATTCCATTTATCTGCAAAGGCATAAAGCATCGTCGCAGCAACTGGTAGCACAATATAAACGACAAATAGAAGGAAAAATAAATCGGTAAAGCTTCGTTTTTTCATTATAATTTCCTCCTCGTTTTTGCAATACTCCACTCACTTAACAGCATCGCTAGTACCATTGTTACCGCAAGCAATACTGCTATTGCACTTGCCAGCTCAGGCTGTGCGAAAATATCGCCTTTAATTAACGAGCCAATACGAATCGCTACTAAATTGTAATTACTACTCGTTAACGCATAGGCAGAAGCGTATGCCCCCATCGCATTAGCAAACAATACGCTAAATGTTCCAACAACACCTGGTAGGATAATTGGAATACCTATCTTCATCCAAAACTGCCATGTCGAAGCACCTAAAAGAGCCGATGCCTCCTTCCATTGCTGCTGTATCCCATCATAAATCGGATATAAAAGCATTAGCGCTAACGGCATTTGGAAATACACATAAATAAGCAATAATCCTGCCCAGCTATAGAGCGAAAATGATGACAGTACACCGATTTCCCATTTATCAAATAGCAATGAAAATAAGCCGCTATTGCCAAGTAAAACAATAAAAGCAAAGGCTAGTGGAATACCAGAAAAATTCGATGTTAAGTTTGTTAAAATCAAAATTCGCTCACGCATAGGCTCCGAAAAATTCATGATGGCATACACAGCAAATAATGTCACGATTAATGCGATGATAGCAGATACAACCGACAGCGTAATACTATTTTTAAAGCCTTGTAAAATATAGCTATTCGTTAAAACCGTTTGATACTGCTGCAACGTAAATGCACCATTACTTTGAAAGCTCGTAATGAGCATATAAAGTAGCGGCACAAGGAAAAATAGCAGCACGAGCACTATAAAAGGAGATAACCATATAAATGCTTGGCGTTTGGAAATCACAGCAATTCCTTCTTTCTTTTTTATATGTAAAGTAGAGTGCGCCCGCTATTCAGCTAGGCGCAAATTTGTGAAATTCCGCTTCGGTGCAGGTTTATTCCACGTTTTTTGAGATTTATTCCACGTTTCTGCGGGTTTATTCCACGTTTTTCGAATTTTATTCCACGTTTGCCTTCACACCATCCAATAACAACGGAACCATGCTTTCTGCGGGCTCAATACCGAGCAAGCGACAGCAAAGTGGTGCCACTTGTAATTGTGATACGATACCATCACGAATCCCTGGCTTCACTGCACTGGAAATCACAAACATCGGTACGTGACGGTCCTCCGCTGTCGTCCCACCATGATTGCCATCGCTCGTCATCCCATGATCCGCCGTCACAATCACCTCATAGCCATGTGCTAAGCATTTCGGAATAAATAACGATAATAAATTATCCGTTGCCAAAACGCGATTGCGATAGCCTGCTGAATCAGCTGTAAACTTATGCCCATCGTCATCGACATTCATCGGATGCACATAAAGAAAATCTGGCTGTTTATTATCAATTAGCCATGCTGCCTCTGCAAATAAATGACTATCTGGATAATGATCTTCAAAATAGAACAAGCCGTTATTAATCGGCAGCTCTTTGTCTAGCTGAATTCGGTCCTCCATATGCACGAACGGCGCGCGATTGTACAGCTCGCTTACCCAATAGTAAGCTGCTGCGGCTGTTGACAAACCATTTTGCTGTGCAACATGGAAAAGACTCGTCTGCGTCGATAAACGCACAAGCATATTGCTCACGACCCCATGCACAAGTGGCGGTGTCCCTGTTAATATCGTTTCATATAGCGGTCTTGATAAAGCGGGAACCTCCGAACAAACTTTATAGCGTGCTGCCATATTTTGCTCCACTAAATGCTGCATAAAGCCCATATGTGTACAAGCTGTATCAAAACGTAGCGCGTCAACAACAATTAACACCACTTTTTTATTTTGCATGGATTAACACCTGCTCTTGATATAGCTGCGGTATTTGCTTTGTTGTTTCTTCCCATTTCTTTTGATCCTTCACAGGCTGTGCATTTGTATACATATCGCTTGGTAATAATAATGCCTTCACCTCTGCTGATAATTCTACATTTTCACGAATTGGACGAGCGTAGCCTTTTGCTAAATTTTCTTGTCCAGCATCAGATAAAATATATTCACGTGCTAGCATTGCTGCATACGGATTTTTTGCATACTTATTAATAACTGTTGCATATCCAGACGTCACTGAGCCTTCTGCTGGAATCACTACATCAAAGCGGCTTTCATCAATTTGGCTACGATAACCAAGTGAATTGAAATCCCAAAGAATGGCTACATCAATTTCGCCTTTTTCTAAATTCGCTACACTTGGATCACCTTGCAAGCGCCCTTGCTTCGCTAGCTCTGCAAAGAAATCAATACCCGGCTGAATATTCGACTCATCTCCCCCAAAAGCCATCGCTGCCGCTAAAATAGCAAACTGCGCTTGGTTCGCTGTTAATGCATCCCCAATACTCACCTGATAATCACCATTTTTTAAATCTTCCCATGATTTTGGTGGATTTTTCACATTGTTTGTATCTGTAATAAATGAAATTGTTCCTGTATAACCTACAATCCAATGCCCTTCATCATCTTTTGCCCACTCAGGAATGTCATCCCAGTAAGATGTTTTATACGGTAATGTTAAACCCTTCTCTTTTGCGATTGGTCCAAAGGCAATCCCTACATCTCCGATATCTGCTGTCGCATCATCTTTCTCTGCCTCAAACTTTGCCAGCTCCTCAGCACTCGACATATCTGTATCCGCATGCTTCAGACTATACTCTGTTCCAAGCTCCTCCCAGGTTTCTACCCAGTTCGCCCAAGTATCCGGCATCCCAACAGAATTAACTACACCCTCCTCCTTCGCCTTTGCAACAAGCTCCTCCAGCGATACATTGCTATCTATCTCTTTCCCATTAGAAGACGAACTATCAGAACACGCCGCCAGCATCGAAATTGCCGCTACCCCAATCAAGCCTTTTTTCCACCATTTTTGAATCATCATCAAATTGGACCCTCCGTTTGTTTTGCTTTATTTTTATTTGCTTACAAGATTTATAGTACGAAACAAACATTAAGTAAGTGTGGATGGTTTGAGAAGGTTGTGTAAAAAGTGTTAAGAGGGGGTAAAGGGGACAACGTTAACAGGAGGTTTGCTTATTGCAGGCAAATTTAATCAATTACGCCAGAGACTTTAGGACAACAGGATATTGGTCATTCAGTCATAGTGTTCTTAGACTAAATTCTTCTTTCTCAGTGGGAATCTAAATGAAAAGCAATTGAAGCATTCAGCTCGCTCCCTATAGAGATGAGCGTTTTCTACTAAATCATGATAAAATTAGTACAAACTATCGTCAATTCATACATAATATTGAAAGTTAAGGTGTTATAGAATGAAAAAAACAATTCATGTAGTAGGTGCTATTATTGAAAATGAACAAAAAGAGATTTTTTGCGCTTTACGTAGTAGCCAAATGTCTCTTCCTAACCTTTGGGAGTTTCCAGGTGGAAAAATAGAAAATAATGAAACACCTGAAGTAGCGCTCTATAGAGAAATATTAGAAGAATTTAATTGTGAAATTATGATAAAAGAGAAAGTAGAGGATACTACTTATGATTATGGTGCATTTATCGTTCGCTTGGAAACATATATGGCACAAATTGTTAAAGGTGATCCTCAAGTTACCGAACATGCTGATGCTAAATGGGTTAAACGAGAAGATTTATATTCACTAGAATTTGCTCCAGCAGATATTCCAGCAGTAGAAAAGTTAATTACCCAAAATAACTATTAAAGGATAGTGATCATGATGGAGCAGCTTACAAAAATGATGCAAAGCTCTTTGTACCATGGATTTATTGATAAAAGCATTATTGTAACTAATCAATTCAAGCCCAAATTATTAGTAAATAAGCGACATGAAAACGTTCTTTCTACTATTTCACAAGAATTAAAAACTTGTAATACTTTTATTTTCTCAGTTGCGTTTATTACAGAAGGTGGTTTAGCTACTCTAAAAGCTGTATTGCAAGATATTCGAAAGAATGGAATCAAAGGACGCATTTTAACGTCTACTTTTTTAAGCTTTAATCAACCTAAAATGTTTAAAGAACTACTCAAGCTTGAAAATGTTGATGTTCGGTTATCTGATATTAAAGGATTCCATTCAAAGGGTTATATATTTGAGCATACGGATTACTATTCCTTAATAGTTGGAAGCTCTAACTTAACTGATAGCGCTCTAAAAACAAACTTAGAATGGAATATTTTTTTAACTTCTCTTGAAAACGGTGAAGTCATTCATCATTTTAAAAATCAATTTGAGGAAATGTGGAGAACTGCTACTCCCCTATCAAAAGAATGGATTACTCAATACGAAAAAACTTATAAAAAGCAATTTGAAAACCCAAATATACAACTAGCCAATGTAGTAGAATTGGAGTCTACTTATTTAACTAATTCATTACAACAGGCCTTATCTATTCAACCTAATGAAATGCAATCTGGTGCCCTTGAACAATTAAAAATTTTACGACAAACTGGTGCACAAAAAGGCCTAATTATTTCTGCTACTGGAACAGGAAAAACATATTTATCAGCCTTTGATGTGAGAAACTTTGCGCCTGATAGATTCTTATTTATTGTCCATCGTGAACAGATCTTAAATAAAGCAATTCAAGATTATAAAAAGATTCTTGGAGGCAATGAAGAAGATTATGGTATTTTATCTGGAAACTCAAAAGATATAAATGCCCGATACTTGTTTGCAACAGTTTCTACACTCTCTAAAGAAATATATTTAAACGAATTGTCCCCAGAACATTTTGATTATATTTTAATTGATGAAGTACATAGGGCTGGTGCAAAGTCATATCAAAAAATAATTGAATACTTTAACCCCAAATTTATGCTTGGTATGACAGCTACTCCTGAGAGAACGGATAATTTTAATATTTACTCTTTATTTGACTACAATATCGCATACGAAATCCGACTCCAAACCGCGCTCGAAGAAGACATGCTTTGCCCTTTCCATTATTTTGGGGTAACAGACTATGAATATAATGGACAAATTATTAATGAAACAACATCATTAAATCGACTTATCGCCCCGGAAAGAGTGCAGCATATTATTGAGAAAATAAATTATTATGGATACTCTGGAGAAAAATTGCGTGGTCTTATTTTTTGCAGCTCTAAAGAAGAAGCAAGAGAGCTTTCTAGTATTTTAAATTTGCAAGGCTTAAAGACAGCATCTCTTACAGGAGATAATTCACAATCAGAAAGAGAAACTGCTATTAAGCTTTTAGAACAAGGTAAACTTGAATATATATTAACAGTTGACATTTTTAACGAAGGAATCGATATTCCCTTCATAAATCAAATTGTGATGCTAAGACAAACACAATCGAGTATTATTTTTATTCAGCAACTGGGGAGAGGGTTACGAAAACATAAAGATAAAGAATACTTAACTGTTATCGATTTTATTGGTAATTATAAAAATAACTATCTAATTCCCATAGCTTTATCTGGTGACAATTCAATGAATAAAGACAATATCCGTCGTAAAACTGTTAATACCAATTATATTCAAGGGGTATCTACAATCAATTTTGAAGAGATTGCTAAAAAGCGTATATATGAAGCTATCAATAATACAAACTTATCAACTTTAAAAGCTCTTCGTGATGCATATAATGAATTAAAAAGACGCTTAAATCGATTACCTTTGCTATACGATTTTATCGAACAAAATTCACTCGATCCCGAAGTAATCATTCGCTATGCAAATAACCACTATAATTTCTTATTAAAATTAAAAGAGGACATACCTCTATTACAAGAATACGCTAAATCTGTTTTAACTATGATTTCTTTTGAATTTATTAATGGAAAAAGAATTCATGAAATACTATTAATAAATCTATTGTTGCAAAAGGATACAGTAACAAAACTAGAATATATCGGCGCTATACAACAATATGACACCCATATAGATGAAGAAGCAATAAAATCAGTTGAAAATATATTAACATTACAGTTTCATACAAAAAATGATAAGAAAAAATTTGGTACTAAACCTTTAATCAATATTCATAATGAAACATATAGCTTCAATAAAGATATTAAAGGCTTCCTGCAAAATAATTTCTTCAAAACATTGATTGAAGATATTTTGAAATGCGCTATGCATAACAATAAAAAATATAATAACAATAAACCGTTTACACTGTATGCTAAATACTCACGTCGTGATGTGTGCCGCCTTCTAAATTGGACTACTGATTCATCATCTACTATTTATGGTTATCGTACAAAGCATAATACAACACCAATTTTCGTCACTTACCATAAAAAGGATGATATTATCTCTAGCCAGGCATATGGTGATGAATTTTTATCGCCTGGGATTTTTAAATGGTATAGTAGAAGCCGATTAAATTTAAATTCACGTGAAGTGCAAACTATTTTATCATCTAATAAAACAAATTCACCAGTTTATTTATTTGTAAAAAAGGATGATGGTGAAGGAAGCGATTTTTATTATTTGGGTCAACTCAAAGTTATCGAGGAAAGTGCTCAAAATGGAATGATGCCTGATGGCAACTCGGTTGTAACAATGAATTTCTTACTAGAACAGCCTGTTCAATACGATATTTATCATTATTTAGTAGAACAATAAGAATGTCAGCTACATATCATTCCGTTGAAAGGAGCGCTCCCCATAACCTACCAAGCAAAAACCTCAAGATTGCTTTTTCTTATGCTGGGGCTTTTAACGGTGCCTACTTTGCTTGTGACAGAGTTTTGGCTTCAGTTGATAAGTAGTGTAACATTACTTTTATTGCTAATGTTTATATTTTTGAAATATACCTTTACAATCAAAAATAATACAATCACTTACACAACGACACTTTTCGGTCAAACAGTGTATACAAAGGAAGTTCAAACAGCGGATATTGTAAGAGTGACGTTTAAACGGTTTAATTGGGCAACGCGCTTAGCTGTTATTAAAACGTCGAAGAGCTTGCCAATCCGAGTGGCGTTGTTTAAGCCTGAAACGGTTTTTGAAGATTTGATTATGTTTTGTAAGGATTATGGTGTGCCTTATACAAAGACAAAAGATTATCAAATTCTGGAGAAATTGGGCTAAACTTCGACTACACAATAAAGGCACCTAAAATCAAAATTTTGATTTCGGGTGCCTTTGCTTTTATATGTCGCTTGGATACATGTGTTTGTATAGAACCTCTAGTTTTTTCGATAGCTTACTGTAGGCTGATTTCCATGCTTTTCGCTTCTTGTCGTCACCATCTGCTGGGACATATTGTGCGTGTATATCCGCTATTTTCTTCAAATCCGCTTCCGCTTCTGTTAGCTTTTTATAGTTTCTCACAGCGTTTTTATCACTTGTGCTTAAGCTATCATAAGCAGCTCGAAGCTCCTTCACTTTGTTGTCCAAGTTGGCGATGTATTCACCTTTCACAACGAGCCCATTAATGGATTCAATTAATGTTAATACACCATTAGCTGATTGAAGTTCCTTTTCCTTGTTACTGATTGCTTGGCGAACTGTTGAGCTTACTAGGCTTGCTTGCTTTGTTGTCAGCTTAGCAAATGCTTTAATGACCGTGCTCGGATCCTTTGTAAAGGACTTGTCGTATTGTGCCATGAAAGTCGATACTTTTTTTGCATCTGATACAGCTGTCTTTAATATGTCGCCATTCGTTACAGCTTTTTTATCTGTAGCGTTCAGTTTATTATATAGTGCTGATAGCTCATTAATTTTTTCGACAGATACTGTATATATGCCGTTAACTTGTATCGCTGCAATTTCATTATTTAAGCGTGTTAAATTCGGTGCATTGTTGTCCACTAAACGGTTCGCTAGTAGGTTTTCATATTGCTGCTTGGCTAAATATTGTTGCTTTGCAGGCAGCTTGTCATATGCTTTTTGAACTGATTCGATTTTTTTCGTTTGCTTTTTTACATCTGTTTCTTCGCGTGCAGCCTGTACTTTTTTATGAAACGAATTGACTGCCGAAAGATCCTTGCTTGCAGCTGTTAACACATGATAGTTGGTTACATATTTACGCGCGCCAGAAGATAGGCTTTTATAGACCGTTGTTGCCGAATTCACCGCATTTTCAAACGTGGCAAATGTGTAATTCTCAAATTTTGCTAACTTTTCAATATCTGTTATTAGCTTTTCTGCCACCGCTTTATCTGAAGGCTCCTGCTTGCCTGGGTCGACAGATGTTTTGGGTGCATTTTTCAAAAATGTCTCGGCATTATAAACTAGTGATTGCTGAAGGCTCGTTAATTTATTATACGCTTTTAATGTACTTGTATAAGTTGATTGCAATTTATTGCTTGCTACACCCTTCGTTGTAGACAGCTTTTGATACGCATCAATACTTTGGATTACTTTTAATGCTGTCTTGAAATCCTTCTGTAGTGTAAGAAGCTTATCATAGCCAACAGTTTGTGTTGCTGATGCTTTTGTTAAACCTTTATATTCACTTACAAGGCGATTGACATCATTAACATAGCTGTTCCACGAAGTGCTAGAAGGATTTATCGGGTAATGAGTGCCGAGATTGCCAACATAGCCTGCAATTTCATTGTTCAAGCGTTCAATTTGTTGCTTCTCTGCGCTTTCTGCCTGTAGTAATAGCGTAATCCATTCACTCGTCACTAATTGTGATTGTTTATATGTCAGTTTGTCATAAGCATTGCGAATTGATTTTGCTGTTGTCACCTGCTTATTTGGCGTATCATTCAATGATAATTTATCAAATGCTTTAATGAATTGCTGCACTTTTTTAATGTCCTGCTTGGCATCCTGTAAAACGGATTGATTTTGAATAGCAGCCTTTGCATCCTGTGACAATGTAGCGATATTTTTATCGATTTCCTCAACCTTTGCTTGTAAGCTAGCTGCGTCTGCTGCATTATATTTTGTAAAAGACGCTTCATAAACTAATAATGCTTGAATTGCTTCATTAATTTTTCTGACATCCTTGAACTCCTCATCTGCATGCGGGTCAAGTAAATTACGAATATCTTTGTATAAAGCTTCTTGTGGGTCAAGGCTACGTTGCAATAAGTCTAGCTTATTGTACGCTTCCTCAATTTCCTTTAAATATTTCGCCTTATCCTTTTCCGCCACTTCATCTACTTTACTTACTTTTTCTTGTAGCTTTTCAATTGCTTCAACATCAGCTAATGCACGCTTTAGCGACGTATAATTTGTTACACCTTCTTTCGCCGCTGCTGATAAATTTTGATACTTGCTATCTAAATCTGTTAATTGCGCTTTAAAAGATGGAATAGATGTAAATTTGTATTGATAATCATTCACGAAAATTTCTTTAATCTCATCAATCATTGAAGTAACTACTTCATTTGAAATCGTCAGCACATTAGAAACATCTGATTCTACCGATGCTTTTCCTGCTTTCGCTGTTACCCTCACAATAATTTGCTTTACATCTTTAGCTAATGCGTCTTTAGCAATTGTATATGTGCTGCTTGTTGCACCATCAATAATCGTAAAGGATTCCCCTACTTTATAAAACCATTGATAGCTATATGTAACCTGCCCATTTTGTAGTTTGGCACCCGCATTATCTGTAGCAATAGCACCTTGTACTTTCACCGTCTCTCCTGGTACTGCAAAATCATTTAGCTTCGGCACTGTAATCGCTAATTGCAATGCCTTGATTTCTACTGACTCACTTTTATATTTAATGCCCTCTGTCGTAGTTGCCTCTACAAAAATAGAGCGTCCTGCTGCATCTACTGGCACTTTTAATGTCGCTTGCGTTGCACCAGTAATTGGCTTATATGTTGCGCCATTTGAGCCTTCACCTGCTACATTTTCCGCATAATACCATTGATAGCTTTTAACGAGTGAATTCGCTGGTAATTTTTCAATCGTTGCTTTCAATGTTTCATTCACTGTTTTTTCACCTGTAATTGATACAGTGTGTGTCTCTTCTCCATGTACAACAGCAGGCGCAATCATTACAATAGGAATCGCCCCTAAAGTAAAAAATAATTTTTTATTCATTTTCCGACCTCCTCTGTTTCATAGTCTATATCGGGCTTATTTTCTAGCACTTTAGTATTTTTTCAAAAAACAGGGATTCTTCCTAGCTCAATATATTTTTTATTTGTGATAATGCCTGCACATCAATAGCTTGAGCAAAGCTGCCTTCTTTGTGAATCCCTGAGCCGAAATGGTAAAACTGCGCCTGTAGTACCTCATGTACAGATGCAATATTGTGCACATTTAGCCCAGCTCCTGGCATAATCATTGGAGGATTTAATTGCTTTGAGGCATGCTGTATTAGAGCGTGTAATGTCGTTAAACCTTCTGGCACTGTCCTTTGCCCTCCAGATGTTAGTATTTGGTGCACGTGATAGGATGATTGGCATAGCGCTTTGTATAAATCAAGCGTATTTGCTTCATCAATTGCACGATGAAATGTAATTGCTAAACCATCCGCTTCTTCTATCACCTTTGACAAAAGTTCAAAATCAATCGTATTCTTTGTAGTCAATGCGCCAAATACAATGCCAGCAGCGCCAAGCTCCTTTATTATGCGAATATCCTCCAGCAGCGTTGCCCATTCACTTTGTTGATAGTTGTAATGATAGCTATGTGGACGTACCATCACCATTACAGGAATTTGCACGCTCTTGACTACTTGCTTGATTGTGCCATAGCTAGGTGTTAAGCCACCTTCAGCAATAGCTGAAACTAGCTCTAAACGATCTGCTCCATATGCTTCTGCGGTCTTTGCATCCTCTTCATTTAATACAATTGCTTCTATTTTACTCATTCTTTAGCACCTCTTTTCCTAATTATGTATTCTTCTTATGTTATAATGAATGCCAACTTATATAAAACAAAAGGAGTAACTATGACCTTACATAATGCAGAAGAATACAACAATCCCATTCTATATGATAAAGAAAACGAAAATCATTTGGCAGATGTTCCATTTCTATTGAAATGGGCAGCACAGCAGCAAGGAATAATTATTGATTTAGCCTGTGGTACAGGGCGAGCGACCATCCCGCTTGCTCAATACGGTCACCAGTTAATTGGTGTTGATATTCACAATGCTATGTTAGAAGAGGCAAAAAAGAAAGCAATCAAGGCAAACCTTGCAGTTGAATGGATTGAGCAAGATTGCAGTAAGCTACAGCTAGGTTTGAAAAGCCAATTAATCTACACTGTCGGCAACTCTTTTCAGCATTTCCTCACAAATGAAGCACAAGATAATTTATTGACAGCAGTTAATCGCCATTTAGAATTAGGTGGCATTTTCATTTTCGATACAAGATTCCCTAGTGCGGAGGAATTATTGCAGCCACCTACCGAGGAATATTGGAGAAGCTATATCGATCACGATACACAAAACAAAGTAGATGTTTATACAATTAGCCATTATGATACGTTGAATCAGCTTCAGCACTATACGACAATCCGAAGATCTCACGATAGCGCTGATGAGCAACGAACACATATTACTTTGCGCTATGTTTATCCAAAAGAAATGGAGCGGCTATTAAAGGCAAATGGCTTTATCATCCAGCATGTTTATCAAGATTGGAGCGAAACGCCAATTACCAATGATGCTTACTCTATGATTTATGTATGTAAGAAGATAGGATAAACAAAGGAGATGTCTGAAACGTCATTTTGGGACGCTCCCTTTGCGACGGTAATGGTGACAATTTTAATCAAAAATTTACTATATAAAGAAACGGAGCCGTCCAGAAAGTGAACTTTCTGGACGGCTCCGTTTTATTTTAAGGTGTATCGACTGGTTCTTTACATAGATTTTTGCTCATTTCACAATATTGGACGAAAACACGTGCTAGTTCACGTAAACGATTGTGCACATCGTTATTGATAATATTGTTATCCGCATCGAAGTGATCTGAATGTGTGTAAACATAGTTTGGTGTTACTAAGCAGCGGAAGTAATCTAAAATCGGCTTTAATTGATTTTCGATTACTAAATGATGCTGATATGTGCCACCGTTTGCAATCATTGCTACCGGCTTGTAACGCATCGTCTTTGGGCTAATCATATCAAAGGCATTTTTCAATACACCTGGAATCGATGCTTGGAAAATCGGCGATGCAATAACATAGCCATCTGCCTCTTCGAATTTTTGTATCATCAATTTCATATCATCATTTAGAGGGCTACCGTCCAAAATTTGATGCTTTAAATCTGAGAAATATAGAAGCTCTAGCTGTAAATCTTTGTTGTATTCTTGAATATATTTTTCAACTTGTTGAAGAACGGCGCCTGTTTTACGTCCAAAAACTGTACCGTCAACGAGTAAAATTTTCATTTTTTAAACCTCCACTATTGCTGAATTAGTGTTTACTTCGTCACCTATTGTAGCAGATGCAAACGTTGTCGAACAGGGTACGACGCAAGAAAAGCTGAATTTCAGTCTTTTGGCGTATCTTGCTCTGCCTTGTATTCCTTCATCTTAGACTTATCAAATGTCACTTCTTCATCTAATACATTGCCTGATTGAAGTTTATTCCAATTGAATAAATCCTCACGCTTCATTTCTGGCTCTTCTTCTAGCTCAGGCAGTGCCATTTGTGCAAGCTCGTTCGATGGGTAAATCGCTAATTTAGCATTTTTATGATAAAGTGCGATGACCATCATCGCTAAAGCTACTTGCTCTGCTTTAATTGAACGGTAGCGCTTCAACGGACCAATTAATAATGGATTGAATACCGCCAAGACAGCCGCACCTATTTTTTCTCCTACTCGCAGCTCAGAGCGATTTCCTACTAATAATGATGGGCGAACAATAGATAGCTGAGGTAAATCGATATCGATAAGCTCCTTTTCCATTTTGCCCTTCACTCGATTATAATATGCGAAGGATTTCTCGTTTGCTCCCATTGCTGAAATAACAATCATATGCTGAATGCCACGATTTTTTGCCATTGCAGCAATTTGTACGGGGTATTCCACATCAATTTTTTCAAATACTTCACGTGAGTCCGCTTTTTTAATAGTTGTACCAAGACAGCAAAAGATTTCATGCGCGAATTCCATATCGCTTTCTGCTAATGCGTCAAATTCTTTTATTCGTACAACTAATTTAGGATGTGAGTAATCTAATACTCTACGCGCAATAACAGTTACCGCTACGTATTCATCACTTTCACATAATTGCTTTACAAGCGTTGATCCTACTAATCCAGTCGCACCAACAACGATAGCTGAGCGCATCTCCATGAGCACTCCTCCTCTTTTTCTCCTATTCTTTTAATTTTCACACATACTTCAGGAAATTTCACCATATTTTATGTAGAAACGAGAAAGGATGGGATAAGCTATGGCAAAAAACATTGCCTTCATTTTAGAATATAGTGAATGGAAAGGCTATTATCCATTTGAGCGTGCAGCAATTATGCAGGAATTATTAGCAACAGAGCATATTTCGATTTTTTTAAAAGGAAATGATACACAAATTTTGGAGCAGCTAAATGGCTCACCTGTCATTTTTAAAAGCTACAGCGAGCTACCTAACATACTGAAAGAGCAGCATTTTGATTTAATGATTTATGATGGCAATGACTCTACTGCGGAGCAGGCTCAATTATTGAAAGCACATTGCGATACACTTGTACATTTTGATGATCGTGGCGAAGGAGCTACTTTTGCTGATGGCCATATCGTTGCATTGCGAGAGGAATCGCAGGAAATGATTCCCCCTAATATGCTGATTGGTAATTTTGGCTTCGCTACGCCAAATGAGCTGCTGCAAATCGCCTTTGAGGACAAGCTGGAAAATGACCTACCTCATATCGTTATCGCCTTTGAGGATGGTGATGAAAATAATTTAACGTATCGTACTTTGCGCCATTTGACACAGCTCCATATCCCACTAAAAATTTCTGTTGCGATTGATGAAAACTATCGTCATTCCGTAGAGGATCTACAAATGATGGTATTAAGCCGTCGCCATACATCCATTCACCAGCAACCAAATGCACTTTTATCATTACTCCCTAATGCCGATATCGTCGTTTGTAACGCCAATTACACACCTTACAAAATCGCCACGGTTGGCATTCCGTGCATCACAGCAGCACAAAATGAGCGCGAGCTGACAAATAATTTAAATCGTGAGCATAATGGCTTTGTGCATCTAGGCTTAGGTCGCAAAATGAAGCAATCGACCATTCAAAACGCGGTCATGGAGTTTGTATTGCATGAAGCAAGACGTGAACGTGCTATTTATAAGCAGCGTGCACTCGATTTACGTACAAGCAACGAAGCTTTACAGCAGCTTTTACTTGATTTAGCTTATGCTCGTCATGAAATAATCCATATTTGAGTATACGGCATTGCATATGCTATAATTTACAGCAGAAAATAGGAAAAGAGGTCGTTGTTCATGCTAACAAAGTCTCAATTACAGCAAGAAATTGCCGAACTGAAAATGGATTATGTTAATTTACAAGGTGATATGGAAAAGCTTGAATCATTAGGTCATGCAGACTCTGTGAAGCAAGCATTGACACGCCTTGAAAATATGGAAGCACGACTTGCAGAACTGAATAAACAGCTCGCGGCGTTGTAAGCCCGCGAGTTTTTTCTTTGTATACTAATTATCGGAGGAATCGATATGGCAATATTAACAGTTGAAAATTTAGGTCATTCATTTGGTGACCGCACGCTTTTTAAAGATGTATCTTTCCGCATTGTAGAAGGCGATCACATCGGTCTTGTCGGTGCAAATGGTGTTGGGAAATCAACGCTGATGGGCATTATTACAGGCCAGCAAATCCATGATGCTGGGAAAGTTGAATGGCTGCCTAACACACATTACGGCTATTTAGACCAGCACGCTGTATTAACAGCAGGTCGCACAATGCGTGATGTATTGCGCGATGCCTTTTTACCACTTTATAAAAAAGAGGAAGAGCTAAACGAAATCGCGGGTAAAATGGCGGAGGCAACGCCAGAAGAGCTTGAAAAATTACTTGAGGATATGGCAGAAGTGCAGGATGCGCTTGATGCTGGCGATTTTTACACATTAGATATGAAAATCGAGGAGGTTGCACGTGGTCTTGGCTTAGATGCAATCGGATTAGAGCGTGATGTTGCAGCACTTTCTGGTGGTCAGCGTACAAAAGTTTTATTAGCAAAGCTTCTTTTAGAAAAGCCAAAAGTATTATTACTCGATGAGCCAACAAACTATTTAGATGAAGAGCATGTCACTTGGTTGAAAAACTATTTAAAAGGCTATCCGCATGCCTTCCTGCTTATTTCACACGATACGGAATTTATGAATGATGTAGTTGATGTTATTTTCCATTTAGAATTTTCAAAAATGAACCGTTACACAGCTACATATGAGAAGTTTTTAGAGCTAGCTGAAATTAATAAGCGTCAGCATATTGAGGCATATGAAAAACAACAGGAATTCATTAAAAAGCAAGAGGACTTTATCGCCAAAAATAAAGCGCGTTATTCAACAACTGGTCGCGCTAAATCACGTGCCAAGCAGCTTGACCGTCTTGAACGTATCGATCGCCCTGAAACAGCGATGAAGCCTGAGTTTGGCTTTAAGGAGGCACGCTCCTCTAGCCGCTATGTCGTAGAGGCAGAGAATTTACTTATCGGATACGACAACCCATTGCTACCACCGTTAACATTCCAAATTGAGCGCGGCGAAAAAATCGCACTTGTTGGTATGAATGGTGTCGGGAAGTCTACTTTATTAAAAACAATGCTAGGCAAAATTAATCCATTAGGTGGCAAAGTCATTCGTGGTGATTATTTATATCCTTCTTACTTCGAACAAGAAGTAAAGGCAGAAAAAATTACGCCAATTGATGATGTATGGAATGCCTTCCCATCAATGGAGCAGGCACAAGTACGTGCAGCACTTGCTCGTGCAGGCTTAAAAACAGAGCATATTACACGCCCATTAAGCTCATTGTCAGGGGGCGAGCAGGCAAAGGTTCGCCTATGTAAACTAATGATGAATGAGGCAAACTGGCTCATCTTTGATGAACCGACAAACCATTTAGATGTTGATGCAAAAGAAGAATTGAAACGTGCAATGAAAGAATTCAAGGGCACAATCGTTCTCGTATCACATGAGCCTGACTTTTATGAAGGACTTGTGACAAAAACTTGGAACGTACAAGATTGGTTTACAACAGGTCGCACAATTGAATTAGAAGAACAATAGTAGAAAAAACTGTAGTAAATTACTACAGTTTTTTCTATTGCAATCTTTTATTTTTTTCATTTTCTATGAAACTTTTTTCTATTTTTTGCGTATATATTATTAAGAAAGCGGGTATATATTAATTAGGGTATTAATTACTGCTTTAACAATAAAAAAATTTTAAAAAACAATTGCATTACAATTAACTTAGTTGTAAGATATAAATATAAGTAATTACCTTACAAGTAAGTTACTAATGTAAAGGAAGAGAGGAATTTATTATGTCAGTAACAATTTATACACAATCAAGCTGTTCCTCATCACGAAAAGCATTAAAATGGTTAAACGAAAATAACATTTCATACAATGAGAAACGTATTACATCTCAGCCGCTAACATTAGCTGAGTTTAAAAATATTTTAAGCATGACAGAAGATGGAACAGATGAAATTATTGCAACAAATTCAAACGACTTTAAAAATCTTGATGTCGATATCGAACAGCTTTCAATCCAAGAGTTATATGCATTAATTCAAAAATACCCACGCATGTTGCGTAGTCCTATTTTACTCGATGAAAAACGCATCCAAGTCGGTTATAATGAAATGGACATTCGTCGCTTCATTCCACGTAAAGTACGTGCGTTTGAGCTGAATGCTTTGCAAAAATTGGCGGTTGAATAAGTCGCCTTTTTTGCATGAAAGAAAGTTTGGAGATGACAAACATGGGTGATTATAAACATGAGCATTTAACACCACTTTTCGAAGCAGTAGCTGCCTTAGAGCGTAGAATTGCCAATGAATGGAATAGCTTAAATGAGCTTGGCTTCTCGAAATCACATATTTTAATTTTAGACTTTCTAGCAAATGAAGGTCCAAAGCGCCCCTCTGCCATTGCGGAGTATTTAAAAGTGACAACAGGTGGCGTAACCGTATTAACAACAAAGCTTTTAAAATCGGGCTTTATCGAAAAAGCACAAAACGAAAATGACCGCCGCGCCTCACAAATTACGATTACTGAGTCGGGTAGAGCTATTTTAAACGAATCGCGCGAGCAAGTGAACACATTGATTCATCAGCTTTTTGGCATGCTTACAGAGGAAGAAATCGAAAGCCTACGCCAAATTTTTATCAAATGTGCAAACTTTAAATAGAAGTGTACGCATGAAATCTGTGATTTCATGCGTTTTTTGATCAGTGATACATTTTATTCTACGTTTTTTGAAGCTTATTCTACGTTTTCAAGGATTTATTCTACGTTTTTCAAAGTTTATTCTACATTCGAAAAAATCGCCCTACCTCTTATGCTGGTAGGACGACATCTGCTAGTTTATGATCAGCTAATAGCATTTCTTTTAAGCGTGCTTTAGCACGGAATAAACGCGATTTCACAGTACCAATCGATACTTTCATTAACGTTGAAATTTCAGCTAATGAGTATTGATCGACATAGAAATACCATAATGTTTTTTGGTAAATAGCATCAAGCTCATGCATTTTTTCTTGCACAATTTTCGTAATTTCTACTTTCTCTACTTGTTCCTCTGTTGAAACATCATTATTGGGAACCAAATCTAAAATCGGAACGTCTAATTGTTCAGGTTGGTTCATCATGTACTTACTACGTCTTACATTTTTGCGATAGCGGTCGCGGAATGTGTTCATTGTAATTGTTGTTAGCCAAGCTTTTACATGGTCAACTTGTTCAATCGTTGCTTCATAGCGTACAACTTTTACCCATACCTCTTGCATTAAGTCTTCCGCCTCTAGCGTGTTGCGTGTAAGCTTTAAGCAAAGGTGGTATATGTAGCGATTATATTCATCATAAACTTTCGTTAACATTTCATTCATTGTTACTGCCTCCGTTCGGTCTGCTTCATTAACCTCATTTTCGCAAATTCCTTCCTTACGCTCTATCGCATTTACTTTCAATTTCCTTACAATTGTGTAAGCTTCGATGTCATCTACAAATTATGTATGCCCTCTTCGCCAAGTTATACCTCTTTTTCAAAACCCTTATACCCCTTTTGAAAAATTTTTACACTCTTAAAGAAGGAATTTACGTTTATTTTGTTGAATATAATTTCAATGAAAATAAATTCAATAAAGAGGGTATTTATATGAACAGTAGACAACAGCAAAAAGAGCAAAGACGACAGCTTATTTTACAAGCCGCCTTAGATTTATTTATTCGCAAAGGCTATGGGGAAACGAAAATTGCCGATATTGCCAAAGCAGCCAATATGAGTATGGGTCTACTCTTTCATTATTTTGAATCGAAGGAAAAGTTATATGAAACTCTTATTCGTATCGGCAGCGAAAAATTAAAGATGGAACTAAATTTTGCGGAGGCATCGCCATTGATGATTTTTCAATATGTGACTGAGGACATTTTTCAAACAATTAATGCCAACCCATTTGCAGCAAAAATGTTCGTCTTAATGGAAAATGCACAGCATTTAGATACTTTGCCCTCAGATATAAAAGAAATGCTTGCTGAGGCAAATACACTTATTGCAAAAAGCATCCCACTCATTGAAGAAGGTCAGCGCTTAAATGAAATAAGAGAAGGAAATCCGCAGGCACTAGCGATTGCTTTTTGGAATTCCTTGCAAGGCATCGCGCAGCACATCGCCTTACAGCCTAATGCACCTTGTCCTGAGGCAGAGTGGATTATTGCTATATTAAAAAAATAGGGAGGGAATAAGAAATGAAGACAAAAAGAAATATTATGATTTTTATTGTAGTTGCATTGCTATGTGGCTGGCTTGGTGTTGCAGTCGATTATTTTATACCTGAGCAGCCTGAAGGTAATACACTTGGAATGGGGCTTTGGCTAGTTATTCCACTACTTGCAACGATTATTTTACGCGCTTTTGCAGGAGATGGCTGGCGCGATATGGGGCTTGCATTGAATTTTAAAGGTAATGTGAAATGGTATTTGATAGCATTGGCAATTTATCCTGCTACAACATTTCTTTTGCTGCTATTTGGTTATGTAACAGGCTGGATTAATTTTTCTAATTTTAATATACAAGCTGTTATCACTGCTTTTACTAGCATATTTGTCATCCAATTTATCAAAAACATTTTCGAGGAATCTGTTTGGCGTGGCTATTTAACAAGCAAGCTTCTCCAGCTAAAAGCAAATGATTTTTGGCTTTATCTAACAGTCGGAGGTGTTTGGGGTGCATGGCATCTCCCCTACTTCCTCGTATTTTTACCCGCAAGCGATATTGCTAGCGTGCTACCAGTTAACCGTTTAGCCTTTGCGATTATTGGTATTTTAACGATGATTGTATGGACGATTATGTATACAGAAATTTATTTAATGACAAGAAGCATTTGGCCACTTGTTTTGATGCATGCAACAGAGGATGCACTTATTAACCCGTTAATGCTAGACGGTTATATTCAGATTGCGCAAGGTAAGGAGTTTTTCGTTTCACCAACAGCAGGAATTGTAACAACCGTAATGTATTTAATGATTGGGTTAGCTTTGCGAGCTAAAAGAAGGGCTGCCCGTTTAGACACGCCCTAGCTGCACTGGAAATGCACTATGAAAATAAATCACTTGCTTTGCACGTATTTGCTGTGAGAGCTGCACAATATCCTCATAATCTGGATGTGTTTTATAGAAGAAATGATGATACGCACCTTTTTTATGCAAATACCCTGTATAAATTGCAATCGCCTGTGGATAATGCTTCAC
This sequence comes from Metasolibacillus sp., assembly GCF_025291715.1. Taxonomy (GTDB): domain Bacteria; phylum Bacillota; class Bacilli; order Bacillales_A; family Planococcaceae; genus Metasolibacillus; species Metasolibacillus louembei. Next base: position 67,740 of record NZ_JAMBIZ010000015.1, read on the forward strand.
CTGTTGCTCAGCTACAAAATAAAGACCTGTCTTTATATTGTCCATAGGCGACCAAAATACTTCTCTTACAGCATTTTCAATTTGGATATTACTTTGAGACTCTATATATTGCTGAAACAAAGCTTGTAATGATTGTTCTACATATATAGGTCTTGCTGTATGCTGATAAAGATATGTAGCAATATCTAATGTTTTCCCAGAAAAAGAGGAAGGGAAAATAATTGACTGCTGTGGATAATCTTGTACAAATTGCGCAATTTGCTGCAAAACTACTTGATTATCCACATGCTTCTCCACATGCCCACTGTCAATGAAAGCAATATCATATAGCAGATCATCCTGTGGCAACGTCGTCTGCAATACATAAGTGTCTGCAACATAATCACCAGAGTAAAAAATCATTTTACTTCTAAAGCGAATTTGATACCAAACACTACCGATTACATGCCCGCTATAGCCCCATTTAAACGCTAACTGGTCGCTAATTGACACCCACTGTCCTAAAGATGCATCGGAAAATATAGATGTATTGCGATAGCATTGCTTAAGCTGGCGCTGTGTTAGCTTACTCATCACAATCGGTCCTGTGTAGCCTAGCTGCTCAGCAATTGGCAGCGCCCCAACATGATCAATGTGGGAATGTGAAATAAAAATCGCTGTTAGCTTTTCAATATGCGCTGCTGTTAAGCTTGGTGGCGTTTTTTGTGCATTTTTCATAATACCGCAATCCAATAAAATCGCTTGACCATCTACTTCAATGTAAAAGCAATTGCGCCCATACTCGCCCACGCCACCTAAAATTTCAACATTAAGCATTTGTTTGCTTCCCTCCCCTTTGCATCCACTCCAGCAAAAACATAAAGAGCACTGTAATAATAACTGTCATAACAGCCACAGCCATTCCCACACTGCCATTACCTTGCTCAAACTGGCTATAAATAAAGGTAGCCCCTGTTTCAACAGAAGGAGGTAAAATTAACAAACCTGCTACGAGCTCACGCATCGAAATAATAAAGGTCATCATCATGCCAGCAACAATGCCCTGCATCAAGAGCGGAATAATAATTTGCACATAGATAGCCCATTTATTACGCCCAAAAATAGCTGCTGATTGAAAAATGGAAGCATCCAATTGTGTAAATGCAGATTTTGTATATTGCACAGAATACGGCAAAAATAATACGCAATATGTGACAACCACCATCGCCTTCGTATTGTAAATTGTAAAAGGTAATAGCGGTGAATTCCAAAACATAATCAAGCCAACGACAAAGACAATACCAGGAATAATATTTGGCGTTAAGCTAAAGAAATCTAATAGCTGCTGCTTTTTCGTTTGCCCCTTTTTCACATATAAAGCAATACATAGTCCAAGCACTGCGGTAATAATCGCCGTTAGAATGGAGAAAACAAAGCTATTCATAAATGCTGTAAAGCCTGCGCTACCAGCTGTAAATATTTCTCCGTATGCAGCCAATGTAAAATTGCCCGCTTGCAAGCCATCTCCACGCACCTTTTGCAAGGACGTAACGATAATAGAGAAGTAAGGCACAGCTATCGATAATAATAAAATAATCGTCACAAAAAGCCATGCCCCAAGCTTTATAAACCAAGGCTCTCGTATTTCACGCAGAGCTGGTGTTTTGCCTGAAAGCACACCATATGTATATTTGTGACCAATCCAATTTTGGAAATACCAAATAATTAAGCAAATTGAAAGTAAAAACAATGATAAAGATGTCGCCATACGAATATCAACAGGCCATCTTGAAAGATAGGAATGTATTTCTGTTGTAAATACTTGAAAGCCAATTCGACTACCAAATGTAGCGGGTGTTCCAAATTCAGCTAATGTTTTAATAAAGATCAACAGGCTCCCTAACACATAGCTCGATACTGTTAATGGCAAAACAATTTTAAACCAATTGCGCCAAGCCCCCTTGCCAAAAATTAAAGCCGCATCTATAAATGAGCCATTAATTCGAAGCAGCGTATTTTTCAGCATTAAATAGAGAAACGGAAATAAATGCAAACTCATAATTAATACCATGCCAAAAAGTGTGAAAAACAGCTCAGAAAGCCATGCCGCACTTGGTAGTAATTGCTGTAAAAATCCGTTGTGCTGCATAAATAAAATCCAGCCCATTGAGCCTATATAAGGTGGTGTCATAAAAGGAATTGTTAGCACAATATCTAACCAATTATATTTTGCTAAACTTGTTTCGTGCGAATAAGCGCCATCGGAAAAGCAATAATTGTTGTGCCAATAATGACAAATAAGCCGAGCAATAACGAATTCGATAACGTTTGCCATAAGCGATTTTGCGAAAATAATCGCTGTAACTGCTCCATATTCAATTGTCCATCTTGCACGAATGTATAAAATACAAGAGCTATTATTGGTGCAATGGCAAACGTGCTAACGATTGCTATTAATAAAATAAAACTACGTTTGCTTTCCATCACCATATATTTCAGTCCCTTCTAAAAAGGGCTTCTCGGCATAAGCCGAGGAAGCCTTAACGGAATAATTCGATAAACTTCGTTAATACATCTACTTGCTTTTGCTCTGCCCCTTGCCATTTCACTTCTAATTGAGGAATCTCATCAAGTGTCGCACGATCTTTTACAGCAATCGCTTCATTGCCTGATAGTAAATAGGCTTCTGCTACAAGTGCCTGTCCTTCATCAGATAAGAGAAAATCAACATATGCCTGTGCCGCGTCCACATGCTTCGATTCTTTCATAATAGCAACAGCACGTGGGCTTACTACTGTTCCACTTGCTGGATAAATGATATCTACAGGCTCACCGCTTGCTTTTGCTTTATATGCCATATAGTCAACGCCTGCAATCGTAATATCTTTTTCTCCTGTAATAACAGCATCTAAAGCCTCTTTATTTGCCCCATTCACTTGTAAACCGTTGCTTTTCCATTGTTCCATCGTATTCCATGCTGTCCCATCAGCCTCTGTATAACCGAATAAGAAGTCAACCGCTGAACCAGATAAGCTTGGGTCAGGAATATTGATTTTATTTTGCCATTGTGGCTGTGCTAAATCCGCCCATTCCTTTGGTGCTTCTGCTGCATTTTTCGTATTGTAAACGATGCCTAATGCCGAAGCGCTATAGCCATAGTAATAGCCCTCTGCATCTGACCATTCGGCATTGATTTTATCCGCATTTTTCGCTTCCTTATAGCTTTGTAGCTGGTCAGCTTCTTTTAAGCCATCCATTGAAGCGACAGAAGCTAATACAACGACATCTGCTACTGGATTATTTTTCTCTGCTTCTAAGCGCGATAAAATTTTCCCCGTTGTTCCTTGGAACATTTCAACTTTGATACCTGTTTGCTGTTCAAATGCTTCTTGAATATTTGCTGCTAAGCCATCTGGACCCGCTGAATAAACCGTCACGGTTGTTGATGGCTCTGCCGCCTCTGCTGACTTTTCCTCTTTTTCTTTACTACTACACCCTGCCAATGCTAGTGTTAATACAAGTGCCGCTGTCGTTAAAACTTTGCTCTTTTTCATGTTCATTCCTCCAATTGATAAATTTGCTGTTGATCGATAAATATGTCGAGCGTTTGCCCTTGTGTAACAGGCTCTGTATCATAAAAGCCCCACTCACTTTCTCCTACTTGTGCCTGTATAAAGTAGCGATCTCCAAGAAAAATACTTTTCATGACCTTTGCTGGCATAGCAATTGTGCCTTCACGCGGTTGTCTTGAAATTCCTTCTGGACGCACAATACATCTATCCTGCTTTAGCCAATTGACTTTACCAATAAAATCAGCAACGTAAGGCGTTGCAGGTGTTTTATAAATTTCCTGTGGTGTACCAACCTGTGCAATATGCCCTGCCTCCATCACAATAATTTGATCAGACATCGTCATCGCCTCTGCTTGGTCATGTGTCACAAAAATCGCTTGGCAATCAAAGCTTTGAATAATATTCATAATTTCATATTGCATTTTCTCTCGTAGTACAGCATCTAGTGCCGACAAAGGTTCATCAAATAAAATCAACTTAGGATTTATCGCAAGCGCTCGTGCTAAAGCAACACGCTGCTGCTGCCCACCTGATAATTCTCCAGGCTTTCTTTGCTCAAAGCCTTCCATGCTAACAAGCTGCATCACATGCTGCACACGCTGCGGTATTTCAGCTTTAGCAATAATACCTTTTAAACCAAAGGCGATATTTTGAAAGATGGTCATATGTGGCCATAAGGCAAAATCCTGAAACACCATGGCAATATTTCGTTTACTAGGCTGTATATTAATTTTTTGCTCCGTTGAATAAATCACTGTATCATCAAAGCGAATCTCACCTTGCGTTGGCTGCTCCAAGCCTGCCAACATTTTCAACAATGTTGTTTTGCCACAGCCCGATTGACCTAAAATCGTCGTAAATTTGCTATTTAGCTCTAAATTAATCGGCCACAACACTTGTGTGTCTCCATACTTCTTTTCAATATTCGTTAATGAAATTTTCATTATATCCTCCCTGTCTATTACTACTATAGGGTGCAGATATTTAGAAAATATTAACGTACTATTAATAAAACGTTAAAAAAATTCTAATAAAATAAAACAAATGTAAGATTTTATCTAATTTACTTTAGGGGGATAAAATGAATAATATAAAATTGCAGGCATTTTGCTTATTAGTGGAGCACAGAAAGCTTGCTCCTGTCGCACAGCAGCTTAATATTACAAAGCCAACTGTTTCCTTTCATATCCGTTCCATTGAAGAGGAGTATGGCATCCAGCTATTTCGGACAAATGCTGGTGGCTATCGCCTAACCGCTGCTGGTGAAGGGCTCTATCATTACGCAAAGCAAATTGTACAGCTACATAAAGAGATGACAAATTTTATCGAGGATTTATTGGCAGGCGATGTCGGCTCCATCCGACTCGGTGCGAGTGGCTTACCTGCGCATATTTTTATGCCAGAGCTCATCCACCAAATTTCAACAACCTACCCAGCTATACAAATTTCATTTATCGTGAAAACAGCACCTGAAATTGAAGAACTCGTTGCACAGCATGAGCTTGATTTCGGCTTTATTATGGAAACAAAGCAGGAAAATCCATTACTCGTTTACGAAACAATCGGTGAAGACACCTTTGTTTTAGCATTCAGTCCAAAGCACGAGCTCGCCTCAAAGCACAACATGACAAAGGCGGATATTTTACAATATAAAATTTTGCTGCACACCTCCTCCAGCTCAACAAACTATTTTATTGAGCAATGGCTAGGCTCGCAATCCGCCATGAACAAAATGGAATTAGACTCAATCAGCACCATCAAAAAAATGCTAACATTCGGCACAACTGTCGCCTTCCTGTCAGCAGCTTTAATTGAGGAGGAACTACGCGCTGGCTCCTTAGTCAAAAAAGATTTAGCCGACCGCTCCTTAACACGCAAAATTCAATTTATCTATTCTAGCTCCCGACTAGACAGCCCAATTGATGTTTTTGTCAAAAAAGCAATTGGGGAATTGCAGATTTAATAAAAAAAGAAAGCTCTCGTTACAAAGTTAAGAGAGCTTTCTATAATACCCTAGCAATCATTAAGTCTACAAACCAGAAACTCACACCTGGATATAAGCATATAAATATTAATTTAATGAAATAAAACTCATTCGTTAAATACTCATAAGTTAGTAGATCAGCATCCAATAGCTGAAGAATAATAACGGCTACGATACAGCCTGTTGCCATATGCAAAATAAGCGATAGCAGCTTTTTATTTTTGCTCGCTCTATCAATGATGATTGATGCAGGAATACCTATGCCGATTATGAATGGAGCAACACATACTAAAGAAAACACTAAAATTAATATGAGTCTACTAACCAACGAAAATAGTATATTATCATGCGTTCCCTGTGTGACATTTGTATCCATTACATTTATTAAAAATCCAATATTAAATATAACAATAAAACTTGTTAGAAATTTTCTTTTTAAAATAGAATTCATCGTAACATCTCCTTAAATATAGAGAAGTATTCCATATAACCTCTCAAACCAGTTCAAATTATACACATTTACACCTATAAAGACCATTTCAAAACTATTTTTGAAGGAAACATGTTAGAAACTATTGCTATAGCAGGATTCCCCAGCTACATTATGCTATACTATTTCCATATTCGAAATAAAAGGAGGCTTTCTTTTTATGAGTCATTTAGAAAAATTGGATGCTTATTTTACAGAGCATCGTGCACGCCATTTGTCGGAGTTAAACGAGTTTTTGCGCATTCCTAGTATTTCAGCATTGTCTGAGCATAAAGGAGATATGCGTGATGCAGCAAATTGGCTAGCAGAGCATTTAAAATCTTTAAAAATGGAAAATGTAGCGGTCGAGGAAACAGCTGGGCATCCTGTTGTTTATGGAGAATGGTTACATGCTGAAGGCAAGCCAACGATTTTATTCTACGGGCACTATGATGTACAGCCTGTAGATCCGCTAAATTTATGGGAAACACCACCTTTTGAACCAACGATTCGCGATAATAAATTGTTTGCGCGTGGTTCTTCTGATGATAAAGGACAAGTGTTTATGCACTTAAAAATGATTGAAGCATTGTTTGCGACAGAGGGTACACTGCCAGTAAACGTGAAATTTATTTATGAAGGTGAAGAGGAAATTGGTAGCCCATCTCTTCCAAAATATACAGAAGATAATAAAGAAAAATTAGCAGCGGATCTAATTGTTATTTCTGATACAGGTCTTTATGCAAAAGGCAAGCCTGCTGTATGCTACGGTCTACGTGGCTTAACTGGCGTGCAAATTGATGTGCGCGGAGCGAAAGGCGATTTACACTCTGGTCTTTATGGCGGTGGTGTCCAAAATGCGATTCACGCATTAACTGAAATTTTGGCTTCCTTCCGCGATGAGCACGGGACAATTCAAGTCGATGGCTTCTACGATAAAGTGTTGCCATTATCTGATGAAGAGCGCCAAGCATATCGTGATTTGGGCTTTGATGAGGAAGCATTGAAGGACGAGCTAAAAGTACCTGCATTATTCGGTGAAGCTGGCTACTCTTATTTAGAGCAAACATGGGCACGCCCGACATTAGAAATTAATGGCGTCTTCGGTGGCTTCTCTGGTGAAGGCATTAAAACGGTATTACCTGCTGAGGCTGGTGCGAAAATTACATGCCGTTTAGTACCAAACCAAGACCCTGAGGAAATTGTAGCATTATTAAAGGCACATATTGAAAAATATAAGCCTGCTGGTGTGGAAGTTATCGTTTCTGAATTCGATAAAGGAAAACCATACTTAACACCATTCGATCACCCATTAATTCAAGCAGCTGGTCGCTCTTATGAAAAAGTATACAAAGTGCCAACTGCTTACACACGTGGTGGTGGCTCGATTCCAATCGTAGCAGCATTTGATGAAATTTTAAACCTACCTGTTGTTTTAATGGGCTTCGGCTTATCTGAAGAAAATTTCCATGCACCAAATGAGCATTTCCATTTAGAAAACTTTGATCAAGGCTTACGTGTATTAGGCGATTACTTACACGAAGTTGCAGAGTTAAAGCTATAACAAAAAAGGTCTGTCCAGATGGGCAGACCTTTTCTTATAGAGCTTGCATAATTAATCCGACAGATGCGTAAATAATAACTGTTGCAAACAAGACCATCATGTGAATAAGAGAAAAAGCAAACATTTTATTCGCCCATGTTTTCCCTTCCATTTTATGATAGCCGACAAAGCTTAACCATAGCCAAATACCACCAAGCACCAGTGACACAAGCGTTAATCCTAAGCTTAATGGTAAAAATAAAAAGCTTGTTAGCATTAGCAGCACTAAATACACATTTGTTTGAATATATGTTCGGCGCTGCCCTTTCGCTACAGGAAGCATTGGAATATTCGCAGCAGCATAATCATCATGCTTGCGAATAGCAATCGCGTAAAAATGTGGCATTTGCCAAATCACCATAATAATAAACAATGCCCAGCATGCCGGATGCCAAATATTTGGTGCAACTGCTGCCCATCCAATTAATGGAGGCACTGCTCCAGAAATACTACCAACCTCTGTGTTCCAAATCGTTCGACGCTTCGTCCACATCGTATATGGCACAACATAAAAAAATACACCTAAAAAGCCTAAAAACATTGCAAGTGGTGTCGTAAATGCCAGTGCAATTAAACCGAGAATTAAGAAGACAACCCCAGCTATTAACACTGTTCGTGTATTCAGTTCCCCAGTTACAGTAGGACGTGTCTTTGTACGAGGCATCACCTTATCGATATCGCGATCATACAAATTATTAAAGATACCAGCCGCTGCAATCACAAGGGCTGAGCCTACTGTTGCCAAAATAATATTTGGGATGTTTTCAATAAAATTTAGTTCATACGTATAAAGCGCAAGCATAAGCCCCGCAACCATCGGAATCAAATTTGATTTAATGATGCCAGTCTTCACAGCCTGTGCCCATAAATTTATAGTAGATTGCTTCTGCATAATCGTTACCCCTCATTATAGTCACTATTATTAAGTATACATTATATATGAGACTATGTGCTATGGAACTAGATGTTTTGTCATAAATTTGTGCGAGGGACTTATATCAGCGGGTTTGAGAGATATATCGGCGAAATTTGAAATATATCAGCGACTTTCAGGAATATATCAGCGAAATTCGAATTATATCGGCGACCTTCAATTTCGCTTCATTGAAATACGATATTTTCTTCCCTTATTCTCCCCACTATAAGGAAAGCCTAATTTTTTTAATAAGCGCTTCGCACTATCACCCGACTCAATCCCTACAAATCTCCGAAACTCTTCATTTGTAATCCATTCGTCTATTAATAGACAATAATCCCGCATGGCTTGTTTTAATAATGTGCCATCGTCTTTATAATTGCATTTTAGACACTTAAAATGCCCATAGTGATACTGCATTTTGCTTTGGCACTGCACACAGAGCACCCCTTGGCGAACTCTAGCTTTATCAATATTTAATTGTGGCTTATGAATTGTATGCATTTGAAGTAATTGCCTAGCTAAACTATGAAGTTCTTGCGAAGATAACCGTGTAGCATACTGTTTGAGGTGTTCTCGAACATGGAATTCAAGTCCACTGCGATGAAATACCGGCTCACCCTGTGGGATATGACCAATAATTGTTTTGGGTAATGCAAAGACAACCGCATATAACACTGGCAAATCACTAACAACCCTACGTAACATTCTTTGATGGCGACGCACTTGGTCTAGTGGATTGCGAAAACCTTGAATAGTGCCATCCTCTAATGTTCTTGTAAACTGGTGCCGTTCCTCATCAAAATCAATACGACCAACGATATTTTTAATTTCTATAATCAGTAGAAACTTTTGACAAAGAAAAATCGTATCTATTTGATGTGCATTTGTTTGAAAATCATGTAGCAAATAATAAGGCTCATCCAGCTGCATGTCTTGCCAATTTTGGTCAACATAGCGCTCTCCTAGCAAGCCTTGCTGCAAGCGAATTAGCTCATCCTTGTATTCAGGAAATCCTCGCCGAATTGCCGCTTGAAGCAATTGTTCTTTAACAGTCTGCTCACGCTGCAAAACAATCATATTCTCCCCCCTTTTAAAGGGATCATATGCATTTTCTAAAATTTTAGCAAACTTCCAAATGTCATATTTCACTATGTTCTAGCTATTCAAATTTATATTTCAGACACCCTTATTTTAAGAAAAGTCTGCTACTAAACGAGTTCTTAACTAACCAAATATTAAATTTCAGATATAAAAAGTAGCTGCCAACTTCGACAGCTACTTTTGCTTTATTTCAACAACTCATCAATCCATTTTTGCACTTTTAAGCCTTCTTCAAATGAAACGATAAGGGCGTCTTCATCTTGAAGATGCGCGCGACATGCGTCTAACAGTGATGCAGGCTCGATGCTTGGTGTGACATGTTGCGCTTCCTCATATGCAGCGCTTAGCCATAGTTCTGACCAGTTGCGTAGCGTCATGACTTTCTCTGTGCCAAACACTTTAAATTCCAAGCGCTCCTCTTGCCCGATACTAGACAAACCATTTAATACAACAGGCACACCATTCTCCGTTTTTGCTAATGCGGATACACCTGTTTCACATAGTGTGACATCCTCTGGATATGTTGTTTCATGCGATAAAATCGTTATATCCCCAAAGAAATGATGCATTAATTGTAAGTAGTGTGGGAATACCTCGCGAATAAAGCCGCCTTGTTCACGCGATGCAATCCACGGGTTTTGCTGCCATTTTCTTGGCCATTCTGGGAAATATGTATGCAATTCAATACGCACAATTTCTCCCAATTCTTGATTTGCTAAACGTTGCTTCATTTCATGTACTGCAGGGCTATACATCAATGGGAAATGCATCGCTGTTTTGACGCCTGCCTCTTCAGCCACCTGTACCATCTCAATACCATCCTGTGCATCATGTGCCAATGGCTTTTCAGAAAGAATGTGTAAGCCATGTGCTGCAATTTCCTTCGCAAGCGGTGCATGGCTTACTGGCGGTGTACCGATATATACCCAGTCTGGTTTCGTTGCTAATAATTCTTCCAATGTCGCAACAGCAGGAATGTTATATTTATCAGCAATCTCCTGTAAGCGTGTTTGATTGCCATCAAAAATAGCGACAATCTCGGCATATGGATGCGCTAAAATTTGATTAATAATGCGCTCTCCTACAATACCTGTACCAATTAATGCAAATGTTGTTTTTGTCATAAAAATAATCTCCAAACTTAGTTATGAATATAACGCTCAAATACGTCGCCATAGTCTTTTTTTACATATTGTTTCTTTTGCTGTAACAGCCATTCATGTGAAAACTTTGTAATATCTTCAAATGAGCTAGCAGGTGCTACCTCATTATTGCCGACACGGCCTAATGCGCTAGCTGCAAGCGACAAGCTCTGTTTTGCTGAATCGAATTTGTACGTATTCGATTTTTGCTCCAGTGAAATGGCATGCAATGCTTTGTATAAATCTTTAATCTCATTCAAGAATTTTTTATGAATATCAATCGACATCGGGATATCGCCAATTGTAAACTTAATTTCCACATCCAAATCAATTGTTCCAGCTGTTTCAAGCAGCACGCTTTCAATTGTTGCATGCTCATAATCATAGCGGCGAAGCAGGCGTTTTTTGCTAATCGCATTTGCCCCATCCACGTGAATTAAAGCATAATTAGTAAAGCAATATTCATCTGCCTTTGTTTTAATTAAGAAGTAAATTTGTTCATCAATTTCGTTAAAAATAAAATCGTCTGAATCTGTTTTATCGAAGTCCTCCTTTGGCACAACTACGCCAATATCTGAGAGACCTAATGCATCCGATGCGAATTTTTTAAACATTTCGCCACCTCCTATTTTTTTAATAGTCTAACATTTCTATAGTTTAGAGGCTACTTTTAATTCACTTGAAACCATTTATAAACAAGCAATAGAGCACTTATGAGCAAAGGCACAAGCAGCAACCAACCTATTTTTTGATTGCCCTCAACTAACAGCATCATCATTATTTGAAAAGATACAACTATCCCACAGGATAACAATGAAATTACAGCCATATCCATCCTACTTAACAGCTTAAATTTTGGCATGGAAAATAGAATAGCCAATATAAAAAATATCGCCGCTACAATAACTACAATATTTCCTAATTTCATTTTAAATAAGAATTGTAAAGCTTTTGATACAATTGACAATACAATAGCTATCAACAAAAAAACGATGTTTAGTTTCATACGCTACTTACAGTTTAACAGCTACTTTTTTAGTAAACTGACGAATCAATACAAGCATTACTGCAATCACAACAATAGCTATTAAGTAGGCAGCTGGAACAGGAATTGCGGGAATCGACAATGGACCCAGTATTGGCGCATCTAATGCGATGCTTATCATTTCACTATATAACAATAATAAGATAACTACTAATGGGATAGAAAACAGCCCAACTATGCCTCCGAAACGGTAAAAGCTAATGCCAATCAACCAGCCTGCCACATAATAGCAAAAAATAGTAAGCGCAAATAGCACAATGCCAAGTAACCAGCTATTATCTAAATCAATATGCAGAAAGAATAAAATATTTTGAATCACTTGCTCTACCAATTCATCGTTAGGCTCTACTATTTTTGTATTATTAGCAAAGTCCAGTGGTAGCACCTTTTCAACTAACAAAGCAAGCTTAGCGATAATTGGCATTGCTAGCGCAACACCGAAAGAGCCAAGCGTTGCCCCAATAAAATAATGCTTGCGTGTGACACCGTTACTCACAAAATATTGAAGAAATCCATAGGCTGCTACAATACCGATAACGAACATAAAAATATTGGATGAATAAAAAATCATTGTAGAATAACTATCTATTTCTGCCCCACCTTTAAAAATAGTGAACTCGATACTTGGAATCAAGGTTGTGATAATTCTTACAGCAAAGATGATTAGCAAAACAAATAAATAGCCTACTGCCCAGCTCATTTGTGTAAAAAATATATCCAATGCAACTTTTATGGAGATTGATTTTTGCATATTATTCATGCCCTCCCTCTGTTAAATAAATAAACAAATCCTGCAGTGCAACTGGACCTATTTCTAGTCCTAGCTTCGCTGCCTCCTGATATTGCCGCTCTGATAAATGACCATAGACCGTCACTGCCTTTGTGCCACCTAATTGCTTTATGTTGAGCTGACGCATATTTTGAACAAATATATCTACATCCTCTGCGCGACCTGTCACTGTTACACCTTTTGAAATGAGCTCATCGTATGTCTCATGTAAAACCATTGTCCCTTTGTGTAAAATCAGCACCTCATCAAATAAATATTCCATTTCTGATACTAAGTGTGTAGACATAATTATTGCTCTTGGGCATTCTTCTTGTGATTGTAGCAATTCCTCATAAAAAATAGTTCTAGTTGGGGCATCCATTCCTGCATAAATTTCATCAAAAATTGTAATTGGCGCATTGCTTGCTAAACCAATTGTCGCATCAACAGCTGCCTGCATTCCCTTTGATAATTGCTTCATTTTTTTATTTTGTGGTATTTGAAAGCGTGTAAGCAAATGCTCTGCATAAGCCATATTAAAGTTTGGGCGATACTTTGCAATGCCTTGCAGTAAATCCTTCACTTTGTCCGATTCTTCTTTGTAATTTTTGTTGTAAGCAAAAACAACTTGCTGCATCATTTCTGCATTTTCAAATGGCGCTTGCCCTAAAATCGTTAAGGCTCCTGCTGTTTGCTGACGAAATGATGCAATAATGGATAATAGCGATGTTTTACCTGCTCCGTTTCTCCCTAATAAACCATATATTTTATTACCTTCTAGCTGAAAGGAAATATTTTGTAGTGCTACGTCGTACCCATAGTTCAAGCTAATATTTTTAGCCTCCATCGTCGTCATTCACTTTCACGCTCCTTCACTTGTTTAATGTACTCAATAATTTCCTGCTCACTTATTTGTAATTTTTTTGCCTCTTCAATAAGGCTGACGATAAATTGGTCAACGAATGATTCTTTTCTTTTTTTCATTAGTTTCTCCCTCGCTCCTACTGCGACAAACATACCGATCCCTCGCTTTTTATAAAGAATGCCTTCCTCTACTAATTGATTGATTCCTTTGGACACCGTGGCATGATTAATTTTGTAAAAGCTAACAAGCTGATTAGTTGAGGGTGCCTGCTCCTCTTCTAATAGCTGCCGATTGACGATTTGATCCTCTATCTTTTCACGAATTTGCTGGTAAATTGGCTTATCTTTATCGAACACAAAAACTTCACCACCTTATATGGTTATATACTTATGTGTATAACCATAATAGATAAAAAAATATTTGTCAAATTCTTTCTTTACTTCTTCTGAAAAAATGCAATAATGAAGGATAAAATATTTCGCAACTCGAAGGAGAAAGCACAATGACTTTATTTTTTATCATTTTACCTGCACTCGTCATTTTTTTAATTGGCTTTATCGCTCAGAAGCTAATTGGCTTTGATATTAAGTCCATTTCAGCAATGTCCCTTTACATATTGTCACCATGCTTAGCCTTTCGCACATTTTTCACGAATGCTATTACATTGGACTACGTATATATGATGCTAGCAGCGCTATTATTGAGCGCTTCATTATTAGTCATTACATATATCGTTGCTAAAATAACAAAAGCGAACCAATCTGAAAGCTCTGCCCTGGTTTTAAGCAGTGTTTTTATGAATAGCGGCAACTACGGAGCCCCTGTTGTACTATTTGCCCTTGGGTCTGCCGGGTTTGATTATGCCGTTATTATTATGGTGCTACATTCCTTATTAATGAATACGTTAGGCATTTTCTTTGCGGCACTCGGTGGACAAGAAGGAAGTGGACATAAGCAGGCTATGCAAAGCGTTGTGAGAATGCCTGTGCTTTATGCTGCAATTTTGGGTATGCTTTGTCATTGGCTGGGCTTGGAGCTATCCGCTCCTTTTCAGGACGCACTTGACCTTGTAGCAAATGCGACGATTCCTGTTATTATGCTTGTACTAGGTATGCAGCTCGCCGTTATTTCACGTAAAAGGGTAACATATCGCTTTGTTGTAGGCGCAAGCATTATACGGATGATTGCCTCACCTATTATTGCAGCGCTTATTTTATCATTTTTACCGTTAAATGATTTAGCAAAAACAGTATTTATCATCCAAGCAGCCATGCCTGCCGCCGCCAACACGACGATGCTGGCTTTGAAATACGATACAGAGCCCGACCTCGTATCGTTTACAACGCTTGTCACAACAGCAATTAGCATTGTTTCATTGCCGATTGTGTTGTATTTAACAATTTAGGAGAATTTAAGAATGCAATATATTTTTGTCAACCTTGAAAGCTCTCAACATTGCAATGTATGTATCGTGTGGATAAAATTGCTAAGCAGGAAGAATTTTGGACATAGATAATCATTGTACATAAACACTTTTATAACTTAGTTCATCTATCAATGATAAAAATATTTTCACTAGCGTCGCATTAAAATAATTCAACGCATCGTATTAAACTGAATTTTCTGTAATATAATCCAAGCATAAAAAAATCCTTTATACTGGTTGAGCGGTAGGTAACCATCC
>NZ_JAMBIZ010000016.1 GCF_025291715.1 Metasolibacillus sp.
GTTGGGGGTTTCCCCCTGTGAGAGTAGGACATCGCTTCGCAACAATGAGACCACTGAATATTCAGTGGTTTTTTTGTGCATATAAAATCCCCCGCTAATTAAATTGGGCCAAATAAGTTGTTTTACGGGCGAGTTCAATGCATAATCGGGCGAATTTCTACCCAAAATAGGCGAATTATTTTTGATAGCTCTCATTTAAAGTCTCCTATAATACAAAATATGGTTGAAAAATCTTATGAGAGTAGAACGAAGCTTCGTAGTTTGCCGATAGAAGTATCAAAGTTACTGATAGAACAGATAAAGCTGCTGATAGAATACAAAAACTTGCCGATAGACTTTGCCATAAACACTAAATGTTCAAGCATTCTATATGTTAAATTATGAGGAATGATCTTAGCGATTATTTTTTAAAGGTAAAATAATTTTCTTCCCCCTGCTGTGCTGTGTTGAGGGCGCTGATGGTAGTTGAGTATAGCTTCACAACAGGATGCACCGCTGGTTAAAATGGGCGAATCATGTCCTTTAAGCTGCTCTCATATGTAATAATAAGAACACTCTTTTGATTAAATTTTATTTAAATAGCCACACTTAAGAAGAGCGTTAAATGAGATAATAGATAAAGTTTTGTTTATTTAAAAAAGTGCTTGTAATAATTAAAATGCTTGATATAATAATTAATGTACTTAGTAGCAGATGACGAAGTGCATAAGTAAATAGTAACGTTCCGAAGTAGCTCAGTGGTAGAGCAACCGGCTGTTAACCGGTTGGTCGCAGGTTCGAGTCCTGCCTTCGGAGCCATTTTTTTGCTTATTAATGGAAATGACAACATTATATTAGTATTGTTTAAATAAAAAATTATTTTTTCAAAAAAGGCTTGTACAAATTAAAAAAACATGCTATTATAATACTTGTCTTGTTTGAGGTAATGGCCCGTTGGTCAAGTGGTTAAGACACCGCCCTTTCACGGCGGTAACACGGGTTCGAATCCCGTACGGGTCACCATTTTAAATTTATATTGTATAGCACTCAATTATGGAGGATTAGCTCAGCTGGGAGAGCACCTGCCTTACAAGCAGGGGGTCGGCGGTTCGAACCCGTCATCCTCCACCATTTCAAGTGTTATGCCGGAGGGGTAGCGAAGTGGCTAAACGCGGCGGACTGTAAATCCGCTCCTTAGGGTTCGGCGGTTCGAATCCGTCCCCCTCCACCATCTTTTAAAATGATTGGGGTATAGCCAAGCGGTAAGGCAACGGATTTTGATTCCGTCATGCCTAGGTTCGAATCCTAGTACCCCAGCCATTTTTTTTATTTTTTTGAGCCATTAGCTCAGTCGGTAGAGCATCTGACTTTTAATCAGAGGGTCGAAGGTTCGAGTCCTTCATGGCTCATCATTATGTAAGGAGTATCTAAAAGATAAAACTTTTAGGTACTCCTTTTTTGTGAAATAGGATATTAAAGTATCCTTCTTCAGTGTTTATAAACACAGCAGTATTTGTTGAAAAATATGTTAAACTAATTATAGATTTTTTTGTTATTTTAGTTTGTAGAGGTGAATGAGCTATCGTATCATCAAAAGATGTTGCAAAATTGGCTGGTGTATCACAGACGACAGTTTCACGTGTTTTGAATACTCCAGACCTAGTAAAAGCATCAACAGTTAATAAAGTGTTGAAAGCTATTGAGCAATTAAATTACATTCCAAATGAACAGGCGAGATTGCTTGTAACAAGTCGAACAAATACAATTGCCTTATTATCTGGGCCATTACATAATCCTTTTTTCTCGGATACGACGGCTGCTATTGTCAAATATGCTAACAGTAAAGGGTATAAAGTAGACGTGCAATTTGTTCAGGATGAGGAATTGGAGCATGCCTATTCGAAAATTTTAGAACGAAAAGTGGACGGAATTATTTTATCTTGTATTTTGTATGAGGATCCTTTTTTTGAAAAACTCAAGAGATTGGATATCCCTTTTATTACATTTAATCGTAAGCATCAATCGAATGAAAACTTTGTTGAAATCGATAATGAACAGGCAGGCTATATCGCAGCACAAACATTACAAACGGTAGGGCATAAACATATTGCCTATGTAGGCGGTCATTTAACTGTTAGCACATACGCAAATCGTTTTAAAGGGGCGCTACGTGTGTTAGGGGAAACGATACCAGAGGAATATATATATCATTCGAATACAACGCGTACAAGTATTAGCCAAGGAATTGATTATTTATTACAGCAACCGACTGTACCAACGGCTATTATTGGTGCTTCTGACTCGATTGCATTAAATGTCATTGATGAATTGCTAAAACGAAATATTCGTGTGCCGGAAGATATAAGTGTTATCGGTATCGATAATGTGGAACTAGCCGCATATGAACAAATTCAATTGACGACAGTAGGGCATGCAACAGAAAAAAATTTAGGGTTAATCGCCATAACTAAGCTTACAGAAATGATTGAAAATAAAAAAAATTCTTGCGTGCGTATTACGGAATCTGTTAAACTCTTTAATAGAAAGACTGTAAAATAAAATACGTATTAATCAATGCGTGTTTTTTTATAATAAAATGGTTACGTATTCATAACTGAAAATTCTAAATAATGAAAGGGTGCTTAAGTTGCAAAAAAAAATGTATATCAATGGCGAGTGGGTTTCTACTGCAAGTTATACTGAACTAAAATCGCCATATACAAAGGAAACGATTGCGCAAATACCGCAAGCAGCAAAGGAGGATATCGCAGCTGCTGTTGATGCTGCTGAAAATGCACAACAAGCAATGGCGAATTTAACAGCACTAGAAAGAGCCAACATTCTTTATTCAATTGCTGAGGCTTTCGCAGTAAAGCGGTTAGAGGCAGCAACAATTATTTCCCAGGAAAGCTCCAAGCCATTAAAGTATGCGCTAGGTGAAATTGATCGCACGGTTGAAACATATCGCTTTGCAGGTGATGAGGCAAAGCGTTTAGTTGGTGAGATGATTCCAATGGATGCGGCAAAAACAGGACAAAACCGCTTTGCTTATACGCTAGAACAACCACTAGGCATTATAGCAGCGATTACGCCATTCAACTTTCCACAAAATTTAGTGGCACATAAAGTTGGACCAGCTATTGCAGCTGGTAATACGATTGTTTTAAAGCCTGCGTCACAAACACCACTGTCAGCGTTGTTTTTAGCAGAAATTATTGAGCAAACAGTGTTGCCTAAAGGGGCATTTAATGTAGTGCTAGGAAGCGGTGGCATCGTTGGCGATGCGCTGGTGGAAAATGAAAAGATAAAAATGATAACGTTTACAGGAAGTCCAGCAGTCGGCATTCGAATTAAAGCAAAGGCAGGGTTAAAACGTGTAGCGCTTGAGCTAGGCTCGAATTCAGGCTTGATTGTAGATCAAGGTGTTAACATTCCGCATGTTGTCAATAAATGTGTGACAGGTGCATTTTCAAATCAAGGTCAAGTGTGCATTTCGCTACAGCGTATTTATGTTGTAGAGGATGTATTTGAGACATTTGTTGCAGAGATGGTAGAGAAAACGAAAGGCTTGCATATAGGCTCTCCATTGGAAGAAACAACCGATATTTCAGCGATGATTCATGAAAAAGAGCAGCAGCGAGCATTGCATTGGATTAATGAAGCAGTAGCAGAAGGTGCAAATCTTCTATACGGTGGGACAGTTAAAGATGGCGTATTGCTACCTACAATTTTAGCGAATGTCAATCCGAGCTCTAAAGTAAGCTGTGAGGAAGTGTTTGCACCGATTGTTAGCATCAATAAAATTTCATCCATAGAGGAGGGGATTAAGGCAATCAACGATTCAGATTATGGCTTGCAGGCAGGTATTTTTACGAAGGATATTGCAACAGCATTTACTGCCTCTAAACAGCTTGAAGTCGGTGGTGTAGTCATTAATGATATTCCAACATATCGCGTTGACCAAATGCCATATGGTGGCGTTAAACAAAGCGGGACAGGAAAAGAAGGCGTCAAATATGCTATTCATGAAATGACCGAAACAAAGCTTGTTATTTGGAATCAAGAAGGAGGGCTATAAATGGCTGAAAAAATCACATTTGCCCCTTTAAGCTATACAGGCTGGGGCTCTCTAAATTATTTATCAGAAGAAGTACAGCGTTTACGAGGACAAAACATATTGCTTGTGACAGATCCCTTTTTACATGAAATGGGCTTAACACAAAAAATTATAGCCCCATTAGAAGCGCTCAATTTAACGATTAATGTCTATACAAAGGTTGTGCCAGAGCCACCATTAGCGGTAGCAGAGGAGCTTGTAGCCTATGCGCGGGAGCATCAAAGCGATATGGTCATTGGCTTAGGTGGAGGAAGCGCACTTGATTTAGCTAAATTAGCCGGGATTATTACTGTACATGAAGGTGATGTCAAAGATTATTTAAATTTAACTGCAACACGCAAGCTTCTGCATAAAGGGCTACCAACAATATTAATTCCTACAACATCAGGCACCGGCTCTGAAGTGACGAATATTGCTGTTTTATCATTAGAGGCGACAAAGGATGTAGTGACACACGACTACTTACTTGCAGATGTAGCCATCGTCGATCCAGAGCTGACGATGTCATTGCCACCAAAAGTGACGGCTGCTACAGGTGTAGATGCTCTCACACATGCTGTCGAGGCATATATTTCACGCAATGCCAGCCCTGTTTCAGATGCATTAGCGCTACAAGCAATCCAACTAATTAGTGGCTCGCTACGAACAGCTGTGAAGGATGGGCAAAATAAAGAGGCGCGCATCGCAATGAGCTATGGCAGTTATTTAGCGGGATTAGCATTTTTCAATGCAGGGGTTGCCGGAGTACATGCACTTGCCTATCCATTAGGTGGACAGTTCCATATTGCGCATGGTGATTCTAATGCTGTGCTGTTACCTTATGTGATGGGGTATATTCGTTCATCCTGTGAAAAGCGCATGAAGGATATTTATAATGCAATGGGCTTTAATAGCAGCTATTTGTCACAGGAGGAGGCGTCGCATAAATGTGTGGAGGAATTGCAGCGCCTCGTTGAAGATGTTGGTATTCCTTCTAGCTTGAAAGGTTTTGAGGTTGGAGAAAATGCGCTGATGAGCTTAACGGAGGATGCAACAAAGCAAACGCGCATACTTGCACGTAGTCCAATGCCATTAGAAAAAGAGGATATTTTCGCTATTTATAAGGCAGCATATGATGCTGTTACTTTCAAATAAATAGAAATTAATCAAACAGCAAAGGGGATAGAAAAATGTGTAATAACAAAAAGTTATATGTATTAGACACAGGAACGATGAAGATGGACAAAAATTATATGATTGCCATGCATAACCCAGCAACAATTGATAATCCAAATCCGCCAGCAGAGTTTGTAGAATTTCCGATTTACGCTGTATTAATTGACCATCCAGAAGGGAAAATCCTGTTTGATACTGGTTGTAACCCTGATGGGATGGGGGAGGATGGGCGTTGGCCTGAAGGGGTACAAAAAGCCTTCCCTACATTTGCAAGTGAAGAATGTTATTTGATTAATCGTTTAGAACAATTGAAAGTACGACCAGCAGATATTAAATATGTCATTGCCTCACATTTACATTTAGACCATGCTGGCTGCCTCGAATTATTTACGAATGCCGAAATTATCGTGCATGATTCAGAGCTATCGAATGTCATGAAGCAATTTGCGATGACACGCAATATGGGTGCATATATTTGGGGCGATGTCATGGCCTGGATTCAAAATCAACTGCGCTGGCGCACGATTAAGCCACATGAAAAAGAAGTGCAGCTTGTAGAAGGCATTAAAATTATCAACTTTGGTCCAGGACATGCCTATGGAATGCTAGGCTTGCATATTGAGCTACCAGGACATGGCAATGTTTTATTAGCCTCTGATGCGGTGTATACGGCTGAAAGCTATGGTCCACCGGTCAAGCCTCCAGGCATTATTTATGATTCTGTAGGCTATAATTCGACAGTGGAGCGCATTCGCAAATTTGCGACAGAAAACAATTCAGAAGTATGGTTTGGGCATGACTCCAATCAATTTAAAAACTTTATAAAATCAACAGAGGGCTATTACGAATAGATTTTTACAATTTTAAGGAGCTTATCAAGTAACCATGACTACTTGAAAGCTCTTTTTTTCGTTCTATAATAGGTATATAAGGAGGCATTGCTATGGGAGAAAGAGGAAGACCTAAAGGAGCGAGCGGTGAAGAAAGCCGTGCGCTATTACTGGAAGTAGCTGCAAGGGAGTTTGCACAAAATGGCTATCATGAAACAAAGGTAAGTGCCATAGTGAAAGGGGCCTCATTAAGCCAGCCTACATTTTATTTATACTTTAAAAATAAGGAAGCAATTTTTGAGGAGTTAGAAAGCTTATTCCATACGCGATTAATGGCATTTATAAAGCAAAGTCGTTTGCAACCCGAATTGGAATTTATAACAGTTAAAGCACGGGTTACGCATAATTTAAAGGAAATCCTAGCCTTTTTAGATAAAAATCCATATTTAACGCGGATTGGCTTTTATTTATCAGCAAAAGCAGATGCAATTAAGGCACAAATTGTCGAGCAAATTCGAGACAATCTTGATTATGAGGTTAGGGCAGGTTATTTTCGTAAAGACATTGATACTTCCATGGTAGCAGAAAGCTTAGTTGGTATTATTGAGCGACTAACATTTACGAAAATATTAACAAAACAAAAAAGGCCAGAGGAAATAGCGAATGATATCGCCGATTTATTGTTGGAGGGCATCCGAAATAGAGAAGGCTAATCATTTAAAAAAAGAAAATATGTATTTTCTTTTTTTATAGTTGAATATTACTTTTAAGTAATATAATATTTATTGTTAAAAGGAGGGTATTTATGAAAAAGATAAGGAAACAGACAATTGCATTATTAGTCATTTTATTGCTTAGTTTATATACGGTATTTGGCAGTATCCCTGTAGTAGCAGAAACGAACCTAACTTTGAATGTACTATTAACGGTGGATGGGCAGCCTTATCAGGAAGGGAATATTGCAACAAGCCCAGTCACAATTCACCTCACAACGACTTCAGCTGACAGTGCTAGTATACAAGTGGAATGGTCCAAGGATGAAGGTATATCATGGGAAGCGATTAGTATAACAACACCTCAAGTCATCGCAGAGCAAGGAGAGCATGCTATCTGGTTCCGAGTAAAAGAACAAGTGACGATTAGCAAGCATTTGATTCGTATTGCACCTTTGCATACTCATATATTACTTGAAAATAATATAATTTTTGTCGATGCTAATAACGGTGACGACAATCATAACGGCACAAGCTGGGACGATGCTGTAAAAGACTTACAAAAGGCTTTAGAAAAGGCGGTAGTAGGTGACCAAATTTGGGTTGCTGCGGGAACGTATACACCGACCAAACGAGATAATGACAGTGATCCTCGTACTGCACATTTTAAAATGAAAAATGGTGTAGCGATTTATGGAGGATTTGCGGGGGATGAAAAAACATTAACACAGCGGGATTTTCAAAATAATAAAACGATGTTAAGTGGTGCACTTCCAAGTGGAGGAAATGCTTATCATGTATTTTATCATCCAGATAACTTACACTTGAACGAAACAGCTATACTTGATGGCGTCATCATTACAGCAGGGAATCCTAATCATGCTACACAAAACCAGCATATGCACGGAGGAGGCATGTACAATAGTGGAAATAGCCCAACTCTCAGAAATGTAGTATTTACTGCAAATATTGCCTACCGATATGGCGGAGGAATATACAATTATGAAAGTAATCCAACCTTAATGAATGTGACGTTTATTGAAAATAGAGCATATTCTGGTGGCGGAATGTACAATGACTCAAGTAATCCACAATTAACAGATGTAATGTTTGATAACAATAGAGTTTCCATGAACGGTGGTGGCCTCTATAACAATAACAGTAATCCAATCCTACTAAGTACTGCATTTACAGCCAACAATGCACCAAACAATGGAGGCGGGGTCTACAATACTGGGAAAAGTGATGCTATTTTGACGGATGCCTTATTTAAACAAAATAAAGCAGCTGTGGAAGGTGGCGGAATGTATAATAGTAACAGTAACCCAAAGCTAACTGATGTAGTGTTTGAGCAAAATACTGCAGATTGGTCAGGTGGAGGGATGAATAATAGTAATAGTAGCCCAGCCTTAACGAATGTAACGTTTAGTGGAAATCAGACAATATATGGAGGCGGAATTTATAATATTGGCAGTAGCCCGACGCTAATAGATGTAAAGTTTAATGAAAATACAGCATCCCAACAAGGAGGAGGAATCTATAATAAGGATGCAAGTAATCCAACTTTAACAGATGTAGTATTTGAGGAAAATAAAGCAACTTGGTATGGAGGCGGGATGTCTAATCATGGCAGTAGCCCAGTCTTAACAGATGTAATATTTAATATGAATCAAACGACGTTAGGGGGCGGAATATATAATAACAATAGCAACCCAACCTTAACAGGTGTTAAGTTTAAGGGAAATAGAGCAACAGTGAGATCTAATTCAGGTGGTATTGGAGCGGGTATGTACAACTCTGTAAGTAGTCCGTCCTTAACAGATGCCATCTTTTCTGAAAACATAGCAGATAATGGAGGTGGTGGCATATACAATGGTGGTGGTAGCGAGCCAACCATCACAAATGTTTCTTTTACTGCAAATGAAGCGAGTACAGGAGGCGGCATGTATAATGCGGCAAATACACGCCCAATATTAATAAATGCACTATTTACTTTCAATCAAGCGAAGAATAGTGCAGCAGGAAGTGCACTATATAACTCTGATACTACAGATATTAGTTTAATGAATGCGACCATATATGCAAATGGGCCAACAGCCATTCGCGGAGGCACTGTAAATAGCAAAATTGTTAATAGCATCATTATCGGAAATGCAAATACAGCATCCTATGCAGATTATTTAGGAAAGATGACAAACAGTTTAGTTGATGCATTAGTAGGTAAAGGGCAATTGTTTGATGCTGATGGGAATCCTATAGGTTCAGAAACTTATACATCTGATGATATATTTGTCAATCCAACAGAGGCGAACTTACATTTGAAAACAGGCTCACCAGCAATTGATATGGGGAATTCTAATGCTCATAGTATAATGACAGACCTTGCAGGGAAAAAGCGTATTCAAGGTGCGGCCATTGATTTAGGCGTATACGAGATGCAGTCACGCTATACAGTGACATATCATCCAAATGGTGCGACAGGAGGAACAGTTCCAATTGATAATGGAACATATGAGGAAGAAATGCCCGTCACAGTGCAAAGTAATAGCGGAAATCTAGTGATAACAGGATATACCTTCACAGGCTGGAATACCCAACCAAATGGGAGTGGAACAGCCTATGCGGTAAATTCCACATTCCAAATGGGAATAGAAAATATAACCTTGTACGCGCAATGGACAAAAAACCCAACGTATACGGTTATTTATGAGGCAAACGGTGCAACAACAGGAAATGTACCGCAAGACCCACAACAGTATGAAGTGAACGCCATGGTAACGGTGCAAGGAAATAGTGGGAATTTAATGAAGTTAGGGTATACCTTCGTAGGTTGGAATACAAAAGTAGATGGAAGTGGAATAACGTATACACCAAATTCCACATTCCAAATGGGAACAAAAAATGTAACGTTGTATGCCCAATGGACAAAAAATCCAACCTATACAATTACCTATAAGGCAAATGGGGCAACAGCAGGAAACGTACCACAAGACCCACAACAGTATGAAGTGAACGCTATAGTAATGGTGAAGGGTAATATTGGAAATTTAACGAGGACAGGACATACCTTCACTGGTTGGAACACACAGGCGGATGGAAGTGGTGTAGCCTATGCACCAAATACATCATTGCAAATGGGAGCAGAGAATATAACGCTGTATGCACAATGGAAAGCAAATGAAACAAATGAGGGAAATACGCCAATTACTCCGCCAGCACCTGGTGGTAGCACTCCTTCAGTTCCACCTGAGAGTAATGATTCTACAAATGCGCCATCGACTGAAGAGAAGACCATTCCATCACCAATAAAAATTTCATTTGAGACAAATGGTGGAGAGATGTTAAAGTCGATAGAAATTTTAACGAATACAAAAATCTATAATTTACCTAAACCTGTAAGGGAAAATTATAGATTTGAAGGCTGGTATAAAGATCCACTTTTCACAATCAAATGGACGGAGGATACATTGGTCACTGAAAATATGATGTTATATGCGAAATGGAGCGAGGTATCAAAAGAAATTCAGCGTGAGCTGCTACTTACAGATATTGAGTCACATTGGGCACGAGGAATGATTGAGGAATTGGTAGCGCAAGGTATTATAAAAGGGTATGAGGATAGCACATTCCGCCCAAACGAATCGATTAGTCGTCAGCATGTAGCGTTGTTATTGTCACGTGCTTTTACACTTGACCCGATTCGTTCAGCGGTTGCTTTTTCTGATGTATCACCTAAGCATACTTACTATGAGGCGATATTGACATTGCAGCAAGCGGGTATCATTGATGGGAAAGACGGCGCCTTTTTGCCTAGTGAGAACATGACGCGTGCCCAACTTGCAAAAGTGCTTGTTGGGGTTATGGGACTAGAACCTGAGGGAACTGCATCATTTATTGATGTAAGCAACGATCATTGGAGCACGGGCTATATAGCCGTACTTGAACGAGAAGGCATTGCACTTGGTGATAATGGTGCATTTCACCCAAAGGAATCTGTAACACGCGCTCAATTTGTAGCGTTTTTATATCGTATAATACAACTTCAAAGGTGATAGTGAACCTTTTAATAAAATATTTCCCTATAACATTTATTTGTTGTAGGGAAGTATTTTTTGTAGGAAAATTGAAATGCATATGTGATTGGATTTCTATGTAAATATTTAAATGCTTATATAATAACGTTTATAAGCTATTTAGTGTGTTTTGAACCAATGATTTTTATAAATTTATTGAATGATTATACATAAAATTGTCGAGTTGAGCCAACCGCCTATTTCGTTTTACAATAGAGCTATTACAGAAGGGAGTTTTAACAAAATATGAATAAATCAGTTGCTATTATTGGGGTTCCATCAGATTATGGACAAAGACGTCGCGGTGTAGATATGGGACCAAGTGCCATTCGTTATGCTGGGGTGGTAGAGCGTTTAGAGGCATTAGGATATGCAGTGAAGGATGAAGGCGATATTCGTGTAGAAAAAGCGCCTATTAAAAAAGAACAAAATGAAAAATTACTGAATTTAGATGAAGTAGTAGAAGTATGCTCAAAGCTAGCACAAAAAGTGGAGGACGCGGTAAATGAAAACCATATTCCACTTGTACTTGGTGGTGACCATAGTATCGCAATTGGGACGTTAGCTGGGCTCGAAAAATATAAAAACTTAGGTGTTATTTGGTTTGATGCACATGCAGATATTAATACACCAGAATCCACACCGTCTGGCAATATTCATGGAATGCCATTAGCGGTAAGCTTAGGGCTTGGGCATGAGCGTTTAACATCGATTCATCATGCAGGACCAAAAGTGAAGGCAGAAAATATTATTATTATTGGTGCACGCTCTGTCGATGAAGGGGAACGTGAGCTTATTAAAGAAAAAAATATTAAAGTTTACACAATGCATGAAGTTGACCGTCTAGGTATGACAGCGGTTATGGAAGATGCGATTCGCTATTTACAAGAACGCGGTGTCGATGGTGTGCATTTATCATTAGAT
The DNA here is from genome assembly GCF_025291715.1 of Metasolibacillus sp. Classification (GTDB taxonomy): domain Bacteria; phylum Bacillota; class Bacilli; order Bacillales_A; family Planococcaceae; genus Metasolibacillus; species Metasolibacillus louembei. Next base: position 11,792 of record NZ_JAMBIZ010000016.1, read on the forward strand.
TTAGATGGACTAGACCCATTGTATACGCCAGGTGTTGGAACGCCTGTAGCAGGAGGTATTACGTATCGTGAAAGCCATCTTGCGATGGAAATGCTGCAAGAGGCAAGCATTCTTACCTCTGTAGAGTTTGTTGAAGTAAATCCAATTCTAGATGAAAAAAATAAAACAGCAAACGTTGCTGTCGCATTAATTGGTTCATTATTTGGTGAAACATTAGTGTAAGACAATGCCATTAAAGGTGTTGAGAGTGGATTTTTTCTCTCTCAGCACCTTTTGCGCATTTTACTACAATTTCCTAATGAAATTTTGTTATAATAAAAAGAAAAACTGAAACCTTTCTTGAAGGTGTACGTATATGTATTAACAGCTGAGAAGGTAGAGAGGGATTGGCACGATGGATGCGTTAGTGAACAAGAGAATAAAGCAAGTGCTTAAAGGTGATCAAAACGCATACGCCGATATTGTGAACCTCTATCAGCACAAGCTGTATCAAGTTTGTTATCGAATGCTTGGTAACAAGCAAGAGGCGGAGGATATTGCACAGGAAGCATTTGTTCGTGCATATATTAATCTGCACTCATACGATCAAAAAAGGAAATTTTCAACGTGGATATATCGTATAGCCACGAATCTTTGCATTGACCGCATTCGTAAAAAGAAGCCAGATTATTATTTGGATGCGGAAGTTGCAGGGACAGATGGCCTAGATATGTATTCACAAATTGCAGCAGATGAACAACTGCCAGAAGAAGCTGTTGAACAGATGGAGCTACAGGACCGCATTCAATACGAGATTAGCCGATTGCCAGACAAATATCGCTCTGTCATTGTACTGAAGTACATTGAAGAGCTATCGCTACAAGAAATTAGTGAAATTCTTGATATGCCCCTTGGCACAGTAAAGACACGTATTCATCGTGGTCGGGAAGCACTTCGCAAGCAGTTAAACAATTTGTAGGAGGAGAATTCGCATGAGAACGTGTCCTGAACATTACATTGACTACATGCACGATTATTTAGATGGCGATATTACACGTGAGCATGAACAAGAGCTGAAAAAGCATATTCAAAGCTGTGTAAGCTGCCAAAAGCATATGCATGAGCTCAGCGATACAGTGGCATTTGTCAAAAGCGCGACACATATTACAGCGCCTCCACATTTTGAGGCGAATGTAATGAATCGTTTACCGAAACGTAAAAATACACTAGGTATTCAAAAATGGTTACGCAGACATCCGATTATTGTGGCAGCAGCCGTATTCTTTCTATTGATGGGGGCAACTTTAATGGCAAGCTATCCGAACGATAATCAATTTTCTGTAACGACACAATCGAATTTAGTCGTTGATGGGCAAACAGTTATCGTACCCAAGGGTGAAGTTGTTAAAGGTGATGTTGTTGTAAAAAATGGCAACTTAATCATCGAAGGAGAAGTGGACGGGAATGTTACAGTAATTAATGGCAGTTATATGGCTTCTACTGCTGTCGTATCAGGGCAAATCGAAGAAATAAATGAAACATTCGATTGGCTATGGTATAAAATAAAGAAAATGGCAAATGACGTCGCAGCATTGTTTGAATAGTTGATGCAACTTTTTTCAAAATCAGACGTTTGATAGAGGGTGTAGATGAAATGAGGAAAGCATTTCATCTACACCCATTTTTTTCGTAATAATACTTTAGAAAAAGCGACAATAAGCGGAAGTATGTTATACTATTTTTAGCATGATTCAGTAGCTCTTTTGTGTGACAAATAACCGCAGGAGTGCATAGTTTTAACAAATATTTAAAATATCATCTTTTTATAAAATAAAGCCTCTGGAGATATCATAGATTTTGAAGAGAAGCCTGCATGAGAGGGGCATGTGGTGGTGCAAATTAACTTCCACTCGCTCAAAGAAATCTGAACGAAGGTTGGCTAAAGTACAATTGATATGCAACAGTTAGAAAAGTGGGGGATGCCACGTGCAGTTAATAATGAATCAATTTGCAGATTTTACCGCTGTGAATTATATATTTGGCTTTATTGATATCGTCGTTGTCTGGTACGTACTGTATAAGCTGCTTGGTCTCATTCAAGGAACAAAAGCAGTCCAGCTATTAAAAGGGATATTCGTTATTGTGATTGCTAAAATCGCAACATCCCTCTTCGGTTTAAGCACGCTCGATTATTTGTTAAAGCAAGTAATTGAGTGGGGGTTTGTAGGGATTGTTATTATATTCCAACCTGAAATACGGCGGGCGCTTGAGCAATTAGGGCGAGGAAAGATATTCCAACGCTCTGGCAATCATCAAGAGGAGGAACAAACACGCCTAATTGAAGCGATGAAAAAATCAGTTAGCTACATGGCCAAACGACGCATCGGTGCATTAATATCGATTGAAAAAGAAACGGGTTTGACAGAATATATTGAAACAGGTATAGCAATGGATGCAACAGTATCCTCAGAGCTATTAATTAATATTTTCATACCGAATACACCACTACATGATGGTGCAGTTATTATGCAAAAGGATAAAATTGCAGCAGCAGCATGTTATTTACCATTATCTGAAAGTCCATTTATTTCAAAGGAGCTAGGCACACGACATCGCGCAGCGCTTGGCTTAAGTGAAGTAACGGATGCAATTACCATCGTCGTTTCAGAGGAAACAGGCGCAATTAGCCTTACGGTCAATGGCAACTTGCATCGTGATTTGAAGATTGAGGAATTTGAAGCGTTGCTACGCAAAGCATGGTTTGGATCTGAGCAGGAAGCGACACAGGCCTCTAAGTGGACTTGGAGGGGGAAGAAGAATGGATAGATTATTTAATAGTAATTGGTTAATTCGTCTTACAGCATTATTACTTGCGATTGCACTGTTCTTTTACGTGCAATCAGAAAATGATTCCACCCGTAATACACCTAGCTCACAGCAGGCGGATATTATTGAGGATGTGAAGCTTGAGGTATATTATGATGACGAAAATTTAATCGTCACAGGCTTACCAGAAACGGTCGATTTGGGGATCGAAGGACCTATGCAAATCGTCATGCGTGAGAAGCTAGCGAAAGATTATAAAGTATTTGTCGATTTAAATTCATTGTTAATTGGCCAACATAGAGTTACAATACAGACTGAAAACTTTTCTGAAAAGTTAAGCGTGTCAGTTTATCCGCCATTTGCAAATGTTGTTATTGAGGAGAAGGTAACGAAGGAGTTTCGTGTAGAGCCGGAAATCAATAATAGACAAATTAAAGAAGGCTATGTATTGAAAAACATGACTGTTGAGCCTAAATACGTTTTTGTTACAGGTGCAAAAAGTGTTATGGACAAAATTAATTATGTAAAAGCATCGATTAAAGCAGAGGATGGATTGACACAATCATTTAGCCAACAGGCGAATGTGAAGGTATTGGATCGTGATTTAAACAAGCTTGATGTGACGATACAGCCAGAAACAGTAGATATCAATGTGGAAATTGAAGAATATAATCGGGAAATTCCTCTTACACTGAAGCAAACAGGTCAATTGCCAGAAGGTGTAACGATTAACGAGCTATCTTTAAAACAGGAAAGTGTTCGAGTGACAGGTCCACAATCTATTGTGGATTCATTAAACGAAATTGTTGTGGAGTTTGACTTATCTAAACTAACTGAATCTGGCGACTATGAGGCCAAAATTCCGAAGCTAGAAAGCTCTGTGAAGCTAGCGAATGAAACGGTTAAGATTCAAGCTAATCTCACAATAGTAGAGCAAAGTGAAGAAGTTGTATCTACTGAGGCTGACATTCCCTTACCTAGTGAGGATGCAGACGAAGAATAGCTATAGTATAGGCAACGAGGCATACACAATAAAGAAATTCGGGTGTAAGCAAGTCGATTGGATTAACAATGTAGTGTTGAAGGAGAGAAAAAGTAATGGGTAAATATTTCGGAACAGATGGCGTCCGTGGGGTGGCGAATAGCGAATTAACACCAGAGCTTGCATTTAAGCTAGGACGAGCTGGCGGTCATGTATTAACGAAGGATACGGAAAGTAGACCGAAAGTTCTTATTGGGCGAGATACGCGCATCTCAGGCGAAATGCTTGAAGGTGCATTAGTGGCAGGTCTATTGTCAATTGGTGTGGAAGTAATGCGTTTAGGTGTTATTAGTACACCGGGTGTAGCGTATTTAACACGTATTATGAATGCTAATGCGGGTGTTATGATTTCTGCATCACATAATCCAGTAGCTGATAATGGCATTAAGTTTTTCGGTTCAGATGGCTTTAAACTATCTGATGCTCAGGAAGCAGAAATTGAAAGCTTACTGGATGCGCCAGAGGATACTTTACCACGTCCAGTTGGTGGAGACATCGGTTCTGTAAATGATTATTTCGAAGGCGGTCAAAAATATATCTCTTATTTAAAACAGACTGTGGAAGAAGAATTCGTTAATATTCATGTAGCATTAGATTGTGCACATGGTGCAACATCATCACTTGCAACACATTTATTTGCTGATTTAGAAGCGGATATTTCAACGATGGGCTCTTCTCCAAACGGTTTAAATATCAACGACGGTGTAGGTTCTACACATCCAGAAAAATTGGCTGAATTCGTTGTAGAACGAGGTGCTGATATCGGTCTTGCTTTCGATGGTGATGGTGACCGTTTAATCGCAGTCGATGAAAAGGGACAAATCGTTGATGGCGACCAAATTATGTTTATTATTGGTAAATATTTAAATGCAAAAGGTCGTTTAAAGAAAAGCACAATTGTGTCAACAGTGATGAGCAATATGGGCTTTTACAAAGCATTACGTGAGCATATGATGGAAAGCGTGCAAACAGCAGTAGGCGATCGCTATGTTGTTGAGGAAATGCGTGCAAACGATTATAATTTCGGTGGTGAGCAATCAGGTCATATTGTTTTCCTAGACTTTAATACAACAGGTGATGGCTTATTAACAGCAATCCAGCTTGTTAACATTATGAAAGTAACAGGGAAACGCCTATCAGAGCTAGCATCTGAAATGACTGTTTTCCCACAGCGCTTAGTGAACATTCGTGTAACGGACAAACATGCGGTGACAACAAACGAAAAAGTAGCTGCAGTGATTGCTGAAGTGGAAGCGGATATGCAAGGCAATGGCCGTGTATTAGTTCGCCCTTCAGGCACGGAGCCGTTAGTTCGCGTAATGGTTGAGGCTGCAACAGAAGAGGACTGTACAACATATGTAGAGAAAATTGCAGAAGTTGTACGTGCAGAAATGGGCTTAGCTGAATAATAGAGTATAGCTGCTGGAAAACACTTTTCAGCAGCTATTTTTTATGTTTACATATTGCAATAAAGGGGAAATATACAACTGTACCAAATTCAAAGGAGTGTAATGAAATGGCAAAAATAGCAACATTAATTACGGACAAGTTTGAAGACAGTGAGTACACGAGCCCGAAAGAAGCGTTAGAAAATGCAGGGCATACAGTCATTAACATTGATAAAGAAGGCAATAAAACAGTGACAGGGAAGCAAGGAGAGGCTACTGTTAAAATTGACTACGGTGTAGCCGAAGTGAATCCAGCCGATTTTGATGCCTTATTAATTCCTGGAGGCTTCTCCCCAGATTTGCTGCGAGATGATGATCGCGTTGTAGCGTTTGCGAAGCATTTTATGGATGAAATGAAGCCTGTGTTCGCTATTTGTCACGGCCCACAGCTATTAATTACTGCAAAGTCATTAGAGGGACGCGATACGACAGGCTATAAATCCATCAAGGTAGACCTAGAATATGCAGGCGCAAAATTCCATGATGAGGAAGTATTTGTTTGTCAAAAGCAACTTGTAACAAGTAGAACACCGAAAGATTTACCAGCATTTAATCGAGAAATTGTGAACCTTTTACAGGAAAAGGGACTATAATAAAGTATCTGTAGGCGATGCATCGTCTACAGATTTTTTTAACCAACTTCGTCAATTATGATTGGGCAAAAGTTCAAAATCCTGACACAACCACACTTTAGTATATTTGAGATAAGTGTGCAGACGATTGACGAACCGTGATATTTTTTGTATGATGAAAAAGCTTATTGCATGCGCCATAAAGGAGGAAAGATAGTGCGCCCTATAAATTTAAAAGGAAAACAATTATAGCGCCTGAGCTAAGGAAATAGAGCGGACATCATCCTTAGTTGACGAGGTGGAGGTTTATCGAAAATTCGGCGGATACCTCCCGATTGACAATGCCCAGTCGTCATATTCGTTTTAAAGCAGGAAAGCGATTTTCTGTACAGAGGAACGAATCGGCATCAAATAACGAGTACAAAACTACAAAGCCTTACCGCCAATGCGTCTGTTAAACAGAGCAGCCATAGGCAAAAAAGGCATTGATTTGTAGTCTATTTCGTATTGCCTTTTACCTCGATAAAAAATAAATATTGATTTTAGATTGCAAATAGTAGTGTTGTCCTCGAAACGACTTGGAGGAAATATACGATGTGTGGAATTGTTGGATATAATGGATTTTTAGATGCAAAGGAAATTTTATTAAAAGGGTTAGAGAAATTAGAATACCGTGGCTATGATTCAGCTGGTATTGCAGTTCACAATGAAGAGGGTATCACAGTATTTAAAGAAAAAGGTCGCATTGCTGATTTACGCAAGGCAGTGGATGAAGACGTTGTATCGACGGTTGGTATCGGTCATACACGTTGGGCAACACATGGTGTTCCAAATCGCCGCAATGCGCACCCGCATCAAAGTGCAAATGGTCGCTTCACACTAGTGCACAATGGTGTTATTGAAAACTATCATTTATTGCAAAAAGCTTATTTAAAGGGCATTCAAATGCAATCTGATACAGATACAGAGGTGCTTGTACAGTTAATCGAGCTATTCGTAAAGGAAGAGGGCTTATCAACAGTAGAGGCTTTCCGTAAAACATTATCTTTAGTACATGGCTCATATGCATTAGCTCTATTAGATAATGAAGATGCAGGCACTATTTATGTAGCAAAAAATAAATCACCATTGCTTGTTGGCGTTGGGGAAGACTTCAATGTCGTAGCATCTGATGCGATGGCAATGCTACAAGTAACAGACCAATTCATTGAATTACATGATAAAGAAATTGTTGTTGTACGTCGTGATAGCGTAGAAATTTCAAAGCTAGATGGTCGTATCGTAGAGCGCGCACCATACACAGCAGAGCTAGATATGAGCGACATTGAAAAAGGCACGTACCCACACTATATGCTAAAGGAAATGGATGAACAGCCAAATGTCGTGCGTAAAATTATCCAAGCATATGAGGTAGACGGCGAGCTAGCAATCGATGAGGAAATTTTAACTGCACTAAATGCGGCAGATCGCCTTTACATTATTGCAGCAGGCACAAGCTATCACTCAGGTCTTGTTGGTAAATCCTATTTCGAAAAAATGGCTCAAATTCCTGTCGAAGTGCATATTTCAAGTGAATTTGGCTACAATATGCCATTGCTTTCAGAAAAGCCTTTATTCATCTTCCTTTCACAATCTGGCGAAACAGCAGATAGCCGTCAAGTATTAGTGAAAGTAAAGGAAATGGGCTACCCAGCACTTACAATTACAAACGTACAAGGCTCAACACTATCGCGTGAAGCAGATTACACGCTACTTTTACACGCAGGTCCAGAAATCGCTGTAGCTTCAACAAAAGCATATGTAGCGCAGCTAGCTGTATTAGCAGTAGCCGCATACGTAGCAGGCAAAGCACGCGGCAATGCCGTTGACTTCGACCTAAAGCAAGAGCTAGCAATCGCAGCAACAGCAATTGCAGCAATTATCGACTCAAAAGAAGCAATGGAGCAAATTGCAGAAGACTACTTAAAAATCGCTCGCAACGCCTTCTTCATTGGACGCAACCTAGACTTCTGCGTCAGCCTAGAAGGAGCTTTAAAGCTAAAAGAAATCTCTTACATCCAAGCAGAAGGCTTCGCTGGTGGCGAATTAAAGCACGGTACAATCGCTTTAATCGAAGAAGGCACACCTGTCTTTGCATTAGTAACACAGGAGCAAGTAGCCCTTAATATTCGCGGTAACGTAAAGGAAGTTGTAGCACGCGGAGCTCACGCCTGCATCATCGCAAGCGAAGGCTTAGAGGAAGAAGGCGACCGCCTTGTCCTGCCACGCGTACACCCATTGCTAACACCATTAGTAAGCGTTGTGCCACTACAGTTAATCAGCTACTACGCAGCACTACACCGCCGCTGTGACGTGGATAAACCACGTAACTTGGCGAAGAGTGTTACGGTGGAGTAGGGTTTTGGATTTGGAATAAAGTCATGTAGATTTTAAATAAAGTTATACCGTTTTAAAAAAAGATGTACCGTTTTGAAAAAAGTCATACTGTTTTTAAAAAAGTTGCACCGTTTCACCCCTTTGGATTAAACTAATTCAAAGGGGTGTTTTTTATGTCTAAAAGAACTAGAACATCTAAAAATGAAAAGTGGATTAAAGAAGGTCGGGGCTCTGGTGTTGGTTCGGAATATAAACCTTGGCTAAACATTCAAGACGTTGCTTCCAAAGGTCGTTCCACACGTTTAAAGGGCATTAAAACAAACAGGCAGCATGAGTTTCTATCTGATTTGGAACGAAACTACTTTTATTTAACTGAATATTCTGATTTTATTGTCGATATTCGAGAGCAATTTCCTTTACTACCGTTGGAAGAAACAATTGTCATTGCAGATGAATTAGGTCTTAAACATCCTATTAATCCAAAAACGCATGAGCCAGTTGTGATGACAACGGATTTTTTATTAACTGTAGATAAAGGAGAAGGATTTGTTGAGCTTGCCAGAACAATCAAAATGAAGGACGAGCTGTTAAAAGAGCGCGTTATTGAGAAGTTTGAGATTGAACGTGTTTATTGGGAAAGAAGACAAATTAATTGGGGCATTGTGACGGAGTTAGAGATTCCTAAAGAAATGGCACGGAATATTAGTTATATTCATGACTATTACGATATTCAACAATATGATGCTTTTCAACACTTAAGTTTGCAGCACATTGAAGATTTAGCAATGGCACTGTTGCAGCGAATACTAAGTAAAGGTGAAAGTATTCGAGAGTAAGCGTCAAATAATGCCCACCTGAAAAACTAGGTGGGCATTATTTGACGCTTACGAATAATACAGTTCCATAGCCTGCTTTGAAGGCATCCATTTTTTGTTGTGTACCTGAAAAATTGCCATTGCCCACCATTGTTTACTACAATTTAATCGCTCCTGTATTAATATAACCAACGTTTGCCTTGGCAATTCAATGAAAATTAAATTTCTATAGCCAACAACTAAGCTCAAATACTATCAAAAAACTGTAGTTAGATAAAATTACCGCCTTGTTTAAATCAATGATTGGTAATTTACCATAAAGGTGGAAAGGTATTTATTAGTGTTTTGTAGAAATTATAACGATATTTAAAGGGGGAATGAAAAATGAAGGAAATAATGATTCAAGAACTTGATGAATTAAAACTAGTTGGTTTTCGTGTTTTGTGTTCAGGTGACCAATACTTAGTTGAAATACCTAAAGCGTCGCTCATATTAGACAAGCGTATAGGTGAAATTAAACAGGTAATTAATCCAGATACACAAATTGGCGCATTTGTTGTAGAAAATCAAACTCCCGATGAAGATGGTTACTGGGTTAGTGTTGAAGTAAAGGAATATGAGGACGTCCCAGTTGATATGGTGACGCTAACTATACCTCCACAAAGATACGCTGTTCTAAGACATACTGGTTCTAACCGTGAAATAAGGGAAGCGTATAACGGCTTACATAAGTGGGTTGAAGACAATAAATACGTAAGACTGAAAAATAAATGGCATTTAGAAAGGTTTTACGAATGGAAGGATACTGAAAAGGTAGATGTAGATTTGTTAGATACTATTGAATAACGTGTGCCCGTATACATGATGATTGATAGATTAAGGAGAGCCATTGAACCGATAGCGAAAGCTGTTAAAAGGAATTTACAAATTTTAAAAGCTAGGGAGGAAATAAAGTGAGCTACGAAATTAAAACGTTACCAGCCTATAGGGCAATAGGATTAAAATGGGAAGGGACATTCTCCGAAATTGTACCAAGTTTAAAAAACGTTATTCAACAAATTAGAGACCGTGTTGATGAGCTAGAGAATGTGGTAAATCCAACTATTCAATTAGGTCTATCTTATCATGTAATTGAAAATGGATTCGCACATTACGCAGTGTATGAAGTGAGTGAGAATCAAAAAATTCCTGATGGGATGATTGAAATACGAGTGCCTGAATTAATCTATGTAAAGACGACACATAACAAAGGAGAAGATATACAAACGACATATACGAATTTGCATCAATGGTTATTTACTAGTGACTACACTGCGTTTAGAGAGGCTGATGTAAATTACTACGACCCTTATATGCCGATAAAACATGAATACTGCTATGTTGATAGTGATCCAAATGATCCACATTTTGATATTTATATACCGGTTGTAAAAAAGTAATATTTATTTAATTAAATATGCGAGAAAGGATACTAATAAGTAAAGAGGGCGTTAATTAATATGGAGATTGTATATTTTGCGGGTGGCTGTTTATGGGGAGTTCAAGCTTTTATTAAAACATTACCTGGTGTTGATTTTACAGAGGCAGGAAGAGCGAATGGTACAAGCCAAACACTTGAGGGAGAGTATGATGGCTATGCCGAATGTGTAAAAACAGGCTTTGACCCAACAGTTGTTACAATCAAGGAATTAATGGGCTATTTCTTTGAAATCATTGATCCATATAGCTTGAATAAACAAGGGCAAGATGTTGGCGAGAAATATAGAACAGGTCTGTATAGCGAAAAAACTGAGCATTTAGAAGAGGTGAGGAATTTTCTTAGTGAGAGAGATGATTATGACCGCATCGTTGTTGAAGTGTTGCCACTTACCAATTATGTAAGAAGCGCAGAAGAACATCAGGATAGGTTAGCTAGATGTCCAGATGATTATTGTCATATTCCGAAAGAGCTATTGAATAAGTATAAGTAAGGACGATTATTAGAAAGTGATTTATAGGAATTTAATTAGATTAATAAAAAATCTCAAACTTACTATTAGATATATAGATAGGTTTGAGATTTTTAAACGTTTATTTAACTCGATAATATCCTTTGCAAAAAAAATAGAGTTTTTCGGCTTAATTGCAATTAACAATGAATTGATTATATCTGAGCCACACTATCTTGTTTACACCGATATATCAAACAAATTATAAATCATCTAACGCTATAACTTCCCCACTTGATGCATTCACACCGTACTGACAATCTAATTTTCCGCATAAAATGTATTTATTTTGTTTAAAGTCATAAACATAGTAAGGCTTTAGTTCAAATAAGCTTGTAAGTTTTTCATATGCTTCTTCTTTTGTGATTGTTATTTGAGCAGGTATTTGAAAGTGATCAAAAGTTTCCAGCATTGGTTTGTTGTCCATATAATTGGCAACTTGCCAACTTTCTGGATCAATCATCACTTTAATTTTTCTCTGAAATACGCGATAGCTCTGCGTATTGGCTACCAATGTAGCTTGAATATACTCTTTATCACGATAAAAGTGCTTTAGTATCCAATTGCCTGATTCGTTTGGATACTCTTGCCGTAAAAAATTTGTAACTGCCATAATACATTTCTCTTGTTCTATAGCTGCAATTGGGAAGGAATCAGAAGAAGGCTCGCATGAAAATGCTTGTTCTGCTGTAAAATCTTTAATCCAATTAATCTCTTTTCTTTCAAAAGGTATATTTATTGGTTCATTCCAATAAATTGCTTGATCAATTTCTAAAAAATAACTTTCAGCTGCAAAAACTTCAAATGGAATCGTAGTTATGCTGTCATTTGTGACAAAAATCTCTTCAATTGCATATATAGAATGTAATTTTTTATGCTCATAGGAAGGGAATTCAATCAATTTTAATTGCTCTTTTTGCAAATGTTCTAATTTAGTAAGAGAAAGGGCATATTTTTCCTCTTTAATCAGTTCTTTTAAAGGAAATTGGCCATTGATTGAAAACAAGGTAAGCTTCCCCTCTGGATTAAATTTAATGTCAATATATCCTGGTGGTGAAACGGCAATACCATCAATGTTTGCCATAAAAAGAAGCTCGCCGGTCTCTTCTCTTTCCAATCGAAATTGTTCCCCGTACGTTAGTTCTGTTTCTTTCTCAATCCATTTTATAATGTCTTCCGTATTAGGGGTATTAAACACCAACCCATTTTCTGCATAGTTCTTTCCTGCTACAAAAATAACACGCTCAAATTTGCGGTTTTCCATATTTATCTCAATAATTGCTGTGCCATCTGGATTTAGACCATCATCATCTTGAACAGTATGATTGGGAAACCAATCCATACACAATGTATAGATTGTCTTATTGAAGATATTTACATTCCGATAGAAATGATATTGTTGTAAATAATAATTGTTTAATCCGAATTTACTTTTTGTAAAGTCAATTAATTGTTGTACTCGTTTGTCCACTTGTTCGCCTCCAAGGTTTATTTATCATTTTCAAATCAATAATAATGATACTGGAATTGATGCTTATTTTCCTCTTTATGATGGGGAGATTTGCATAATTTATAATTGTTCAATTATAATAAGTCCACATTATAAGAGGAAAATCCATACTTAATATCGAATTGGTAATTGTTTGAGTGAATTATATGGAGGGGTTAGTATGGAATGTAAAGTATGTCCGCAATGTAATAGCAACAATATTTATAAGGGCGTTATGTAAGCTGCCCATGCTTCATTACATATGTTTCCTGAAGAAGCATTCAACAAAAATGCACGGCTTAATTCTCATCTAAGAAAGAATTCTAAAATCAGTTCCTATTATTGTTAAGGCTGTGGTTATATTTTAGGCATGTTTGTAGATGAGCCAGATAAACTGATGTAATTAGAGGGGGGCAAGCTATGAAAACTCTGCAAATTAAATTTCTACCGCTGCTCATAATCCTTGCTGGCGTAGCCATTGGTGCTCTAAGCTACTACCTTTTTGTGGAAGTGTTTATTCCGAATATGATGTAAGCTGAACTAATAGGGTTCGCAGTAGGTTTCTACTGTGGATTATTTTAGAATGATTGATATTTAGGTCAATTTCTACGATATCGTCGCAGAAAAAAATGCTGGACTAAAATAAATGCTCTAATATTGAATGATACGTTAACAAGGCACTTTAATGGAACAAGGAGGTTACTATGACGAGCAATACAGAAGTGTTTCCTGTACTAGAAACTAAAAGATTAGTATTAAGAGAAATTACGAAAGAGGATGCCAACAGTATTTTGGATTATTTGTCTGATGCAGAGGTAATGAAATATTATGGATTAGACCCCTTTAACTCATTAGATAATGCTTTGGATGAAATTGCATGGTATCAATCGATATACAGTAATAAAACAGGTATTAGATGGGGAATTACGTTAAAAGAGCAAGGAGTTGTTATTGGTAGTTGTGGTTTTCATAATACTGTTTCACAGCATTCTCGTACGGAAATAGGATTTGAGTTGAGTAAAGGGCAGTGGGGGAAGGGGATAGCTGCTGAGGCTGTTGAAGCAATAATAAATTATGGATTTAAGCATATGCATTTGCAACGAATAGAAGCATTAATCGAGCCACCTAACTTATCATCACAAAGGCTAGTAGAAAAAATAGGCTTTGTCAGAGAGGGATTACTAAGGAATTATGAGTTTACACGTGGCAAATTTGATGATTTGTATATGTATTCTTTATTAAAGCAAGACCTCGATAAAATCAATTCAATGTAAAAGTAGATTTTCTTACATTTAAAAAAATACCTGTGGGCTCTCTGCCATCCCACAGGTATTTTGTATATTTTACTAGTGAAAATTATTAAAGCATATTTAAGTTTAATTCTCTTTGTTCTTGTCAGGAGTTAATGCACTAATTAGCCCTATGATATTTGGTGGAATGCTAGCAATTAAAAACCACCAATTGCCCGTAACAATAGATATGATAGAAAATGTAATCAGTGATACAACTACAACAGAAATGCCGAATTTAACTCTAGAAGGTTTTAAAGGCTCTGTCATATTCATATTGATAGACAAAATCATACCTGTAATCCCCCAGCTTGCCAGATGAACAGTCAAAATGATTGCTAGCGTCATTGCGGCTCCAATTTCTATTCCAAATATGACTAAAGAAAATAAGATATAGATTGAAGTCAGAGTGAAAAACCAAGAAATAGAGCGAGATTTTTGCCAAATATGTTCATATAGTTCATCCAAGCCACCAGCTTAATATGCCAAGAGCTGCTCCTCCATATAATCCAATCAAGCCACCTATTTGTACAGCCATTATTCCTCTCCCCTTTCTTCTAATATAAAGACCTCTTCGATGATACAATTGAAAACCTTTGAAATGTTGTATGCCAATTCGAGTGAGGGATTATATTTTCCAGATTCGATGGCAATGATTGATTGTCTCGAAACACCTACCTGTACAGCTAGTTCCTCTTGTGTCATTTTTGCAGCTTTGCGTAAATCCTTAATTCGATTTCTAATGGTTTCCTCACCTCAATTTTGTAAAGCTGGCTTTACAATTAGTTGTAAGTAAAGTTTACTTTACATTTGGTTTGGTGTCAAGGGTACTTTACATTTATTTGTTTTTGTTGATTTTCTACTTATGCTTTGAGAAAGTTCTGTTTATCGATAATTAAACCGACTAGTATAAGCATAAAAAGACGGGCAGAAGATACTATTACTTGATATGTTATAGATGAAAGGAAGGTAGGGGTGGATATGCTAAAAGAAATGAATGAGGCGTTAAACTACATCGAAGAAAATTTGGAGAGCCATATTGATTTAGTAGAAGTAGCGAAAAAGGCTTATTGCTCTGAGTATCATTTTAAGCGCTTGTTTTCATTGCTGTCAGGAATAACGATAGCGGAGTATATTCGAAGACGGCGCTTAACATTAGCGGCGCTAGACTTGAAGGAGCAGCATGTAAAGGTGATTGATATTGCCATAAAATATGGTTATCAATCGCCAGATGCATTTTCAAGAGCATTTCAAAATTTCCATGGTGTTACCCCAACTTTGGCTAAACAACCAGAGCAGAACTTGAAAGCATATCCACGAATGTCCTTTCAATTAACTATTCGAGGAGGCTTTGAAATGAACTATCGCATTGTTAAGAAAGAGTCGTTTCAAGTTGTCGGAGTGAAGTATGCGGTGGAGATGGTCAATGAGATTCTTTCACCTACTTATGAAGATATGATAGCGGGTGTTGGTGAGAGTAGATTGAAGGAATTGGCGACTATTTCTAATGGTGAACCTCATGGCATTGTGCATATATCAGTCAATTATTCAGAAAGTGTAGAAGGAAAGGCGACTTTTGAACAGTATATTGGAGCAGTCACAACGGAAAAAACAGAGACATACGAAACATTAGCAATTCCCTCTTTATTGTGGGCAATATTTGAAATAGATGGAGATTGGATACAGGTTGAAGAGCATTGGCAGCGAATTTATTCCGAGTGGTTGCCGTTGTCCTCTTATGAGCTAGCAGAAGGTCCTGAAATATTGGCTAGCAAAGAGCAGAAAAGTGAGATTTGGATAGCTATTAAGAAAAAAGGCTAGATATACTGTTAGCAACATAATTAGGAGCAGAAGAAATTCTTTTGCTCTTTTTAATCAGTTACCCTATCAATAAAATAACGAAATATTTGCGCAATTATTATCTATCCGTTTATAATTGAATCGAACGTATATTCTGAAAAATTAAGCGAGGTGGAAAAATGGAGAAGGAACGTATTATTGGTCAAACGAAGGGTGTTGGTTTTCAAATAGGGGTTAGAAGAACTTTCCCTATTTCACAGGAGAAAGCTTGGGAGTTCATTACTTCTGAGGAAGGTGTGAATTTGTGGTTGGGGGAAAGTAGCGATGTAATATTTCAACCAGGTGAACACTATACGACGAAAATGGGCACTGGAGAAATACGGATTGTTAAACAACTTGAACAGCTTCGCCTAACTTGGCAAAAAGAAGGCTGGGAAAGACCATCTACAATTCAAGTTCGCATTATAGCAAAGGCAAGTGACAAAACAACAATTAGCTTTCATCAAGAGCATCTCTCTGACGAAAATGTGAGAGAAGAGATGAAAATGCATTGGGAGATAGTTTTAGAAGAAATAAGTGAAAGGCTGTAAAACACCTTAAGCAAATGGTTAATCTCAAAATCTTGATGGTACAAAAGGGAATATATTAAAGTAGCTATCTCAAAGTCATTCTCTGAGTAGCTACTATTTTTTTATTAATAGAAAAATCTTCAAAGCTTCCTGCAATTCACACATCGAATATCACTACTCTTGAAATATATGATTTATGAAATTGATTCATCATACTTAGAAAAGTTTTTGTGTCCAGCTGTTATTAATTTCCTCTTATTCTTTTCCATAAATCAGCGTTCCCTCTTTATTGTAGGCATTTAGAAGAACTGGCAATTTCACTTCACCTTCATAGATGTGATACCATAACCAAACGCCTTGATACCTTATCTTATTTGGCTGTATATCATGATCACCTGTTATTAAAATTGATTGTACTTCCTCTGTCGCAAAGCCCCACAATAATGTATTGGATGCTTGCCATATCAAGGAATTATTAGCGGAGAATCCATTGAAATCCAAAATTCCTGTCTCAACCTTAACAAGACTTAAATCACTATTAACTATGGCATATCTCAAATTAATTTCATCTTTGAAGAAGACTAAATTATTAAAGGTATCGATAAATATAATCTCGGTACAATTTACCCCATCCTGACTCAATTCTTTGCATAATTTCTTTTCTAATGAAGATGAATTATTAACTAATAAAAAACCTAAAGAAATGAACAATAATAATATTAATAAAAGCACGCCTATATTTTTAAACTTCAAATGTATTCATCTCCTTTCACACAAATGTATAGTCTAATACGCATTGACGTTTTTATTTATTAGGTATTTAGTCATTTGTAAATTATTTTATAATTATACCTTTGTCCTTTTAAATGGAATCTATATATTGTATACTAGTCATGCAACATAGTTAATTCATTAGGATAATAGGAGTGTTGAAGATGTCGCAAGGACAATACAGTATTCAAGTAAATTCAGCTGGTAAAGTTGTAAATATGAAAGTGAGTGGTACGTTTACACCTGAAAAGGCACAGGAATTTATTAATGATTATAACCGACAAATTGGTAAAATCTCTGCAAATGAGTATGATTTACGTTTTGATTGTCGGGGATTAAATGTTGTTACACAAGAAATGACTCCACATTTAGAAGGCTGCTTTAAACTTTACAATGAATCAGGCTTTAAAAATATTATAATCGAAATTGATCGTAGTGCCGTTTTAAAAATGCAACTAGCACGATTAGGGCGCAATGTAGGCCTTACAAACCTTAAAATTGAAGAAGTATAATTTTTAATATAAGGCTGCAACCGTGTATGTAGCCTTATTTTTTTGCCTAGTTTTTTAAAAAATGAAAGGAGCTTGACGATGCAGTATATAAAAATTAAAGCATTAGACGTATACCATCCACATAATCAATTAAATAAAGCGCAATATATTGAGGAATTTCAGGAAAAAGGGCGCGATATTTCTAATTTCCTAAATATTATGGGACGAGAAAATTATTATCGTATCAACAATGCAGATGAAAACAGTGTAACAATGGCGATTGAGGCTTCTAAAAAGGTATTGAAAAAGGCCGAATTGACTGGTGATGAAATTGATATGGTCATTTTCTCTTCGCAAGTGCCAGAGTACACATTCCCATCAAATGCAATTTTTGTGCATCAAGCAATTCAAGGGAAAAAGGACTGTATTGTTTATGATAATAACGCAAACTGTGCCGGCATGACGATTGCTGTTGAGCAAGCCTCTCGTTATATGATGTCAAGCCCTCACGTAGTACGAGCATTAATTGTAGGGTCAGACTATTTAAGCCTAGTAGCTAATCCAGAGCAGGAAATAACAACAGCCAATTTCGGTGATGCGGCATGTGCAGTAATTTTAGAAAAAACAGATGAAGAGACAGGCTTTATTGATGCAATATATGAAACAGATTCAAGCTTCAAAGATAATATTTTATATCCAGCAAACGGATTTTCTCAATACATGAATAAGGGAGAGTTTTTAGGATATGTAGATTGGAAGCCTTTTGATGGCACAGTCTCGCTTCCTTATACATTTGAAAAGATTCAAAGATTACTAGAGCGTAATCACTATTCAATGGAGGACGTCGCGGCGTGCTGCTTCTCTCAATTTGCATTAGTGAATATTCAACGCATTCAAGAGCATTTTGCAATTGCCGATGAAAAAATTGTGTATGTAGGTGATGAGTATGGTTATACAGGTACAAATTCGCCGTTTATTACAATGTATGAGGGCATTGAAAGTGGCAAAATTAAGCGCGGTGATTTAGTGCTGTTTTGGACAATTGGTGGCGGTCACGAATTTATTTGTATGCTGTTCCGCTATTAACTAGATAGTAGAAAGATTTTATAATATTTGAAAAACTAATAACCATTCACTTATAATTAAAATAAGTGAATGGTTATTTTTTTAATAAAAACCGAAGAAAAGAGGTCTAGAAATGGATGTAAAATTCCCGATTGGACAATTGCAAGTTCCTGAGAAAGTAACAGCTGAAAATATTGAAGAATGGTTAAACAAAATTGAAACATATGCAGCTCGACTAAGGGAAACTGTCGGTACATTAAACGATGAGGAATTAGCGAAAACATATCGTGAAGGTGCATGGACGGTGCGTCAGCTTGTTCATCATATTGCAGATTCCCAATTAAACATGTATCAACGCCTGAAGCTGGCTTTAACAGATGACAATCCAACAATCCCAGGCTTTGATGAGGAAAAGTGGGCTGTTCAACCAGATACAGAGTTACCTGTAGAATGCTCACTGAAAATGTTGGAAGGCATTAATGAACGCATCGTTTGTTTAGGTAAAACTCTAACGGAAGAGCAATTAAATCGAGTGTTTACACATCAAGTGAATGGAGAGATTCGACTTACTGCGAAATTAGCCAAATTAGCTTGGCATGAGGAGCATCATTTAGCACATATAAAAATCGCATTAGCTGAATAAAAAATCGCTGCCTGAAAAGATACGCTCTTTTCAGGCAGCTTTATTTTACTTTTTCTCATATAAATTTAATAACGTGATGATAGCTTGCTCCAACGTATAATTGTTATGAGGTAAAAATAAGTTATTTTCCATACCGTTCATAATTTGAGTGAGCTGCATATGGTAGACGCTGTCCTTTGCCCAAGCGGATATCTCGCTGTCATCATTATAAAGTATCAGCTGACCATCTATAGCAGCATCTGTTATATTCATATATTGATAGACTTTATGAAGAATGAAGGCCGCCTCTTCACGGGTAATTGTATCATTAGAAGCAAACATTGTTTCGCTATCGCCTTCTAGAATGCCAAGCTCATACAATGTACTAGATGCATCCTCAAACAATGATGGCTGTATCATATCGGGTGCCCAATCTGCTTTCTGTACAAGTAATGCAACGACAAGCTTAGAAAAGTCACTCCATTTGATATCCGCATTATAATTTTGACGAAGCTCATAAGGGAAAATTTCCGCTTTCATCGCTCTAGCCATCGTGACATTTGTTGACATATCCTTTTCGCTATAGCTATTACCTGACGGATTTATTAAATCGATATGATCCAAATAAAGGTGTACACCGTTTAGATAATTGAATATAGTATACCCATGTCCCTCTGGTAAATCTTCAAGTGGCTCGTATACTTGCTCTGTAGGGTCAGATAAGTAGTTTGCCATATTAATCAGCATATTGCCACCTATACCATCAGAGCCAATCGTAATAAAGCTGATTTTTGCTAGCTCCTCTATAGAAAGTAGGGGCTTTACTTTTTCCCACGATTGCTTTGCATGCTCTGTGACAGGCAATGTGTCAGAAGGTTTATTTATGACCTCCTCCTTTATTAACTCCCCGTCCTTTTTGTAAAAATGAATTTCGTTTGCTGCGTTTGCGGATTCCATACGAACGAGCTCACCATCAACAAGTGAATAGCCCTCCGCTGTAGCTTCATATGAATCAATATACATTGTAAAAATATTTTCTTGCTCGTCATATTCGATATAATAAGAATTTCCATAAATGTTGTTCCATCTATTCTCCTGCTCTGATTTTACGAATGTTTCATCCAGCATGGCAGTTAATGCTTCAAATGAAACGTCTGTATTATGAAAATCTACCTTAAGAGGGCCAAACCATCCCCAATTACTAGTAGCAGTTAATGTAAGTGGTTGTTCTATATCAAATAATTGAATATTTGCTTGGTACTTTGCCACATTATCGTCAGATGGTACTTGGCTAAAGTGGATGCCAGTTGCTTCCTCTACTTCTTTTTTAGACCCGAACGGTATTCTTACTGTATTTTCCAATGGGTAGACCGTATTATCAATAATAGGTCGTGCTACCGCTTGATAGGATGGGGTTTCATCACTCATGATTTCTCGAGCGATCACTTGACCCGCATCTGCGGCATATGCAAGCATATCGGAGCTGATATGCTCAATTGTGTCATTTTCATTATGATATTCACCATGAACAGCTGGGTGTGAGAAAAATAAGTTAGGGATTGCCTTTGGATGAAAAGAGGCATGGTCGCTTGTTCCACCACTGTTATATTCACGCACTTGAATATCTTTATAGTTTTCCTTGCTTTTTAGTAGGTCGGACAAAAAGCTTTCTTGTCCATCAGCAGAATAAATTTTCACGGTTTTTTCCTTTTTTGCTGCCAGCATATCAAAATTTAGCATACCGATAACCCTCTCGCTATCAGCTCCTAGCTGCTCAACATAATGCCTTGATCCGATTAAGCCATCCTCCTCCACATCAAAGGCAATAAAGCGTATTTCTGTGTCAGTAGGTACGTTGTGTAATAAACGTGCAAGCTCTAACATGACAGCAACACCTGAGGCATTATCATTGGCTGCTTGGATATCTTTTATGCCATCATAATGCGCACCGATGATTAAAATATCCTTTGTTTTCTCTATTGTATTTGGTGAAAGTGTCCCAACAATATTAACAGCAGAATATGTGTTGAAAGGATTATTATCACCTTTGTCAGCCTTTTCCCAATCAAAAATTTCTGTGTCAAATGTTTGGGTTGTGACAGTCAGACCATATTTTTTAAATGTATCTGTAATAAATTTTCTTGCAAGCTCCTTTTCTTCATTGTGATGTCCTCGTGGATAACTAGATAGCACTTCAATCGTTGTCATCATTTCTTGTGTATTTACTGTATTTTCGGCTGCGTTTACTGTAGGTAGAGCGAATGAAGCGGAAAGCGTGATAGATACAGCCAATAATAAACTGAATATTTTTTTCATGCCTTGTATATCCTCCTTGTCCAATGTACGTACTATAAACTAATTTTTTGTTTGTTGAATAATTACGGTATAACCAAAATAAGGGATTGGTATATATTTCATTCTACATAAAACGAACTATTTAAACAACGCTTTTATGAAACTATTTCCTAAAATATCCGTATATTATAATAATAACTATATTTTGAGGAGGGGATGAAGTATGAATCCATTTTTCTCTACTTGGCTACAACCTAAGCAAACAGCTCGCTATATGATTGAGCACAAATCTACAGGTTATGCGATGTTTATTTTGTCTGTTGGTTATATTGGTTCATTTTTATCAAGCTTGCGTGATACCGATTTTGACATAGCACCAGTATGGTTGTTAGTTGGAAGTATTATATTAGCACCTATTATGGCCTTTGTTGGAAATAGTATTACGTCATGGCTTTATTGGAGGGTTGGTAGAGTATTTGATGGGGTAGCTACATATAATGAAATGTTTAAAAGTATAAGTCTTTCCTCAGTGCCTTATGTGATTTTAATTCCTTTTTATAGCGTTTGGTTAATGACTGCACCAGAATCTTTGATTAATCCAACATATATTGGACCAATACCTTGGTATTTCTTACCGACTTTAATATTAACATTTCTTACAAGTATGTGGTCATTAGGAATTGTCATAGCAACGGTAGCGGAAGCACATCAATTTTCCATAGGGAAAGCTATACTAACAGTAATCATTCCGATTATTGTAATAGTTATTTTGTTAACGCCTCTTATTTTCTTTATTTCTGCATTGATCGTCTGATGGTAGAGGATTGAAAGAGTATGGCTAATTGAGGGGGACTTCCAATTAGCCAATATTTGTTTAGGATAGCGAAGATTGGGGGTAAATTAATTAGTAATAAATGAATAGAGTAAATACGTTTCACCGACTTGTATAAATTCAAAATAAATTTCGATATTGGATTGAGGAGAAACCTCTGCAAGAGCAACTGTTATTCGGTTATCTTGGGAAAATTGAGCTTGATACTCTAACAGGCTATAATCGAAATTTGAAAAGCTTTGCTCATACTCATCTTCAAATATAAAAATTTGTTTTTCATCATCTACTGTTACATTAGAATTTATAATGCTTTCAAGGTAAGTAGAGTCGGAATTTTTCATTGCTTGAATGACTTTAAAAGAAAGATTCAATGTTTCTCTTAATCCATGAGATGTTATATTAGGTCTTTCCTCTAACAGCTTTTTTAATTCCTCATTTTGTTGAATGAGTGTATTTATTTGCTGTTGAGTATCCTCTTTGTTTGAACATCCTATTAAAACAAATACTATAAGAAAAACAAACTATATTTTTTTCATGAACGCCCTCCTTCGTTCTGGTGAATTTTAACATGAAAAAGGTTAGGGAATGATAACCTAACCTTTTTACATAGATGGGAGGGGAGTAATCGACATTTTAGCAACCTTAATTTAACGACAGGCTCACTTGCAATTCCTCTTGTGCAAACGTATAACAAAATGCGTTATTTAAAGATGCTACAAATTGAATGTCTTGCACTAATATATTTGCTCGTAATAATGCTTCGAATTGTTGCAGAATCATTTGCTGTTGTGATGAGCAAGCAATTTGCATATCGATATATTTTTCAATCGGATAGTTTAACTGCTTGCGCTGGTCTTGAACGAAGCGGATGAAATCACGAACATGACCTTCTGCAATTAAAGAATCCGTTAAATGCGTATAAAGCAATACTTGCAATTTGCCATCCTCTGCTAGCTCATAGCCATCTTTTACAGTGGATTCTGTTAATAGATGGGCATGCTCCAACGTCAAGCTTTGTTCGTCAAGCTGCACTGTTAATTGTCCTTCACACAGTAGCGTATTTTTATCCTCAGTTGCCATAGTTTCTACATAGGATTTCACTGCATTCACATGCTTGCCAAATGCCGCGCCAGCTGTTTTAAAGTTCAGCTTGAAGTGGGTTTCTACAAATGCCTCTGTAGAGGGTAGCCACTGTATTTGTTTAATGTTCAATTCCTCTTGAATGATGCGATTATAGTTGCTTAAGTTTTGCGCTGAAGCAATGATAAGCTCAGCTAATGGCTGCTTAACCTTTAAGTTTTTCGCATTGCGAATGCTGCGACCTAGCTCAACGATTTTGACGATTGTCGTCATTTCCTCTTCAAGCTTGACATTGATACAAGCTGCATCAGCGGTAGGGTAATCCTGTAAATGCACGCTTTCATTGTGAAGCTGCATATAAATATGCTCAGCGATAAATGGTGTAAATGGTGCAAGTAGCTTACATACCTCGCTTAATACGGTGTGTAAAGTGTTGAACGCCGCTCTTTTATCCTCTGAAAAGCCTGATGCCCAAAAGCGTTGACGCGATCTACGTACATACCAGTTACTTACATCATCCATGAGCTTTGCGATTTCGCGACAGCCTTGTGTAAATTGATAATCGTCCATATGTGTTGTCACTTTAGCAATCGTTGTATGCAGCCGTGCCAGCACCCATTTGTCTAATAATATTGGTGTGCCTTGCTGTGCTGCATCAAATGTAAATTGGTCAATGCCTGCATAAAGCTGATAAAAGCTGAACGTGTTTTCTAACGTATCTAATAGCTTAGATTTCGCCTCCTGTACGATTTTGGTAGAAAAGCGCTTTGGATTCCAAGGTGAGCTATCCACTAACAATGCCCAGCGTAATGCATCGGCACCATAGCTATTGATTAAATCGATCGGGTCTAAAGCATTGCCTTTACTTTTTGACATCTTTTGTCCATGTTCATCTAATACATGCCCCAAAGATAGGACATTTTTATATGGTGCTTGCCCTTTATACAGCGTTGATACAGCGAGCAAGCTATAGAAGAACCCACGCGTTTGGTCAATCCCTTCAATGACGACATCTGCAGGGAACTGCTTTTGGAAAGCTTCCTGCTCAAACGGATAATGATGCTGAGCGAAAGGCATTGAGCCACTATCAAACCAAACATCGATAACCTCTGGTGTACGTCGCATTGTTGCATGACATTGTGGGCATGTGCAAACGACGTCATCAATATATGGCTTATGCAAATCATCTGGCAAAGGCTGCTGAGCTAATAAGCTTAATGCTGCAATGCTTTCAGGTGCTTCCTCATGCCCACAATCCGTACAAACCCAAACATTTAAAGGCGTACCCCAATAGCGGTTGCGGCTAATATTCCAATCTACGACATTTTCAAGGAATTTACCGAAGCGACCTTCTTTAATATGGTCAGGGTACCAAGTGACAGTGTTGTTATTAGCAAGTAATTGCTCCTTTAATGCCGACATTTGGATGAACCAGCTATCTGTTGCGTAGTACAGCAAAGGTGAATCACAGCGCCAGCAATGCGGGTAGCTATGCTCATATTTTTCTTTATGGAATAATAAATTGGAAGCTGCTAATAGCTTGATGACATCGACATCGCAGTCCTTGACAAAGCGACCTGCTAAATCCGTTATTTCATTTGTATAACAGCCTCGCAAATCTACTACGTTGATAAAGGATAGTCCATGCTCTTTAACTGTCTGGTAATCGTCCTCACCATGTGCGGGTGCAATATGCACGATCCCTGTACCGCTCGTTTCTGTTACATACTCCGCCATAACGACAACATGCCCATGTTCAACAGCAATGTAATCAAACGGTGGCTTGTAAGCGACTTGCGCAAATTCAGCGCCCTGATGTTCACTTAAAATTGTGGCATTTTCGCCTAATACAGTGAATACGAGCGATTTTGCTACAATGAAAACCTCGCCATCAAGCTGTGCCTTCACATAAGTTAAATCTGGATGCATCGCAAGCGCTACATTGGCTGGGAGTGTCCAAGGCGTTGTCGTCCAGCCTAAAAAGATTTCATTCGAATCGACACGACGAAACTTAACTGTTGCGGATAAATCCTTTACATCTTTATAGCCTTGTGCCACCTCATGCGAGCTCAACGATGTTTGACAGCTAGGGCAATAGGGGGAGACACGATGTCCTTTATAAAGCAATCGGTCTTTGTGAACTTTGCTGAGGATGTGCCAAACACTTTCGATATAGCTGTTATCCAGTGTCACATAAGGGTGATCCATATCGACCCAGTAGCCTAATTGCTCTGTAAAGGAGCGCCAAATTTTTTCATACGTAAAAACGCTCTCTTTACATTTTTGTATGAATGGCTCAATGCCGTATTTCTCGATTTCCTGCTTGCCTGAAATACCGAGCTGTTTCTCCACACCTAGCTCGACAGGTAAACCGTGTGTATCCCAGCCGGCTTTGCGCTCCACTAAAAAGCCTTGCATTGTTTTATAACGTGCCACAACATCTTTCACTGTGCGACCTAGCGCATGCCCTACATGTGGTAGCCCATTAGCTGTAGGGGGACCTTCGTAAAAAACGAATGAGTCACGATTTTTGCGATTTTCAATAGATTTTTCAAAAACATTCTCCGTTTGCCAATACGAGAGAATTCTTTTCTCTCTTTGCTGCAATGTTTCTTTTTCCATTTTTATTCCTCCTATACGATTTGTATAAAAGGCATACAAAAAACTCGTCCCTAAGTAAAGGGACGAGTTAGCTCGCGATACCACCCTAATTCTATTGAACGATCCAATAGCACTTAGCAACGTACAATCATACGTGTTCCTTTTAACGGTAGACACCCGGGGTTGCTTACTTAAATTCAGCGCGCCTTCTCAGAGAGGATTTTCATGTAACAATTGAACACTGACTTTCATCACAGCGTCAGCTTTCTGTAGAACAATACGAAACATTACTCTTTCTCATCAACGAATTTGTATGCTTTTATTACGTATTACCTTAATGGATTTTCAACATATTGTCAAATTCCTGTTTGAAAATATAGCAATATAGAAAAATAAGGAGGAGGTACAGCGAATATATAAAGTGGACTATTCATTTAAAATTTTTTGGATATAAAATTCATTTGTATCGTCTACACCAAGTATAATACTAGCGTCTAAACGGATATCTAAAGGAAAAACGACTGATTTTTTATTAGAAAATAACCATCTTCGCCCTGGATTTGTCAGCAATAAATATACTTTTGTTGTTTGATCCCCCATAAAAGATAAAGAATCAGCTGTGACTTCAGCATTATCACGATTAATAATGTGAAAATCCTTTAAGCTTTCAGCGATGGCTATCTTATTGCTTACAACTAAGCTCATTTCAGATAGCTTTTGTATATTATTTAAAGAAAATGGTTGACTGCTAGTTGGATTATCATTCATTCTAGCTATCCATTCAAATATGTTGCCAGCAGGGTCTTCGAAATATAAGGATTTTGCATGTAAATTAGTAAAATAAATTTCATCCTCTCCATCCTCAGTTAAAAGATTTATACGTTGTTTAATCCATTCCTTTGCTTCATGAAATTGATTTGAAGGAATGTCACAAGCGAAGTGATAGTATGGATTTCCTTCCACATTTTTATTAGTGAATTCAACCGTGCTAATACCTAATTGAATTTTAAAGCTATTTGCTGTTTCATCCTGTAATGTGAAGCCCAATGTTTTTTTATAAAAATCGTTTAATTCCTTTAGTTTACTTGTTTTCAATACCGCATTTGTAATATTCATTTTCTTGCTCCTTTTTTTAAAAATACTACTCTATCGCATTGAAGTAGCATATTGGACAAAAGGTTGAAATGGTAATTTATTATTTTGAAATAACAAATTACTCGTATTTTTTGTTTCAACAAACACATATATAAGGCAATGAATTTATGCTTAACAATTTATAAAATAAACATTATGTAAGTGTAATCAATTGTAAAGTTTCTATTTTATAGGAATCTGAATTTACGGAATAATTAGAATTGACATAAAAATTAGATTGTATTATTATTTTAAGAATATTAATCTACTAGAAAGTGAAGGGAATTTATTAT
This sequence comes from Metasolibacillus sp., assembly GCF_025291715.1. Taxonomy (GTDB): domain Bacteria; phylum Bacillota; class Bacilli; order Bacillales_A; family Planococcaceae; genus Metasolibacillus; species Metasolibacillus louembei. Next base: position 39,169 of record NZ_JAMBIZ010000016.1, read on the forward strand.
GTCTCAGATGTTAGCGTTAGTTATTTTGTTAGCTATTTTATTTATAGGAGATTTTGTTGCTGTTCGAACAAAGGCATGGGTTCCATCTATTTTTATTTGTGCCGTTTTGTTTTTATTAGGATATTGGACATTCTTCCCTGCGGATATTGTAGCGTTAGCGGGAGTTCCATCTGTTGTTGCCGTGATGTTGATGTATTTATTGATTACAAACATGGGTACATTGCTATCATTGAAAGAGTTAAAGAACCAATGGAAAACGATTTTAATTGCGATTGCAGGTATTTTAGGGATTATTGCGATTTTATTTAGCATTGGTACATTGCTATTTGGCTATGAAACAATGATTGTTGGGATTCCACCATTAGTAGGTGGTGTTGTATCAGCTTTAATTATGTCTGAGGGGGCGAAAGAGGCTGGTTTAATATCGCTTTCAGTTTTTGCGATTGTTATTTATGTAATGCAAGGCTTTGCAGGCTATCCAATTACATCGATCATGTTGAAAAAAGAAGGGAAGCGACTGCTAACAAAGTATCGTAGTGGGGAGCTACAAGCGAAGGAAGAGGAGAAGGAAGAATCAGGTGCTCCAAAGCCAGAATTAAAAATGTTTAAAAATATGCCTGAAAAATATAATACAGATTTCTTCAAATTCTTTAGATTAGCGCTTGTTGCTTATTTAGCTTATCTTGTATCAACATTGCTTGCACCAATTGTATCAATTAGCCCATTCGTTCTTTGCTTATTATTTGGGGTTATCGCTTCAAGTGCAGGCTTCTTAGAGAAGCAAGTGTTACAAAAAGCAAATGGCTTTGGTTTTGCAGTTCTTGGTTTAATGCTCTTTATTTTTGATGGTTTAAAGCAAGCAACACCAAGTATGATGCTTGAAATTATTTACCCGCTTGTTGGCACAATTGTTTTAGGTGTTATCGGGATGTATATTTTCTCACTTATCGCAGGGAAGCTGTTAAAAGTAAGTACACCAATGGCATTTGCGATTTCATTAACAGCTTTATATGGATTCCCAGCAGATTATATTATTACGAACGAAGTAATTAAATCGCTGACAGAGGATGAAAAAGAAAGAGAAGTACTGACAAGCCATATGCTACCACCGATGCTTGTAGGTGGATTTGTAACAGTTACGATCGTGTCGGTTGTGTTAGCAGGTATTTTTGTCGGATTATTATAGGAAAGGAATAATAGAAAATGGATCAAGTGCAACAGCAAATTGAGAAGCATATTGAGGCATTAGGTCAATTTACAGCTACACCTGGTAAAGGGACAACACGCCTTACTTATAGTAAAGAAGATTTACAGGCACGAAATTATATTAAAGAGAGAATGCAAGAATATGGCTTGCAAGTGCGTGAGGACGGTTTAGGTAATATTTTTGGTAAGCTAGAGGGAACATTGCAAGATGCACCAAGTGTTTTGATTGGCTCGCATTTTGACTCTGTACCAAATGGTGGGTCATATGATGGACCAGCAGGTGTTGTCGTGGCATTGGAAGTAGCACGCCTTTTTTCAGAAAATAAACTTACACCTCACTATCCTTTAGAAGTGATTGCACTTGTGGAGGAAGAGGGTGCACGATTTGCAGGTGGCTTGATGGGCTCAAGAGGAATGATGGGCTTATTAAGTGCAGAAGATTTTAAAAGCTTAAAGGATCGAGATGGCATTTCCACAGTTGAAGCGATGGAAACAATCGGATTAGATACGACATTGCCTACATATCGAGATCCAAAAACAATAAAAGCATTTTTAGAAATGCATATTGAGCAAGGACCAATGCTTGAAGAAAAAAATATCCCAATTGGTGTAGTAGAAGCGATTGTCGGCTTAACACAATTAAATATTACGATTAGTGGTCAGGCAGGGCATGCCGGCACAACACCAATGGCAGGTCGTGCGGATGCATTAGTAGCAGCGGCGAGCATCATTGCGCAATTCCCACAGCTCGCGCTTGATGAAGGTGCTGGAGCAGTGATTACAACAGGACGTCTTAATGTATTTCCAAACGGAGCAAATGTTATACCAAATAAAGTGATATTTACGGTCGATATGCGAGCTGGCAAAGAGGAAAATGTCTTAAATATGGTAGAAAAGGTGAAAAGCTTAGTGATGTCTTATAGCAAAGATGGTATTGATGTAGCGATTGAGCAGCCTTTATATATGAAGCCAAAAGTGATGAATCAAGAGATTATTGGCCTTTTGAAAGAAGCATGTGATGCAAAGGATATTCCTTACTGCTCTATTAATAGTGGCGCAGGTCACGATGCAATGGTGTTTTCTGATTACATTGATACAGCAATGCTATTTATTCCAAGTAAAGATGGTTTAAGTCACTGTCCAGAGGAATGGTCAGATTCAGCGCATATTGCAAATGCTGTATATCTTTTCTATGAGGCAGCCAAGAAGCTAACAGAAAGTTAAAAAGAAGGAGGTTGTGAGAAATGCATAGGCTTTTCTTACAGCCTTTTTGTCATGAATGAGGAGGAGAAAAATGATTCATCCAAAATTAAAAGAAGCAATCCAAAAATATAGTGAAGAATTAACGGAAATACGCAGGCACTTACACAGTGAGCCAGAAGTAGCATGGGAAGAATTTAAAACAACTACTTTTGTGTGTCAGTACCTTGAAAATTTAGGTATACCTTATCGTAGGACGGTGCCTACTGGTGTCATTGCAGAAATAAAAGGCGGACATGCAGGGAAAACAGTCGCATTAAGAGCAGATATGGACGCGTTACCTGTCGAGGAGTTAAACAAAAATTTAGTTTATGCTTCTAAAGAAGAAGGGAAGATGCATGCTTGTGGGCATGATGCGCATACAGCAATGCTCTTAATTGCAGCGAAAGCGCTTAATGATATTAAGGAAGAGCTAACAGGTATAGTACGCTTCCTATTCCAACCAGCCGAGGAAGTGGCGCAAGGGGCAAAGGAAATGGTTAAACAAGGTGCGATGCAGGATGTAGATAATATATTTGGCATTCATATATGGTCACAAATGCCAACAAATAAAATTTCCTGTCAGCCAGGCCCTTCTTTTGCGGCTGGCGATTGGTTTCAAATCACATTCAAAGGCAAGGGAGGGCATGGCGCGATGCCACATACATGTATTGATGCCGCCGTTGTTGCCTCTGCCTTTGTAATGAATGTTCAAACGATTGTTTCTCGCACAATTGATGCACAAAGCCCTGCTGTTGTTACGATTGGCAAAATGGATGTCGGTACACGCTTCAATGTTATTGCCGAAACAGCTGTAATTGAAGGAACGATTCGCTGCTTTTATCCAGAAACGAGGGAGCATATTGAAACACAGCTTCATCACTATGTGGAAAGCATTGCCCAAATGTATGGAGCGACAGCAACAATTGAATATACACATGGCTCACAGGCAGTTATCAATGATGAATGGAGTGCAAAGCTTGTACAGCAAGTAGCAGCAGAGGCATTTGGAGAGGAAGCTTTATACGCAGAAAAGCCAACAATGGGCGGTGAGGATTTCAGCTTCTATTTAAGTGAGGCATCTGGCAGCTTTGCCCTTGTTGGTAGTGGTAATCCTGAAAAGGATACGGAATGGGCACACCATCATGGCAAATTCAATATTGATGAGGATGCGTTGGTGACAGGGGCAGAGCTGTACGCACAGTATGCTTGGGCTTATTTGCTAGCTGGAAAGTAGCGTTTCGCTCATCGAATAGAGGAAATCGCTCAACGAACAGCAAAATTCGCTCATCAAACATGGAAAATGCTCAACGAACAGCAAAATTCGCTCATCAAACATGAAAAAACGCTCAACCAAACTAAAAAAACAGGGGCTTGTTTTAGGAAGCCTCTGTTTTTGAATAATTAGATGAGCATAATTGCTATCCCTATAAACATAGCAGCAAGGAGTAGCGAGATACCCAACCAATCAGCTTTTACATTTCCCCATTTCTCAAAAATGTACGCTGGTAAGATTTGATACGCTGTGAAAAAAAGTGCAATTCTGCCAAGGTGGTCTGCTCCGAAAATATTATCTCCAGATACGATGATAAGTAGAAGTATCATAGCTAGCACGGCACCTAGAATACCTACCATTTTATTTTTGACAACAGTTGCTTCCAATCTCTTTCTTCGCTTTTGGACAAAGAAATAGGTTATAGCAACAATAGGGAAAGCAATGAGCAACCGTATATAATAAGTTAAATCTGTATTATCATATTGCACATTTTCCACCTCGAGAGAGAAATCATGGATGTCAGATATATAACGTTGCTTTAAATCCATGTCAACGACAACAGAAGGTGAGTTCAAAGGACCAGCAGTAATTTTAATATAACGACTTTCTCCATTGGCAAAGCGCAATAACAAATCGTGAGAATATTCGTATGTTGATAAATCTCTCTCAATTGGCGCTAATGTGGTTTGGGCAAATAATTGCTCCAGTTTTTTTAGTAGATCTTTTTCGGTAATGACAACGCGTCCAATATAAAAAGGAGAGGCTAAGTTTAATCGTTTTGACGGTTTTTCATTTCTTAAAAATATTGCCTCGGTAATAGTGCCAAGCTCACTGACAGCTGCAGTCTGCTCTTCGATTGGCTTCGGTGCTTGTAGCGTTTGAAGGAAAAAGAACAAAAGACAACTAAATGCAATCAACACACTGTAATAGCTAAGGCGATTTTTTTGCTTTTCCTTTTCAATAACGGCTGAAATTGCTCGCCATTTTTCCTCTTTTTTCTCAGGTGATAAAGGTTTGCGTGCAATGTTGCCAAAGTGATTATCTTGCATTTTCTTCACCTCCAAATTGTGCACCGAGCTTTTTGATACCACGTAACACCGCATTTTCAACCTTTTTCTCATTCCAATTTAAAATTTCGGCTGCCTGTTTTACGCTGAATCCTTCAAGCTTTGTTAAGACAATTGCTTCGCGATATTCATATTTGAGCTGTCCAAGCATTTCGTAAAACTCGCGGCTCTGCTCATTACTAAGCAACCAGCTCTCAGGGGCATAGGTAAAATCGAGCGCTTCATGCTCCTTTAAAAAAGGAATTAATTTGACCCATTTATTTTTGCGGAAATGGTCATATGTTGTATTCCGTGCAATAGTAATCAGCCAAGTTTTATACGTAGCCTCACCCTTAAACTGTGCCATGCCGTGATATGCCTTCAAAAAGGTTTCTTGCATTAAATCCTCTGCCAATGTTTGTTGGCCAACTAAAAAATATATGTATTGAAAAACAGCTTCGCTATATTGCTGATAAATATCCTCAAAAGACAACAGCCCCACCTCCATTTACTACTATAGACGTAAGGAAGGAGAAAATCCCTCGCTAAATAGCAAACATATGTCGTGTTAAAGAAAATTAGTTCAGTTATTGCAGAAAACGACCTCGACTTATCTAATTTAGTAAACATGAATGTTTACATCACGGATTCCTCTTATTTAGCTGATGTACGCGCCACGTTTACAGAAATTCTGGGCGAAATAAAGCCGACAATGACATTAGTTGTTGTATCAGAATTAATCAACTACCAGTTTAAAGTAGAGATTGATGTCTTTTGTACGCTAGGTACAGAACACATCTTCCATGAATCAAGGCTGACGAATTGATCCGTAATGATACCTACCTTCAAAAAGAAAGCTAATAATGCTTTTATAATACGGGATAAATTCACCACTCTCTATCATATCGAAAATTTCCTCTTGAGAGGCCCATTGGACAGCTTGTACTTCCTCTGGCTGTAGCGTTAATTCACTTAAATCAACATCCAGCTCAATCAAATAATAATCATCAAAGCCCCGCTCAAAATTAATGGTGAATTGTGGGCGTATATGGTCAAAGTTGTAGTGAATACCAAGCTCCTCAAGCAGCTCTCTTGAAGCGGCTTGTTGACTTGTATCTCCTGCAACAGCACTACCTCCACATGTAATATCCCAAAGGTTTGACCAGCCGTGTTTAAAAGGTTGACGTTGTTGAATTAGCATCTCACCCTTTGAGTTGAAAATGCAAACATGGATGACATTATGAAATTCACCTTTCTCAAACTCATCACCACGTGTAGCTTGCTTTCCGATTTTTTGGCGATACTGATCGTATAAATCCCACTTTTCCATTGAATGCTCCTCCTATATAAAGAATGTTATTATAAAATTGAAGTATAACATGAGAGGGGTGAGATAACATGCATTTTCATATGAGAGTACGTGTAGGAGCAATTATTATAGAAGATAATCAACTGTTATTGACAGAATATAATCATCCAGTGAGAGGTATTGTTTATGATTTACCCGCAGGTGGAACAGAGCCAAACGAATCTCTAACTTGAATCAGCATAAGTTTGGAGACTTATGCTGATTCAAGTTAAGCCTCCGGCGGATGTCACAGATTTTGAAGAGGAATTTTTCGAGTAAACTCGAAAAAATCTGGACGCAATTACGCCAAGGCATAATTGATTTGAAGCAGTTATAAGAGAAGCAAAAGAGGAGGCCTGTGTGGATGTAGAGGTTGGTCCATTAGCCTTTGTCTATGAATATGCACCACATCTTAATTTGAAAAAGTTTGGTGATACGCATACATTAGTAATGATGTTTGAATGTAAACGAAAAGAGGGCTCTATACCAAAGCTTCCTCCAACACCAGATCCACATCAAATAGGAGTGAAATGGCTACCGATAGAAGAGCTACAAAATGTCCAGCTCTATGCGAATATAGGGAATCATATTCAAGAGTACATTATTAATAGAAGGAATATTGATTTGTTGGAAGAGCATAAGCTAGTGTTATAAAATTTCCTAATACAAAAGTAATGATTCGCACACAAGATAGGTGAATTCGCTCAACTATCTTAAAAACAGGGGCTGTCTGCGCATTTTCAGACAGCCCTTCGTTTCGAATCAAGGCAATTGCTTCTTCCCAATCTCTCGTTGAACTTGCTCAATAAACTGTTGAAGTGGTAGCGTTTGTAATACATTATGTGCTCGCACGCTTACCGTTTGCTGTTGCTGTTCTTCATCTCCCAACACAAGAATATACGGGGTTTTTTGTAGCTGGGCATCACGCACCTTGCGACCTAGCTTTTCATTGCGGTTATCTAACGAAACACGGATATTCGCCTCTTGCAACGCTTTTTGCACTTCCAGTACATATGGCTGGTGTGCTTCTGATACCCCAATCAATTGAACTTGCTTTGGTGCAAGCCATAATGGGAACGCACCGCCGAAATGTTCAATTAAAATACCAAGGAAGCGGTCAATCGAACCGAATACAGCGCGGTGGATAATGACAGGGCGCACCTTTTCGTTGTCCGCATTAATATATGTTAAATCAAACTTCTCAGGCATTTGAAAATCGAGCTGCACTGTTGCACATTGATGGCTACGTTTAATAGCATCACGAATATGAATATCAATTTTCGGACCGTAAAATGCACCATCTCCTGCATTAATTTTAAATGAAAAGCCTAACCGTTTTAGCACATTTTCAAGTGCCTTCTCTGCTTGCTCCCATAGGGCAAGCTCACCCATATAATTATCTGGACGTGTTGATAGCTCGATTTCATATTCGAAGCCAAACACCTTATAGACATGGTCGATGATTTTTAAAGTGAGTGCAATTTCGTCTTCGATTTGTTCGGGTGTTGCGAAAATATGTGCATCATCCTGACAAAATGTGCGCACACGTAGCAAGCCATTGAGTGCGCCACTGAATTCATGGCGATGCACTTGCCCGAATTCAGCCATGCGAATCGGTAAATCTCGGTAAGAGTGCAAGTCGTTTTTGTAAATCAGCATATGTCCTGGACAATTCATCGGCTTTAGCGCAAATTTTTGCCCATCCACCTGTGTAAAATACATATTTTCTTTGTAGTGCTGCCAATGCCCTGATTGCTCCCATAAGCGTTGATTCATCATTAACGGTGTACGAACTTCTTGATAATCATATTTTGACTGTAGCTGGCGTAAAAAGCTTTCTAGCTCATTGCGAATAATTTGACCATTTGCTAAATAAAACGGCATGCCTGGTGCTTCCTCAGAAAACATAAATAGCTCTAGCTCTTTTCCGAGCTTGCGATGGTTGCGTTTTTCCGCTTCCTCTACAAAGATGAAATAATCCTGCATTTGTTCCTTTGTTGCAAAAGCAACGCCATAAATACGCTGTAGCATTTGATTGTTACTATCACCACGCCAATACGCACCAGAAATATTCATCAATTTAAAATACTGAATTTTATTTGTAGATGGCACATGTGGCCCTCTACATAAATCATAAAATTCTCCTTGCTCATAAACTGTTACGAGTTCATCTTCAGGGATTGCTTCTAGCAGCTCTAACTTTAAGGCATCATGTGCGAATAGCTGCTGTGCCTCAGCACGCGAGACTTCCTTGCGAATGACTGTGAAGTTTTCACTCGCAATTTTCCTCATTTCACGTTCGATTATAGTTAAATCCTCAGGCACTAATGTATGAGCCATTTCAATATCATAATAAAAGCCATTTTCAATGACAGGGCCAACTCCGAATTTGGCATCTGGATACAAGCGTTTCACTGCCTGTGCTAATAAATGTGCGGCAGAATGACGAATAACCTGTAAGCCTTGCTCTGACAGCGCATCATAAAGCGAAATTTCGGCATCCCCTAGAATTGGTCGTGTCAAATCGGTTGTCGTCGTGTTTACACTGCCTACTATCGATTTTTTCGCTAAGCTTGGGCTGATTGCCTTTGCAATATCGGTTAGCGTAACACCTTTGGCAAAGCGTTTTTGCTCGCCATTTGGAAATTGAATTGTTACTTGTTGATTTGACATATTACCTCTCCTTTTTTGTATTTTGGTAAACAAAAAGCACATATTCGTCCTCAAAAGGGACGAATATGTGCTGTATACCCGTGGTTCCACCCAAATTCCTACTTATGCTTGCACATTAGTAGCTCATTGATACAGATAACGCCTGTAAACGTCGCTAGTTTCCTAGCGCAGCTCTAAGGGAGTAAATCATTTTGTCCAATCAGGAAACTTTCAGTCGGTGATTTCCTTCCCTGTCGATCTTCTCAAAAATGACTCATATCCTTTTCATTGCCTTTTCTTTAGAAATTAGTTCTCAATTTATCGCAAAATTTAAACGTTGTCAATAAGGGATTTTCATTTTTCAGTGTCATCGGGACATGAGCAATACATATCAATATCTAAAAAAGCATGAATTGAAGCAGCAAATGCACTGAACTCAGGGTAAATGACTAAGCCTGGTGTAAAGCCTTCTTCCATCATAATGACAAGCTCTAAATGAACATCTAAATTGAGCTTAGTCTTTAACTTGTTAATGATATCAGCCTTTGCTTGAAAGATATTTAACAGAGGACGCAACACATCTTCAGAATCGAGTGTTTCGATGTGTTCTGTTTCATATTTCCAGCAAGTATATGTACGTTTATGAGGGTGATTTGGAAGAATTGCATCACCTATTTTTCATGTAGCAGTAGGCTGAATATTCAATTGCTCAGTAACTGTAGCAATTGGGAAATCATCATTACCACTAAATTTAATATAAGCATACAGTGATATTTTTTTATGAATAACTCATTTTAGTAAACTTTATTTTGTTTTGTTTACAAATAAATAAACTTAATATAAAATGTTTTGTGAGGTGAGAGTTGTGGATTTTCAAAATATAACGGTTGATGCATTAATGAAAGGCTATCAATTAACGGAAGGGCAGTATCAATGCCTACATTGCGAGCAAGCATTTGCCATACATGAAGTATATCCATTTCAAAATAGATTTTTAACGGCTGAAGGGATGGCACAGGAGCATATTCAGCAGGTACATGGCTCAGCTTTTCACGCACTTTTACAAATGGATAAGAAAACGAGCGGTTTATCTGAGGTGCAGCAGGAAATGTTACAGCATTTTTATGAGGGCTTATCAGACAAAGAGATTGCAGTAGAGAGCAGTGTCAACAATATTTCGACAGTGCGCCAGCATCGCTTTAAACTGCGTGAAAAAGAGAAACAGGCAAAGGTGTTTCTTGCTTTAATGCAGCTACTGGTAGAGCCAAATCACTATAAGATTCATAAGGGGGCAACACAGGTGGATGAGCGTTACGGTATTGAGGAGCAGGAGCGCGAAAAAGTGCTACAAAACTATTTTAAACAAGGGTTAGATGGAAGCATTGAAACCATTCCAAGCAAGGAGAAGCGAAAGCTCATTATTTTACAGCATATTTTGCAGCGCTTTACAGCAGGACAAGTGTATACGGAGAAAGAAGTAAATGAAATTTTAAAAACAGTACATGCTGACTTTGTGACATTAAGACGTTATTTAATTGAATATGGCTTTATGGAGCGAAATACAGATGGCTCGTTTTATTGGGTGAAAGAGTAGAGAATAGGTAATTCTCTGCTTTTTTTTTAGAAAAAAGCAGTAATATATTTCATTATGTAAATCAATATAGCGATAAGCACAATATATTTCAAAATAGTAAATGACACTTTTAAAATGCCACTAATAATGAACAGTATAATTAAAAGAGTCATAAAAGAAATGACAAAGCTCAAAATGCAACCTCCTTATACATATAATATGCAATTGCTGAGATAAATGATTCACTGCGTAAGTAACAACTTATATTTATTTATGAGTTGTTACTTTATTTTATATATGTTATCCTTGAAAACAAGTTATTCAAGGAGGGTTTTTATGCGTTTTAAAAAAGCGAGTATTTTTTCAGTATTGTCACTTTCACTATTATTAGTCGGATGTGGGAATAATGATGCCACACAAGAGGCTAGCAGCGTAAGTGAAGCAGTAAACTATACAATTACGGGAATTGAACCAGGTGCTGGTATTATGGAATCCACACGTAATGTATTAGACGAATATGAAAATTTAGCAGGCTGGGATATGGAAGAAAGCTCAACAGCAGGGATGATTGCTGTTTTAGATGATGCGATTAAAAATGAAAAGCCGATTGTAGTCACAGGTTGGACACCACATTGGATGTTTGAGGACTATGATTTGAAGTTTTTAGATGATCCAAAAAATGTTTATGGTGGGGTTGAGCGTATTCATACATTAGCAAGACTTGACTTTGAGGACGATATGCCCAACGCCTATAAAATTTTAGATGCATTTCATTGGGAGTTAGAGGATATGCAAGCTGTTATAGCTGAAGGAGAAGAGACTTCCTTTGAGGAAGCTGCTGAAAATTGGGTAGCGAATAATGAAGATAAAGTAAATTCATGGCTAGAAGGGACTGAACAAGGCAACGGTGAGGAAATCCGCCTTGTTTCTGTACCGTGGGAGTCTGAAATGGCTTCATCGAATGTTGTCAAAACAGTATTAACGCAACAAGGCTACAATGTTACATTAACAGAAGTTGATCCAGCTGTTATGTTCCAAGCAGTTGCGACAGATGCAGCAGATGTCACAGTTGCACCATGGTTACCAACAACACATCAAGCCTTTTATGAAAGCTATGAAGGGAATTTTGTTGATTTAGGTGAAAATATGACAGGTGCCCGTTCAGGTTTAGTCGTTCCAGCATATGTAGACATTGATTCAATCGAAGATTTTGAGCCAAAATAATGAAAAGCTGACGGGCGTAACCCCGTCAGCTTTTTAGTATACTTCATTCTAAAGTGTCAGGCACAAACACAATTTATAAAAATTCGAAAACATGTATACCTTGTTTGATTATTTTTCCTTCACCGCAACCCACACCTCACTATAAACATTGTCAGCAGGGTCATCGTAGCGCGTGAAGGAAATCACTGGCTCGCTTAACAGCTCATAATTTGATGATGGCAGCCACACAGCATAAATATTGGCATACGTTTGTTGTAATGTAGCAGGAAATGGTCCGCTATTTGGGAAGATTGCCCATGTATTTTCTTTTATTGTGAGTTGTTCTAAGTCATCATATGGATTTTCCTTCGTCGTTGCAAAGCCAATCATATGTGTTAAATTTCCTTTTTCCTCTAAGTGACCTTCATCAAAATGATAAGAGGCATTTAACACTTGATGTGGGTATAAATCGCCTAGCTCATGCATCTCTGCTCTTTGGTGTTCTGTAATTGATTTTGCTAATTCAATAATGGCATTATTTTCACCCTCAAATTGAATTGGTACTCTTTTTGTGACACCGACTAAATTAAATTTTGCTTTCTTTTCAATTTTGAATTCCATTGAAATACCTCCTTTAATATCAATAAAAAATAAAAACTTCGGAAATGTTTTTTGGATTTTATTTTTCACTACTTCTGAGGGCAAAAATCCACTCCATTCACGAAATGCTCTTGAAAATCCATCGACAGACTGATAGCCATATTTAAAGGCAATATCTGTCACCTTTGCGCCATTGACCAGCTCACTATTTGCACAGGATAATCGTCTATTTTTGATATACTCTGTCAAGGACATGTCTGCCATATAAGAAAACATTCTGCGAAAATGATAGTCGGATAATCCAACAATTTGTGAAATTGTCTCACCCGAAATGCTTTCTGTTAAATGCTCCTCGATATAATCCATTAACTGATTAAATTGCTGTAGCATTGCTTTCCCTCCCTTGTATAGTTATCATAACGAATAACGACCATCACTACTCGATATTTTTACAACGGAAATTATCGAAGAGAGGAGCTCAAAAATGTTTACAAATGGACAATTAAAACAGCTGATTCAAGGTGAGGTAATTGGAGAGATCTTTCCTTACAATACAACGGATGAGCAATCCATTTTCAGCTATTTAAAGAGAATTAAAGCAGAGCTAGAGAAGTCTCAGAAAATAGTTTGTGAGCAAGAGCCACTGCATTTTGGGAGTGGCTATGCATCGTATATGCGATGGTTTGTATACGAAAAGAGTACAGTTATACAAACAGAGCTTGGAAACAGTGTAGTGCAAGAAGAGAAAGAGGGCCTTATTGTACAAATTAGTATGCTTGCACCTGTTGTTTTAATTGGCACTGGGAACAAATCGGATAACTATTTAGAAGGAAAATGGTTGAGTGGTGGAGGGACTTTTTTAGCTACTCCACAGGAGCTGCTAATTCCACCACATTTAAACGAGCTATATGAAGGCTTACAGCGTCTTTTTATGAAATATAATTATACAATTTTGCATAAGGAAGATGTGGAAAAGCCCCTCCCTTTTAAAGCAAATATTGCAACGATTTTGAGAGAGCCGAGAGAATATTTAATATGGGATGCGATTTTTTATTGGGAGGATTAATGGATGAAATTTCTAATAACTAGAGGTGAAAAACATGTACCATTTAATTTTGCTTTTTGTATTAGTGCAATTGGCAATTCTCGCTAGATATTTAGTTTATGGATTATTTAGCATGACTGCATTTGTCTCCACTTTTCTTTTGCTGATTGCAGCACTATGCATTTGCTTTTTGAGTAAATGGCTTGCACAAAAGGAAGAGAATTATCAGCCTAATAATATAGCGGGCTGGTCATTTTATGAGCGGCAGACCACCATTTTGACTAACAAGCCTTTATTCAAAGGGAATGTTAAACGGGGATATATAAGGCGTTATTTTGAAAAGAAGTGGCAGCGAATTGTCGCTGATATTGTAGGCTCAAACTGGTATTTAACATTGGAGCTACAACTAGATAAGGACAATTATATTGTGCGCTGGAAATCTAAAAACCGCTCGTTGACACAAGAGCATTGGGAAATATACAAAAATGGTGTGGTCATTGGTCAGGCATATGCACGCATAAATATAAAGAATACTGTAAAATTAAAGGAGATGATGGAATTGACATTTGCTGATAAAACATTCACTACTTCAGTAGCAACTGTTTCATCAGCTATTGCATTACAGGGTACGCCAGGTACAGTAGGAACAATGAAGCGTAATCATATAATCAGCAATGTCCATGTATTGGATGTGCAAGAGGACTGTCCCACACATATCGTTGCGCTTATGTTGCACGCATATTATTTTAAAAGTAAGTAATACATAGGAGGAACTGTACTTGGCAAACTATGAATTTATTAAAGATTACTGTCATAATGAAAGCATAAGAGAGAGCTTTAACGAGCTAGCGATGAAAATATTTGAGCTTGATTTTAGACCTTGGTATGAACGAGGCTACTGGAATGAGCAATATGTGCCATATTCATTTATTGACAATGGAAAAGTGATTGCAAATGCTTCTATTAATAAAATGACAGTTGTAATTGATGGAGAAAAATATAGTGCTATTCAAATTGGCACAGTCATGACAGACGAAAGCTATCGCAGCCAAGGCTTATCGCGAAAACTGATGCAGCATGTTATGGATGAATATGAAGCGCAATGCGATTTTATGTTTCTATTTGCAAATGAAACGGTACTGGATTTTTATCCGAAATTTGGCTTTACACGCATTGATGAAAGTGAGTTTAGCTTAGATTTAGAGAAGAATCCTATTGAAGTGAGAGATACGAAACTCAAGCAATTAACGATTGAAAATGATAGTGCCTTGCTCGAAAAATTTGCACAAAACCGTTTTATTAATTCAAATATGTTAGATGTGGAAAACAATGCGAACCTGTTAATGTTTTATTTCACAATTCCATTTAAGGAGGCAATCTTTTATATAGAGGATTTAGAAACGATTGTACTAATGGAGGAGGAAGAGGGGACGCTCCATATTTTTGATATTATTGCATTAGATGCACCGAATATGGAAGCGATACTGGCAAGTGTTGTGAAGGTAACGACGAAAAAGGTTATATGCTATTTTACAATGGAAAACATGCCAGCAATAACTAAGCCAAATGATGATGATGCTTTATTTGTTTTCTCGAAAAAGCCGTTGTTGATGGGGAATTTCATGTTTCCATTGACAGGGCATTGCTAATAATAAAAAACAAGCTGTTGGGATTTTTCCCAACAGCCTGTTTTTAAGCAAGAACCGTTTCAGCTATGTTTGAAGCATGATCGCCAATTCGCTCTAAGTTGCTTACGATATCTGCGAAGACAATGCCTGCTGAACCAGAGCAAGTGCCTTCATTTAATCGCTTAATATGAAGTTTACGTAAACGGCGCTCCATATTATCAATTTCATTTTCATGATCAATCACTTGCTTTGCTAAATTGATATCCCGTTTATCTAAACATTCAATTGTCATTTTGACCGTATCCATTGTGTATGCAAACATTTCCTCTAGCTCTTGTAATGCCTGTGCACTTAAACGTACACGGTTGCTCTCTCGATATTGTAATAATTCCACAATATTTTCGACATGGTCACCAATTCGTTCAATATCACGAATATTTTCAAATAGCGCATGATGCACTTGAGAATCGTGGCTTGATAAAGGTTGTTTCGATAGCTCCACCAAATACTCTGTTGATTTGCGATCTAAGTTATTAATAGCTTCCTCTAATTGTGCCACTTTATCAGTGGATTTCATATTCGCTGTTTTTAACATTGTTAACGTTTCTTCTAAACCTTGAATGCTATATTCACCCATGCGAACAACTTCCATTTTAGCTTGTCCAAGCGCAACAGATGGTGATTTTGCAATTAAGTTTTTATCTAAAAATTTAGGTGAGTGCTCAATTATTGAATCTTCACCAGGAATTAATTTTGTTACAAAATATGCCCAAGCACCAACAAATGGTAGCTGAACGATTGTATTGGCTACATTAAAAGTTCCATGTGCAAACGCAATTTGCATTTTAGGATCTAAATTCAGTACCCCAGAAATCCATTCTACATAATTTGTGAACAACCCTAATAAAAGCATAAAAATAATGGTCCCAACAACATTAAATAGTACATGTGTAGCAGCCGCTCGTCTAGCTGCAACAGAAGCACCTAAAGCAGCTAAAATCGCGGTAATTGTTGTTCCAATATTATCTCCAAATAAAACAGGAAGAGCGCCTTGTAAAGGAATTAGCCCTTCAGCATATAAGCCTTGTAAAATACCTACTGTTGCGGAGGATGATTGTACAATTAATGTGAAAATTGTTCCGACAACTACTCCTAAAATTGGGATATCCGCCATTTGTACAGTTAAATCTAAAAATGGCTGCCAATCGCGAAGTGGCTTCATCCCACCACTCATTAGCTCCAAGCCAACAAATAGTCCTCCGAACCCAAAAAGGACTTGTCCAATATTTTGAACCGTATTTTTCTTAAAGAAAAATAAACAAACAGCTCCTAATGCCATAATAGGGTATGCGTAGGCACCAACATCGATACCAATAATAAATGCTGTGACAGTTGTTCCAATATTTGCCCCCATAATAACGCCAATTGCTTGACGTAGCTTCATAAGGCCGGCACTCACTAAACCTACTGTAATAACAGTTGTCCCAGAGCTAGATTGAATAAGAACTGTGACAGCAATCCCAACAAGCACACCCATTAATGGATTTGTTGTGAATTTATCTAAAATATCACGTAGACGGTCACCTGCTGCTTTTTGCAAGCCATCCCCCATATATTTTATCGCAAATAAAAATAACCCGAGACCTCCAAGAAATTGAAAAATCATTTCTTGTATATTAATTGTCAATTGATGACACCCTTTCTTTATATAGTAGCTCGTCTATATTATTCAGAAGTTTTAACTAGGTGTATATACAGTTTACAATCAATTAAATAAAAATTTACACTACCTTTACAATAGCTTTAAAAATTCGACATAAATTAAGCCAATGTTATTCTACAGTATGTAAAATTTCATTGGCTTTCATTCATTCATTCATTTATTTACGCTCCGCTTTTCTTGCCCAATAGGTAGCAAGAAGAGCTCCTGAAACATTGTGCCAAAAGCTGAAAATAGCGCTAGGTACAGCAGCTAATGGGCTGAAATGGGCCGTTGCTAAAGCAGCACCTAATCCTGAGTTCTGCATGCCGACTTCAATGGCCATTGCTTTTTGGTCAGCATATGTGAATTTACATAGCTTGCCAACTAAAAAACCTAATAAATAGCCAAGACCATTATGTAAAATGACAACGCCAAAAATGATTAGCCCAGACTCTACAATTTTATCTTTGCTTGTTGAAACGACAGCTGCAACGATAAGTACGATTGCTATAACAGAGATAAGTGGTAACACATCTGCCCCTTTTTGTACTTGTTGCTTAAAGAATGCTTGCACAATAAGACCTAATATAATTGGAATAAGCACAATTTTAATGACAGACATAAACATGTCAGCAGCGGATACTTCCATCCATTCGCTTGCAAGTAGATAAATCAGCGCTGGTGTAGCAATGGGTGCTAACAATGTAGATACAGATGTAATGGCTACTGAAAGTGCTAAGTTTCCTTTTGCTAAAAAAGTCATAACATTTGATGCTGTACCACCAGGACAACAGCCAACTAAAATAACACCAATCGCGATTTCTGGCTCTAGCTGTAGTCCTTTTGCTAAAGCAAAAGCAAGTAATGGCATTAAGATAAATTGGGCCAACACCCCAACTATTACTTTCACAGGCTGCTTCCCAACTTCCTTAAAATCGCTTGCTGAAATGGTCATCCCCATTCCAAACATAATCACTCCAAGTAAAATTGAAATATATGGAGCAATCCATGTAAATTGGTCAGGAAGGAAAAAAGCAAATGCTGCAAACACTAATACCCAAATCGCAAATGTTTTTCCAGCAAATTGACTAACTTTCGCTAATATATTCAAATTAAATACACCTCCGTTAAGAAATAATACCACAAAATGTGTTTAATTTTCTGATTTTTTCGTGAATTATTTCTCCGATAAGGCAATATGCTTTTAATTAATTTTTATTTTTTCGCTAATAGGCTGTTCATTAGCAAGCACCTGTAAATATAAGTCACGATTAACGAAAGAAGCACCTTGATAATGTTTAATGTTTGTACCATTTCCATCACTGTATTATACATAATCGATTTCATCAAGCCACCGTATTGCCCAAGCAATAAAGAAATACCCTGCTCATGTTGTTGTTTGATATAGGCAATAATTTTGTCGTCCATAACGCACCTCACTTCAATCGAACATTTTCCGCGAAAAGCTGTTCACTGTTATATTCGTTTGTTATTGATAAATTTATCATTTTTTTATTTAGCAAATAAAATCAAAAAAGCGATTGTTGATTTTGCTATGCTATTTATGAAGGGAGGGAGCCGCTTTGCATAAAGTGATTAATTATATAGAAGAGCATTTGCATGAGCCATTGGAAATTGAGCGTATCGCCAAGCATGCAGGGTTTTCTAAGTTTCATCTTCATCGGGTTTTTAAAAAATATGTTGGCATGTCCATTGCGGAATATATAAGAATGCGTCGCTTAGCAAGTGCCTCAGCAATGCTGCTATATACGAAGGAAAAAATTATTGATATAGCCTTTCACAATTATTTTGAATCACAGGAGGCTTTTACAAGGGCGTTTAAAAAATATTATCATTTACCCCCAGGGCAATACCGCAAACTGATGTCAATTATGTGGAAAAATAAGGAGGAATCATTTATGGATAAATCAGTAAAAGGTTGGATTTTAAGTGGCTCAGACCTATATAATTATGAAATGGGTGTAGACCATGCAGTTGTACATCAAGGTAAAGCATCAGGTTATTTAAAATCGAAAACGGTTTTAGAAGGGGATAGCTTTGCAACGATGATGCAGCAATTTAAAGCAGACAATTATGTGAACAAGCGCATCCGACTTTCTGGCTTTTTGAAAACAAAGGATGTCGGGCTGTTTTCAAGTATGTGGATGCGAGTGGACAATGCCAATGGGGATACTATACAGTTCGATAATATGAGCAATCGTTCGATAACGGGAACAACGAATTGGAGTTTATATTCCATTGTATTGGATGTGCCTAAAGAAAGCACTGTTATTTCATTTGGCATCATCTTATCAGGACGTGGTCAAGTATGGGTAGATCAATTGACATTTGAAGAAGTAGACGAGAGTGTATTATCTACAAATTTGGAAATTCAATCCGATATATTGGATGAGCCAGTAAATTTATCATTTGAAGAATAGAGGTTTTTAATGAAGAAAAGAATTGAAGTAATTGATGCATTAAGAGGGTTTTCGTTACTTGGTATTTTGATTGCCAATATGCTGCATTTTCAATATGCCAATGTGACATTAGCGGCGATTCAGCCGACAGCATGGATGGATAAAATTGCGTTCTATTTTACGAAGGTTTTTGTGGAAGCTTCGTTTTATCCGATTTTTGGCTTTTTATTTGGCTATGGTGTTATTTTATTTGTTCGTTCACTAGAGAAAAGGGAGTTAAAAACGCGAGGTCCTTTATGGAGACGCGCAATTGGCTTAATTTTATTAGGTCTTTTACATATTACATTCGTTTGGGATGGCGATATTTTACTCATGTATGGCTCGGGTTTACTTATTTTTATGTTATTTATCAAACGTAAAATCAAAACGCTTTTAATATGGGCAGCCCTTTTAGCACTTTGTATGCTACCACTTACGATAGTCAAAACAGACATGATGACACTTATGGCAGCAGATATGGCAACAACACTGGATATTGTAAAAAATGGCTCATATTTAGAGGTTGTTCAAAACCGTATTGCTCCAACGGATGACGTGCCATTGATTTTCTATATGATAGGTTTAATAGTGGCCTTCGTGATGATGGTTGTCCTATCCTTTTTCGCTGTTGGTCCATTTCTTTTACTTGGAATGGCTGCAGCAAAGGTTGACTTCTTTAAGCATATTGCTGACAAGAAGGCATTGCTCAAGCGTTTAATAGTGTTTATTCCGATAGGTTTATTATGTAAATCCTTGCTATTCTTTGACCACTTTGTCGCAAAATTAATGCATGGTGTAGGAGCGTACATGCTCGCAATTGGTTATATGGCACTGTTTGTAATTATTTTTATGTCGGCACAGGAAAGCAAGTATGCACAAAGCTTCGTTAGTTTAGGGCGTCTGTCATTAACAAATTATTTAATGCAATCGCTTATTTGTACGACAATTTTCTATGGTTACGGCTTAGGCTTTTTTGGTGAGCTAGGTGTAGCACTTGGTCTGTTAGTTGCGTTAGTGATTTATTCGCTGCAATTGTACTTAGCGAATTTATATAGTAAACGTTTTTCAATAGGACCAGTGGAATGGGTGCTGCGGAAGTTTGTTTATTTAGGGAAGTAGCACAAAACATTAAAAGAGGGCATTTCATTTGGAACGGAGTGTAAAATGGAGTTGCACTGTAGGCACATGAAAATCAAAGAAGTGCTAGAAACTATAAAATCCATTCACCCATATGAGGAATCGATTATCAATATTATTTTTTTACTAAATGAATAAAGAAAAGGTCATTGGAAAAACAGATACCTATCTGTATTTCCTAATGACCTTTTTATTAAGAGAAGGATATGTTATTTAATCCACTGTAAAATCGAAGGGTCTTTAATTTTGCTGTCTTCGCTTAACAGCACGATTTTCGACATAATTTCTGCTGTGCGTGGGTCTTCGTCAGCAAACGGCAGGAAAATGCGTCCACGATGCTGTGATTGAACAGCTAAAATTGGCATCATTGCGCCACCAACATTATGCACAGTACCACTGCCTAAATGGATGCTATAGCGTGCAAGTGAGCCTTCTATTAATGCATATTGCTTTTCCAGAGTTACTTGTTTTAGCTTCAGCATTTGTGTTAATTCACGTACAATTGCGGCACGTGTTTCAATTGTCGAGAAGCTCGCCTCTGGGTCTACACCACCAACATGCGCTACGCTCACGACTAAATCAACATCGCGCATTGCCTCAGAGAAAATAAGAGGTGGTACGTCCTGTAATAATATTGGCTTACCTGTGCGACGGTTATAAAATGCGACGTATTCAAGCGTTGGTGCTTCGATATCTGCTGGTGAGAACCAATCTGCCATGGCATACATTGTTACAACGATATCTTGGTCATAATAAATTTTGCGCAGTCCTTCATCATAGCTAGCTAACCAGCCACGTGTTTTTAATAGAGCAAGCGTTTTCTGTGGTTGAATTTGATGTCCTGCATAGCGTGAGGAAACATTTTTTTCACTTTCATCTGCATTGACAACATATAACTCACGAAATACTTGCTTGAATGGCTGTACAATCTTTTCTGTGAAAACTTCATGCTGGATTTCAGCCCATCTTTTTGACTCATATAAATCATATGGATGTGCAATGCGCACTTCTGCATCATCATCAAGCTCCACATCTTTAATTAAGCCAATTGTTGCACCGCTAACAATATATAGCTTTTCTAGCATCGGTGCTAAAACAGGATGTGCAAGTAAGTTCTTCATTTCACTAAATGTAAAGATAATTCCCTTTTCCATCGCATCTTCAAATGCTTTGCGTGATCTGCTTTGTTGCTCACGTAATTGCTTACGTACTTCTGTTATTTCCTCGACAATTTTGTTCTTTTTCAGGCGAGCTGGTACAGATTTTAACGGTTTGCCAGCTTTCTCCACAACAAAATTAACAAGACCTTTGTCATCCGCCTGTAAATGTAGTGTAATATCGTCGACAGCAATAGGCTCAAAATACTTTTGAATTGTATCTAATTCGAAAATTTCCATACGCCATATAAAGCGTGTTACATCATCACCTAAGTTACGTGCTAAGTTTTCAGTAGCGATGCGACAAGCTAAGCTCTCACTTGCTTTTCGCTGTGCGCCAAATTGCTTGCTTTCCTGTAAAAATGTTTGAATAAATTGATAGCGCTGATACGCATCTTTCAGTGGATTACGCTTGTTGAGTGGTATAAGACCGATACAACGTAGCTTATCTTTATTACGCTTATCAGCAACTTCCTCCATTAATGGTTTAAGCTTTAAATGACCAAGTGCAGCATCTGCGAACATTTGAGAGCGTCGATGAGTCGCACCCTCTGACATATATTTGGCACTTTCATATAGTTTGTCAAAGCGACTTTTGCCAAGCTCTTTATAGCATTCTAGTAGCCATTCCTTTGCGAAAGCACCATCATGGAATTCAGTTGCTGTAATATTCGTATAAAGTTGAATATGGCTCATGCTTTCATCGCTTAACGTGTCCGTTGTATGTGCACGGAAATACCATGCAGCACTTTCAAGCCCAGCCCAGCCTAAATATTCATTTACAAGCGAAGTATAGGCAGGTGTATACATCATCGCATTTAATAGCTCTTCTTCTGTAATATCATATGCTTTTAATGCTCCTGCTAAATTCTCTACTGTATCTTCAAGTGCTGGTTGACAATGTCTTAGCATACTTGAAAAAACTTCGCGCTTTGTATAGTCACCTGCCCATGCATAGCCACGCACTAATGTGAGACCCTTTAAAGCATGCAAAATACGTGTAAAATCATTTACTCCAACAATCGGCATTAATGAATGATTGGCTAAATGGCTTACTTCAGTACGTAAATCACCTCGACTCAATTCAATATCGATAATACGATTGGCTGATTTATCATATACTTCAGCTAAAAATGGATAGCTAACAACCAATTTTTCACGTTTTTTTGAATTGAATAAATCTGCTGCATGGTATCGATCTTCAAGTGGGTTAAACATTTTTAAATAACAAGCGTCAATCGGTACAAGCCCTAAACTATGTGCACGTGCAATTGCTTCATCATTCGAATATAAAATCGGTAAGTAAGCAGCACCTTGCTTTGTTTCTCGGTTATGCTGTTCATGTAATGTAGTAATTGCTGCACGAAGAGAGAAGAGCTGTATGAATTGTTGCTCTGTATCAAGGTAACGCTCACAAAACCACATTAAACTTCGGTAAAGCGAGTATGTTTCATAAGTATCTTTAGACCATTCAGACTCTATATTAATACGTTTAAACCATTCTGCTGAGAGTTTTTGGAACATCTCGACAAGTGCGCTATGTGCGTAGTTGAAAATTTCTGTATGGTCGTATTCTGTATTGCAGAGCAAGCCGATAATATCGCATATTTTTTTGCTATGTGCTAATGTATTGATCCAATAATTGAAGTCATTGATATTATCGAAATTAATCCATTGTGATAATGTCTCTCTTGCCTCCTCAGTTAAGCCTTGATCCCATGGCTCTTTGCCATAATAACCTTGTTTTGCGAAAAGGATAACCGATAAGCAATCGAGGTTTGTAAATTGTACATCCTCTTTCCACTGTAGCCAAACATCTGCTAAAGGATAGGCGTGTATATGCTCGCCTTCAGTGCCGAAAAGTGGGCTGAAATAGTTACCAAGGATTGCATCATAACTGCTACCATTCCACCCACGTGCCTGATACTCATAGGCAGCGTTTTCCTCAAATAAATCCGATAGACGTCGCAGTTTTGGCTTGAGTTTTTCTATATCAAAGGATGTTATTGCTTGTGTCGCATTGTTAATTGTTATTTTTAGCGGTGGGATAGCTTCTTTAGAGTAATTTGGATTAAAAATACCATAACCACCTGCAAGTGTTTTTTGACTAGTATCTTCCACTAAAACATCAATCAATTCTTGTTCTTTGACAGTAGGCTTAGCGATAAACCCTGTAATTGTGGAGATTTCCTGACTGCTAATATTACTCGCTTTTTTTAATTCTACTAATAGCTCTAATCCACCTAAGCGTAAGTCTTGCTTCGAATTTTTTACTAAACGCTCGGCACTTTCTATTATTTTTGTCGGTGGCTGTGCTATAAGCACTTTAACAAGCGCTTGCTTTGTTGCACCAGATTTTAAATAAAAGAGCTGCTCGACAGCTTCAATTTGCGCATCGTCTAATGGCTCTTTTTGCTCTTTAATCAACTTTAAAGCGAGCTCACGGGTGCCACGCTCCTGTAAACATTCCACTAAAAATGACTTGGCTATAGGCATTTTTAATTTTTCTACTATAAAGCCAAGCAAATTTTCACGTTGATTTGGTGTTAATGCTTCGCGCTTTTCATAAATTTTCATGACATAATCAAGGTCTTTCCAGTAAACAGCTAGCAGCATTGTTCCATTGATTACGTATTCCTTTGTCAATGTGTAATTTACCCATGGAAGCGGCTTACCTTGTAATGTGTGCTCCTGCTTTTTCATCAGCTTAGCTACTTGCTCAAGACGTGTAATGAATGCTTTTGGATAATGCTCAAAGTAATCAGGGTGTATATTGTTATCGTAAAAATGATATTTTGAATACATAGAGATTGGTAAAACATCCTGCATAGCAAGTGTTAAAATATCTAAATCATCATGCTCCATAATTACATCTATAATTGGGAAGCGTAAGTAAAATTCGAGATTTGTTGCATGAGCAAAGTATAAAGCTGACAGTATTTGATGTTTTTTACCTTGGAACAGGTGTTGTAAAGCAGGCTTAATATTTTGCACATCAAGTGTAGCAATTGCCCAGAGTGCCGCATAGTTTTCAATAGCATCTTCTGATTGCAAAAGTGGTTCAATATCCCTTTTCTTCGTTAAAAGGTCATAGGAAATATCAAGCAATTTCTGTATGATTTTTTTATCATCTACAGTGTAGGCTAGACCAACCCATGTTTCTACGGCGCGTTGCACAGAGGAAAAGCGTAATAAATCGTTTTCTTTTACGAGCTTCATAAAGTAAATAAGCACTTGAGGTGTGCCTTTATCTACATTTTCTAAAATAGCTTGACGCGTACCTTCTTGACGTTGGGCAGCAAGCAATAGCTGTCCTAGCCATTCAACGAGCTTCATATTATTGCTGCCAACAATGCTTCGAATTAATTGATGGGATAACATCGCTACATTGTTTTCACCGAAAATAGCTTCATGTACATATTGCACAGCTGCTGTATCATCTTCCGCTAATAATTGAGCAAACTTTGCCTCAACAAAATCCTGTGAAGCGACTGGCTTTTCCTTTTGGTCAACATAAAAATTAACAATACCTCGATAATACCTTGCTTGACAGTGGCTTAGCGTATCAACAACGTTGACATCTTTATTTAGTGTGCCAGCTAGAATCATAGACAAAATGTTACTAGCATGCTGATCAATGGAATCACTATGTGCTGAGCGGCGGTACATACCTTGTTGAAAGGCTTGAGTTACTTGTTTAATGCAATAAACTTTTAGCTCTTCAGCAAAATCCCGATCATAAAGTGTCGTTAAAGCAGCTAAAAGCCCTACATCAAATAATTGCTCAACAGTCGTTAGCTTATGCTCTTTAATTAGTATCTCGAATTTCTCCACATGGTCATATGGATATTCATAGCCTTCCTTTTTTGCTTTTTGCTCGATTGATTGTAAAAACTCCAATAATTGCTCTTTCAAAGGATTTTCCGCCTCTCTTTTCAAAAGTTTTGTGAACCACTTCCATATTTTTACCATAAGCGTCCGGATAGCATTGTTAGCTTAATGAATGTAAAAATATCATCTTCATTTATATGTAAAGACTCATCTAATGTAGTAAGCTCTTTCTCGCCATGAAGCACTTTATAGATGCCATCTTCAAATGCTAACAGCGCCTCCTCAATTGCAGCTTGCTCAGATTGCTTTTGGTCATTGTACTTATGATTAAACCCTACTTTTCCGTGTGCATAAGCAGTTTCGATATCTTCTTCTAATAAATAGCGTGTGAATGGTTTCTCTTCGTTAAATGATTGGACGTTTTGCTGCACGATTTGTGTAATAAGCTCACGCAACGTTTCAGCGGGCGCTATATCAAAAGGCTGTAGCTCTAGTACGGGCTTTCGTTTACCTATAGATTTTACTTTGGCATAAATTCGCAATATTCCCACCTCTTTATTTTCAATTATACAAATGAGCTTTCTTGATTAATAATCATTTATTGTCAAATATATTAAAATGATGCTAAAGATGTAGATTGTTTTTTATTAAGTTCAATATAGTACGTGTGTTCGTTTTTGTAAAGGTATCTTTTGAATCATTAAAATATTTTCATGTGAAGTTTGAACAATGCTATTCTAATAAAAGAGGGAGGTAAGTAAACGATGGCTAATGTTACATTAACGAATATGTGTATGATTTATGATAAAGAAAATAATAAAGTGCTCGTACAAAATCGGGTTAAATCGTGGAAGGGCATTACATTTCCAGGAGGGGATGTGGAAAAGGGTGAAAGCATTGTTGAATCTACTATTAGAGAGATAAAAGAGGAGACAGGTTTAACGATTTCAAATTTAGAGCCATGCGGCATTATTCAATGGTATAACAAGGACAAAGATGAAAGCTATTTTGTTTTTAATTATAGAACGAGTGTATACAGTGGGAAACTATTACATAAAACGGATGAGGGCGATGTGTTTTGGGTACATAAGAATGAGTTAGCGCAGCTCCAGTTTGTAGAAGGTATGGAGGAGCGACTACCGATGTTTTTTGAAAAAGCATTTGTAGAAGGGTTTTATGATGAAGGACAATTGAAGCGCTATTAAGTAAAAAAGAGTGGCTAGCCCAGAGAAAATATCTGATACCCGACATTTATTGAGCATCAAATGTCGGATAGAACAACAGGTCCTCACCTATAGTAGGTATTGAAAGGAGAACTTATGGATTGGTTAGAGAGAGTAAATAGAGCGATGGATTATATTGAAGAAAACTTAGTAGATGAAATAGAATTTAAAGAAGTAGCGAGATTGGCTTGCTGTCCTGAGTATCATTTTCCAAGAATGTTTTCATCTATGACAGGAATGACTTTGTCTGAGTACATTCGACGAAGACGCCTATCACTTGCGGC
Organism: Metasolibacillus sp.; assembly: GCF_025291715.1. GTDB lineage: Bacteria > Bacillota > Bacilli > Bacillales_A > Planococcaceae > Metasolibacillus > Metasolibacillus louembei. Next base: position 65,778 of record NZ_JAMBIZ010000016.1, read on the forward strand.
ATTTGAGCTTCAAAATAATAGTGATGTTCGAATTATTGATCTTGCCCTTAAATATGGCTATGATTCTCCAGATGCCTTCAGTCGCGCATTTAAGAGCCTCCATGGAGTGAATCCAACAGCAGCTCGTAATAAAGGGATTGAATTAAAAGCCATTCCGAGACTTTCCTTTCAAATTTCAATTAAAGGGGCTGTAGAAATGGATTACAGAATTGAAGTGTTGGATTTTGAAATTGAGATTGTAGGTATTAAACAAAAGGTGACAACAAGGGATGCTTTTCAAGTTATTCCAAAGCTGTGGGGAGAGGCAACAGAAAACGGGCTGCTACATCGACTAATTGATATGTCATGGGAGCATCCACAATGCAAAATGGAGGGCATCTTAGGAGTAGTAGGTAAACAAGCGGCGATTACAGATGAAGATTTTGACTATTTGATGGGCTGTCGCTATACAGGCGAGCTACCAACGGATATGGAGAAAATCGTATTGCCAAAAAGTACATGGGCTGTTTTCCCAAATATTTCAGAGGCATGGCAACGCTTATATACAGAGTGGCTGCCAACCTCAGGCTATGAATTAGCGAATCTACCATGTATCGAAAATCAATTAGCGCCAGACCGAGTGCCTAGTAGTGAATTATGGGTTCCAGTAATCGCAAGTAAATAAAGAAAAGCTATCTAATTCAAGCAAATCACAATTGAATTAGATAGCTGTTTTAAATTTTCGACAGTGTTTTTCCACTCCATGCGAAAAACACTGTTAAAACAGGCCCAAGTAGGCAGAAGAACGCGAATGGGAAATAGTTGATTGTAGAGACACCCAGTATATCTGTAATAAAAATACCGCAGACACTCCATGGGACAAGAGGGTTAACAACTGTTCCAGAGTCTTCTATTGCACGTGCTAAGTTTTTAGGGGCAAGCCCAACTTTTTTATATTGCTCTTTAAAAGCTTCCCCTGTTAATAAAATAGCTAAATATTGCTCACCAATTAACGTATTTACGCCAATGCCTGTAATCGCAGTGCCTGTAATAACAGAGCGTACTGTTGTTAAGGAAGCTTCAAGCTTAGCAAAGATACTTTGAATAATGCCTAATGTAAATAATAGGCCACCCATGCTCAAAGCAAGCAATACTAATGTAATCGTGAAAAACATGCTCGCAATTCCTCCACGATGTAGTAGTGCATTAACGGCCTCATTCGTTGTATTTGGCACATAACCATTAAATAAAATGTCTAAAATAGCTGTTAGGGAAAGTGGGTCATGCAAAAAGGATAACGCAATACCAAATATCGAACCGATTGCTAGTGTCACTAATGCAGGCACTTTTTTTATTGATAGAATAACTAATAATACGAGAGGTAATAAAGCGTACCAATGTACTAAATTTGTTTCAAGTAATGCGGCTTGGAAAGTTTCGACATTTGTAAGAGATACAGTTGTATGCTTCGGCGACAAAATGGCATAAGCAATAATTGAAAGAATGAAAGCAGGCACAGTTGTCCAAGCCATATTTTTAATATGCTCAAATAGGTCGATACCAACAATGCTTGATGCTAAATTTGTCGTATCAGAAAGTGGTGACATTTTATCACCAAAAAATGCCCCTGATACGATGGCACCTGCTGTTAATGCGAGCGATAAATCAAGCGCACTCGCAATGCTAATAAAGGCTACACCTGCTGTTGCGACGGTCGTTAATGAGCTACCAATAGTAATGCCAATAATACATGTAATAATAAACACGATTGCAAAGAAGAAGCTAGCACTAACTATGGAAAAACCATAATAAATTAATGTTGGAATCGTTCCGCTAATAAGCCAACTGCTAATAAGTATGCCGATTAAGAAAAAAATAAAAACAGCAGCGAGTCCAGACTGTGCTCCGTCCATCATTCCTTGCTGGAGCTGTTGGAACGGTACTTTTTTTAGTAAACCATAAGCAATGAGCAATATGACGATAATAAGAATAGGTATATGTGGTGGTGCGCTAAATTTAATAATGCTAGCACTCATAACGCCAATGATTACGAAAACAATTATAAGTGCTTCCCAAAATACAGGGGTTGTTTTTGCTTTTAACATAAGGAGCCTCCTCTAATTACATACTTTTACGCTTCGATGCGTTGAAGTGACGAAGTGTATTATAGCATAATGTGTACTAGAAGGGAAGGCTCAGTAAGCAGTTTAACAGTTATGAGAAGAGCCTTAGTCACTATTTTTACTTTCTTTTAGGTTTTTGTTATTTTAATAATAGATGTGGAAATGTATATTAATTTAGCAAGAGTTGGTCATTTCAACAAGTACATTGGCATTGATTGGTTGAGCTGGTGGTATAAAAGAAATCTAATTCTCTTTTCGAATTTAACTCGATTAATGGAAACAGACAAGGAGCGAATTATTTTTATCGTTGGAGTTTCACATGTTTCTATTGTCGCAAAATTCCTTGAGGAAAGTGGACTTTGTGAAGTAGTAGATACACTATCTTATTTGCAATAAATCGGGGGGATTTAAAATGACACAATACGAAGCATTAGTAGAGGAAATGAGAGCGAATTTATTGGAAAATGTGTATGCAGGTGTTATTTGTGGCGTCAATGATAAGAATGAGGAGGTAAAAAATGACGAATCCTAAAGTAGATGAGTTTTTAAGTAATGCTACGGCATGGAAAGAAGAGTTTAAAGCATTAAGAGAAATTGCATTGGATAGCGGGCTAACAGAGGATTTCAAGTGGATGCATCCTTGTTATACGCTAAAAAATAAAAATATTGTGCTCATCCATGGTTTTAAAGATTACTGTGCATTGCTATTTCATAAAGGAGCGTTGTTGAAGGATCCAGCAGGAGTTTTAGTGCAACAAACGGAAAAGGTACAAGCAGCTCGCCAAATTCGTTTTAAAAATTGGCAGGAAATACAGCAACTTGAGCCGGTTATTAAGGAATATATTAATGAAGCAATCGAAGTAGAAGCAGCAGGTCTGAAAGTGGAAACAAAGAAGGACCCAGAAATTGAAATCCCAGAGGAGTTACAAAGTAAGTTCGATGAGGATGCTACATTTAAAGAGGCCTTTGAGTCATTGACACCAGGCAGACAGCGTGAATATATTTATCATTTTGCACAAGCAAAGCAATCAAAAACGAAAACGACACGCATCGAAAAAAACATGGGACGTATTTTCAATGGTAAAGGTTTACGCGATTGCATTTGTGGGCACTCAAAGCGGATGCCTAACTGTGATGGCTCACATAAATATGTAAATTAAGAAGGGGGGAGATTTCCCCTTCTATTTATATCGACTTGTTAGCTTCTCTTTATGACTAAGCATTATTTCTGTTAAATCGATATCGTATTTATCAGCTAGAACGAAAAGGTTATCAAGTACATCGCCAAGTTCTTCCTTTAAATTATCGATTTGCTCAGCTTTTGTTAGTGCTGTTTCATCTGGACGGTCACGCCCAATCTCAATTGTGCGAATGGCTCGAGAAACTTCACCAACCTCTTCTGTTAAAAAATTTACACGAATAAATGGGCTTAATTCATACCAATTACGCTTTTTATAAAACTCCGTAACCCATTGCTGGTATTCGAATATATTCATAAAACCCCTCCTTTTATGCTTTTCGTATTATAGCATGATAGAAATTATTGTAGTGATGGGGCATATAATGATATATATTTTGCGTTGAGTCAATATATATAGATTATTTACAAAATTTATATTAATTAATAACCTTAAGAACTATTTTCGTTTTCTCCTTTTGATTTTATTTTCCTATAAAACAGTGATATTTTTGCTAATATTGTGATTGAATGATTTAAAATAACTAATTGATGTGCTATTATAAATTAATAAGTTTATTTAAAGGAAAGGGGAATTTTATGAAGATACTTGTTGTTGATGATTCTGCATTTTCTCAAAAAATAACTATAAAAACGTTAAAATCTATATATCCTGATGCTGTATATGAAACTGCTGACGATGGTGTTGAATGTATAGAAAAATATGAGTCGTTCTTACCTAATTTAGTTTTTTTAGATTTATTAATGCCAAATATGACTGGGCAGGAGGCAATTGTTAAATTGCTTGAAAAATTCCCAGAGGCTAAAGTTATTGTACTTTCAGCAGATGTCCAAGCAACAGTACGTGAAGAAGTTTTGGCGGCTGGAGCATTAAAGTTTATTAATAAACCAATAAATGTTGACAAGCTTGGTGAAATCCAGTCATTGATAGAAAGGTGAAATCCGTGCTTACGACTACACAAGAAGACATATTAAAAGAATTGTATAACGTATTTGTTGGTGAGGCGGCTAGCTTGCTGTCAGAAATTCTTCAAAAAAGAATTTACTTATCTGTTCCAGAGGTAGAGTTGTTAACAATTAGTGATTTAAGTGCTGAAGATAGAGAAAATTTAATTCCTATTTTGAATGGAACGATTTTGTCTACTTCGCTAAAATTTGGAAACGTTTTCTCGGGAAGAGCAGAATTTATTTTTCCAACTGAGCAAATTAAGTATGTGACTGCACTTTGTTTAGGTGAAGAATATACGATGGAAGCGGAGGAATCCTCTTTTAGTGATGAGGATTTTGATGTTGTGAAAGAAATTGGCAATATTATATTGAATGCAATAATGGGAGGTATGGGTAGCCTGCTTAACATGAAGCTAGACTACGATGTGCCGCAAGTGGTTTTGCATGAGCAAGGGGAGTTCAGCAAAACATTTTTTAACACAAAGGAAAGCAATATATTGTTGTTGTATGTGAATTTTGGTGTAGATGAATCTGAAGTAATGGGTCTCATTTTAATAAAATTCTCATTAGAATCTATTGAATTTTTAATACAAAAAGTGGACGAGATTAGTAGGGACGCAGATGAATAATTTATATTTGACGATTATTAACCAGTTAGGTAATGGAATTATTTTGCTTGACGAGCATTTAAATATCCAATTATGGAATGACTGGTTGAAAAAGTACACAGGTCAAGATGAAGGTGATGTTAAAGGGCAGCAAGTAACACATGTTATTCCACGCTTAAATAAAAAAGTATACATTCAAATGTTTGAAAAAGCTCTGTGGAATAAGCAAAAGAACTTTTGCTCAGCTGCTATGCATGAATATTTTATAGATTGCGAGGACAAAGGTGAGTTTACAAAGAAACCGCGCCAAAATATGTTAATACGGCATATTGAATTGGATAATAAAATATATATTATGCTAGAAATTCATGATGTGACCAATCATTATGAGCGAATTCGTAAGCTGAATAAATCCTTACAAAATTCAATAGGATTTACAAAAAGTCTAAAGCGTTTTGCATTTTATGATAGTTTAACGAATTTACCAAATAGAAAATTTATTATTGATCGAATTGAAAGTCTGACTGAACAGGAAGATGCTGTATTCACATTGTTTTTCCTAGACTTAAATGGATTTAAGTCTGTCAATGATAGCATGGGGCATGCGCAAGGAGATCAGTTATTGCAAATGATTGCAGAGCGATTTCATCAGTTGACAGATGAACAATCTGTTTTTGCCCGTCTAGGTGGAGACGAATTTGTGCTCTTAGTCGAAAACCTTTCCTCTGTTGAGCAGCATAATGAGCAAATTGCAAAAATTCATGAACTATTAGTGGAGCCGTTTATTATTGAAGACAAGGCCGTCTCTATTTCTACAAGCATTGGTTATGCCTGTTTCCCACAAGATGGGGTAACAGTTAAACAGCTAATAAATATAGCGGATCGCCAAATGTATTTGCATAAGCAAAAAGTGAATAATAAAGCCTAAAAATACAATTCTACTTTATATGAATTGTATTTTTTGTGTGGGATGATTTATCAGAAAACTTAAACTATACGTAGTTATCCAAAAGATGTATAATTGATATATCTTTTGGGGGTGGAATATTTGAGAGGTTTAATTGAAAATAAGCGTGTAGAAATTTCAACGGAAGCAGCTCAGGAGCTTTTGAAAATTGGCAAAGTTGCTCATGTAGCAACTGTTGATGAGGAAGGATATCCTTATGTTATACCTTTTGTTTATGTGTATGAAGGCGGAGATAAGCTTTATTTGCATATCGGCAACATTCATCAAAGCCATTTCTGGGAAAACTTAAAGAGAAACAATAAAGTGAGTATTGAAGTCAGTGAAATGGGAGAGTTACAGCCCGGAAAAAAATATGCATGTCAATCTGCGTTAGTGTACACGAGCGTTGTCTTATTTGGCACAGCTATACGTATTGAGGATGAATCTGAAAAAGCTTTATTTTTCGATCGACTGATGGTGAAGTATGGCAAGCCAGAGTGGACATTTGAACGTGAAGGCTATCCAATTTTACCGAAAATCGAGCTTTTCGAAATTCATATTGAAAAGCTAACTGGGAAAGAAAATAGAGGAATGTTTCATTAAAGAAAGTGCCCAACAATCGTCATGTAGATGATTGTTGGGCTTTATCAATGTATTATTTTTGTTCTTTCGATTTTTTCTGCGCAAAGTAAAACACAATGGATAACGTAATACCGAGTATAATAAATGTCCAATCATTATTAGCGATGCCTAGAACGAAAAAAGGAATGCCGAATATCCACAACATTGTATCACCCCTTATTTTAATTTCAATGAATGTTTTCACAAGTTAATGAATCCTCTTAAGAGCTTGGAAAAAAGCTGGACACAATTATGAAATGTTAATTACTATTTTATACGACTGTAAACTAAGAAAGATTCGATTTTTTGTTATAGCTATTTGTGGCATAATAAACAATGAGAATAATCTACAATCGTGGAGTGATTTTTTGATTCAATTTATTTTTTACTCAAGCGTTGTTTTCTAGGGGACGACTGCCGATGTCAGTGATTAAGGATGAACACATACTAGTGGAAGGTGGAGAAGTCCGTCTTACAGTGGTTGGTACAAAAGCATAAAACCAATCGAGGTTCGGAGCGAGAGATGAAAGAAGTTCTCGTGAAGTAGGAACTAGAAGTAATCGCTTTGTAGAGCAAGGCGGTGAATTGGCTCATTCACCTTAAAAGCCTGAAACACTATTAGGAAAACGAACGGAACCCTTTTTCTTCAGATGAAAATTCATCTTGGAGGAAGATAACGTTTGAGTAGATTAAAAGAAAATACCGCTTTTCAATGTGAAAATTGTCAAGCATATGTGCAGCCATTAACAAATGGCAGCTTTCGCAATCATTGCCCATTTTGCTTGTATTCAAAGCATTTGGATGTAAAGCCTGGCGATCGTTTAAGTGAGTGTCGAGGTTTAATGAAGCCAATTGACTTGGATTATACAAGTAAAAAAGGTTATCAACTTATACATGAGTGTATAAAATGTGGGAAAAAGCAACGCAATAAAATAGCAATTGATACAATACAAGAAGACGATATTGTGAGTTTGATGTTAAAGAATTCTTATTAATAGGTTATTCTCAAAGGGGCTGTCCGGAAAGATACTATCTTTTCAGATGGTTCCTTTTTAGCGTTTTTATACAATATATAGTATTAATATGCGTGGAGGGATAGTATGTCTATTCAACAATGTAATAATCCGAATTATACATGCAGCATTCAAGCGTTATGAAGGTGACTCCGTTCTATCAAGTGCTTTAAAGGAAACTGCTGCGACCGTTAAAAGAGAGCTTGATGAAGGTACTATTATTTTTAGTTTGACAGAGCAAAATGAAATTGTTGTTGTTGTAAAATGCAAGTTAGAAGCAGATATATTGTATTTTTCACGACTATCTGTGTTCCCCTCTGCACAAAGAAAAGGGCTTGCCACACAGCTGGTTCATTATATAGAGCAGTATGCCGCAAATCGACATTTGAAATATGTTACATGTAAAGTGCACAAAAGCGAGAATGGTAATATCCGTCTCTATACAAGGCTTGGCTATCAAATTGTTGAGGAGGATATTAACAGAGGTGTGCCAACTGTAACGATGGTAAAAAGCATGATATGATGGAAGTGATAGTTTATGGTAATGAGGACGAAGAAGCAAATATTATTGATGAAAAATTATTAAGAAATATAGTAGGCTTTCGAAATACTGCTGTACATGATGTTCAAGCAATTGAGTTAACTATTTCACAGCTTATATGCAAGGAATTTTAGCTATTAAATAAGGAGGTACATGATATGCAACATATTCAAATAGAGCAGTTGTTACAGGACAAGATGAAGCATGCAGGAAAAGTCGCGGCAGGAGCAGGCTACGATGTGATGAATATACAATTGAAAGCAGGCGAATCGATTGCAGAGCATACAGCACCTGGTGAGGTATTAATTGTTTGTCGTAAAGGGCGTGTGAAATTTGATGTGGAAGGGCAAATAACAGAGCTTGACGCCGATGCGCTGTTAATGCTTGAGCCAAACGAAAAGCATAGTCTTGAAGCAGTGGAAGATTGTGAAGTTGTCGTGGTACGATTGAAAAAATAATAAATGGAAAAGTTCTGGTTGTTGCAAAGAGGGCACTGAAAAAGTCCAATATTTAAATTAGGCAGTTGAAAGTTCGATTTAATCGAACTTTCAACTGCCCTTTTA